>NZ_JBHVHX010000010.1:0-36607 GCF_042799895.1 Nocardia sp. NPDC057663 | reverse complement strand
CGCGTCCTGCTTTTTTTTTTTTTATTATCTTTTTAACATCCCGCCGCCACCCCCAGGCCGTGGCCGGGGCCCGGCGGGGGCTCGCCGGGGTCGTTCCCCCCCTGTGGGGCGCGTTCCCCGGGGCAACCCCCCGCCTCACCGGTTTTCAGGTGTTCGGCCCGTCAGTTCTTACGGCCGGGGGCCTTCGCGCCGGACTTGAAGCCGAGGCCGCCGGGCTTGGCGGTCGGCGGGGCTACCGGCGGGGTGCCGTTGCCATTGCCGTTGGTGGACTCGGCCTGGGTGGCCGGTTCCGCCGCGGGGGCTTCCGGTTCGGCCGGAGCTTCCGGTGCGGCCGGGGCCGCGGGAGCCGGGGCTGCGGCGCCGGGGGCCTTCGGACCGGGGCGCTTGAAGCCGGACTTCATGGCCAGGCCCTTGGCGGCGACCGTCGGCTTGGTCTCGGTGGGGGCCGAGACCGGGGCCGCGGCAGGGGCTTCGGCGGCGGGGGCCGCTTCTGCTGCCGGGGCTGCCGGAGCAGCGGGGGCCGCGGCCTTCGCGCCGGGGGCCTTCGCACCCGGAGCCTTGGCACCGCCCTTGAGGCCGAGGCCCTTGACCGGCGGGGCTGCCGGTGCGGGAGCGGCTTCGGCGGCGGGGGCGGATTCCGCGGCGGGAGCGGCCGGAGCCTTCGCGCCGGGGGCCTTCGCGCCGCCCTTCATGCCGAGTCCGCCACCGGGTGCCTTGGCGCCACCCTTCATGCCCAGACCCTTGACCGGGGCCGCGGGAGCCGCGGTCTCGGCGGCCGGTGCCGCTTCGGCCGCCTTCGCGCCCGGAGCCTTCGCACCGCCCTTCATGCCGAGTCCGCCACCGGGCGCCTTCGCGGCGCCCTTCATACCCAGACCCTTGGCCGGCGCGGCCTCGGCGGCCGGAGCGGCTTCGGCGGCAGGTGCCTTCGCGCCCGGCGCCTTGGCAGCACCCTTCATGCCGAGTCCGCCACCGGGCGCCTTCGCGGCACCCTTCATGCCCAGACCACCGCCGGGCGCCTTGGCGGCACCCTTCATCCCGAGGCCACCACCGGCAGGCGCGGCCTTCGGCGCCACCTCGGCCACCTCGGCGACCAGCTCGGGTTCCGGCTCGGGCTCGGGCTCCGGCTCGGCCTTGGGCTCCTGGACGACCAGCAGGTTGGCCGAGAGCTCGGTGGCATCGATGCGGGTGATCGAGTCCAGCATCAGCTGCGAGACGTCGACGACCTCGACACCCTCACCCTGACCCTGCTCCTGACGCGCGGTGACACCGTCGTTGAGCATGACCCGGCAGAACGGGCAACCGGTCGCGATCTTGGTCGGGTTGGTCGACAGCGCCTCGTCGACACGGTCGACGTTGATGCGCTTGCCGAGCTGCTCTTCCATCCACATGCGGGCGCCACCGGCACCACAGCACATCGACCGCTCGCCGTGGCGCGGCATCTCGACCAGGGTCGAACCCGAGGCCTCCATCAGCTCACGCGGGGCGTTGTAGATCTTGTTGTGCCGGCCCAGGTAGCAGGGGTCGTGGTAGGTGATGTTCTGCGACACCTGCGCCACCGGCACCAGCTTCTTGTTCCGCACCAGGCGGTTGAGCAGCTGGGTGTGGTGTACGACCTCGTAGGTGCCACCGACCTGCGGGTACTCGTTGTTGAGCGCGTTGAAGCAGTGCGCGCAGGTGACGACGATCTTCTTGCGCGACTGCTCGACACCCTCGAACACCGAGTTGATGACCTCGATGTTCTGCATGGCCAGCTGCTGGAACAGGAACTCGTTGCCCGCGCGGCGAGCCGAGTCACCGGTGCAGGTCTCCTCCGCGCCCAGGACCATGAACTTGGTGCCCGCGGTGGCGAGCAGCTCGGCCACGGCCTTGGTGGTCTTCTTCGCGCGGTCCTCGTAGGCGCCGGCGCAACCGACCCAGAACAGGTACTCGTAGCCGTCGAAGCTGTCGGCATCCTTACCGAAGACGGGGATGTCGAAGTCGACTTCCTTGATCCAGTTGAGGCGGTCCTTGGAGTTCTGGCCCCACGGGTTGCCCTTGTTCTCCAGGTTCTTGAACAGACCGGCCAGCTCGGAGGGGAACTCCGACTCGATCAGCACCTGGTAGCGGCGCATGTCGATGATGTGGTCGACGTGCTCGATGTCGACCGGGCACTGCTCGACGCAGGCACCACAGGTGGTGCAGGACCACAGCACCTCGGGATCGATGACGCCGTGCACGTCCTCGCCACCGATCAGCGGGCGCTCGGCCTCGGCACGGGCGGCCTCGGGGATCTTGGCCAGCGCGGCCTCGTTCGGCTTGCCGTCGGCGTCGACCAGACCGATCTCGTCGCCACCGGGATCCTTGCGGCCACCGGCCAGCAGGTACGGGGCCGCGGCGTGGCCGTGGTCGCGCAGCGACATGATCAGCAGCTTGGGCGAGAGCGGCTTACCGGTGTTCCAGGCGGGGCACTGCGACTGGCAGCGACCACACTCGGTGCAGGTGGTGAAGTCCAGCCAGCCCTTCCAGGAGAAGTCCTCCATGCGGCCGACGCCGAGGTTGTCGACATCGGGGTCGACGTTCTCCATGTCGAGGACCTTGCCGTTGGAGATCATCGGCTTGGCCGCGCCCAGGGCGACGCCGCCGTCGGCCTCACGCTTGAAGTAGATGTTGAAGAAGGCCGAGAAGCGGTGCCAGGCCACACCCCAGTTGACGTTGCGGCTGACCACAACCACCCACACCAGGGCCGCCATCAGCTTGAAGAAGGCGAAGACCGACACGAGCGTGGCACTCGCCGGCAGCAGCGCGGCGATATGCATGGTGACGAAATCGCTGCTGGCATGGGACTCACCGGTGTAGGCCAGGACCAGAGCCTTCGCACCCAGCATGCTGATGCCCTCGACGAGCACGATGAGCTCGACGAAGTAGGCCGCCCCGAAGTTGGAGCCGGAGAACCGCGAGAGCCGCTGGGGGACGCGCGGATGGTTCAGCTGGCGAATGGCGATCAGCACCAGCACACCGACGACGGTGCCGATGGCCAGCAGTTCGTCGACCAGGTGATAGACGAAGGTATTGCCGACCAGTGGCCAGGTGAAGGTGGGGCTGAAGATCTGACCCTGGGCCTGGAAGACGGTGACGAAGCCGATCATGAAGCCGATCATCACGAGCCAGTGCGCCCAGCCGACGGTCCGGAACTTCACCATGCGGGTGTGCGCGGCGAACTCCTTGACCATGGTGGTGAATCGCGGCACGAACGGCCGGAATCGATCCGGGGCCGCCTGGCCCAGCATGATCGTCCGCGTCATCTTCCGCACGGCCAGCCCGAACATAATCCACGCGGGGACACCGACCAGGATGGAGATGATGCCCAACGTCATCGATATAGGGCTCATGCAACGGCCTTTCGTTCACGAAGCGACGCGGTGTCGCTCGTCCCATAGCGCATCATAGTACGGTCTAAGTTACTGACGAGTACGGGTTGGTCTTATATGTTACTGACCAGTAGGGCAGATGCGATACCGGACTGTGAAAACATCCTAACGGTGCTGTTCAGGGCATGGATCAGCGGGCATCCTGCGAGCGGCCGGGTGAGTCCCGGAGCGCCGGGCGTATCCGGCCGGGTCGACACCGCGCAGTCGGCAGATCTCGGCGAGCCGGCCCGTCAGCAGCACATCGGTGTGCGCCAGATCGGACACGGTCTCGGCGCCGAGCAGCACCATGAGTTGCCGGATCCGGGTGATCCAGGTGTCGATTTCCGCGATCAGTGCGTCGACGCCGTCCGTCTCGAGGATCGACAGGAAGTATCCGGATATCCCCACCGCCCTGGCCCCGAGCGCAAGGCCGCGGACGACGTCCAGCGGATTGCGCACCCCGCCGGAAGCCAGCAGTGTGACCCCGTGTCGTTCGGCCACCTCGTGCGCGTCGACGAGGCAGGCCGGGGTGGACAAGCCCCAGCCGGCGAGCAGGTCGAAGTCGGCTCGTTGCCGCCGGGCGTTCTCGATCAGCGCGAAGTTCGTTCCGCCGACCCCGGATACATCGACATGCCGTACACCGAGGTCGGCCAGCTGCGCCACGGTGTCGGCACTGATCCCGAACCCGACCTCCTTGACGATGACCGGTACCTCGAGCGCCTCCGCCATCCGGGCGATGTTGCGCGGCCAGGCTGAGAAGTCCCGGTCGCCCTCGGGCATCACCGTTTCCTGGACCGCGTTGACGTGCACCTGCAGCGCGTCGGCTCCCAGCAGCTCCACCGCCAGCGCCGCCATCTGCGGTGTGGTGTTGGCGTTGACATTGGCGATGACGTAACCGTTCGGATTCTCTCGACGCAGCACGCGATACGTCTCGGCCACCGAACGGTCCGCCAGGTACGCGCTCATCGAACCCGACGCGATCGCCAAGCCGGTCTCCCTGGCGGCGATCGCCAAGCCCCGATTCACCTCGCCGGTGCGGGAGCTGCCGCCGGTCATCGCGTTGATGTACAACGGCACCGGCCAGGTCGCACCGCCGATGTCCGTGGTCAGCGAAACGACGTGCTCTGCGGTGCCTCGTAGGGCATGGTGGACGAACTCGACTTCATCGAACTGACACGAGTGCCGCGTATCGATGAATTCGCGTTGTTGGGCGATGGCCAGGCGGACATGATCGTCCTTGCGAGTGGCATAGCTCATCTGATTTCTTTCCTTCCATTTGGGGGAGTGGCGAATGTGAAAATTCGCGATACCGAGGACTCTGCATTTTGCGGGTGTGTGTCCTGTTTCAGGGAATTCCGGGCAATTATGCAACGGTTTCGCCCGGTGTGGAATTGGCCGGTAATCCGCTCTCGTGCCGGCCGCTGAGCGGTGCTTCCGGTCGAGAGGTGAGGCCGGCCGGTGCGCGCCGCCACCCTCCCCCGGCCCGGCCCCCAATGAAGCAACCGACCGGTCTTCTTTGTCCGAATCATCTTGTACAACTGTGACTTTCATCAGTTGGACAGCCCTGGAGTTGTGGTCGCTGTGCACGGATGAGCCTGGTCTCGCCGCGCATCGGACCTGCGGGTACTCCTCCTACCCGAGGGTAGGGGGGTGGACGGCGCTGTCGGATCGAACACTTGCCCGAACGGGGCTGCCTGCGATAGTTTTTGCGCGGCTCGTGAGCTTGAAATTGATATACTTTGTGTGAAGGACCGGGGGACTGAATACGTGGATCGTTCATCGAAACCGGCACGCGTCAAGCTATCTGTGGAAATCGTATCGCTGGTAATTGCCGGCTCCCCCAGATCGGAGGGAGAGGATCAGTCGCATATCGAACGGCTGATCGAGGCCGAATGGCCGTTGCCGCCGATTCTCGTTCATCGGCCGACCAACCGGGTAATCGACGGATTCCATCGCACGATTGCCGCGCGACGGAAAGGCCTCACCCATATTGACGCGTATCTGGTCGATGGATCCGACGAACTGGCATTCATTCTCGGAGTCCAGGAGAATGTGACACACGGTCTCCCGTTGTCTCTTGCGGATCGCCGTGCCGCCGCCGAACGAATCATCACAACGCATCCGCACTGGTCGAACCGTTCGATCGCAGCCGCCGCGGGCCTGTCCGCGAAGACGGTGGCATCGATTCGAAACGGTACCGGCGAGAGTTCGCAGGCGAGCCACCGCTTGGGTAGCGATGGCAGGCTCCGCCCCGTCGATACCAACTCCGCCCGGCGAACCGCCGCCGAACTCATCCTCGCGCGCCCGGATGCGTCCCTCCGCAGCATTGCCAAGGAGGTCGGGCTGTCCCCGTCGACCGTTCGCGACGTCCGCGCCAAGCTGGAGAGCGGTGTGGACCCGCTCGTCCATCCGGAGGAAAACAAGACATCCTGTACCAAGCCGGCGTCGGAGAGCGCCGCGCCGGCAGCGACCGAACGGCTCGTCCCGTCCGCGCAACCCAAGAAGCAGGTGGATATCGAGGCCCTGCTCGGTGTGCTCTCCCGCGACCCGGCGCTACGGATGAGTGTCGGCGGCCGCGAACTACTTCGCTGGCTGCATCAGCATGCGGTGAACGGCGGCGATGTCGCGAAGATAGCCGATTTCGTTCGGCCGCATTCCTACTACCACGTGATCGAATTCGCCAATCAATGCGCAGCCAACTGGGTGACCATCGCCCAGGCCTTGCAAGCTGCTTCTTTTGACGAGCTCAGCAACTCGCCGGACGCCCGCTCGGCCTGAGTTCCGAAACGGTTTCTTTTTCAAACGTCCATCTGGGGCTCGGCGACGCCCCCATTCACTGCTCGAAGGGTTCGGTATGTCCAAAATTGCAGTTCTGACCAGTGGCATGCAATACGATATCGTCGGAAAGAATCCGGAGCGTGCAGCGGCGATCGCCGCCGCGACCCCGCGTGTCACGGAATTCTTGGCCGAGATGCGGAAGCGCGATTGTCCGGTGTTCCATCTGCAGCTCATCAACCAGCCGGACGATCCGCTGGCCGAGCGATATGACGGCCGGGTCCCCGCCCTGCGCGGTACCCCGGGTGCCGAGGTCATCCAGGAGTTTCTCGGCTCGGATGATGTCATCCAGGAACGGAGCAAGGACAGCGGGTTCTACGAGACCGACCTGCACGAACGGCTCCAGGCAGCGGGTGTCGAGGCGCTGGTGCTCATCGGGCTGCAAACCCAGATCTGTATTCAGACGACAGCCGCCGACGCATTTTTCCGTGGCTACATCGTCGCCGTGCCGAGCGACTGTGTGTTCTCCGCGGTGGAAGCCGATCGCCTGCGGGCGCTCGAATGGCTCGAGAGCTATTGCGCCACCGTCGCCGATTCCACCGAAATCCTTCGGGTGATCGATGAGAGCGGCAGCCTTCCGCGTAAGGAGACCAAGACGCCATGACTGCGGCAATTCAGCACGTCCAGCTCGACCATGGCACCGGAGCGGTACTGTCCAGCGAACTCGTGGGTTTCATCGCGGAGATATTGGGCGATGTCTATGTGGGCGAGATGGAAGACAGCGCGATCCTCCCGGTCGAGGGCAGCCGTATCGCGATGACCACCGACAGCTTCGTGGTCGACCCGCCGTTCTTCGGCAACGGCGACATCGGAAAGATCGCGGTCTGCGGAACCGTCAACGACCTGGCCGTCTCCGGGGCCGCTCCCCGTTACCTCACGCTCGGGATGATCCTCGAGACCGGATTGTCGTTCGATCATCTCGCCCGTGTGCTGACGTCCATCCGGGAGACCGCACGCGAAGCGGGTGTGCAGATCGTGTGTGGCGATACGAAGGTCGTCCGTGCCGGCGAGGCGGATCAGCTGTACCTCAACACGAGTGGTGTCGGCTTCTTCTCCCGGGAACCGCTGCGGATGGATTCGGTCCGCCCCGGCGATTCGGTCATCCTGTCCGGCCCTCTCGGCAATCACACTGTCCATCTGCTGTCGATCCGGGAAGGTCTCGGCTTCGAAAGCCGTGTTCTCAGCGACTGCGCGCCGCTCAATGTCATGATCGACCGCGTGTTCGCGGCCGTGCCGGACGGGGCGATTCGCTCGATGCGTGATGTCACGCGCGGCGGTCTCTCGGCGGTACTGCACGAATACGCGGGCCGAGTGGGCACAGCCATCACGATCGATGAGCCGACGCTGCCCATCCAGCACGAAACCGCGATGGCGGCGGACATGCTGGGGATCAACCCGCTGCATTGCGCCAACGAAGGCTGCCTGGCGATCTTCGCCGATCCGGGCGCGGCGGACGACATCCTCGCCGCGCTCCACCAGCACGAGTACGGCAGGCACGCTGTCGTGATCGGCGAAGTAACCGCCCGCGACGGTGCGGCGGTGCTGCTCCGGGATGCCGGCGGTCGCGAATCGACGCTGCAACCTCTCCGGGGCGCTGAGCTGCCCCGGCTGTGCTGACCCGCCGCCATGACCAGACAGGCAACCTGGCAGATCAGGGTCACCGGTGTCGTCCAGGGAGTGGGATATCGCCCGTTCGTCTACAAACTGGCACGCGAACGGCAATTGGCCGGCTGGGTTCGCAATGATCCCGAAGGCGTGCTCATCGAAGCGAGTGGCAGCGAGTCTGCGCTGGAACTGTTCAGCGCGGAGCTGTCCGGGCGGGCTCCGGAGCTGGCCAGAGTCGATCGCGTAGCAGCCCTCAGCAGGTCGGCGGGACGGTCGGCGGCCACCAGTTTCGATATCGTGCACAGCGAACACAGCGGGCAAAAGGTGGCCCTGGTGCCCGCCGACACCCACGTGTGCGCCGACTGTCTGGCCGAATTGCGCGATCCGGCCGACCGGCGATACCGCTACCCGTTCATCAACTGCACGAATTGCGGCCCGCGGTACTCGATCATTCGCGCACTACCTTACGACCGGTCGCAAACCACCATGCGCTCCTTCGACATGTGTGCGACGTGCGACGCGGAGTACCGGAACCCGATGAGCCGGCGCTTCCACGCTCAGCCCAATGCCTGCGCGGACTGTGGGCCTCGCCTGTTTCTCGCCGACCGGGACGGAACAGTGCTCGAAGACCAGGAGGCGTTGCGGCAGTGCGTCCTGGAGCTGGCGGCGGGACGTGTCGTGGCGGTCAAGAGTGTCGGCGGCTTCCATCTCGCTGTCGATGCGATGAACGCCGAGTCGGTGGCCCTGCTCCGCGCGCGGAAACGCCGGGATTCGAAGCCCTTCGCCGTGATGGTCCGGGACCTGGCGACCGCCCATCGGGTCGTGGAACTGTCCGCAGCGGAGGAACAACTGCTGCGGTCGCCTGCCCGGCCGATCTTGCTGGCGCGCAAGCGCCCCGGCGCGGTCCCGGAAGGTGTCGCACCGAGAAATCCGAATCTGGGTGTGATGCTGCCCTCGGCACCGCATCATCACCTGCTTCTCGACGAATCCGGCTCGGACATCCTGGTCATGACGAGCGGGAACGTGTCCGGCTACCCGATCGTCCATCGAAACGAGGACGCGCTCGGGCACCTGTTCGAGATCGCGGACGTGATCCTGTACCACAACCGTGAAATCGAGTCCAGGGTCGACGATTCCGTGGTCCGGCTGTCCGCCCATCCTGACCTGGACGGCGCTGTGCTGACCTTCCTGCGCAGGGGGCGGGGGTACGCACCGTATCCGGTGGAAGTCGGCCGTCCGCTGAGCCCGCTGGTCGCCTATGGTGCCGAACTCAAGACGACGGTGGCACTGTCCGCCGGATCCCGGGTCTACCTCAGTCAGCACATCGGCGACCTGAAGAACGACGAAACGTTTGCCGCGCATCGCCAGACCGCGGCGCACCTGGCATCGCTCTATGATTTGCGTCCTGCGGCAGGCGTTTACGACATGCATCCGGAGTTCCGCACGAGCCGGGCGCAACAGGGCATCGGCGAACCGGGCGCACCGATTTTCGTTCAGCACCATCACGCGCACATGGCGGCGTGCATGGCGGAGAATCAGCTCACCGGGCCGACGATCGGGGTGATCTTCGACGGCGCCGGCTACGGCATCGACGGCACGATCTGGGGCGGTGAGTTCCTGGTCGGGGACTTCGAACGGTTCGACCGGGCAACGCATCTGCGGCGCCTCGCGCTGATCGGCGGTGATCAGGCCGTGCGTGAGCCCGACCGGACCGGGGTATCGATCGCGCTGGACACCTTCGGCAGCATCGATGCGGCCGTGCGGGCGTTTCCGGAAATCGGCTTGCTCGAGCCGGACCGCAGGCATGTGTACGCGACGATGCGAGCCCGGGGCATCAATTCGCCCGAGGTATCGAGCATGGGCAGGCTGTTCGACGGCGTGGCCGCCCTGCTCGGCGTCTGTGCCCGCGCCGAGTACGAGGCTCAAGGCCCGATCGAGTTGGAGGGCTTGCTGAACCGCGACCTCGCCATGGTCGCCGGCTACGAGTTCGCCTACCCCACTGGCGAAGTGGACTTCCGGCCGCTGATCCGCGCGATCGCCGCGGATCTGGCTGCGGATGTCGCGCTCGACGAGATCAGCCGCCGGTTTCACTCCGGCGTGGTCGCCATGGTCGCCCGGCAGTGCCGGGATATCTCCCGCGCCACCGGTATCCGGCAGGTCGTGCTGTCCGGTGGGGTGTTCCTCAATGAGTTCCTGCTGGTCAACTGCATGGTGATGCTCGAACGCGAAGGGCTCGAGGTCTACAGCCACCGTCAGGTCCCGCCGAACGACGGGGGTATCGCCCTCGGCCAGTTGCTGGTCGCGGACCGGGCACAACGGGAGTGATGATGGGTTCGTCGAATTTCGCAGTCGTCCTGCCGGTAGCACTGGTGGTGGTGATGTTGGGGTTGGGTTTGACGCTGACACCACAGGACTTTCACCGGGTGGTCCGGCATCCCAAGGCGGTGTCGATCGCGCTCGTCTGCCAGCTGGTGGTGCTGCCCGCCCTGTGCCTGCTGCTTGTCGTCCTGTTCGGGCTGACCGGAGTGCTGGCCGTGGGCATGATGTTGCTGGTCGCTTCGCCGGGAGGGACGTCGGCGAATCTGTTCAGTCACCTCGCGGGCGGGGATGTGGCACTGAACATCGTGCTCACCGCGATCAATTCGGTGCTCGCCGCGTTCACGATGCCGATTGTGATCACGTTGTCGGTCGCCGCGTTCATGGACGATGATGCGGGCGTCGGACTGCAACCGGCCAAGTTGATCCAGGTGATCGTCATCGTGCTGGTGCCCGTGGCGATCGGGATGTGGATCAAACACAGGTATCCCGGCTTCGCCGAACGAATGGCCAAGCCGGTGAAGATCGCTTCCATGGCGGTGCTGGTGATGGCTGTCACCGTGGCGGTCGGATCCGAATTCGACACGCTGCGTGCGAACTTCGGCCGGCTCGGGTTGATCACCGTGCTGCTGTCGGTGCTGAGCTTGTCGATCGGATACTTCGTGCCGCGATGGTTCGGTGTCGGCGTCCGTCAGGCTGTCGCCTCGTCCATGGAGATCGGCATCCACAACGCGACCCTTGCCATCGCGGTCGCGGTGTCGGCGCTCGGGAGCGAAGCCATGGCAGTGCCTGCCGCGACCTACGGCATCGTCATGGGTGGTCCGGCCGCGATATCGGCGTTTCTGCTGGCGCGGAGGGCGAAGTCGGCTCCCGACCAAGCGGATTCCCGCGCGCGGAGAGCGGAACTCCTCGGCTGATCCTTCACTCGTTGCCGATGCTGTCGAAAGCCTTGTCATACAGGAGGTTTCAATGAACACATCTGTCATCCCCGTCGACGACACCGACACCGACCGGTTCGACCGCGATGGTTTCGCTGTCGTCCCCGAGCTGTTCACGGCAGCGGAACTGAACAGGTATCGCCAGGCGGCGCTGGATTTCATGGATCAGGGGAACCGCTTTGCGGAGGTCGGTCTGGTGCGGACCACCGATGCCTGGGAACAGAACGACATATTGCGCGAACTCGCGCTGCATCCGCGTCTCGGTGCGGTCGCCGAACGGCTCGCCGGGCGCCCGCTGCGGATCTGGGGCGGCGAGATCATGGCCAAACTCCCCCATGAACAGGTCCCGAGTCATCTGCACGATGACCTGTCCGCGAGCATGCTCGGTTCCACCTTCACCCTCAATGCCTGGGTCGCGCTGGTCGACGTGCCGGTACAGCGGGGCGCGATGATCTTTCTGCCCGGCTCGCACCGGCGATCCGGCCCCGAGCGGGTCCCCTTCGGCGAGATCGAGCTCGGAACCTACATGACCACCACCTGGCCCGAACTGGAATGGAGTCCGCGCGTGACCGTGCCCTTGCGGGCGGGTGGCGTCACCTTCCACCAGAACCGCACCGCTCATGCGGCCGGGACCAACAGCACCGACGTGCTCCGGCTGGCGTTCGCCGTCACCTTCGCCGACGCCGAGACCGCCACCTACCAGCCCCTGCCCGGCCACGATTTCCTCCCGATGCGGGTCGGCGAGCCGATCGATCCCGAACGCTATCCGCGCGTCGGTTCGGTGTAGCCCAAGGGCCCCGCCCGCATGGCGGACGGGGCATGGTCGCCGAGCTTCAGTCCGATACGGGTTCGGTGAAGAACTCCGGCGGGGCCTGCAGGTCGTGGGCGCGGAACAGGACAGCGTGCTCGACGCCCATGGCCTTGCCACTCATCGCGGTGAACTGCGGAATGAAATCCTCGGGAGCGGGGTGGCCCGGCAGCGCGGCCAGATACGCGGCATGCGCTGCGAGCGAGGCGATCCCGCGGCGCAGCGGCTCACCCGTGATGTCGACGCCGTGGGTCACGCCGTGGCCGGCTACCCCGGGGACGATGTACCAGCGTACGGCGTGCGGTTCGAGGCTCTCGTCGTCGATCTGCTCCGGAAAGACCCACCGATTGCTCGCGTCGCGCACCGCGTCGAGCGTCGCGAGCCCGGCCGCGCGGTGGTCGGCCTGCTCGAAGCCGAACGGCGTCTCGAATTCGAAACCTGTTCCGAGTACGACGTCGGGCTTGAATCGGCGGATCTCCCGGCAGATGTCGCGGCGGAGGTCGAGGCCGTAGACGAGGACGCCGTCCGGATGTTCGAGCACGGTCAGGTGCTCGACGCCGACGGCGGCGCAGGCCGCCTGCTGCTCGGCGACGCGCAGGCGCGCCGTCTCCTCGGGCGGGGTCGGCATCCCGGCCTCGCCGCGGGTGAGCAGGAGATAGCCGACCTCGACGCCGCTCGCGGTCCAGCGAGCGACGGCCGCGGACGTGCCGTACTCCATGTCGTCGGGGTGTGCGACGACGCAGAGCACCCGATGAAAGGACTCCTCGGGGAGGGCAGGCAGTGTCATCTCGGTCCCGCTCACGGGAACCGCTTCGCGATCGCCTCGGCGATCTCGTTCGGTGCGTGTTCCTGGATGAACTGCTGTGCCTGTGGCAGTTCGACCACTTCGATATCGGTGAAGACCGAACGCATCCGCGGGATGTGGGCTTTCGGGCGGTACACCATGTCTCGCATGCCCCACACCAGTAGCGTCGGTTTGTCGCCGAGGATTGCGGGCACGTCGCGGGACTGCTGGTCCAGCAGTGGACGCGCGTCCCGGATCTGTCTGGCGATCACACCGAGCCCGCGCCGGGACTCCGTGGTCGGCTGCACCATGCGGTAGTGATCGATCTCGGCCGCGGTGAGTGTGCGCCCCAGTTCCGAGAGCAACACGCGCTCGACGAGGAAGTTCTTCTCGAGTACCCGCCGCTGCATCGGCGGGGTGCGCATCACCCTGCTGAAGATCCGGTTCGCCATTGCTTCGAGGGGCCAGAACATAGTGTTACCCAGGACGATTCCACGCACCCGGTCCGCGCGCGTGGTGATCGCGCCCAGGCCGATTGGTCCGCCCCAATCGTGTCCCATCAGGACGAAGTCGTCGAGCTGCAGGTGATCGATCAGCTCGCCGAGGATCGAGATATGTTCGGCGACCGTGTAGCCGAAATCATCCGGGCGTTCGGACAGCCCGAATCCGAGATAGTCGATGGCGATGCAGCGGTACCGGTGGCGCAGCTCCTTGATGATGTGGCGGTAGAGGAAGCTCCAGGTCGGAACGCCATGGCAGAACAGGATGGCCGGTCCGGATCCCTCGTCGATGTAGTGGACCCGGCCGGCCGACGAGTCGAACCAGCGGGACTCGAAGGGATACAGGTTCATGTCGGGAACGAAGTCGATCAGCATGGAAAACCTCTCTGCGAGACAAGACCGCATCTGATATACCCCGCCCACGCAGAATAGCGTGAATCGCCACTGTTCGAGGATCGGCGGAGTGTGTACAACTGGAGAAAGTCGCGGTTGGACAGTCTGCCGTCCGGTTCGAATGTCATGTATGGTCGCACCAGCCGCCGATTCCGCGGCGCGGCCACAAACGGGGGATGCGAGTTTCGGCGTTTGTGAGGTCCGGAGCGTGCAATATTGGAACTGCGCATGACGAGTGGGCGTGATCGTGACTGGAACAATTTCGAAACCGACGCTTGACGAATTCCTGGAGAAATCGGCAGACAAGAGAATTGATTGGGTGAACTCGTCCGACGGGTTCGCCACAGGAATTCTCGAACGCGTCGGATTGTTTCTTTCCTTCGCGCGTCCGCGGACCTGCCTGCCTGGCATGCTGGCGTTCTACCTCGCCTGCAAGCTGCTCGGTCTGCCCATCGATCTGAATGTTCTCATCGGCTTCTTGATCACTTTTCTGTACAGTGCGGTCGCCAATCTGTTCAATGCCTACTCGGATATCGCCGAAGACAATCAGAACATCCCGGCCCGGCTGTACCTGCTCGGTCTGTACGGGCGGCAGCGGCTGTTGCGCAGCGCGTACGTGGTGTGCTTCGTCATGCTGGCGGCGGCGGCCGTCGTCGGTCCCGCATTCGTCCTGCTCACCGTGGTCTGCATCGTCATCGCCCACCAGTACTCCTTGCCGCCGTTCCGGGTGAAAGCGCGGCCGATGCTGTCGCTCGGCCTCTTCGCCCTGGATGTCGCCGTTCCGTTCCTGATGGCTCCGGCCGTGACGGAGAACGGTCCCGCGATTGCCGGAAATTGGCCGTTCATCATTATGGCCGGCTATTTGTTCCTGTGGTTCGCGGCCAAGGGGCTGGTGAAGAATCTGCCCGATTACGAGGGTGATCGGGAAGCCGGTTTGTCGACCTCGGCGACAATCAGTGGAACGCGAAAGCGGGCAGCGATCGCGGCAGCGGTGGGCACTGCGCTGGTCTACCTGGGGCCGCTGTTCCTGGTGGTCGGTGGACAGTTCACCGAGAAATACCTGATCGCCCTCGTGTGGTTTCCGGTCGTCTGCGTCCAGTGCGTGCGGATGATCCGTTACGACGACAGCCGATCGGCGAACAACATGCTTCGTTTCGACATGATCGTTTCGACCGGGTACCTGTCGACGTGGGTGCTGCTGGCGGACCCGTCCCTGTCATCGCTGTGCGTCGTAGCCGGATCGTTGGCAATCATCTTTCTCATGGATGCGCTGAAACTCGATACGCGCAAAAAAGAAGACATCGGGTGACAGTGGAAAGGTTGACGGTTGTGCGTGACGCAGTCTTGTTGAGCGAATATCGCTCCGGTGAGGAAGCCGATACCTCGGCGGCCGTGCTGGATCTCTCGAACAATGCTTTGCCCTTCGCTCCGTTGCCGAGCGTTCGCACCGCGATCGCGGACGAAGTGGAGCACGCTGCGGCCTATCCCGCTGCCGCGTACGGATCGCTGCGGAGCGCGATCGCACGATTCACCGGCTGCGGAACCGATCAGGTAGTCGTCGGTCCGGGCAGCGTAGGCGTGCTGGCCTACCTCGTGCGCTGGGTTGCCGGACACGGCGGGCGAGTCGTCTTCGCGGTCCCGGCTTTTGACGCGTACGAGCGGGTGGTGGTGGGTGCGGGCGGGATCGCGGTGCCGGTGCCGGGGACACCGAGCCGGTGGCAGCCGCTGGAGGCGATGGTGGCAGCGGCAGGCGACGACGCGGCCGCGATCCTGATCTGCGCACCACACAACCCGACGGGCGAGCAGGTAGGTCCCGACGAGGTCGAGATGGTCCTCTCCCGGGTTCCGCGAAACACGGTCGTCGTCGTGGACGAGGCCTATATCGAGTTCGATCGGGGCAATGATCCGTCGGCAATTCTGCGGATGACTCGACGGCACGCGAATCTGGTTGTCCTGCGGACTTTTTCGAAGGCCTATGGCCTGGCCGGGCTCCGTGTCGGGTACGCGGTCGGTCACGCCGACCTGATCGGCGCCTGCCGAACAATGGCGATGCCTTTCGGGGTGAATCGTTTGGCGGTAGCAGCCGCTGTCGCGTCCCTGGAAGTGGTCGACGAGCTTGCCGCCCAGGTGGATTCGGTCGTGCACGCCCGGTCGATGTTCATCGAATCGATTCGCGGGCATGGCATCGACCTCCCCGATTCGTACGGAAATTTCGTCTGGGTACCGATGCGCTCCCCGGCTCCGCTCGTCGAGCATCTCGCCGAGTCGGGGATCGCGGTGCGGTCGTACCCGGATATGGGTGTCCGGATCACCGTTCCCGCCGTTGAACAGATCGCCGAAGTCGTCGACGTACTCGCGGATGGATACAGACGAGTGGAGGCAATTTCATGCAGATGAATACACACCTCGGCGCCGACTTGCTGGGGCGCCCACGGTTCGCGGATGCCCTCGTGGACCGCTTGATCGGCAACGATGTGCGCTACATCTTCGGTATGCCGGCAGAATCGGTCAATTGCCTGGTCGATGCGGTCGGGCGTCGTCCGGAGATCGATCTGATCGCGGTACGTCACGAAAGCGCGGCCTCCTGGATGGCCGTCGGGTACGCGCAGGGGTCGGGCACGGTCGGGGTCTGCTTCGGTACGGCCGGGCCCGGTGCGACACACCTGTTGCCCGGCGTCTACGACGGGCTGTACGACCGCCTGCCGGTGCTGGCGATATCCGGTCAGGTCGCGCGGGCGGAGATCGGTACGAAGTCGTTCCAGGAAATCGATTCGGCACGGCTGTTCCGGGACGGGACATGGCGATCATCGGACATCGTCTCGCCCGACCAGATCGCCGTCTTCGACCAGATGGTGCTTTCGGTACGGCTCGAGCAGACGTCCGCGCATATCGCCATTCCGTCGGACGTGCTGAACTCGCCGGTCGACGAGCTCGAGCAGCTGAGCCCGTACCGGATGGGCTCTCGGACGGCGACCGAGGTGGACAAGAAGCGCATCGAGGACCTCGCGGACTACCTCTGCGCGCAGCCGACGGCCATCGTGCTCGGCGCGGGCAGCCGGGAAGTAGCCGATTGCGCTCACCTGCTCGCGGACGCGCTGGATGCTTCGCTCGTGGCATTGCCCGAGTCGGGAATCCCGGAGTGGTCGGTGGCCCAGGCCGACGATGGCGTGCCGGCCGCGGAGAGCATTCTCCTGATCGGCAGGCCGACCGCCGGTGTGGCGCGATTGTTTCCCGCGGCGGATCTCGTGGTGGAGATCACCGATGTCGCCACGTCGGGGTTCGACGAAGGATGCCGGCGGATCGGCATCGCCGGCGAAATCCCGTTGATCGTGCAGGCGCTGGCTTCCGCAGTCTGGAGCCGCCGTGGCGCACCCGCCGCGGAAGCGGCGAATGCGTCCGAGACGCCGCGGAATCCGGAAGTGCCCGGTGGGTGGGCGGTGCTCGCGCAACACCTCGTGGGTAAGTCGGTCGCGGTCGACCCCGGGACAACCCGGCGGCTGGCACGCAGGTACCTCGACGCGCACACCAACATTCGCAGTGCGTGGAATCTGGAGGCCGAAGGTTCGGCGCTGCCGATGTCGATCGGTCTTGCACTGGCGACGAACGATCGGTGCTATGCCCTCACCGATCTCGCCGCGCTGGACCAGTACATCTCGGAGCTTTCCACCGCTGCCCGGTACGACGTGCCGGTCACGGTCATCTGCCGCGCGGAGTCCGGTGCGACGATCCGTGCGCTGGGCAAAGCCTTCGGTATCGCGGTGTTCTGGGCGGCAGACGCGACCGAACTGCGTTCGCGGTTGCAGGTGGCCGGACGGGAGCGCGGACCGGTCCTGATTCTGACCTCGGCGCTCGAAGGCCCTTCGGCGCCGGACGACCGGCAGACGCCCCGCGCCGATGTCGTCGAGTTCGTCACCGATCTGTTCGCGGCGGCCGCCTGCCGGGGGATCGGCTCGGCCTATCTGTCGAGGAACAGTTATGCCCGGATCGGCGCGACCGCGGACTCGGATTACGGTCTCGACCTGCATATTGTCGCCGATATCCAAGCGGCTGCCATGCGGGCCACCGCGGCGTTCAAGGCCGGCGGGAACACTGCCTGCGTGGTGGTGACAACGCCCGCGGAACTGCTCGCGCAGCTGAATGGGCTCTACGACGCGTCGTTCGACAACGCCTCCGTGCTGCTGATCTCCGTAGAGACCGACCGCTGGTTGATGGACCCCGTCGACGTGCTGGCCGAAATCGCCGCGATATCGGTCGTTCTGGACGGCACCGGCAAGGATTCGGCGCGTGTTCGCGATGCCTTGTCGACTGTCGCCGCCGGCGGGCGGGGAGTGACGCACATTCACGTGTCGAACTCCGCGATATCGGCTCGCAACAGCGCAGAGCTCGTGGCCGTCGCCCGCTCGGCCGGGATCCCGGCTTCGTTGATCGGACTGCCCGGCAAGGCAATGGCCGCACCCGACGACATTGTGCGAGCGGCGGAACTGATCACGGCAGCCGAGGACATCTCGATCATCATCGGGCGTGGCGCGGCGGGTGCACGAACCGAGCTCATCGAGTTGGCGGCACGCACCGGAAGCCCCCTCTATTGCACGATGGGCGCGCTGGCCGCGGATGTCGTCGGGGAGCACTGCGCCGGTCTGGTGGGGACCTCCGGAAACGACGATGCGATGCAGCGAATCCGCAAGAGCCGGCTGGTCATCGTGGTGGGCGTGTCGTGGCGGGGTTCCGCGTTCGAGATGGTCGGACACAACCCGGTGATCTCGGTGAACGCCGATCCGCTGACCTTCCTTCGCCTCCCGCCGGACTCGATCGGCTTGCTCGGTGACGCCCGCGAGACGCTGGAGGCGCTGGTCGGGCTGTTGAGCGAGGACGCCGCCGTGCGTGACGCCGCCGTCGAGCGCACGCCGCAGCGCCGGGGGCCGCGCGAAAGTTCCCGGCGACTGCGGGCTGCCACGGTTGCCCAGGTCATCGACAAGGAGCTCGCACAGGTCGGGAGAGCTTCGACCCTGAGCGTCGATGTCGGTATCAATACGTTGTGGGCGTACCGCTACGTCCGGTCGGCACACCGATATCTGTGGACCGCGTCGTTCGCGACCATGGGATTCGCGGTGCCTGCCGCAGTCGATGTCGCCGTGCGCAATCCGGACGACGTTTCCGTGGCGATCGTGGGTGACGGCGGGATCGGTATCACGCTGGCCGAGCTCAGAAATGCCGCGAGCGTCGATTCGACGATGGTGATCGTGGTCTTCAACAACAATGCGCTCGCGGCCATCAAGTTCGAGAGCTGGATCATGGGGTGGCCGGACCGGTCGTCCGAATTCGCCGAGGTCGATTTCGCGAGCTTTGCCCAGCATTGCGGCCTCCCCTCGGCCACGGTGCGGACCTCCAAGGAATTCGGCAACGCATTCCGCGCTGCGCTGCGCGGCGACGGTCCGATGCTCATCGATGCCCGGATCCCCGCGGCGGAGGCCCCCGTGCTGGCGGGGCGCGCGCACATTCGTCAGTTCGCAGGCCTGCTGGCGGGCTGGATGCGCGACGGCAAGAGCGCGCGATCCGGCGCCTGGTCCACCCTGCTGGCTTTCGGCGCCGAGAAGGCCGCGCGGAGCATTCGCCGCGCGGACCCGCGCCGATGAAACGTACCGGAAACGAGCGAGGAGAGATCTGAATGGTCGGGACGCGTCCTGCTACGCCGCAGGCAATGTTCACGAAAATAGCTCCGCGCTATGACTTGGTCAATTCGATCCTCACGCTGGGTGGTGACAAGAGGCTCCGTCGCCGGGCGGTACGCACACTGCGGCTCCAACCCGGTGCCGAGGTGCTCGATGTCGCTGCGGGAACGGCCGAGATCGGGTCTGCCCTCGCCGCGGTATACGACGTGCCGATCTCCTATTGCGCCGTCGATCTCAACGAGCAGATGCTCGAGGTGGCGGAACGCAAGTTCGAGCGGCTGCGCCGGGAGCGGCCCCGCAGCGAGTGGCGGCTGGCGAGTGGCAGTGCGGAGTCGCTGGCGTTCGAGTCGTCGAGTTTCGACGCTGTCGTCATGTGTTTCGCGCTCGACGACATGGACGACCCGTCGGCCGCGCTTGCCGAGACGACACGGGTGCTGCGCGACGGCGGCCGCTTCCTGCTGATCGAACTCGCGATGCCGGACAGCCCGCTGCTGCGGAATGTCCTGAAGTTCCGCCTGTGGCTGATCCGGGGTGTCGCGAAAGTGGTCGGCATGGACTCCGTCGCCCATATGACCCGGGAAGTGGAGATGGATCGCGGCGCGGAACACACCGTTGTCCGCTGCGAGCGTGCCGGACTGGTACTGGACTCGGCAGGCAGGCACCTCGGTGGTCTGGTCCGCGCCTACGTGTTCCGGAAGACGGCGGCTTCCCCGGCCTAGATCCGCGCCACGCCGACCCTGACGTAGACAAATCCCTGACAGTCCACCCGTAAGGGAAAGGTTTGTGATGTCCGAAAAATGCCCACACGCTTCGGCTACCGCTACGGCGGAAAAGGTGCCCTCGGTCACCGGCATAACCAGCCGCCGATTCAACAACAAGCACCTGCCCGGTCCGCCGGGTCATCGCCTGATGGGTTCGTACCCCGAGTTTTCGAAAGATCGCAACAAGTTCTTGCGCGATGCGGTCCGCCAGTACGGCGATGTGGTCCGGATCAAGCTCCCGCTCCGGGACCTGGTCGTACTGGGTAACCCGGAAGACGCGCACGCCGCGATGGGTGACACCTCCGGCGACTACAGCAAATTCGGAAACTACCATCCGGCTGTGTCGAAGCGGCAGAACGGGCTGTCGTTCATCGAGGGCGACCTTTTCCGGGAGCGGCGCCGGATCCTGAGTCCACTGGTCACGCGCGGTGGCCTGCAGAGCACGTTCGACGCGAACGCGGAAGCCTATCTCGGGAGCCTCGAGTCGAATATCGCCGCGGCGACCGACGCCGACGGCGTCACCGATCTGCAGGAAGCGATTTTCCAGACCCTCTTGCGCGGAGTGCTGAAGCAGACTTTCACGGAGCCGTTCACGCCCGCCGAAATGCACGATCTGCACGATGGTCTCTCGACGTTCACCAAGTTCCTCGGATCGACGCTGAAGATCGCCGATCCGCCGAACCTGGTACGTCCGTGGGGCCGGTACAACATCCGGCCGTGGGCCGTGTACTCGGCGGGCAAGATTGTCAAGGATCGCGTTGTCGAGCGGCAGAACTCGCCAGCCCTGGGAACCTATGGCGATGTCTTGGACGGCATGCTGCTGGGTTACCAGAAGCTGAAGACCCCGCTGTCGTTCTTCGACCTGTGCTTCGACGTGGCGACGATGACCAGCGCGTCGTACGGCACGACGGCCGGCGCCATCACCCAGACGGTCGTTCGCACCTGCCTCGCCGCGGAAGCGCGGGATCGCGTGGTGGAGGAGTCCGGCACTGTCGATCTCTCCCAGCCGACCATCGAGTCGGTACGCAGCATGCGCTGGGTGAAAGCGTGCTTCGAGGAATCGATGCGAATGCAGGGGCTTCCGCTCCTGCTCCGTTTCACCGCCAAGGGTGCGTCCTTCCAGGGCTACGACATTGCGCCGAACACGATGCTCGGGGTTCCCATCTCGACAATCCACCGCGACGAGCGCTGGTGGACCGATCCCGATACGTTCGACCCGAATCGCTTCTATGACCAGAGCAAGCGGGTGGACGCGCCGCGACTGCTGCATTACCTCGCCTGGGGTGGCGGTCCGCATCGGTGCACCGGCGCCCAGCTGGGATACCTGATCGCGCCGTACCTGGTTGCCTTGATCTTCAGCCGGTACAAGATCGAACTGCCCCCGAATTGGAAGCTGAACGAGGACACCGGCCTGGCGCCGATGATCAAGGGCGGATTCAACGTCCGATTGACTCCACGATAATTTGTCCGACCGACGAGAAACCTGAGAGATTCGAATGAAATTCGCAGAGCGGTACGATATTGCGGCGCCGATTTACGACACGACGGCGTGGTTTCTGTCCCTGGGCGGCATCGGCAAGTTGCACCCCGGTCTGGTCGAGGGTCTCGACCTGACCGGGAAAAAGGTGGCCGACCTCGGATGTGGCACCGGCCTGGCGTTTCCGGCGTTGCTCGAGGCAGTCGGCCCGACGGGTCATGTGATCGGCTTGGACAACAACGCCGCCATTCTCGCGAAGGCGGAGAAGCGTGTTGCCGAGAACAAGTGGACCAATGTCACCCTGGTGACCGAGGATATTGCCAAACTCCCGGTCAACAGGGACGTCGATGTGGTGTTCAGCTGCATTGCCATGAGCTGTGTGCCGCACCCCGCACAGGAATTGTCGGAGTTGCTCGCCAATCTCGAGCCCGGCACCCTCGTACGGATCATCGACGCCCTGCCGCGGACGACCGGCCCCGCCCGCCAGGCGATCAATGGGTACAACTTCGTGAAGTCGGGCATCGTCGGATCGCATTTCCGGGAACTCCGCCCGTTCGAGCAGGTATTCCGCGATCAGCTGAGCGATGTCGTCGTCGACTACCTGCACGGCGGCATGTACACGCGGCTGACCGGCGTCAAGGGCGCGTAGGCAGCGGCCGGCGCACCGCGCGCACCGACGTCACCGGCGTCGGTGCGCGCGGTTTCCGGAGGTGAACAAGTGTTGGGAGATGGCCGAATTGAGTATCTGTGAACTGAAGGTCGACGGCGGGAGTAAGAAGTTCGGCGACAGCATCGTGCTGGACACCGTCGACATCTCGGTCGACCGCGGTGAGTTCTTGGCGGTGCTCGGGCCGAGTGGCAGTGGGAAGTCCACGCTGCTGCGGGTCCTGGCCGGATTGGAGCAGCTGACCACCGGCACGATCAGCTGGAGCTCGGACGGTGCCCGGCCACGTACCGGGGTGGTATTCCAGCAGGCTCTGCTGCTGCCCTGGCTCACTGTCATCGAGAACATCTCACTGGCAAGCCGTTTTTCCGCGCACCGTCGTGAATTCGACCAGCTTTATCCCGCAACCTTGTTGGCGCGGTTCGGGTTGGACAGCCTGGCGCAGCGGTTTCCGGGCGAGTTGTCCGGTGGCCAGGCGCAGCGGGTAGCCGTGTTGCGCGCGGCGGCGACCCGGCCACGGCTGCTCCTGCTCGATGAGCCCTTCAGTGCGCTGGACCCGGCGACCCGGATCGACTTGCAGCAGTGGCTGGCTGAGCTCGTCGCGGAGCTCGAGGCCACGGTAGTGCTCATCACGCACGACGTCGACGAGGCGATCGGGCTGTCGGATCGGATCGTTCTGCTCGACCAGGGCAGGATTCGCCGTGAGTGGCGTGATGTGCAGAACTCCGGCGACATGCCGTCGCTGCGCGCGGACATCCTCGGGCAATACCATCCGGACGAGGTTGTGGTGCCGTGAGCGGTATTTCGAGACGACACCTGCTGACCGGGGCGACGGGACTCACGGTCGCGGCCGGGCTCTACGGCTCGGCCGACCTCGCCCGTAGCGCGGCGACCGCCGGACAACGGCGGGAGAGCGCCCTGCGCATCGGCTATCTCCCGATTACCGACGCGGCTCCGTTGCTGATCGCGCACTCGGCACACCTCTATCCTTCGGGGTCGGTGAGTGGCAGCAAGCCCGTCTTGTTCCGAAGCTGGTCCGGGTTGGCCGAGGCGTTCGTCTCGCGTCAGATCGACGTCGCGCATCTGTTGATGCCGATGGCCATCCAGCTGCGGCATGTGCTGGGTGCGGGCGTGCGGGTACTGGGCTGGAACCACACCAACGGCTCGGCACTCACCGTCGCTCCGGACATCACCGATCTGGAGCAGCTGATCGGCACCCAGGTCGCCATCCCGTTCTGGTGGTCGATTCACAACATCGTGCTCCAGAAGCTGCTGCGTGCACGCGATATCACACCGGTTGTCCGGCGCACCGCGTCCCGATCCCGGCGCACGGTCGAACTGGTCGTCATGAGCCCCTCGGACATGGTGCCCGCGCTGGCGAACCGTTCGATCTCGGGGTACGTGGTGGCGGATCCGTTCAATGCCATCGCGCAGATCAAGAAGATCGGCCGGATCCACGTCTTCCTGGGCGATGTGTGGCGTGAACATGCTTGTTGCGTGCTGGTCACCAGGGACGATGTGATCGCCGAGCGGCCGCTTGCGGTGCAGGCGGTCACCGATGCGGTGGTGTCCGCGCAGTTGCGGATCAACATGGATCGCGGCCGGGCCGCCGAAGCCTTGACATCGGGCGGCTATCTGCCGCAGCCGCTACCCGCGGTGCGCACCGCGCTCGCCTATCCGAACCCGCCGTATCAGTTCCAGCGCCCGGATTGGTCGCCGCAGCTGGTGGGATTTCAGCCGTACCCCTATCCGAGTTTCACCCGGCGACTCGTCGAAGCAATGCATGACACAGTGGTCGACGGTGACCGCAGCTTTCTGGACAAACTTGACCCGAGCCGGGCGCACGGTGAGCTCGTGGACGACACCTTCGTCATGAATTCAATTGCTGCACAGGGTGGAACACATGTTTTCGGGCTGCCCGCCGGCCTCGACAGAACTGAACAGGTGCACCTGCTGTGACTATTTCTACCGCTGTTCGACCGAAATCCGGGATCCGCACCTCGTCCCGGTCTGCCGTTGCCAGGATTTGGCCTCCTGCCTTGGCCGTGATCCTCACGGTCGGCCTGTGGTGGACGGCGACGACGGTGCTGTCGCCGGAGCACTCGCTGCTGCGCCGGACCGCGCCCCAACATGTATTTCCCGCGATAGCCGATCTGTATCAGCGCGGTGTCCTCGTATCCGATGCGGGGATAAGCCTGTGGCGGTTGCTGATCGGCTTGGCCATCGCGACGGTGATCGGTGTACCGATGGGGCTGTTGATCGGCCTGAGTACGCGGATCGAACAGGCGGCATCGCCCGTGGTGCAGTTCCTGCGCATGATCTCTCCGCTGTCGTGGACGCCGATCGCCATCGCATTGTTCGGGATCGGCAATCAGCCGGTCTATTTCCTGGTCGCGGCGGCGGCGGTGTGGCCCATCATGTTGAACACGGTGTCCGGCGTCCATGCCATCGACCGTGGGTTTCTGGACGTAGCGCGGTCATTTCACGCGACGCGCGCGGAGCAATTGCGGGTCGTGATCATTCCGGCGGTGCGTGACCATATTCGGACCGGTCTGCGGCTGGGCCTCGGCACCGCCTGGATCGTGCTGGTCCCTGCCGAGATGCTCGGTGTGCGGTCAGGGCTCGGCTATCAAATTCTCAATGCTCGTGATCAGCTCGCCTACGACCAGGTGGTGGCCATCATCCTGGTGATCGGCGTGCTGGGCTCCGCGGTGGATTTCCTGGCAAGCCGCCTGCCCGGGCGCTCGCTCAACGGCCGCACGGCGTGAGACCGATGGGCGACTGTGATTTATATCACTTACAAGTTAGATGATCAGTCGCCTATGTCTGCTGGTGAGCACTATGAACCGCGTGCGGAATGGGTTGAAACTAAGGTCAGGCTTACCGGGATGACCGAGATTGCTTCTGGCTTCCCAGGTTTCGGTCTATTAAGCTCCAGCTGTTCTGCCTGCTGTGCCGGTCTTCACACTGCTCGGGGAGAAGTAAGGACACCTCGTGGTGTGTTCCTACTTGACGAGTCTCGCGTGTTGCGGATCGCACCGCACCACACCTGATGGATTGGAACCCTTAATGAACTTCCGTAGGACCACTGCGGCAGCCGCACTGGTTATCGGCGCTATGACTGTGGCGATGGGGACTGCGAATGCCGAGCCGGTCCCGGCCCCAGCCGAGGGCATCAAGTACTCGGTGAAGCTGGTCGACAAGACTGTCGTCGCCACCATCAAGAACGGCACCTTCTCGATCGTCGAGCAGGACGGGGAGACGCCCGAGGCGCCCAAGACCCGGATCGCCGAGATCAAGGACACCCGCGGCGACGTCGTCATCTCCCTGCCGGTGGCCTACGCCATCAACGGCACCGAGATCCCGACCAAGGCCGAGGTCGTCAACGACGCCACGGTGCTCCAGCTGACCCCGGAGCGCCCGGCCGGCGTGGACATCGCCGCCACCGTGGTTTCGCCCAAGCCGGTACTCAAGGGGCAGGAGATCGCTTCGGCTCAGGAGAACCAGAAGGCGATCAACGACTTCTCCAGCAAGTTCAGCATCGGCACCGCGATCGGCACGTTCGTCGGTACCGCCATCGGCGCGGTCATCGGCTGTGTCGTCACCATCCCGGTGGGATGCCTGCCGGGCCTGACTGTCGGCGCCGCTGCCGGCGGCATCATCGGCATGATCGCCATCGGTGGTCCGACGATGGCCGTCACCGGCTGGGAGCTCCTGCAGGTGCTGCAGGCGCCGGACGGC
This sequence comes from Nocardia sp. NPDC057663, assembly GCF_042799895.1. Classification (NCBI taxonomy): domain Bacteria; kingdom Bacillati; phylum Actinomycetota; class Actinomycetes; order Mycobacteriales; family Nocardiaceae; genus Nocardia; species Nocardia sp. NPDC057663. Next base: position 10,730 of record NZ_JBHVHX010000010.1, on the reverse strand, counting down.
ACCACGGTGTGGGCCGACAAGCCCAAGCCCGCCAGCTGATCCACAGCTTCACCGCGAAGGCCCCGCTCCGATCCGGAGCGGGGCCTTCGGCGTTCTCTCAGCCGAGATCGACGACTCCGGACAGTGATTCCGAGCCGCCGGCTTCGCCGTGACGGCCGAACGTGCGCTCGGCCATGGTGTAGTGACCGTCCTCGCGGACCAGCAGCACCGTGCTCGCGCGGGTGCCGTGCAGATCATGGGCGACGAAGCGGGCCGAGACGGCGCGCTCGAATTCCAGCGGGATGCCGGTGTGCGGCAGGAGGTCGTCGGGCGCTTCGGTGCGGTCGGCGAGCAGCGTGAAGTAGTCCGCGACGGAATCCGGCGCGGTGGCGACGATGTCGTGCAGACCGGCCAGGCCGGTGGCGACCTTCGGCCACAACGGCGGTGCGCCCACCCCGGTGACCATCGGAGCCTGGGGACGGGTGTGGATGAATCCGGGCTCCGACGCCACGTGGGCGGAATTGGACAGCGCGTGCAGACCGGGTGTCAGTTCGGTGGGGCCGGTGCCGCTGCGATTGGAATGCCACCACAGCGTGCGCAGGTCGCTGACGAGCAGGTTGTAGCCGATGTAGTCGTCCGTCGCGGTGGCGATCCCGGCCAGGTGGTCCGACGGCGACGCGGCACCGCGGAGATAGTCCATCAGCAGCGCGCCGCGGGAGCGCGGGTGCGGCGGGGTGTCGTGCGGATTGCGGACATTGGTGACCGTGGCGAACCGCGGGTCGTCGGTGCGCAGACCCAGCCAGGTACCCGGTGCGACGGCGCCGAGATCGCGACCGGCCAGCAGCATTTCCCCAGGCCAGCGGCGCAGCGACTCGGTGTCGCGGGTATAGAACTCGTCCCGGTTGGCGGCCACGATCAACCGGTACTCGGGGTGCGCCCGCCAGGCGAGCAGAACCAGACACATGCCCCAAGCATGCCCTGAACGCCGAAAAGGCCGGTAGCGCACTGCTACCGGCCTTTTCTGGGCTGCTCTGTGCCGTGGAACCGCGATCAGTTGGTGCGGACCGACAGACCCGGGTTGTCCGAGAGGACGACGCTCAGCGGCTGCGCGAACAGCTGCGGGACGTCACCGGTGATCGCGCCGATGATGTTCGGGATCTCGCAGATCGGGTAGTCGGCGACCGACGACGCGCTGGAGATGCCGAGCGCCAGGCGACCGGTCACGATCGCGCCGCCCGAATCGCCGGGCAGGGCGCAGATGTTGGCCGAGAAGCTCTGGGTCATCTGACGATCGCCGACCTGCACGGTCTGGTCGACGCCGTTGATGATGCCGCAACTGAAGCCGGTACGCGCACCCGACTTGCAGACCGGGGCGCCGACCACCGGGGTGGCCACGCCGTCGACCGCGATCGGGGCGTTGCCCGGCACGCGCACGAGGTTGTTCTCGAAGCGGGGGCGGGCGTTGTTGTTGATCCGGATGATCGAGTAGTCCTGCGCGCCGAGCACCGACTTCTGGAACGTGCCGACCTGGGCGCCCGCACGGTCGCCGTTCAGCTCGTAGACAGCGGCGGCGTCGGCGGTGCCTGCCGTGCCGAGATCGGGGTTGCAGTGACCCGCCGAGATGTTGACGACGTTGCCCGCGCGGTCGGTGCCGTTGAAGCCCAGCGAGCACCGCAGCGAGCTGCGGCCGACCACCGAGGCGTAGCCGTCGCCGCCGGCCAGGGCGCCGTTGCCGTCACCGGCCACGGGGGTGGCGGTCAGATCGACGCGCTCGCCTGCCACGGGCGGTGCGGTCACGACGACGCGGGACGGGTCGATGAAGCTCGGCAGCGGCAGACCGGCCTGCTCCACGCGCACCGCGATCGCGTTGTTCACGGGATCGACGACGACGCCACGCACGAGGGCGGCGACCTCCGGCGGCGCGGCGGCCAGCCAGTTCTCGAACGCGGTCTTCTCACCGCGCAGCGCGGACTCGCTCTTGGCGACGTTGCGGACCTCGAAACCGGCCGACTCGGCGGCCTCGCGGGCCTGGTCGAGGCCGGGGCCCTGCGCGAGCGCGACGACGGCGTTACCGGCGTCGTTCAGCCAGGCGCCTGCGAACGTCTGCGGGAACTGCCGCTGGGCGGTGGTGGAGAACGCGGCGACCTGCTGCGCGATATCGGCGCGACGCAGGTACTCCTCCGGCGAGATCTTCAGATCGCGGGTGACCGCCTCGACCAGCTGGGCGGGCAGGTCGGGCGCGGGCTGCGCATCGGCAACCGCCATCGTAGGGCCGAACAGCAGAATCGCCGCCGAGGCGGCGATCACGGATTTCCGAGCTCTTCTCGAGCTTCGCGCGGACGGGGTGCGACCCATACGTGGCAGGAGCATGATCGAACTATATGGGCTCGAGCGGGTTATGCCCACTCGGACCGGGCAAGAGATTTCGCTCACCCGGTCCGCGTGGTCGGATCGTTATCGGATCAGCCCGCGTTCGGCTTGGTAAGCACCGTGATTCCGCTGCCGAGACCCCCGCCGGAGGTGGCCTCGATATCGGCCAGAATGGGCCGGATCGGCACGCCGAGCGAGGCGGTGCCGCCGTAGGGGGCCAGCTGGGTGTTGGCCTCGGTGCAGTTGGGCGCCTCGGAGGCGTTGGAGCCGCTGGTGATGCCCAGCGCGAGGGTGCCGGAGACAATCGCGCCGCCGCTGTCGCCGCCCAGGGTGCAGGCGGTGCTGGCGAAGCCGCGGATGGTCTTGCTGACGCCCTCGGCGGTGAACAGCTGGGTCTCCACCCGATCCGCCGAGACGAAGCCGCAGGTGAAGGTGGAGGACTGTCCGGTCTTGCAGACCGGGGCGCCGGTGACCGGTTCGGCGGTGCCGGTGATCGCCAGCGTCGTGCCGTTCGCGCCGCGCACCCGGGGCTGATCCATGCCCGCGTTGACCGCGCGCTCGTTCAGCTTGATCACCGAGTAGTCCAGCGCGGCGGGCCCGCCGAGCACGGCCTTGGAGAACGAACCGACCTCGGGGCTGTTGGGGATGTCGCGCACGTTGGGCACGTAGACCGGCGCGCTGCCACCCTTGTCGATGTTCGGGTTGCAGTGGCCGGCGGAGATGTTGAGCGCGTTGCCCGCGGCGTCGGTGCTGTTGAAGCCGAACGAGCACACGTCGACGCCACGCAGGGTCGTGTCGTGCAGGTCCTTGGCCGCGGTGATGTAGGTGTCGCCGCCCATCGGCTTGTACTCGACCGGTCCGCCGCCGCCGGGGGAGAGCACCACCTTGATGGTGGCGATCAGGGTCGGCAGGTTCAGCAGGTGGCCGGGGCCGGTGTTGGCGATATTGAGCACCAGCTGGCTGTTGAGCGCGTCTATGGCGATCGAGCTGATCGGCGCGGAGAGCTCGCGCGGCAGGCTCGCGATCCACTGGCTCAGTTGCAGCAGCGCGCCTTCCAGGCCGGTGGCCGAGATCGGGGCGAGGTGGGTCTGGTACCCGTCGGCCGCGGCGAGCTTGCCCGCGTCGGCGTTGGTGACCGCGACGACGGCCTTGCCTTCCGGCGTCAGCCAGGCACCGGCGAAGGAGTCGGGGTTCTCGGCGCGGAAATCGGCCGCGTAGTCGCGCAGTTGCTGCGCGCGGGCGGCGCGGTCGAGGTATTCGGTCGGGGTCATCCCGAGGTCGCGCGAGAGGGCCGTCACCAGTTCGGCGGGCAGGGCGTCCGCGGAAAGCTGAACTGGCGCAGCGGGTTCAGCCGAAGCGAAACCTGAGCCGAGCAGAGGTGCCAGGAGAACAGTCGCGGCGACACCGGCGGAGGCTGCCTTGACTGCGGCGCGACGCGCCACCAACTTGCGCATGAAATCCCTTCGTCGGCACGAGTGATCGAGACCACCGCCGGCGGCTGTGATGTCGATCAGCGCATCACTCTAGGGCACAAGTGCGCAGCGGGCGCGGTTACGGTACCCCCGCACCGAATCAGTTGTAGCCGGGAATCCGCATGGGTGAGGGAAGGGAGCCCGGCGGGTAGTTCTGGAACGGCATCAGTGGGCGGGTCGTGCTGCGGCCGGGCGGGGTCGACGGCTCGGTGGTGGTCGGTTCCGGCGTGGTCGTCGGCGGTGCTTCCGTGCTGGTCGTCGGTTCGGGTTCGGGCTCGGTGGTCTGGGTGACGACCGGCGCCAGCGTGGCGGTCTCGGCGACCGGTGGCGGGGGCAGCGCGGGCGGCGGAGTCGGTGTCACGGTGAGCGAGTCCGGGCGGGCGTCGGAGATCGGCGGCGGGGTGGTCGGCTCGGCGCCGCGCAGCACCACCGAGACCGCGACGCCGCCGAGCAGCAGCCCGACGAGCGCGGCGGCGGCGATCAGCAACGGGGTCCGGCTGCGCGGCGCGGGGGCCGGTGGTTCGACCGGCACGACCGGCATGGCCGTGGTCGGGGTGGCCAGTGCCTTCGTCGGCCGCGCAGGCACCGGCTGCGCGGTCACCGGCATCGCCGCCGAATACGCCTGCGCGGTCGCCGCCGGACGCGGCACCGCGGGCATCACATCGGTGACGACGAGCGAGTTCTCGGTGACGATCGGATCGGGCGGTGTCGCACCCGCGGGCGTGGCCAGCACCGCGACCAGCGCGGCCTGGGCGGCGGCCGTCGCGAACGACCGGCCCGCGCCGGCGTCACCGGCGGGCGGCAACTCGTCCTCGCCGAGCAGCGCCACCGACTTCAGGCCCAGGTAGTCCAGCGCCTCGCGCACACCGCGCACGACCTCCGGCGACCAGTGCGCCGGATGCGTCGCATAGAACTCCGCGGGGCCGCTGAGGTGCTCGGTGGTGAGATCGATGAGGCAGAACATGGCCGTGGCCAGCAAATCCTCGGCGCGGTAGGCCTCGCCGCCATCGACATCGATGCCCGCCGGGTCACCGATCGCGCGGACGAAACCGGCGATCGAGTGCGCGTGCCCGGTGGGCGCGGGCCCGCCGAGTGCCGCGTCACCGTCGTCGGACATGTGCAGCACCGCATCCCGCGCGATGATCCGCACCGTGTCGTCCTCGGTGACCACCGCGGCGATGCACTCGTCATCGGCCATGCGCAGGCCGACCCCAGTGGCCATCCGATTTACCTCGCTTCGGCGTCGACGTCGTCCGCGTCGGTTACACCAGCAGTGAACCGTGTCCCATGGCGCGGAGCATTGACAATAATTCCGATCGTGAGCGCGCGCCTATCCGGCGTCGGATTCGCGCGACGTGATGCTCCACGGTTTTCGCCGAAATGTACAGCCGTGCGCCGATCTCCCGGTAGGTCAGACCGAGCAGCACCAGCTCGGCAACCTCGCGCTCGCGATCGCTGAGCGTGGCGGCCTCGCCGGTCAGCGGCGCCGGCCCGTCCGGTGTCTGCGGGAGCGGCTGCGCCGCAGGTCGCGACGGTTCGACGGGGTGGGCTTGGACACGCACCGACCGGGCGAGCTTGAGCAGGGTGGTCGCGGTCGCCGAATCGCCCGCCGCGAGCGCGGCCTCGCTGGCCAGGCGGGCGGCGTCCCAGGTGAGCCCGAGTTCGGCCAGCGCCGACACCGCGGCCTGCACCTCGGGCGCGGCCACGGTGCCGCGCAGCACGAGCACCCAGGTGCGCCCGGCGTCGGCCAGCACGACCGCCTGCCGGTCGCCCGCCTCCGCGGCCGTCTTCAGCGCGTGGGCATGGGGTAGCAGCTCGCGGGGCGACTCGTCGGCCAGCGCGGCCTGCACCCCGTACCAGTGGAAGGAGTTGGTCCAGGCGGGTGCGCGACCGAGTTTGCGCAGCAACGCCTTGGCCGCGTCGACGAGCGGCTCGATCCGGCGCACATCGCGCAGCCGGATGCCCGCCAGCCACAGTTCGCCGATCGGCAACAGGCTCAGCAGGTCGGCCTCGAGCTGGTCGAACAGCGGGCAGGCGGCTTGCCAGGCGCGTGCCAGGGCCGCGTGATCGCCGCCGCGGCGGGCCAGCCCCACCGCCAGCGCGTGCGCGAGGAGCTGATCGCGCGGCGCGAGCGTGGCGATGTCGATCTCGGCCAGTGTGCTCGCGGCGCGTCGTTCGTCCCCGCCGAGCAGGGCGGTCCAGGCCGTGAGCACCGGCAGCTGATCGCCCCTGCCGATATCGGCCGCCCGGGCCAGCGAGTCCCGGGCGCGGCTGGGCTCACCGGCGCCCAGGCAGAGCAGCGTGGCGATCGAGACCGCGGTGCCGGGCAGGTATCGATCGTCGCCGGTGTTGCCCGCTTGGATCAGGGCCGAAATCGCGGCGGTCGTGCCCGCGCCGTGCGGGTCGAGCGATTCGTGCAGCGCGGAGGCGATGAGCCGCGCGCCCGCGTCGGCCTCGGTCGGCGGCCAGTTCTGTGCGGCGCCGGACAGCCGTGCCGCGCCCGTGAGGTCGCCGGCCAGGGTCAGCACCATCGCCGCGGACGCCCAGTCCGCACCGACCCGGTCGGGGCCGAGCCAGTTGTACAGCCCGGCCGCACGGCTGACCAATCCGCGCCGGGTGAGCACGCTCGCGCAGATGCGCACCGCGGCAACGAGTTCGGTGTGGGGGACGTTATCGGCGGTCAGCAGTGGTTCGGCCAGCCGGAGCGCGGTGTCGGTGTCGCCCGCGTGCGCTGCGGCTTCGGCCCAGCGCACCGCGATCGACTCGACCGGAGCACCGGCCGCGGCCGCGGCCGCGTAGTAGCGGGCCGCATGGTCGGACTTGTCCGCTGTGCGGCAGAGGAATTCGGCGAGGCGGGCATCGACGACGCCGGACTCGGCCAGGATCAGCGCCGTCCGATCGCGCAGCAGGCCGGAGTCGATCCGCGCGGTGAGCAGCTTGCGCTGCACCTCGACGTAGCGGCGGTCGCCGAGCAGGGTGCGCAGCGGGGCCACCGCGGGCGCGAGGAGCAGGTCGGCATCGGTGACCAGCGCGCCCGCCCTGGCGCGGTCGATCAGGTCGTGCGCGGTATCGGTGCCGACGCCGAGTACTTCGGTGAGTTCGGTTGCGTCCAAACCGGTTCCGGTCGCGGCGATGACCAGTGTCTCGAGCAGGTCGGGTTCTATCGCGTCCAGGATGGCGCGCGTCCATGCGGTGACGGCGTCGTCGACGGCGCTCACGCACGCCTCGAGCGGCGCCGAGCGGGCTGCGGTCAGCGCCGCGACCACGCCGCCGGGAATGCCTGCGGTCAGCTGATGGATGTGCAGCGCGAGTGGCTGGGACACGGCCATGCCGAGTTCCCTGGCGAACGAGGCGATGTCGGCGCTGCCCAGCGCGCGTAGGTCCACCGTGCGGCCGTGGCGCGAGACGGCTTCGGCCAGGGTGCGTAATCGAGGGTCGTGTGGGCGCGGCTGGGTAGCCAGCACGATCGAACGCTGCCCGGATTCGATTGCCGCGCAGAGGGTGTGCAGCTCGGCATCGGTGTAGTGGTGGACATTGTCGGCGATGAGCACCGACCGGCCGTCGCCGTTGCCGCGAGCGGATTCGGCGACCGGGATATCGCGGCCACGCAGATGCGCGCGAACGGCTTTGAGCAGCACCGACTTTCCGGTTCCCGCCCGGCCGCGGATCAGCAGCAGTACGGGCTGCTGAGCTGCGGTGTCGAGTTCGCGGAAGATGGTTCGGGCGTTCGGGAAGGTGTCGAGGGCGATGTCAGCCACCGTTTCCTCCGAGGACCCGGCCCGGCAGCTGCGTTCCCGTTTCGATGGTCTCCTCGACCGCGCCGCCCACGCCGTCGAGTAGGTCACCGGGGTTCACCTTGATGGGGGGGACCTGCGGCCGTGGAGCCGGGGAGGGGGCAGGTGCGGGAGCAGGTGCCGGTGCGGGGGCTGGAGCAGGTGCGGGGGACTGCGTCTGTCCGGCGGGTGGGGCCTGCGCGGGTTGCCCGGTGGCGGGATCGGGTTGTCCGCCTGCCGGTGCGGGTGCCGTGGTGCCGTCGGCGGGCGCACCGGCCGGTGCCGGCGTTCCCGCGGCGGGCGTGCCGCCCGGTGCCCCGGCTTCGGTGGTGCCGACCGGGATCGCACCCGGCCGCACGGTGGCACTCGTCGCGCCCGGCCGGGTCGGGTCGGCGACGGCCGAGTCCGTGGTATTCGGCGCCGACCCGGGAGTTCCGCCGGTGCTGGTCGACGCGGCGACGCCGGGGGCGAGCGGCGCGCTCGTCGTCGCGTCGGGTCCGGTCGGCGTGGGCTGGGTGACGCCGCCGATCGCCAGGGTGCCGGTGGCCAGTGCGGCCATGGTCAACGCCGCCGCGGCGACGAGCGCCGCGCGTTTGGCGGACGACATCCGGGCGGGAGCGGGATCGGCAGGCGGTAGCGCGAGCTCCTCGACGACCGGCGCCACCGGTGACCGCGCCGCGGGCACGGCGGGGATGGCCTCGGTGGGCACGGAGATCGCGGCCACGTCCAGCGCGATCTCGGCTGCGCCGTGCGCCGCGCTGGTCGCCGGGTCGGCGCAGGCGGTGACGGGCAGCCCGAATTCGGAGGAGATCAGCTCGGCGACCAGCGGGATCGCGCCGCCGCCACCGGTGAGCAGCACCCGGCTGACATCCCCGGGGGTGAGTCCGGCGCGGCGCACCGCGTCACGGAGCAGGTTCATCGAGTCGAGCAGGATCGGCCGCAGCAGATCTTCGAGTTCGCCGCGCGTCAGCCGGACCTGTTCGATGCGGCGGGTGGGGTCGAGCAGGCCCACCGGAACCACCGTCGCGGTAATTCTGGAGAGCTCCTCTTTCGCATTTCTGCAGCGGGCTCGCAATGCCGAAAGTTCTTCTTCGACCACCGGGTCGAATGGATCGATGTCATTTCCGTCCAGAACATTTGCCAGGACGTAGCGCATCGTCAGCAAATCGAATTCCGAGCCGGCGATCGCGGTGCTGTGCACCGGCGCGCCCAGCAGCCCCGCCTGTTCGCCGGTGCGTAACACGGTCACCGTCAGCCCGCTCGCGCCCAGGTCGTACACGACCAGCGCGCCGTCGTCGAGCAGGCCGTTCTCCATTTCGTACCGGCGCACCGCGGCCAGTGGCTCGGGCACCAATGTCACCTCGGGCAGTCCCGCGCGCGCGAGTGCGGCGCGCGCGATCTCGATGGTCTGCTCCGGCCACCACGCCGGGCAGCACGCGACGATGGTCGCCACCTCGGCAGATTCGGCCCCCGCGACGGACAGTTCGGTGACCAGCGCGCGCGTCGCGGCGGCGACGAGGTCGGCCGCGTCGTGCGTGGAACCGTCCTCTGCCAGCATGTCTACCGGGTCGCCGACCCTGGACAGGTAGTCGTCGACGACCACGCCGCGAGCGTGGCGCGTAGCGTCGGCGAAACCGATCGAGCCGTCCGCGCCGAGTAGCAAGGTGCTGCGGTGTCTGCGAACAGTGGCACCAGCCCCGTCGGCGGTCGTGGCCGCGGCGACCGAATTCGCGGCTCCGACTGTGATGCCGAGCGCCAGACGCTCTGTCATTGGACAAACCCCGTTCGCAGGACTTCCGGTGGACCGGTAGACGGTGTGGACAGGGAGATCGCCAGGGTGGCCGACGTCCCACCCGATCTGTCGGTTGCCGGTAGGCCGCTGTTACCTGCGCCGGGGTGAATACGGGGAAATGCCCCTAATCGGCGGTGAGCCCCTAATGGATGTGCCCCGAGTGAACTAGGTATTCGCCCCATTACCTGTAACGAGTCGCCGACCTAGCGTGAAAGACATTCCGACGACAACGGATCGGGCACCACCGCCCACGATGGAGGAGCTGATCTCGATGACCCCCAACGCGATTCTGGAATTCATCCTGAACCTGCTGCGTGACCGGGAAGCGGCGGCGAGCTACTGCGCCAACCCGTGCGCCGCGCTGGCCCAGGCAGGCCTCGAGGTGACCCCGGAGGACATCTCCGCCGTCGCCCCGATGGTGGCGGAATCCGCGCTGGTCAGCGGCGGCTCCCAGCTGCAATCGATCGTGGCCGCCGGTGCCGCGGCAGGCACGAGCGCGGCCCTCGCCTCCACGGCCACCGCGGCCGCCGCCGTCACCGCCGCGGCCGCCGCCGACGCCGAGCTCGGCCTCGGCCTGGACGTGGGCCTCGGCGCGGCCGCCTCGGCGGTCGCCGGCGCCGCCGCCCAGGTGGGCGCCGGCCTCGATGCCGCCCTGTCCGCCGTCACCGGCGCGAACGTGAACATCGACGCCGGCGTGAACGCGGCCGCCGACCTCGCCGCAGGCCTGAACGGCGCCCTCGGCGCAGGCCTCGGCCTGAACGGCGCGATCGACACCGCGCTCGGCCTCGGCACCGGTCTCAACGGCGCCCTGAACGGTGCGGTAGGCGCAGGCGCCGACCTCGCCGCGGGCCTGAACGGTGCGCTGAACGGCGCGGCAGGCGTGGGCGCCGGTCTCGAAACGGGTCTCGGCGGTGCCTTGAACGGCGCTGTTGGCGCAGGTGCGGACCTCGCCGCCGGTCTCGGCGGTGCCTTGAACGGCACTGTTGGCGCAGGCGCGGACCTCGCCGCCGGTCTCGGCGGTGCCTTGAACGGCGCAGCTGGTGCGGGCGTCGACCTGGCCACCGGCCTGAATGGTGCCTTGAATGGTGCGGCGGGCGTGGGTGCCGGCCTCGAAACGGGCCTCGGGGGCGCCCTGAACGGCGCCGTTGGCGCAGGTACCGACCTCGGCGGCGCCTTGAATGGCGCGGTGGGCGCTGGTGCCGGTCTGGGCGGTGCGTTGTCGGGCGCTGTGGACGCCGGTGGCGATATCACCGCCGGACTGGGCGGCGCGCTGGGTGGTGGGGCCGACGTGGGTGCCGGTCTCGAAGCCGGCCTCGGGGGCGCGTTGAACGGCGCGGTGGGCGC
>NZ_JBHVHX010000009.1:136586-234125 GCF_042799895.1 Nocardia sp. NPDC057663 | reverse complement strand
ACCATTGGGCTGCCCCTTATCCAGCGAACTCCCGGCCGGGGGGGCGCTGCTGCCGCACCCCCACCCCACCCGGGTACTTCTTCTTTAGCCCCCCGTGGGGCCCCGGGGGTCCCTGGCCGTCGCCCGCCTTCCCGCGTACCGGGACAGTGTGAGTTTTTTTCACGAAAACGCCACGCGGCACAGAGTGGATAGGGCACGCTTCAGATGTTCGTTACACCTGATGAGGACCCGTAAACGAGGAGTGTTGTCATGGCCGGTTCCGCCGCTGATCTGCTGACCGAGATCATCCTGCAGACCATTCAGAACCTGTTCAGCTCGATCAGCGCCGGCTGATCACAGCCGTCCGACGAGGGCCGCGTCTCCCACTCCCGGAGACGCGGCCCTCGGTCGTTGATCAGGCCTGTGCGGTGGTCACCGCGTTGAACACCACATCGGCCACCGGGGTGCCGTCGGCACCGCCACCGGCGACACCGGCGTTCGCGATGGTGGTGAGCGCTTCCATCCCTGCCGTGATCCGGCCGAACGGGGTGTAGTTCGGGGGCAGCTGGGTGTCGCGGTAGACCAGGAAGAACTGGCTGCCGTTGGTGCCGGGGCCCGCGTTGGCCATCGCTACCGTGCCCGCCGGGTAGACCGCGCCCGCGAGGTTCTCGTCGCCGAACTTGTAGCCGGGGCCACCCATGCCGGTCGCGGTGGGATCGCCGCACTGCAGCACGTAGATGCCCTGGGTGGTGAGCCGGTGGCAGCGGGTGTGATCGAAGTAGCCCTGGCCGGCCAGGAAGGCGAACGAGTTCACCGTGCGCGGCGCCGCGGCGGCGTCGAGCTCGATCGAGACGGTGCCGCAGGTGGTGTCGAGCGTCGCGGTGTAGGCGGCGGCGGGGTCGATGGTGAGGGCTGGCTCGGTGGGCCACTGCTTGCCGTTCGGCACGCCCGCGGTGGCCGGGGCACAGCCGGGAACGACCGCTTGATGGGCGGGTACGGCCTGCGCGGCGGGGGCGACCGCCACCACCGCTGCCACGACGGCGCCCAGGCCGAACGCGGCGCGCCGGGTGGTGTCGACGATGGATCGGTCCTGCGAATGACTGCTCACCTGGACGGTGTCTCCTCGGAATGGGTGCTGCTGGACGATGTACCGCGCATCCTGCCAGCCGTCGCCGCCGCGTGGGGGGTGACTGCCGGAACTCGCCGCCCCGGCTAGCGCGCCCGCAACCGCCACAGCGAGGTGGTCTCCGCGGTGCGGGCGGCGGCCAGTGGATCGTCGCGATCGGCGGCGCGCGGATGGCGTGGACGCGTGGTGAGGCGGGCCAGGACGTGTAATCCGGCGGCGTCCAGCAGTCGGGGAATGTGATCGGCGCGGCGCAGGCCGAGCAGTTCGGCGAGATCGGAAAGCACCAGCCAGCCCTCGCCACGGGGCGTGAGATGTGCGCGCAGACCGTGCGCGAAATCGGTGAGCATCGACTGATCCTGGTCGTAGACACCACGTTCCAGGTCGGATGTCGGCGTGCCGGGCAGCCAGGGCGGATTGCAGACGACGAGATCGGCACGCCCGTCGGGGTACAGCGCGGGACCGGTGACGGTGATCCGGTCGGCGTAGCCGAGGCGGGTGAGATTGTCGGTCGCGCAGCGCACCGCGCGCGGGTTGATGTCGGTGGCGGTGATCCGGGAGACGCCGCGCTGGGCGAGCAGCGCGGCGAGAACGCCGGTGCCCGTGCCGAGATCGAAGGCGGTACGCACCTCGGGATCCAGCGGCGCGTCCGCGACGAGATCCACGTATTCGCTCCGGGTGGGGGAGAAGACGCCGTAGCCGGGGTAGATCCGCGCGCCGAGCGCGGGCACCTCGACGCCCTGCTGCTGCCAGCGATACGCGCTCAGGACGCCGAGCAGTTCCGGGAAGGTGACGATGCGGCCGGTGCTCGCCGGACCGTAGGCGGCGGTGCAGGCCGCGTGGACATCGGGGGCGCGACGCAGGTCGAGATCGTTGGCGTCGTCGAGCTGAACCAGCAGACCGCCGAGAATGCCTGCGCGACTGCGTTTCCTGGCCCGCTCCTGGTCGTAGCGCGCGCTCAGGTCGCCGCCGGGCGGTCTGGTGGCTGTGCGATCGGCGCGGCGGCCCAGTGCCTGCAGAAGCTGGCGGCCGTTGTGGTAATCGCCCTGCCAGAGCAGGGATTCACCCGCGCGGATCCGGCGGTAGGCCTGGTCGGCAGAGAGCCGGTCGTCGGCGATCGAGACGGCGGCCGGTGCGGGCGCGCCGTTCTCCGAATGCCAGCGCGCGGTGTGATGGATATGGTCTTCGGTCCAGTCGATGGTGGACACGGGTGTCTCCCGGTAGTCGGCGGTGCTGGTGACACGACGAGCACTTCGACGCCGGGGTGCGAGCGGGGAAGCCTCGGTCGCTACCGCGCCGAAATGCGCGGGCCTGCGTCGCCGAGGACCATGCCGAGCGTCACCACTGCTGCCTTTCGAGGGGAGGGAAACGTCCAGTCTGCCGCATCGGCGACCGGCGTCACCGGGCGGGGCCGAGTCCTCGGCCGAGACTTGCCGTGCTGTCGCCCAGCGCACGACGGCCCATCGGAACTCCCGATGGGCCGTCGTCGTGAGCGGGTCAGCGTGGGGTCAGCTGGACGACGACGCCGCCCTGCTGCCAGGTCTGGTAGATATCGGCCTTGGATGGCTCGCCGTCGGCCGTGTAGCCGATGCCGTTGAACTTGGCGTTCTGCTTGTTGTCGCGGGCGATGACCGTGTACAGGTCGAGCACACTGTGCTCGTCGGAATGCACGGTGGCCGTGCAGGTTTCGGGTGCGTTGCCACGGGAGATACGCACCTCCGCGCCGCCCTGCAGGTTCTTCACCCACGGGCGCAGGGACGTGCCGATCAGCAGCGTGCCGTCGTGGACGGTGTAGGCCACCGGGACGTCGTAGACCTTGCCGGATTTGCGGCCGGTGACGTGCAGGGTGGCCAGTCGCTTGCCGACGATACCCGCCAGCACCGGGACCTTCAGCAGGCTGCGGACGACGGTGTTGACCTTGGCCTGGTAGGGCCGGATCGGTTCGGGACCGGTGGTTGTCGGTATGCCGTACGGGTTTTCGGAGGGCGTGGTGTCGCTCATGACTCCAGTATCGGCCGGTCCGCCCGCGCCCGCATTCCGCGTCCTCGCCCGCCTATTACGCTGCGAGTATGACCGAGATCTGGCACAACCCCCGCTGCACGAAGAGTCGCAACGCCACCGCGCACCTGGATGCCGCCGGCGTCGAGTACACGGTGCGGCGCTACCTCGACGACCCGCCCACGGTCGACGAACTGCGCGCGGTGCTGGCCCGGCTCGGCGCGCGGCCGTGGGATATCACCCGCACCGGCGAGCAGATCGCCAAGGACCTGGGCATGGCGAGCTGGGGTCGCACCGACGCCGATGTCGACCGGTGGCTGGCCGCGCTGGCCGAGCATCCGAAGCTCATCCAGCGACCCATCGTGCTCACCGCCGACGGCGGCGCGGTCGTGGCCCGCGACGAAGAATCTCTGCGCGCACTCGACTGATCCGGGAGATAGCCCGCGGGTAACTATTCGGGTACGGCGGTAGAGGCGAATATACGAGCGGTACGGTCAGCCCGCGTTCGGTGGCTTCCACTCCGAAACCTCGTGTGACCTGCCGTTCAGTATGCAGACCTGGCAGGTGATCGTCTACTGAGTCAGTCGTCCTCGGCGAGCAGGTCGTCCAGGATGACGCGCGTGTCGGGGACGAAGGGCCACGCCGGATCCCGCAGGTGCGCACGCAGTTGGGCATCGCGCCACCACCAGCCGTCCGCGATCTCGGACGGCTGATGGCGGATCGGGCCGTCGTAGCGGACCTCGTAGCCGAACAGGTGGCAGCGCAGCGGTTTTCCCGCCCAGACGCCGTCCCATGACGCGGTGGCGCGCAAGGCCGGGGCGGTGCCTGCGGGCAGTGCGATGCCGAGTTCCTCGTGCAGTTCACGCGCCGCGGTGTCGGCGGGATCCTCGCCCGCGTCGACGACCCCGCCTGCCAGGCAGTCGTGCAGGCCGGCGAATACGAGTTTGCTGTCGGTGCGCCGATGGACGTAGATCCGGCTGCCGTCCCCGGATCGCACCAGGACTCCGGCGCTGGCATGCCAGAGCCCCTCGCGATAGACGGTGCCCCGATCGGCCGCGCCGATCACCCGGCCGGCGGCGTCGTAGACGGCGAGCAGTTCCGATTCCGGGTGCACAGACACCGCCCGAGGGTAACCCGGCTCACCGGGCCGGTCGCCGCGGCTTCACCCCCGGACGCGGTGCGGCGGCACGGGCTCGCGCGGCGGACCGCGCCGCGTCGGCTTCCGCCTCGGCGTCGAGCTTGCGCCGGATCAGATACTGCTGGCCGCACGTCCACGCCGCATTGGTCGCGAAGTAGACGAGCACCGCGACCGGCAGGATCGCGCCGCTGACCAGCGCGCCCGCCGGAAACACCCACAGCGACAGCCGGCGCAGTAGCGCAGCCGTCCCGTCCTGCGCGGGCGGGGTGAGCCGGGCGGTGAGATGCGTGGCCAGGGCGGTGATGAGCACCAGCGGGATGGCCAGTGCGGCGACGGAGACGAACAGTTCGCCCGCACCCGTCATGGTCGCCGACAGCGGTGCGCCGAACAACCGCGCGTCGAGGAACGCGTTGACCTCCGGGACGCCGAACAGGTAGTTCGGTGTCGCGCTGTTGGCCTCGACCGACATCGGCGTCCCGGTCGAGTCGAACGGGCCGACCGCGAACGTGCCGGTCCGGTCGAACGAACGCAACACGTGGAACAGGCCGAGGAACACCAAGCCCTGCACGATCATCGGGACCAGCCCACCGAAGAGCCGGACGCCGTGTTCGCGGTGCAGGGCCCGGATCTCCTCGGCTTGGTTGCGCTGGTCGTCGGGATGCTTCCGGCGGATCGTGTCCATCCGGGGTTGCAGGGAACGCAGGACCACCTGGGAACGGGCCTGGCGCAGTGCGGGAACGACCAGCAGGGCGCGCACCGTGATCACGAGCGCGGCCACGGCGAACAGCCAGGCGAGGCCGTCGGCGGGTCCGAAGGGAAGGGCGAAGAGCCGGTGCCAGCACCACAGGGCGGCGGACACCGGAAAGTACACGACATCGAGCATGACGGAACGACCTGTCCGGAGGGCGTGCGTGAACGCACGAGAAGGGGAGTGGGATCACGGAATCCGACAGGCGGCGCGGAGGGCGCTGCGCCCGTCAGCGGTGATCGATCCCCGGTGCTCGTGGCCGCGGGCGACCCGCGGTGTCCGGATTGCTCTGTGGCAGAAAGGAACCGCGCAACCGGCGCTGCGCCGATCCCGGTGGCCCGGCGACGGCGGCCCGCACCGGAATCTGCCGGTGGGCGGTGATCGCGACCAGTGCGCACACCATCGCCGCGGCGACCGCGCCGAACGCGAGCATGCGCGCGGTGTCGTTACCCGGCGTGGACAGGAGCACGAAGGCAGGCAGCACGCACGCGAGAACCGCGTACGCCAAGATCACTGCCCGTGAGTGCATGCGGTCGAGCATACCGGTCGGCGGTGGGTGGCTCAGAGCTGTTCGAGTGGGTAGGGCGGCACTCCGGTGCCGGTGATCCGCAGATTGCCCCACGGATCGCGTTCGGTGAGCCGGGCCGGTGCGGGGGTACGACCGGGCAGCGCGAGCAGGGCCGTCACCCGTGTCGGCTCGGGAAGTGTGCCGTCGATCAGGTCGAGGCGTCCGTACCAGTGGTAGCGGCCGTCGATCGGATCGGCGTGCCCGGCGAGCGTCGCGATGACCGGATACTCGGTGCCGGGCAGGTCGAGAACGGCCGGGCCCTGATAGTCGTAGGCGGGGTGCCGGTCGGCGGCGGCGGTGATGTCGAAGTGGTGGGGCTTCGGTCCGCCGAGCCGTCTCGGGCGGCTGTCGGCGCGATGCAGCGCGCGCCTGCGGTGGTACTCGTGCTGGGTGCTCGCCCTGACCTCGATGCGGGTGCCGGATTGCCTGCGTAGTGCGCTGATCCAGGCGGCGACGTGGTCGATCTGCGTCTGCCGGTGGGAATGCCGAAGCGGCGCACAGGGATCGGGGCCGCCCAAGAGGAACAGATTGGGAAAGCCGTGGACGGCGATGCCGCGGAAGGTGATCGGTCCGTCCGCCCACGCGGCGTCCAGGGTGCGACCGACGCGGCCGGTGACCGAGAGCGGCCGGGGCGGGCTGCCGTGACCGGTGGGCAGCGATGCGTCGACCGTTTCCGCGGTGAGGACGACGATATCGGCGACGGTCTGCTCGCCATCGGGGAGCCGGATCAGCCACTGATCGGTCTTCTCGTCGAAATCGAGACCGAGGACATCGATCCGGTGCCGGGGTGGCGGCGGGTCGATGCGCCCTCGCGCCCATGGCTGCTTCGGGGTCGCAGGGGATGGCGGCGCGGCGGCGGGTTCGTAGACGACGAGGTCGATGACCCGCGCCGCCCGCAATGCTCGCGTGAGCGGCGCGGCGTCGGCACCGATGATCGCGACGGTCACAGCAGACCCACCACCCGCCACCACCTGCGCCCGACCGGTCCGAGCAGACCGTGCTCACCGAGGAAGGCCGCGAGATCGGCCGCGCCGACGGCCCTGGCCTCCCGGGCGACGGGATTGCGCAAGGCGACGCTGTGCGCCCGGCGGCCGTCGAGTCCGGCGCGCACGTACATGTGCCGATTGAGCACCAGCGAGACGAACAGCGGTCCGGCGACCGCCACACACATCCGGGCGTACATCCGTTCGCCACGCGACATCGCCGGCGCCCGGCGGGCCAGCGCGTCCCTGGCGAACCCGATGTGCCGCGCCTCCTCGGTGACATGGACACGCATGGTGCGCGCCACGATCGGCTGCAGATCCGGATCGTCGAGAACCCGGCGTTGCAGCGCGTCGAAGATCTCCTCGCCCACCAGCGCGGCCACCCAGACCATGCTGCCGCGCAGGACGGCGGGCAGCGCGGTGATCGCCAGCCGCGCCGCGGGCCGCGGCCAGTACGGACGTGCTTCGATGCGTTCGATGAGCTTGCCGAACATCATCATGTGCCTGCACTCGTCGGCCATCTCGGTGAGCGTGTAGTGCGCGGTCGCCGAGGTGGGGTCGCCGGCGAGCAGTTCCCGCAGCAGCAGGCGCTCGAGCAGGTTCTCGAACCAGATGCCGACCGAGAGTATGTTGGCCAGCTCCTGGCGGGACAGCTCGCGCCGTTCCGCGGCCGACATCGCGTCCCACCACTCGGTGCCGCAGAGCGAGACGACGCGGGCGGGCAGGAACAGCTTGTCCGGATCGAGCGGCTCGGCCCAGTCGATGTCGACCACCGGATCGTAGGATTTTCGCACCGAGCCGATCAGCAGGCGCTGGGCGAAGGAATCGCGCGGGGAGGTAGCGTGGCGCATCGCGGGCTCACTCTCGGCAGCAGTGCCGCATTAACTGTTACATGGTGTATCGCAAAGGTTAGTGGAACGCCATGTCACGGTCAATGCCGACACGCGTATCCTTGGCACTGTGACTGCACCATCCGCCCAGGCCGAGCAGCCCGTCGGCGACGGCCGCGCCACCCGCTGGCACGGCCACAAAGCGCGTCGCCGCGCGGAGATGATCGATGCCGCGATCGAGGTGATCGAGGAGCACGGGCTCGAGATCTCGGTGCAGCTGATCGCCGAGCATCTCGCGCTGCCCCGGCCCGTGGTGTACCGGCACGTCGGCGGCCGCGCCGAACTCGACGCACTGGCCCGCAAGCGCATCCTGGAGTTGCTGCTCGCGGAGTTGCTGCCCGCGCTGCAGCCCGACGGGACGCTCAAGGACGCGGTGCGCGGGGCAATCAGCACCTACCTCGGCTGGATCGAACGCCACCCCAATCTGCACCGCTTCCTCGGCGACGCCGCGCCGGAGGGCACCGGCACCGCCGCCCTGGCCGGCGCCGGACGTGAGGTGGGCGGGCAGCTGGCCGACATGTTCGCCGCGAGCCTGGCTCGCTTCGGTATCGACCCAGCGCGCGCCAGGCCGATGGCCTTCGGGATCGTCGGGCTCGTCGACGGCGTGGTCGCCAGCTGGCGGGCCGACCCGGAACCGGTGCTCACCACCGAACAGGTGCAGGGCATTCTGACCGAATCGGTGCTGTCGCTGTTCGAGGGGAACGCCCGCAGCCTCGGTGTTCCGCTGGAACGGGATTCGCTCGTCGCCGACCTGCTCATCGCGCCCGACGCGGCCCCGCCGCCCGAGGCGCGGCTGCGCTGACTCAGCCGGCCAGCAGCTGATAGCTGCGGTGCCACAGCCACTCCACCGGGCCGCGCTCGAACCGCCGCAGCCACAGGTGGGCGAACGTCGTGATGAGCACGACGACGAGGACATAGATCCCGATCGTGAACGGAACGCGCGCCGATTCCGGCACCCGCGCCGCCAGCCCGAAACCCCAGCCGTAGCAGAGGATTCCGGCGAGCAGATTCTGCAGGATGTAGCAGCTGAGCGCGGTCTTGCCGACCTCGCCCAGGCGTGCCCCGGCGAAGCCGGCGCGCGGCCTGCGCTGGTAGAACTCCGCGACCGCGGCCAGGATGCCGAGCGCCACGAACGGCGCGGTGCCGTAGCGGGTGAACAGCACCAGGTCACCGCCGCCGAAGACGCCGATCGTGAAGTCCAGTGGTGCCGCGACCGCGAAGCCGATCACCATGAGCCACCGGCGGATTCGCGTGCCGTCCGGTCGGAACACCCCCGCCCGGTACAGGCGCGCGCCGACGAGGAACAGGGCCACCGACATCGGGAACACGAAGACCGCTTCCACCCGGAACGTCAGTGCGTTGTCGAGCCGGAACAGCACCAGATCCCAGAAAGAGCCGTCCGCGTAGGGATTCGGGTCCAGCTGCTCCGGTGCGGCGGACTCCTGGGCGGGTGCGAAGGCGAGGGCGGCGGCGATCAGCGTCAGCATCGTCACGTGCACCGACGCCGCGACGATCAGCCAACGGCGTTGGGCCCGTTCGCTGGTCGCCAGCAGGTAGGCGACGACGAGACCGGTCACGGCGTAACCCATCAGCACGTCGAACTCGGCGACGAGCACGAAGTTCAGCAGACCGTCGAGGAACAGCAGCGCGGCCCGCCACGGGTACTTGCCGGGCCAGCGGCGGCCCGCGCGCTGCGCCGAGGACTGCTGGATGGCCAGTCCGATACCGAACATCACCGTCAGCAGGCCGAGGAACTTGCCCTGGGCGAGCTGCTGCAACACTCGCTCCGACCACATCCAGCCGTTCTCCGCCGCCGCCCCGAGTCCGTCGACGTAGCCGACGAGTCCCTCGGGGTTGGTGAAAATCCAGATATTGGTGCCGAGGGTGCCCAGAATCGCGATGCCGCGCAGGACATCCAGCGCGATCAGCCGGCCGGGCCGGTTCGGGATTTCGGTGGCGATCTGCTGGACGGATTCGCTCATGGTCCGAGTATCGCGACGGGGCGGGTCGATCGGATCGCCCGCGAGGACCACCCCGGGGTCATCCGAGAGGTGGACCTCGGGTCGCATGCGGCACTCAGCCGCGGTGTGCCAGAACCTCTTCCGCCAGGGTGACCACCTCCGGCAGGTCGATGTGGTCGGCGGCGTACGCGCCGAGGTGGCCGCCGCTCGGCAGCACGACGGCGCGGGCGCCGAGGCCGCGGACCAGGAGTTCGACATGCTCCATCGGGTCGGCGGCGTTGACCGGGTCGTCGATGGCCGACAGCAGCCGGAACTCGCCCGCGGCGGCGCGGATACGCGACCAGTCGAAGGGGCCGTCGAAGAACTCGGCGAGGATGTCGCAAGCCGACCTCGTGCGCCGAGGTCGATACCAGCACCGCACCCGCGAAGGGCGTGCCCTCGTGCTGCTCGAGCAAGCGAAGCGCGTTGACGCAGTCGATGATGGTGCTCATGTGACCTGTCCTTCATTAATCAAAACGCTCCGTAGCGTTTGAATAGAGGTAGTAGCGCACTAGAGTGGTCGAAAAGCTGACGCGGAGGTGATATGGGTAACACCGCGGGTGCGCGGACCGGTGGACGGGTGCGCAGCGACGCGGCGCGCGCCGACGTGCTGCGGGCCAGTGCCGAGATCCTGGAAGAGCGCGGCTACGGCCGGATGACGATCGAGGGCGTCGCGGCGCGCTCGGGCGTCGCCAAGAGCACCATCTACCGCTGGTGGCGCTCGCGCGCCGAACTGGCCATGGACGCCTACGCCGAGGCGGTCGCCCGGCGGATGCCCGAACCCGACACCGGCGCGGTCGAGACCGACCTGGTCGAATTCGTCACCGAGCTCTACCGCGTCACCGAATTCCCTGTTCGCGCACAGGCTTTGCGCGGAATGATGGCCGAGGCCCAGCTCGATCCGGAGTTCGCGCGGCACTTCAGGGAATGGGCCGAAACCCGCAGGGCCGTGGTCGCGGGTGTCCTCGCGCGTGGCGTCGACCGTGGCGAGCTCGCCGCGGACATCGACCTGGATCGGGCGACGGACCACCTGTTCGGGCTGTTCTGGTACCGGCTGTTGGTGGAACACAGTGCGGTGCGGCCTGATCAGGCCGTCGGCGACATCGCGCAGCTGTTGAGCGGTCTGCGCCCGCGGAGCTGAGCGGGAGGCCACGAAGCCCGCTGAGCCGAGATGCCGGTGCGCGTCCGGCGCGTCGCCTAGGCTCGACAGCATGCAGCGCATCATCGGAATCGAGGTCGAGTACGGCATCTCGACCCCCACGGAGCCGACGGCCAACCCGATCCTCACCTCCACCCAGGCCGTGCTCGCCTACGCGGCCGCCGAAGGGGTGCCGCGGGCCAAGCGGACCCGGTGGGACTACGAGGTGGAATCCCCGCTGCGTGACGCGCGTGGTTTCGATCTGAGCCGGATGAGCGGGCCCGCCCCGGTGATCGACGCCGACGAGGTCGGCGCGGCGAACATGATCCTCACCAACGGCGCCCGGCTCTACGTCGACCACGCCCACCCGGAGTACTCCGCGCCGGAGGTCGTCGACCCGCTCGACGCGGTCATCTGGGACAAGGCGGGCGAGCGGGTGATGGAGGCCGCCGCCCGGCACGCCTCCAGCGTCCCCGGCGCGCCGCGCCTGCAGCTCTACAAGAACAACGTCGACGGCAAGGGCGCCTCCTACGGCACCCACGAGAACTACCTGATGAACCGCGACACCCCGTTCAGCCACATCATCGCGGGCCTGACGCCGTTCTTCGTCTCCCGCCAGGTGATCTGCGGGTCCGGCCGGGTCGGCATCGGCCAGTCCGGTGACCACGCCGGCTTCCAGCTGTCCCAGCGCGCCGACTACATCGAGGTCGAGGTCGGCCTGGAGACCACGCTCAAGCGCGGCATCATCAACACCCGCGACGAGCCGCACGCCGACGCCGACAAGTACCGGCGCCTGCACGTGATCATCGGCGACGCCAACCTGGCCGAGATGTCGACCTACCTCAAGGTCGGCACCACCGCGCTGGTGCTCGACCTGATCGAGGCAGGCGAGGACCTCTCGGAGTTCCAGCTGGCCCGCCCGGTCACCGCCGTGCACCAGATCAGTCACGATCCGTCGCTGCGCGCCACCGTGGCGCTGGCCGACGGCCGCGAGCTGACCGGCCTTGCGCTGCAACGGCTCTACCACGAGCGCGTCGCCAAATTCGTGCATCGCGAAGGCAACGACGATCCCCGCGTGCTCGACATCATCGACAACTGGGCGATGGTGCTCGACCTGCTCGAGCGCGACCCGATGGAATGCGCGAACCTGCTCGACTGGCCGGCCAAGCTGCGCCTGCTCGAGGGCATGCGCAGCCGTGAGGGCCTGGGCTGGGCCGCGCCCAAACTGCACCTGATGGACCTGCAGTACTCCGATGTGCGCCTGGACAAGGGCCTCTACAACCGCCTGGTGGCGCGCGGCTCGATGAAGCGGCTCGTCAGCGAGCAGGATGTGCTCGACGCGATGACCAAGCCGCCGACCGACACCCGCGCGTACTTCCGCGGCGAGTGCCTGCGTCGGTTCGGCGCCGATATCGCCGCCGCCAGTTGGGATTCGGTGATCTTCGATCTCGGCGGTGATTCACTGGTGCGGATCCCGACGCTGGAGCCGCGGCGCGGGACGAAGGCGCACGTCGGCAAGCTGCTCGACGCCGCCCAGTCGGCGGCCGAACTCGTCGACCAGCTCACCCACTGAGGCGTTTTCCGGCACGACAGGGCGACAATCCGATCGCTAATAGACCACCTTGTCGGATCCGCTCGGTAGGGTTGTAGGACGAGCACGAACATTGCTCATGATCGTCGACCGTGCTCATCCGAAAGGTCGCGGTCATGATGAGGAAAGAGGAGGTCGGCTGCCATGGCACAAGAGCAGACCAAGCGCGCCGGGGGTGGCGACGAGGACGAGGGTCCCGAGGGTGTCGACGCGGCGGGTCAGGAGCGCCGCGAAAAGCTCGCGGAGGAAACCGACGACCTGCTCGACGAGATCGATGACGTGCTCGAGGAGAACGCCGAGGACTTCGTGCGGGCATATGTGCAGAAGGGCGGCCAGTGACCTCAGGTGACCCGTTGCGCCTCCATGCGGGGCAGGCTCTCTCCTCGTTCACCGAACACCTGCGAATGCACGCTCCCGACCTGTTGCCCGGCAACAGGTTTGCTGCCTCGGACCTGACCGCGGCGAAGGATCTGGCGCCCCACGGCACCACCATCGTCGCGGTCACCTACCGGGGTGGCGTGCTGATCGCCGGCGACCGCAGGGCCACCATGGGTAACCTGCTCGCCAGCCGCGACACCGAGAAGGTGTACATCACCGACACCTTCTCGGCGGCAGGCATCGCCGGCACCGCGGGCATCGCGATCGAGATGATCCGGCTGTTCGCGGTGGAGCTCGAGTACTACGAGAAGATCGAAGGCGTGCCGCTGACCTTCGACGGTAAGGCCAACAAGCTGTCGAAGATGGTCCGCGACAACTTGCCTGCCGCCATGCAGGGCCTGGCGGTCGTCCCGATCCTGGTCGGCTACGACGACCAGGCCACCGACGCCGATCGCACCGGCCGCATCGTGTCCTACGACGTGGTCGGCGGGCGCAGCGAGGAGCGGTTCGGCTACACCGCGGTCGGTTCGGGTTCCGGTTTCGCGAAGTCGTCGCTGAAGAAGCTCTACCAGCGCGGCATCGATCAGGACCGGGCGCTGCGGATCGCGGTGGAATCGTTGTTCGACGCCGCCGACGACGACACCGCCACCGGTGGTCCCGACCTGTTGCGCGGGATCTATCCGACGGCGGTGGTGATCGACGCCGACGGTGCGGCCGAGGTCGGCGAGGATCTGCTCGCCGAGGTGGCCAGGGCCGTGATCGCCGATCGGGAAGCCGCGGAAGAAGGGGGAGCCGTCGTATGACGCTGCCGTATTACGCCTCGGCCGAGCAGATCATGCGCGACAAGACCGAGCTCGCCCGCAAGGGCATCGGTCGCGGTCGCAGCGTGGTGGTGCTGGTCTACGACAAGGGCGTGCTGTTCGTCGCCGAGAATCCCTCGGCGACGCTGCACAAGGTCAGCGAACTCTACGACCGCATCGGTTTCGCCGCGGTCGGCAAGTACAACGAGTTCGAGGCGCTGCGCCGCGGTGGCATCCTGCAGGCCGACCTCAAGGGATACCAGTACGACCGGCGCGACGTCACCGGGCGTGGGCTGGCCAACCTGTACGCCCAGAGCCTGGGGTCGATCTTCACCGATCAGCTCAAGCCGTACGAGGTGGAGCTGTGCGTCGCCGAGGTGGGCTATCCGGAGCAGGCGGCGCCGACCTCGGTGCTGTACCGGATCACCTTCGACGGGTCCATCGTCGACGAACGCGAGTACGTCGTCATGGGTGGCACCACCGAGCCGATCGTGACCGCGCTCAAGGCCGCCTACAAGCCGGGTCTGTCCCTGGACGACGCGCTGAAGGTGGCCATCGGGGCACTGCAGGCCGGTCAGCCCGAGGCCGACAAGGACAAGCGCGCGCTCGGTGAGGCCTCCCTCGAGGTGGCCACCCTCGAGCAGGCACGACCGCGCCGGGCGTTCCGCCGGCTGCAGGGCCCCGCCCTGGAGAAGGCGCTCGGGACGCCGAAGGCGAAAGCCGTGAAAGAGGCGAAGCTGCCCGAACCCGAGGACGGCGCGGGGGAGTAGATCCCGCCGTCACGATCATGAACGGGCCCGCGGACCGATCCGGTTCGCGGGCCCGTTCTCGTCGTGCCCACCCGGTCGTTCGCTGTCCGAATCGTTGTGAACACGTATGCAGATGGGTTGTCCGGAGCGCCGCGCAGGCACTGGTCATGGCTGTAGTGTCGATAGTGTGCAGCGACGAATCATGGGGATCGAGACCGAGTTCGGTGTGACATGCACCTTCCACGGTCACCGTCGGCTGTCCCCCGACGAGGTGGCCCGGTACCTGTTCCGCCGGGTGGTGTCCTGGGGCCGTAGCTCTAATGTCTTCCTTCGAAACGGTGCCAGGTTGTACCTCGACGTCGGATCGCATCCCGAGTACGCCACCGCAGAATGCGACAGCCTGGTGCAGCTGGTCACCCACGACCGGGCGGGCGAGCGGGTGCTGGAAGACCTGCTGATAGACGCCGAACAGCGGCTCGCCGAGGAAGGCATCGGCGGCGACATCTACCTGTTCAAGAACAACACCGACTCCGCGGGCAACTCCTACGGCTGCCACGAGAACTTCCTCGTGGTCCGCGCGGGCGAGTTCTCCCGGATCTCCGACGTGTTGCTGCCGTTCCTGGTCACCCGCCAGCTCATCTGCGGTGCCGGCAAGGTGCTGCAGACGCCCAAGGCGGCCACGTTCTGCCTCTCGCAGCGCGCCGAGCACATCTGGGAGGGCGTCTCCTCGGCGACCACCCGCTCGCGCCCGATCATCAACACCCGCGACGAGCCGCACGCCGACGCCGAGAAGTACCGGCGCCTGCACGTGATCGTGGGCGACTCCAACATGGCCGAGCCGACGACGATGCTCAAGGTGGGCACGGCGTCGCTGGTGCTGGAGATGATCGAGGCGGGCGTGTCGTTCCGCGACTTCGCCCTCGACAACCCGATCCGGGCGATCCGCGAGGTCAGCCACGATCTGACCGGCCGCCGTCCGGTGCGGCTGGCCGGCGGCAGGCAGGCCAGCGCGCTCGAGATCCAGCGCGAGTACTACGCCCGCGCCGTCGAGCACCTACGCAACCGCGACCGCGATCCGCAGGTCGACGCGGTGGTGGATCTGTGGGGCCGCACCCTCGACGCGGTCGAGGCGCAGGACTTCGCCAAGGTCGACACCGAGATCGACTGGGTGATCAAGCGCAAGCTGTTCCAGCGCTACCAGGACCGCTACAACATGGAGCTGTCGGATCCGAAGATCGCCCAGCTCGACCTGGCCTACCACGACATCAAGCGTGGCCGCGGCGTCTTCGACCTGCTGCAGCGCAAGGGTCTGGCCAAGCGGATCACCGAGGACGAGGCCGTCGACGCCGCGGTGGAAACCCCGCCGCAGACCACGCGAGCCAAGCTGCGCGGTGACTTCATCACCGCGGCCCAGGAGGCAGGCCGCGATTTCACGGTCGACTGGGTGCATCTGAAGTTGAACGATCAAGCGCAGCGCACCGTGTTGTGCAAGGATCCGTTCCGGTCGGTCGACGAGCGCGTCGATCGGCTGATCGCCTCGATGTAGGCAAACCCCCTCAGCCGGGGGGATCGGCGACGGGACCGGCGGCGCATGGGAGCGATTGCGTAGGCGCCACCGGTCCCGTTGTCGCGTGCGGGCTCAGTCGGTGCCGACGACGCTCGCGTAGGTGGCGCTCAGGCCGGCGATGAACGAGGTCAGGGCCAGCTCGAAACTGTCGTCGTCGATCTCCTCGGCCACCGCGCGCAGCAGATGTGCCTGGTTCAGGTGGGGGTAGCGGTCGCGGTAGACCTGGACATCGTCGGCGAATCCGCTCGCGAACGAGCCGACCGTCGAGCCCATCACCAGGTAGCGGGTCGCCGCGCCGATCATGGTCGCGTAGCGCGGCGGCCAGCCCGCGCCGACCAGGCCGCCGTGCACGGCGTCGGCCGCGCGCAGATTCTCGGCGCGGCGGCCGGGGCCCGCGGCGAGGTAGGGCACGAAATTCGGGTGCGCGACCAGCGCCGACCGATAGCTGCGCGCCCAGGCGGCCAGCGCCTCGTCCCAGCCCACGGTGTCGAACGCCGAGGTGTCGACGTGACTCATGATGCCGGTGGCGATGTCGTCGAACAGGTCGTCCTTGTTCGGGTAGTGCCCGTAGAGCGAGGCGGCCTGCACGCCGAGTTCGGCGGCCAGCTTGCGCATGGAGACCTCGGCCAGGCCGTCCCGGTCGATCAGGGTCAGCGCGGTGTCGCGGATGCGCTCGCGGCTCAACAGCGGTACGCGAGGCCTCGCCATGCGCCACTCCTGTCTGCTCGGGGTCCGGTCGGGATTCGAACGCTATCACCGATGGGCATTTCGGCCCTTGATTAACCGAACGGCGTTAGGATACGGTGCCCGAGTAAACCTAACACCGTTTGGTTCAGGAGTGGTCCGATGGATCTCGCACTCACACAAGCGCACAGCGATCTGCGCGAGCTCGCCCGCACGTGGGTCGACAAGGAAGTCGTGCCGCATGCCGCGCACTGGGACCGGGAGGAATCGGTCGACCCGGCGATCGTCGGCAAGCTCGGCGCCCTGGGATTCCTCGGGATCGGTATCGACGAGGAGTACGGCGGCTCCGGCGGCGACGCCCTGGCCTACTGCGTGCTGCTCGAGGAGCTCGGCCGGGGCGACAGCGCGGTGCGCGGCATCGTGTCGGTCTCGCTCGGGCTGGTCGGCAAGTCGATCGCCGCGTACGGCAGCGAGGAGCAGAAACGCCGCTTCCTGCCGCCGCTGTGCGCGGGCGAGCAGC
This sequence comes from Nocardia sp. NPDC057663, assembly GCF_042799895.1. Lineage (NCBI taxonomy): Bacteria > Bacillati > Actinomycetota > Actinomycetes > Mycobacteriales > Nocardiaceae > Nocardia > Nocardia sp. NPDC057663. The sequence goes on along the minus strand of NZ_JBHVHX010000009.1, from coordinate 217,271 downwards.
TCGGCTGCTTCGCGCTCACCGAGCCGGGCACCGGCTCCGATGCCGCGAACCTGATCACCCGCGCCACCCGCGACGGGTCGGACTGGATCATCGACGGCACCAAGATCTTCATCACCAACGGCACCTGGGCCGATGTCGCGCTCGTCTTCGCGCGGACCGGGGGACCGGGACCGAAGGGCGTGACCGCGTTCCTCGTGCCGACCGATGCGCCGGGCTTCGGCCGCACGGAGATCAAGGGCAAGCTCGGTCTGCGCGGCCAGGCCACCGCCGAACTGGTCTTCGACCGGGTGCGGGTGCCGGATGCGCTGCGCCTCGGCGCGGAGGGTCAGGGGTTCCGGATCGCGATGGCGGCGCTGGACAAGGGCCGCATGGGCGTCGCCGCGGGGTGCGTCGGCCTGGCGCGGGCGTGCCTCGAGGCGGCGGTGCGCTACGCGGGGGAGCGGGAACAGTTCGGCAAGCCGATCGCCGGCTATCAGCTGGTGCAGGAACTGCTCGCCGATATCGCCGTCGAGACCGAGGCCGCGCGGCTACTGGCGTGGCGTGCAGCCGATCTCGTCGACCGCGGGGAACCGTTCGGCACCGCGGCGTCGATGGCGAAGCTGTTCGCCTCCGAGGCCGCGGTGAAGGCGGCCAACAACGCCATCCAGGTGTTCGGCGGGTACGGCTACATCGACGAGTACCCCGTCGCCAAGTATCTGCGCGACGCGCGGGTGCTCACCCTCTACGAGGGCACCACTCAGATCCAGAAACTGCTCATCGGCCGCGCCCTCACCGGCGTGAACGCCATTGTCTGACACAGGAGTACGACTCATGACACACAGAACTGCCTTCGTCACCGGGGCGGCCCGCGGCATCGGCGCGACCACCGCCGCCCGGCTGGCCGCCGACGGATTCGCCGTCGCCGTCGTCGATCTCGACGCCGACGCCGCCGTCCTGTCCGCCGGGAAGATCAACGCGGCGGGCGGCACCGCGATCGGCCTCGGCTGTGATGTCGCCGATGAAGCCGCCGTGGCGGCGGCGGTGGCGCGCACCGTCGCTGACCTCGGCTCGCTGGACGTGCTGGTGAACAACGCCGGCGTGCTGCGCGACAACCTGCTGTACAAGATGTCGGTGGACGATTGGGACACCGTCATGGCAGTGCACCTGCGCGGGGCCTTCCTGTGCAGCAAGGCCGCCCAGAAGCACATGGTGGAACGCGGCGGTGGCGCGATCGTCAACACCTCGAGCGTGTCGGCGCTGGGTAACCGCGGGCAGGCCAACTACGCCGCGGCCAAGGCGGGCATCCAGGGCCTGACCCGCACCCTGGCCATGGAACTCGGCCCGTTCGGCGTCCGCGTCAACGCGGTCGCCCCCGGGTTCATCGCCACCGAGATGACCGCGGCCACCGCGGCGCGGATCGGGGTGAGCGCCGAGGAACTGCAGGCCAAGACCGCCGAGATCACCCCGCTGCGCCGGGTCGGCACGCCCGGCGACATCGCCAATGTGGTCGCGTTCCTCGCCTCCGACGACGCCGGGTTCGTCACCGGCCAGACCGTGTATGTCGACGGCGGACGCCGTCTCTAACAGATTTCCGGAGATCATCATGCAGCGCACAGTTTTCACCGATGAGCACGAGGCGTTCCGCAAGACGGCGCGCGCGTTCATCGAATCGCAGGTCGTTCCCGTATACGAGCAGTGGTATGAGGCGGGCATCGTGCCGCGCGAGTTCTACCGCACCCTGGCCGATCTGGGTGTCTTCGGCATCGAGGTGCCCGAGGAGTACGGCGGCGCCGGGATCGACTCGTTCAAATTCCAGGCGATCCTCATGGAGGAAACCGCCCGTGCCGGTGTGTCTTTCGGTGGTTCGGGCGTGCACGTCGGCCTGTGCCTGCCGTACCTGAAGAACCTCGCGACCGACGAGCAGAAGCAGCGGTGGCTGCCGGGCTTCGTGTCCGGGGAGATCATGTTCGCCATCGCGATGACCGAGCCGGGCACCGGATCGGATCTGGCCGGCATGCGGACCACCGCGCAGCTGTCCGGGGACGGCACGCACTATGTGCTCAACGGCGCGAAGACCTTCATCACCGGCGGTGTCCACGCTGATCGGGTGATCGTCTGCGCCCGGACCGCTCCGCCCTCGGACTCCGATCGCCGCCACGGTATTTCGCTGTTCGTGGTCGACACGACGTCGCCGGGATACACCGTCGGCCGGAAGCTCGACAAACTCGGTCTCAAGGTGTCCGACACGGCCGAACTGTCGTTCACCGATGTCCGGGTCCCGGTCACCGATCTGCTCGGCGAACCGCACCGCGGTTTCAGCTACCTCGGGCAGAACCTGCCGCAGGAGCGGCTGTCGATCGCGGTCGGCGCCTACGCCCAGGCCAAGGCGGCCATCCGGTTCGCTCTCGAATACACCAGGGGCCGTACCGTTTTCGGTCAGCCGGTGTCACACTTCCAGAACACCAAGTTCGAGCTGGCCGCCTGCCGGGCGGAGGTCGACGCCGCCGAAGCCGTGGTCGACCGCGCGCTGGACGCGCTGGACCGCGGGGAACTCACCCCGGCCGACGCCGCCTCGGCGAAGCTGTTCTGCACCGAGGTGGCCTCGCGCGTGATCGACCGCTGCCTGCAGCTGCACGGCGGCTACGGCTACATCAACGAGTACCCGGTCGCCCGGTTGTACGCCGACAACCGGGTGAACCGCATCTACGGCGGCACCAGCGAGGTGATGAAGATGATCATCGCCAAGGATATGGGCTTGTGACGGGCCCCGCGTACCTGGTCGACGGCGTCCGCACGCCGTTCGGCCGCTACGGCGGCGAGCTGGCGGCCGTGCGCCCCGACGATCTGGCCGCCCACGTGATCACCGCACTGACGCAGCGGCTTCCGGCCGTCGACTGGGCCGTCGTCGACGACGTCGTGTTCGGCTGCGCGAACCAGGCGGGCGAGGACAACCGCAATGTCGCCCGGATGGCGGCACTGCTGGCGGGGCTGCCGGTGCAGGTGCCGGGCGTGACGGTCAACCGGCTGTGCGCGTCGGGGCTGGACGCGATCGGCTACGCGGCCAGGGCGATCAAGGCCGGTGATGCGGATCTGGTGATCGCGGGCGGCGTCGAATCCATGACCAGAGCGCCCTACGTCCTGCCCAAAACCGGTGCACCCTGGGAACGTTCGGCCCAGCTCGCCGACACCACGCTCGGCTGGCGGCTGGTGAACCCGCGGATGCAGGAGCGGTACGGCATCGACACGATGCCCGAGACCGCCCAGCACGTCGCCGACGACTACGGCATCGCCCGCGCCGACCAGGACGCGTTCGCGCTGCGCTCCCAGCAGCGGGCGGCCGCGGCGATTGCGCGGGGCAGGCTCGCCCGCGAGATCAGTCCGGTGCCGGTGCCGCAGCGGCGGGGCGAACCCGTCCTCGTCGACCGCGACGAGCATCCGCGCGCGACCAGCATCGAGGCGCTCGCCGGTCTGCGCGCTGTGGTGCCCGGCGGGTCGATCACCGCGGGCAACTCCTCGGGGATCAACGACGGCGCCGCCGCGGTGCTGCTCGCCTCCGAGGCCGCCGTGCGGCGGTACGGCCTGACGCCGCTGGCCGAGGTCGGCGCCGTGACGACGGCGGGCGTGCCGCCGCGCATCATGGGGATCGGCCCGGTGCCCGCCGTCGAGAAGCTGCTCGCGCGAACAGGTCTGGGTATCGCCGACATCGACGTCGTCGAACTCAACGAGGCCTTCGCCGCGCAGGCGCTGGCCGTGCTGCGTGGACTCGGCCTGCCCGACGACGCCGAGCACGTGAACCCGAACGGCGGCGCCATCGCCCTCGGTCACCCACTCGGAGCCAGCGGTGCGCGCCTGGCGCTCACCGCCGCGATCGAGCTCGCCGACCGCGATGCCCGGCACGCCGTCGCCACGCTGTGCGTCGGTGTCGGGCAGGGCCTCGCGGTTCATCTCCGACGCTAGGAAATCTTGTGAATGCCACTCTCTCCCTGGCGAGCATCCTCGCCGAACCGGCCCGCCGCCGCCCGAACCACCTCGCGCTGATCGAGGGCGAGCACCGCATCACCTTCGCCGACCTGTGGCGGCAGGCGCGCGAACAGGCGGGCGCCCTGATGGCGCGCGGAGTCCGTGCCGGTGATCGGGTGGCGCTGCTGTGCCCGAACACCGCCGACTTCCCGCGGGCGTACTTCGCGATCCTCGCCGCGGGGGCGACGGTGGTGCCCGTGCACCTGCTGCTCACCGCGCCCGAGATGGAGTACGTGCTGCGCGACAGCGGGGCGTCGCTGCTGATCTGTCATCCGATGGTGGCCGCCACCGGCGCCGCGGCGGCCGGTAGCGCGGGGATCGACATCGTAGCCCCCGAAGACCTTGCCGGCGAGCCGATTCCGGCCTTCGTCTCGCGCGGGCCACTCGACACCGCGGTGGTCTTCTACACCAGCGGGACCACCGGTACGCCCAAGGGCGCCGAGCTGAGTCACCTCAATATGGTGATGTGCGCGACGGTGAACACCTTCGACGCCAACGAGATCCACCGCGACGACATCGCACTCGGCGCACTCCCGCTGTTCCACGTGTTCGGGCAGACGGTGTCGATGAACTCGCACTGGCGGGTCGGCGGAACCCTGGTGCTGATGCCGAGATTCGATGCGGCCACGGCGGTTTCGTTGATGGCGGCCGAGAACGTCAACCTCTTCCACGGGGTGCCGACGATGTACCTCGCGCTGCTCGAGGCCGCGGCGAGCGCGACCGCGCTGCCCGCGTTGAAACTGTGTATCAGTGGCGGCGCCGCGCTGCCGGTGGCCGTGCTGGAGGACTTCGAGCGGGTGTTCCACGCGCCCGTGCTCGAGGGCTACGGCCTGTCGGAGACCTCGCCGACCGCGGCGGTCAACCAGCCGATCTACGGCACCGAGGCCGGCACCGTCGGGCATCCGGTGTGGGGTGTCGACGTGGAGATCGCCGACCCCGCCGTCACCGACCGGATCGTGTTGCTGCCGGTGGGGGAGACCGGTGAGGTGGTGGTGCGCGGGCACAACGTGTTCAGCGGGTACACCGGCCGACCGGAGGCGACCGCGGCGGCCGTCGTCGACGGGTGGTTCCGCACCGGCGATCTGGGCACGCGCGACGAGACCGGCCGGGTGCGGATCGTCGACCGGATCAAGGAGATGATTCTGCGCGGCGGATTCAACGTCTATCCGACCGAGGTCGAGGCGGCGCTGATGCGGCACCCGCGGATCGCGCAGGTCGCCGTGATCGGGGTGCCCGACGAGCATTACGGTGAGGAAATCGTGGCCGTCGTCGTACCGGACGGTGAGCTGACCGAGCAGGATGTGATCGAGTTCGGCAAGGAACAGGTTGCCCGGTACAAGTACCCGCGCCGCGTCGAGTTCGTCACCGAGCTTCCACTCGGCCCCACCCACAAGGTGCTCAAACGCGAACTGCGCCGTCGATTCGGAGGAGTGGCATGACAACGGATTTCGCCGATTTCGAGGCTCTGCGCGCGGCCGTCGGGACCGAGCTCGGTCCCAGCGACTGGATCACGATCGATCAGGACCGGATCGACCGGTTCGCCGAGGCCACCGGTGATCACCAGTGGATCCACGTCGACCCGGTGCGGGCAGCAGCAGGCCCGTACGGCGCGACCATCGCGCACGGCTTCCTCACCCTGTCGCTGATCGTGCCGATCACCCAGCAGGTGATGACCGTCAGCGCGGCGAGCGCCGCGATCAACTACGGCCTGGACCGGGTCCGGTTCCTGACGCCGGTACCGGTCGGCAGCCGGATCCGTGGCCGCGTCGCGCTCACCGAGGTCACCGCGGTGCCCGGCGGCGTGCAGGCGCACCGGCGTGTCACCGTCGAACTCGAGGGCGCCGAACGGCCCGCCTGCGTGGCCGATGCCATCGCCCGCTACCTGAGCTGACCTCGCCGGCGACCGGCGGCACGGACACCGAACGTGTCGCCGGTCGCTAGTGGTCGTCGTCGGCCAGGTAGCGCTCGACCGTCTCCACTTTCGCGGTGAGCATGTCGGTGACGCCCGGCCGCAGATCGGCTTTCAGCACGAGACTGCACCGCGGCGCGACGGCGAGAATCGCGTCGCAGGCCGCCTTCACCACGGCCATCACCTCGTCCCAGTCACCCTCGATCGTGGTGAACATCGCGTCGGTGCGGTTCGGCAGCCCCGATGCCCGCACCACACGCACCGCCGCCGCCACGGCGTCCCCGACCGACCCGTCGGCATGGGCTGCGCCACTGGGCGCCACGGAGAACGCGACAAGCATGGTGTTCCTTTCGCTACGGGTACCCGGTTCATCATGCCGCCCCGCCGGGCCCGCAACCGTGCGCCGACGCGCCGTGACCGCAGCGCGACCATTACCCTCTATCGAGTGGCGATATCCAAGGTCGAGCGGCTGATGAATCTGGTCATCGCGCTGCTGTCGACCCGGCAGTTCCTGAGCGCGGAGCGCATTCGCGCCAGCGTGGCCGGTTACGAGGACTCCGCGACCGACGAGGCGTTCAGCCGGATGTTCGAGCGCGACAAGAACGAACTGCGCGATCTGGGGATTCCGCTGGAAGTCGGTCCGGTGGGTCGGTTCTCGACACTCGAGGGCTACCGGATCAACCGGGACGCCTACGAACTGCCCGACATCGATCTGTCCAGCGAGGAAGCGGCCGCGGTCGCCGTCGCCGTGCAGATGTGGGCGTCACCGGAACTCGCGAGCGCCGCCGAGGGCGCGCTGCTGAAGCTGCGCGCGGCCGGGGTCACCGTCGAAACCGAGAACGTCGGGGTGTCGGTGCCCGCGGTCCCCGCCCGCACCCGCGGCTCGGAACCGGTACTGCGTGAGCTGCTCGCCGCGATCGACGCCGGGCAGGCGGTGCGCTTCGGGCACCACAGCGCCGTCACCGATCCGTTCGTCACCCGCGATGTGGAGCCGTGGGGTGTGGTCACCCGGCACGGGCGCTGGTACCTGGTCGGGCACGACCGGGAGCGCGACGCCGTGCGGACCTTCCGGCTCTCCCGGATCGGCGGCGAGGTCACCCCGTACGGTCCGCACAACGCGGTCCGCAAACCCGAGGACGCCGACCTGCGCGCCATCGTCGACCGCGTCACCGGCGACGCGCCCGTCACCGGATCGGCCACCGTGTGGGTCGCCAAGGGCCGCGGCCGCGAGCTGCGCCGCATCGGCACCGAGGTCGGCACCAGGGAACTCGGCGGCCGGGACGGCTCGGTCGTCGAGGTACCGGTCCGCTCGCGCGACTGGGTGGCCCGGCTGATCACCGGCCTCGGCCCCGACGTGCTCGTGCTGGATCCACCGGAACTGCGCGCCGACGTGATGAACCGGCTACGGTCGGTACTCGACCACACGGAGGTGGCGTCGTGAGTTCGCGCCTGTCCCTACGCCTTTCGCGCCTGTTGAACATGGTGCCGTACCTGCTCGCGCACCCGGGCATCAGCGCGGCCGAGGCCGCCGCCGAGCTGGGCGTGACCACCAAACAGCTGATGAGCGACCTCAATCAGCTGTGGATGTGCGGGCTGCCCGGCTACGGGCCCGGCGACCTGATCGACCTGTCGTTCTCCGAGGAGAGCATCGAGGTCACCTTCTCCGCGGGCATCGACCGGCCGCTGCGATTGACCTCCACCGAGGCGACCGCGCTGCTGGTGGCGTTGCGCTCGATCGTCGAGATGCCGGGCATGGTCGACCCCACCGCCGCGCACGCCGCGATCGCCAAGATCGAATCGGCCATCGCCAGCAGCGACGCCGTCGTCACCGGCAAGCCGGTCGACGTGCCCGTCGAGCAGCCGGTCGTCGCCACCGTGCGCGCCGCGCTCGCCGACACCCGCGCCGTGCGCCTGGTCTACTACTCGGCCAGCCGCGACGAAGTCTCGGAGCGGATCGTCGACCCCATCCGGGTGGTGCTGGTCGACAACAACAGCTACCTGCAGGCCTGGTGCAGGCAGGCCGAGGGCGTCCGGCTGTTCCGGTTCGACCGGATCGAGGACGCCACCGAACTCGACGAGCCCGCCCGCCCACCGAGCCACGCCGCCGCCGCCGCGGCCGCCCTCGACCTGTTCCAGGACGATCCCGACGTGCCGCTGGCCCGGCTGCGGATCCGCGCCGACTACGCCTGGGTGCTCGACCAGTACCCGATGCACCGCATCCAGTCCCGGCCCGACGGCAGCATCGAGGCGGGCATGCGATTCGCGACCGCGGATTGGATGGCGCGACTGCTGCTCGGCTTCGGCACCGGCGTGAGCGTCCTGGGACCACCGGAACTGGTGGCGGCGGTGCGTGACCGGGCCGACGCGGCACTGGCCGCGTACGCGGCCGCCGGACTGCCGGGGGAGACCGAACCCGCGTGAACCAGCGAGTACTGGTCCTCGGCGCAGGCAGCATCGGGGTCTTCATCGGCGGTCATCTGGCAGCGGCGGGCATGGAAGTGATCTTCGTCGGCCGGCAACGGATCCTCGACGACATCGCCGAGCACGGACTGCACCTCACCGACCTCGACGGCGGGGCCACCGATGTGCCGCCGGACCGTTTCGGGCTGGCGCTCGAGCCCGACGAACCGGAACTGGCCGACCTCGTCCTGGTCACGGTGAAGTCCGCCGCCACCGCGGCCGTCACCAGGACCGTCGCGGGCAGGCTGCGCCCCGGCACCCCGGTGGTGAGCCTGCAGAACGGCATCGGCAACGACACCCTGATCCGGGAGCTCCTGCCCACCAGCATCGTGCTGGCAGGCATGGTGATGTTCAATGTCGTGCACCGCGGCAACGGCCGTTTCCACCGGGCCAGCGACGGCGTCGTGGCGATTCAGGACGATCCGGTGGTCGACCGGTTCGCCGAGCGTTTCCGTGCCGCGGGCCTGCCGCTGCGTCGTCATCGCGACCTGCGCCCGGTCCAGTGGGCCAAGCTCCTGCTCAACCTGAACAACCCGATCAACGCGCTCTCGGGGCGTCCGCTGCGCGAAGAACTCGCCGAGCGCGACTACCGGCGCTGCCTCGCGCTCACGCAGGCCGAAGCACTCGCGGTGATGAACACCGCGCGAATTCGGCCCGCCCGCCTGACACCGATACCGCCCGAGCTGATGGTGCATCTGCTGTGCGTCCCCGACTCGATCTTCCGCCGGGTGTTCGGCCGGGTACTGGCCATCGACCCGCTCGCGCGTTCCTCCATGGCCGACGACCTCGCCCTCGGCAGGCGCACGGAAATCGCGTGGTTGTGCGGTGAAATCGTGCGTCTCGGCGAGATGGTCGGGCGCCCGACGCCGGTCAACCGCAGGCTGACCGAGCTGATCCGCAACGCCGAATCGGGGGACACCCGCCGGTTCAGCGGAAGCCGGTTGTTCGCGGAGCTGACCGGGGCGGCGGCCGCTGTCGAGGGTTGAACGCGTGGCGAACACCGCTGCGGGTGCCAGGTCACCACAGTCCGAGTGCAGGTAGCATCGGTAATCACCACAGTCTTTGGAGGTATCTGATAATGGGCACGTTCAGCTGGACGCACCTGCTGATCATCGCGTTGCTGTTCGTCCTGCTCTTCGGCGCGAAGCGGCTGCCGGACGCGGCGCGCGGTCTCGGCCGGTCGTTGCGGATCTTCAAGAGCGAGGTCGGGCAGATGCAGTCGGAGTCGGCCACGCCGGCGAGTCCGGCCGCCACTCCCGCGCCGCCGCAGCAGCTGCCCGCGTCCGCACCGCAGGCGCAGGCACCGATCGCGGACCCGCAGCAGGGCCACAAGTCGCTCTGACCTCGGTGTTCTCCCCGGGGTGGCGTCGACTGCTCCGGGGTTGAGTGCTGTTTCGCCGAGCATCCGCCGAAGTCGAGGGTTAGAGGCCACCACCCACCATGCGCATTCCGTTCGATCCACGGCGCAGCAAGCGCAGGACGAATCCCGACGGCACCATGTCGTTGGTCGAGCACCTGCAGGAACTGCGCACCCGGCTGTTGCTGGCGCTGGCCGCGATCGCGGTCACCACGCTGCTCGGCTTCTTCTGGTACGCGCATTCCGTCTTCGGCATCGAGAGCCTGGGCGAGATCCTGCGCGGGCCCTACTGTGCGCTGCCGGAATCGGCGCGCGCGAGCCTCAGCCCCGACGGCGCCTGCCGTCTGCTGGCGACCGCGCCGTTCGAGCAGTTCATGTTGCGCTTGAAGGTCGGCTTCACCGCGGGTGTGGTCATGGCGGCGCCGTTCTGGCTGTACCAGCTGTGGGCGTTCATCACCCCCGGCCTGTACGCGAAGGAACGCAAGTACGCGGTCGGGTTCGTGGTGTCGGGCACGGTGCTGTTCGTGGCGGGCGCGGTGCTGGCCTACGTCGTCGTGTCGCACGCGTTGTCGTTCCTGTTGACCATCGGTGACAACGTCCAGATCACCGCGCTCAGCGGTACCCAGTATTTCGGGTTCATCATCCAGCTGCTGATCATCTTCGGCGTCAGCTTCGAGACGCCACTGGTGATCATCGGGCTGAACCTGGTCGGCGTGCTGCCGTACGAGAAGCTCAAGGCGTGGCGCCGCGGCCTCATCTTCGGCCTGTTCGTCTTCGCCGCGATCGTGACACCGCAGGACCCGTTCTCGATGCTGGCGCTGGCCATCGCGCTGACGGTCCTGTTCGAGCTGGCGGTGCAGTTCGCCCGCTTCAACGACGCCCGCCGGGCCCGTCGCGCGGCGAACGAGGGCTGGGGTGCGCTCTCGGACGAGGAAGCCTCGCCACTGGACACCCCGGAGCCCGTCCGGCCCGCCGACCCGGTCACCGGCCCGGAGAAAACCACCCGCCCGGTGTCGGACTACTCCGATACGCTCTGACGGGTGACCGATTCTCCCGCGCGGGCCAACGAGTTGGCGCAGTTCGCCAGCGAAATCTCTTTCGAACTGGACCCTTTCCAGCGGACCGCCTGCGCGGCCCTGGAAGACGGGCACAGCGTGCTCGTCTGCGCCCCGACCGGCGCGGGCAAGACGATCGTCGGCGAATTCGCGGTCCACATGGCGCTGGCCTCGGGCGGCAAATGCTTCTACACCACACCGATCAAGGCGCTGTCGAACCAGAAGTTCGCGGATCTGACCGCACGCTACGGACGCGACAGCGTCGGCCTGCTCACCGGCGACCAGTCGATCAACCCCGACGCACCGGTGGTCGTGATGACCACCGAGGTGCTGCGCAACATGCTCTACGCGTCCTCGGATTCACTGCGCGGACTGTCCTACGTGGTAATGGACGAGGTGCACTACCTGGCCGACCGGTTCCGCGGCGCGGTGTGGGAGGAAGTGATCCTGCATCTGTCGCCGGACGTGCGGCTGGTGAGCCTGTCGGCGACGGTGTCCAACGCCGAGGAGTTCGGCGCGTGGATGGAGACCGTGCGCGGCGACACCGCGGTGGTGGTCGACGAGACCAGGCCGGTGCCGCTGTGGCAGCACGTGATGGTCGGCAGGCGGATGTTCGATCTGTTCGACACGAAATCCAGCGACCAGAAGGTGCTGGTCGACGAAGACCTGGTGCGATTCATCCGCCAGCGCGAAGCCGCCGACCGGATGCAGGGCTACGGCGGCCCGCGCGGTCGTGGCGCGCGCGGCAATTTCCGGCCGCTGCCGCGTCCGGAGGTGCTGGCCCGCCTCGACGAGGAAGGCCTGCTGCCCGCGATCACGTTCATCTTCAGCCGCGCGGGTTGCGACGGCGCGCTGGCCCAGTGCCTGCGGGCGCGACTCGACCTGAGCAGGCCGGACGACGTCGAAAAGATCGACGAGATCATCGAGAAGCACACCGGCGACCTACCCAAGGGCGATCTGGAAGTGCTCGGCTACTGGGAGTGGCGCGAGGCGCTGCACCGCGGGCTGGCCGCGCACCACGCGGGCATGCTGCCCGCGTTCCGGCACACCGTGGAGGAACTGTTCGTCAAGGGCTTGGTGCGCGCGGTGTTCGCCACCGAGACCCTGGCGCTCGGCATCAACATGCCCGCGCGGACCGTGGTGCTCGAGCGCCTGGTGAAGTTCAACGGTGAATCCCACGCCGAGCTCACACCGGGCGAGTACACGCAGCTCACCGGGCGTGCGGGCAGGCGTGGCATCGATGTCGAGGGTCACGCGGTGGTGCTGTGGCAGCCCGAGGTCGACACCAGCGCGGTCGCCGGCCTGGCCTCCACCCGCACCTATCCGCTGCGCAGTTCGTTCCGGCCCGGCTACAACATGTCGATCAACCTGATCGACCGGATGGGCGCGCAGGAGGCGCGGGCGCTGCTCGAGCGGTCCTTCGCCCAGTTCCAGGCCGACCGTTCGGTGGTCGGGCTGGTGCGTGGCATCGAACGCAATCAGGGCGCGATGCGCAAGCTGGAGAGTCAGCTCGGCGGCGTCGACGGCGGGTTCATGGAATACCTGTCGTTGCGCGAGCGGATCAAGCAGCGCGAGCGCGAGATCCAGCAGCAGGGCCGGGCCGACCGGCGCGGCGCCGCGGTGAAGGCGCTGATCGAACTGCGCCGCGGTGACGTGGTGGCGATCCCGTCGGGCAGGCGCGCCGGGCTCGCGGTGATCCTGGAACCCGATCAGACCCCCGGCGACCCGCGTCCGCTGGTGCTCACCGAAGACCACTGGGCGGGCAGGGTGTCGGCGGCCGACTTCCCCGTCCCCGCCGAAGCGCTGGGCCATATGCGGTTGCCGCGCCGCGTCGATCACCGGACCGCCCGGATCCGTCGCGACCTCGCCTCGGCGCTGCGCAGCACCGGGATCTCCGCGCCGGGCAGGCGCAGGCGCAACGACCACACTCGTGCGGGCGAGGATCGCGAACTCTCGACCCTGCGCCGCAGCCTGCGCTCGCACCCGGCGCACACCCGGCCCGATCGGGAACAGCTCAGCCGCACCGGCGAGCGGTACGCCCGGCTCGCCCGCGAGACCGAGACGATGCGCCAGAAGGTTGCCGCGACGACGAATTCGCTGGCGCGCACCTTCGACCGGATCGTCGGGCTGCTCGAAGAACGCGGTTTCGTCGAGCGCGGTGAAGTGACCGCCGACGGCAGGCGCCTGGCCCGGATCTACGCCGAGAGCGACCTGGTCGTCGCCGAGGTGCTGCGGCAGGGGTTGTGGCGCGGACTCGGCCCGGCCGAGCTCGCCGCGGTGGTGTCCACGCTGGTCTACGAGTCGCGCCAGGAGGGCGGATTCCTGACCGCGTCCGGTCCGACCGAACCGATCCGCAGGGCGGTCGGCGCCACCATCGAGGTATGGACGCAGCTGCGCGCCGACGAGGCGCGGCACAAGCTGCCGCCGACCCGCGAACCCGACCTCGGCTTCGTCACCGGGGTCTACAAGTGGGCCCGTGGCGACGCATTGGCCGAGGCGTTGCTGGCCAGCGGTGATCAGGGCACGCCGCTGTCGGCCGGTGATTTCGTGCGCTGGTGCAGGCAGGTCATCGACCTGCTCGACCAGATCCACAACACCGCCGACGACCTCGAGATCGCGGCCACCGCAGCCAAGGCCGTGCGCGCCGTCCGGCGGGGTGTCGTCGCGGTGGACGCCGCGTAGTCCATACGTCTGTGATTTGATTTCCTGGCGTACCGACCGTGATGGCGGAGTCGTGCGAAAGCGGCTGGCCTGGCGCGGGGGGCTACCGTATGTACAACGATGCGAGTGGAGGCGAGTGGATGAGCGGCCCGTACGGACCGAACGGCCCAGGGGAGGGAAGCAACGATCCCACCCAGCACTGGGGTGGTCAGCAAGGGGCCGGTGGCGCCGGTCCCACACAGCATTGGGGTGGAGCGGCACAGCCACCGCAGCAGGCCCAGCCCACCCAGCACTGGGGTGACCCGAACGCCCAGCAGCCGCCGCAGCAGTGGGGGCAGCAGCCGCCCCAGCCACCGCAGCAGCCCGGTCAGCAGCCGCATTGGGGGCAGCAGCCGCAGCAGCCGACCGGCCCGCAGCAGCAGTGGGGTCAGACCCAGCCGCCGCCACAGGACTGGAATGCCCAGGCGGGCAACGCGGGGCAGCAGTGGGGGCAGCAGCAGCCCGCACAGCAGTGGGGGCAGCAGCCGCAGCAGCAGTGGGGCCAGCAGCCGCAGCCGTCGTCCGGTGGCAAGGGCAAGGGCCTGGTGATCGGCCTCGTCGCGGTCGGCGTGCTGGTGCTCGCCGCGATCGTCGGCCTGCTTCTGTTCGTCTTCTCGTCCGACGAACTCGACAACGCCGCGGTGCAGGACGGCGTCGCGCGCGTGCTGAAGGACTCCTACGGCATCGCCGATGTGACCGACGTGTCGTGCCCCTCGGGTCAGGAAGTGAAGGTCGACGCGACCTTCACCTGCGACCTGAAGGTCAGCGGTGAGGCGAAGAAGGTCACCGTCAAGATCACCAAGGACGACGGCACCTACGAGGTCGGCCGCCCCAACTAGGCTGTCGCACCACAGGTTCCGGGCCGTCCGCGAGCATGCGGGCGGCCCGGCGTCGTTTCTTCGTCACTCGACGCGGTGGACCGCTGTCAGCGCGGTGACCAGGCGGGTGATCGGGCTCTCCGCGTTGTAGGCGGTGGCCAATTCCAGGAGCCGGTCCGGGTCGGCCGGCGTCGCGGGCAGGGTGTCCGGGCCGGACAGGATCACCTCGGCGTCGCGCACGACCTGGACCACCGGCGCGGCGACCTTCAGATAGTCCTGTGCCGCAATCAGTTTCGCCCGCACGCCCTTGGCGAGGTCGGAACCGGGGTCGTCCACGGCCGCCAGCAGGGCGTCCAGCGAGCCGAACTTCGAGATCAGCTGGGCGGCCGACTTGTCACCGATGCCCGCGACACCGGGCAGGCCGTCGGAGGCGTCGCCGCGCAGGGTGGCCATATCGGCGTAGGCCGGGCCCGCGTTCTGTTCGGGCACACCATACTTCGCGGACACCTCGGCGGGACCGAACAGCTCGGCCTTGGCCAGCCCGCGGCCCGCGTAGAGGACCCGCACCGGCGGTGCCGGATCGTCGCGGACCAGTTGCAGCAGGTCACGATCGCCGCTGACGACCACCACCGGGTCCGTGCGTTCCCGGCTGGCGAGCGTGCCCAGCACATCGTCGGCCTCGAGCCCTTCCGCGCCGCCGGTGGCGATGCCCGCCGCGGCGAGCACCTCCAGGATCATCTCCACCTGCGGGGTGAGGGTGTCGGGCACTTCCTCGGCGCCGGGCGCCGCGTCGCTGCTGGTGTCGAGCCGGTGCGCCTTGTAGGACGGCACCAGCGCCACCCGGAACGGTGGCCGCCAGTCCAGGTCGAGCCCCACCACGAGCCTGCTCGGCCGGTGCTTGGTGATCAGCGAGGCCACCATGTCGGTGAATCCGCGCAGCGCGTTCACCGAGCGCCCGTCGGCGCCCCTGAGCTTGTCGGGGATCGCGTAGTAGGCGCGGAACCAGAGGCTGGCGCCGTCGAGGATCAACAGGGGTCCGCGGGAGGTCTGGTCAACGGTCACACCGGTGATTGTGCCCCGAAGACGGGTCCCGGTGCCTGTGACGGCGCCGTCGTGGTCGCGACGGGACCGCGTGGCACGATCCGATTCCGCTCCGGTTGCCGATACTGCGACGGTCGGTGCGGGGCGGGTAACGTCGCATCCTATGAGCGCGCAGACGGAGACACGGTTCGCGGCGGAGGTCTACGGCAGGCGACTGGAGCGGGCGGTCGAGTTGATGCGGGCGGCGCATCTGGACGCCCTGCTCATCACGCCGGGCCCCGACCTGCAGTATCTGATCGGTTCGAGGGCCCAGTCCTTCGAGCGGCTCACCTGCCTGGTGATCACCTCCGACGGGGCCACCCCGGCGGTCGTGATTCCGAAACTCGAACTGGCGTCGCTGGCGGAGTCGGCAGCCGGTGAACTCGGGTTGCGGGTGCTGGACTGGGTCGACGGCGTCGATCCCTACCAGCTGGTGCACTCGACGCTGCACGCCGGTTCCCGCATCGCCGTGGCCGAGGCCATGCCGGCCCTGCACCTGATCCCGCTGGCCCAGTCCACCACCGGTCTGCCCGCCTCGGCGACACCGGTGCTGCGGCAATCGCGGATGATCAAGGACGACGCCGAGATCGCGGCGCTGCGCCGGGCGGGCGCGGCCATCGACCGGGTGCACGCCCGGATGGGGGAGTTCCTGCGCCCGGGGCGCACCGAAGCCGAGGTAGCCGCCGACATCACCGCCGCGATCATCGAGGAGGGCCACACCGAGGCGGCGTTCGTCATCGTCGGCAGTGGTCCGCATGGCGCCGACCCGCACCACGAGGTCTCCGATCGGACGATCGAGAAGGACGACGTGGTCGTCATCGACATCGGCGGTCCCGTCGAGCCCGGCTACTTCTCCGATTCCACCCGCACCTATGTGCTCGGCGCCCCGAGCAAGCAGGTCGCCGCGCAGATGGCCGTGCTCGAGGCCGCCCAGGCGGCCGCTGTGGCCGCTGTGCG
This sequence comes from Nocardia sp. NPDC057663, assembly GCF_042799895.1. Taxonomy (NCBI): domain Bacteria; kingdom Bacillati; phylum Actinomycetota; class Actinomycetes; order Mycobacteriales; family Nocardiaceae; genus Nocardia; species Nocardia sp. NPDC057663. The sequence goes on along the minus strand of NZ_JBHVHX010000009.1, from coordinate 200,936 downwards.
CCCCGGGGTGACCGCGGAGTCCATCGACGCCGCTGCGCGCACCGTGCTCGCCGAGGCAGGTTTGGGCGACGCCTTCGTGCATCGCACCGGCCACGGCATCGGCCTGTCGGTGCACGAGGAGCCCTACATCGTGGCGGGCAACGACCTGGTGCTCGAGCCGGGCATGGCGTTCAGCATCGAGCCGGGCATCTACTTCCGTGGCAAGTGGGGCGCCCGCATCGAGGACATCGTGGTCGTCACCGAGGACGGCGCCGAGTCGATGAACAACCGGCCGCACGGTCTGACGGTTCTGTAAGCGGTTCGCGCACAGGCGATTTCAGCACGCACTCTATTTCAGCGTGCTCGACGACAGCACGCGGCGCACCTGGATCGCGACGACGACACGCGTCGGGTTCTCGCGCGGCACCCGGTAGCGCTCGGTATAGCGGCGCACGGCCTCCGCGACGTCGGCGGTGTCGTCGAGGACCGTCGCCGGCCCCTCGAGGGTGAGCCAGCGCGCCCCCTCGACCTGGCTCACCGCCGCATAGCCGCCGCGTCCGGCATTGCGTGCCTTCACCGACGCGCCATCGGTGATCACGCGGGCGATCCCGCTCTCGGGATCCCAGGTGAAGCCCACCGCGACCACGTGCGGGGTGCCGTCGGCGCGCAGGGTGGTGAGTGTGGCGAGGTGCCGCTCGGTGACGAATTCGAGGGCAGCGGGGGAGAGTTGTGCGGTGGCGGTGGGCATGCAGGAAACGGTAGCCGGGCCCTCCGGCGGCCGGTTCCGCGGGTTTCGGCCCCCGGCCTGGATCTACGACCTTCGCCGTATCGGGCAGACTGACCCCATGGGAAAGCAGCAGAACGATGGACCGGTGCTGGTCCTGGGCGGGCGCAGTGAGATCGGCCTCGAGGTGGCGCGCAGACTGGCCCCCGGACGCGTGGTGATCCTGGCCGCCCGCCGGGCCGGCACGCTGGACGCCGAGATCGAGCAGGTGCGCGCGGCAGGCGCGACCGCCGTGCACACCGTGGAATTCGACGCCGACGACACCGCCACCCACGCACCGCTGCTGGAGAAGATCGCCGCCGAGCACGGCATCGCGACCGCGGTCCTCGCCTTCGGTGTCCTCGGTGATCAGGATCGCGCCGAACACGACCCGGCGCACGCGGTCGCCGTCGTGCACACCGACTACGTCGCCCAGGTCAGCGTGCTGACCACCCTCGCCACCCTGATGCGTGCCCAGGGCGCAGGCCAGATCGTCGTCTTCGGCTCCATCGCGGGCGTCCGCGTGCGCCGGGCGAACTATGTCTACGGTTCGGCCAAAGCGGGCCTGGACGGCTTCGCCAGCGGCCTCGGTGACGCCCTGCACGGCACCGGCGTCCAGCTGCTGCTGGTGCGGCCCGGTTTCGTGATCGGCCGCATGACGACCGGCATGGATCCCGCGCCCCTGCCGAGCACCCCCGACCAGGTCGCCGACGCCGTCGTGCGCGGCCTGGACAAGGGCGCGACCCGCGTGGCGGTACCCGGCAGGCTCGCGGTGGCGTTCTTCGTGATGCGGCTGCTGCCGCAGTTCGTGTGGCGCCGGATGCCGCGGTGACCGACGCGGTGTGGGCGGGTCGGCCCATCGTGGTGGTCGGGATCGGCGCCGACGGCTGGTCCGGGCTCGGTGACACCGCCCGGACGGCGATCCTGGCGTGTGACGTCGTGTTCGGCTCACCGCGTCAACTGGCCTTGCGCCCGCCCGGCGATGCCGAATCGGTGCCGTGGCCGAGCCCGCTGCTGCCCGCCCTGCCGGAGTTGTTCGCGCGCAACGCCGATCGCCGTATCGGTGTCCTCGCCAGCGGCGACCCCATGTTCTACGGCATCGGCGCGACCCTGGCCCGCCGATTCGGCGCACGGTCGCTGCGCGTGTTCCCGCAGCCGTCCTCGGCGTCGCTGGCGTGTGCGCGACTCGGCTGGCCGCTGGCCGAGATCCCCGTGGTGAGCGTGGTTGCCCGGCCGTTGCCGACGGTCCTGCCGGAGCTGGCCGACGGCCGCCGCGTTCTTGTGCTCAGCGAGGACGAATCGACCCCCGCGCAGCTGGCACAGTTGTTGACCGACAACGGGTTCGGCGACTCGACGCTGACCGTCCTCGAACAACTGGGCGGCCCCGCCGAACTCCTGCGCACCGGCACCGCCACGAACTGGTCGCACCCCCACGGCGACCCGCTCAACATCGTCGCCGTCGAGTGCGTCGCCGACCAGGGCCGCCGCCGCGACACCCGCCTGCCCGGCCTGACCGACACCGCCTTCACCGGCGACGGTCAACTCACCAAAGCCGAGGTCCGCGCGCTCACGGTCACCGCGCTGGCACCGGCGCCGGGCGAATTGCTGTGGGATGTCGGCGGGGGATCGGGGAGCATCGCCATCGAATGGTGCCGCACGCATCCGCTGTGCCGTGCCGTCACCTTCGAACGCCTTCCCGCGCGCCGCGCACAGATCGCCGCGAATGCCACCGCGCTCGGCGTCCCCGGAATAACGATCCGCGGCGAGGTGCGCTCAGAGTTTGCCGATGCGGAATTTCCCGCGCCGGACGCGATATTTCTCGGCGGCGGTCTGACCCAGGACGGGGTGTTCGCGCAGTGCTGGCAGCGCCTGCGCCCCGGCGGCAGGCTGGTCGCCAACGCGGTCACCGCGGAATCGGAAGCGCAGCTGCTGGACTGGTCAGCCACCTACGGCGGCGTCCTGCGAAAATTTCAGGTCTACCGTGGCGAAGCACTCGGTGGGTTCACGGCATGGCGGCCGCACCTGCCGGTCGCCCAGTGGATCGTCGGAAAACCCGCTGGTTAGCGGTGGATGAGCGCGTTGGTTCGATCACAGTCAGATCACGCGCAGATCACGGTGAAACCGTTCATGCAGGGTCATGACGCCATGAAAGTTACGAACCGAAGGTGTAAGACGCGTGCCTCGGGGGTAGGGTCGTGGCCGTTCCGGTAAATCCCTCGGTTCGTTTTTATCCATGATGGGGAGTTACATGAAGTACTCGAAGTACACCGCCCCCGCGGTGCAGGACACCGCTACCACCGACACCGGCGGCGCGTCGCCGGTCGGCGCGGGTTCGGCCGGCTTCGGTAGGCAGCCCTGAGGGTCCTGATCCTCGGCGGCACGGGCGAGGCCCGGGAGCTGGCCCGGATCGCGTCCGACGAGCGGGGGCTCGACATCGTGTCGTCCCTCGCCGGACGGGTCGCTCATCCGCGGCTGCCGGTCGGTCCGGTACGCATAGGCGGTTTCGGTGGTGTCGAGGGCCTCCGAACCTGGCTGCGCGAGAACGCGATCGACGCCGTCGTGGACGCGACCCACCCCTTCGCGGCGCAGGTCAGCGCCCATGCGGCGACCGCCGCGGACGAACTCGGCGTCCCCGCGCTGCACCTGCGGCGGCCGGAATGGGTGCAGCGTCCCGGTGACCTGTGGACGCGCGTGCCCGATCTGACATCGGCGGCCGCGTCGCTGGCCGCGCACGGTGAGCGGGTGCTGCTCACCATCGGCCGTCAAGGTGTCGGCGCGTTCGCCGGCTGCGCCGGGCACCGGTTCGTCATCCGCTCGATCGACGCCCCCGCGGCACCGCTGCCTCCGCGCTACGAATTGCTGCTGGCGCGTGGACCGTTCACCTTCGACGACGAACTCGTCCTGATGTCACGGCATCGGATCGATGTGCTGGTCACCAAGAACAGCGGTGGTGCGCAGACCGAGGCGAAGATCTTCGCCGCCCGCACCGCCGGGCTCCCGGTCGTGATGATCGACCGGCCACCGCTGCCCGCGGGCGCGGTGACGGTCGACGAGGTCGGCGCCGCGGTCGACTGGCTGCACGACGCCGCCTCGCACCGGGTGCGCTGACCGCCGCGCGCGGTCAGCGCGGGTTCGGCGCGGTGAAGATGTGCGGGAGCTGGTCGAACCAGTGCAGCACCGCGCGTTCGTAGGCGATGCCGAATTCGAGGGTGGCGCGCTGGTGCGGCGCGAGGGCGGTCGGGTCCTCGTCGAGGTAGCGGTCGAGGCGATCCTGATGAATGTTGCGGTTGGCGGCGATGATCCGATCGCGATGGGCCGGATCGAGGTGCTCGCCGAAGGACAACGTCAGCAGCAGCGGCACCCGGATCGTCTCGGCGCCCGGGTCGCGGGCGATCCACTCGGCGAACGCCTCGCGCCCGGTGTCGGTGATCCGGTACGGCGTGCGCTCCCTGGCGCCCCGCTCGCCCTTGGTCACCAGGCCGGCCGAATCCATGGCGGACAGTTCGCGATACACCTGGCTCTGGGTGATGGTCCAGAAGTCGCCGATGCGGAGCTGGGCCTGCGTGGCCAGGTCCCAGCCCGACATCGGACCTTCGTGCAGGAACCCGAGTAGCGAGGCCGCGGTGGAGTTCAGCGGGCGGCGTCGAGTCGCGGTATCGGTCAACGGTCAACTCCCTTCGAACTACATTCCTAAGTGGAATGTTACGCCCTGGGCGTGCCGGCAACCAAGACTGCCGGTGTTGCGGTGTGTTCGCCGGGTTACTCGCCCGTGCCGTATCGGCGCGCGGTGAAGACCCTGGTGCCCTCGGCGGTGTCGAACGCGGTGGTGGTGGAGGCACCGATGATGAGCAGCGTACGCATATCCACCTCGTCCGGATCGAGTGCGCCGAGGGTGATCACCCGGACCGACTCGGTCGGCCCGCCGACATCGCGACCCAGCACCACCGGCGTCTCCGGCGGCCGGTGCTCGAGCAGCACATCACGCATGGCGCCGACCTGCCAGCGACGCTGCGAGGAGGCCGGGTTGTAGATCGCGATCGCCATATCCGCGGCCGCGACCGCCGAAAGCCGTTGGACGACAGTATTCCACGGCTTGAGCCGGTCCGAGAGCGAGATCATCGCGTAGTCGTGCCCGAGTGGCGCGCCCACCCGGCTGGCGACGGCATTGGCCGCGGTCAGCCCGGGCAGGACCCGCACCGGCACGTCCTTGAACTGCGGTTCGGCCGACACCTCCAGTACCGCGGCGGCCATCGCGAAGACCCCGGGATCACCCGACGACACGACCGCGACGCGTGCGCCCCGCTTGGCCAGATCCAGTGCCATGGCGGCCCGTTCGGATTCGACCTTGTTGTCGCTGGCGTGCCTGCGCTGTCCGGGCTTCTCGGGGACGCGGTTGATGTAGGTGGTGTAGCCGACGAGATCGGTCGCCTCGGCCAGTGCCGCGGTGACCTGCGGGGTGGTCCAGGCGGTGTCGCCGGGTCCGAGCCCGACGACGACGACTTCGCCCGGAGCGCCGGTTGATTCAGCGGCATCCCGAGGGGTGTCGGCGGTGGATGCCGCGAGTCCGGGTTCGGTCGCCGCGACGAGGCCGTTGCCGCCCGCGCGCCCAGCGGCAGAACGGGCGCGGATCGGTGTGGTCGGCGTGGGGCCGGGTACGAGGGTGATCGCGAAATACGGCACGTCGGCGTCGTCGACATCGGCGGCGGCCAGCACGCGTTCACGGGTGCTGCTCGCCCGCTCCACATAGTAGGCGTCGGCGAGCCGTCCGGAGTCCGAGAGTGCCTGGCGCACACCGGGATAGGTGCGACCGAGCTTCATGATGGCGGCCGCGTCGGTGTTGCGCAGGCGCTCGGTCAGCTGGTCGACGGGCATGGTGCCGGGCAGCACGGTGAGCACCTGCTCGCCTTCGACCAGCGGGGTGCCCAGGGCCGCCGATGCCGCGCTGACCGAGGTGATGCCGGGAACGATCTCGGCCTCGAACCGGTCGGCCAGTCGCCGGTGCATGTGCATGTAGGAGCTGTAGAACAGCGGGTCACCCGCGGCGAGCAGTGCGACGGTGCGCCCCGCCGCGAGGTGCGTGGCGAGCCGGGCGGCGGCCTGCTCGTAGAACTCGTCGATCGCGCCCTGGTAGCCGCCGGGATGATCGGTGGTCTCGGTGGTCACCGGGTAGACGAGGTGCTCCTCGAGCTGGCCTTCCCGCAGATACGGCGCCGCGATACCGCGCGAGATGCTGCGCCCGTGGCGCGCGCTGTGGAACGCGACGACGTCGGCTTCGGCGATGAGGCGGGCCGCCTTCACCGTCACCAGTTCGGGATCGCCGGGGCCGAGACCGATACCCCACAGTTTGCCGGTGCTGATCTCACTCACTCCTGTTCGCTCGCAATCGCGTTGAGCGCCGACGCGGTGATCGCGCTGCCACCCCGTCTGCCGCGCACGGTGAGGAATTCGATCCCACCGAAGTCGATCAGCGCCTGCTTGGATTCGGCGGCGCCGATGAAGCCGACCGGGATGCCGATGATCGCGGCGGGCCTCGGTGCGCCCGCGTCGAGCATGTCGAGCAGGTGGAACAGCGCGGTGGGGGCGTTGCCGATGGCGACGACGGCGCCGTCGAGCTGGTCGCGCAGCAGTTCCAGCGCCGCCACCGACCTGGTGTTGCCCAGCTGCGCGGCCAGCGCGGGGACGCGCGGGTCGGCGAGGTTGCAGAGCACCGGATTGTCGGCGGGCAGACGCTTGCGGGTGACGCCGGAGGCCACCATGTTGGCATCGCAGAGGATCGGCTTGCCCGCGTGCAGAGCGGCGCGCGCCGCGGCGACCACACCGGGGGAGTAGGCGATGTCGCCCGCCAGATCGACCTGTCCGCAGCCGTGGATCATCCGGACCGCCACCCGCTCGACATCGGCGGGAAAACCGGCGAGATCGGCTTCGGCGCGGATCGTCGCGAACGAGCGCCGATAGATCTCGGCCCCGTCGGTGAGGTAGCTGGCACGCACGTCGGACATGCGGTCAACCCTAGAACCTGGGTCGGACGTGGTGTTCGTCGCGGGTCGCTCAGGTGCGTGGCCGCTCGAGGATGCGCGACATCACCAGTGAACTGCGGGTGCGCCCGACCCGCGCGTTCTCCCTGATCCGTTCGACCGTCACCTCGATCTCGGCCATGTCGGTGGCCATCACGTGCACGAGCGCGTCGGCCTCGCCCGCGATGGTCCAGACGCCGACGACCTGCGGAATCGGTTCCAGCGTGCGACGCAGTTCGGCGGGGGAGATGTTGTCGCGGTAGTAGACCTCCACGTACGCCTCGGTCTTCCAGCCCAGCGCCGCCGGATTGACCTGCGCGGTGAATCCGGTGATCTGCCCGCTGGCGACCATCTTGTCCACCCGCCGCTTCACCGCGGGCGCCGAGAGCCCGACCACCGAGCCGATCTCCTGGAACGAAGCCCGCGCGTGAGTGAGCAGAACCGCCAGGATGCGCCGATCGATATCGTCCACGTCACTCCTCCATTGCTCGGACGCAATGATTCTCCATTCTGGTACCACGATGCGCAACGAATCGGTGTTCCCTGTGCAATGCGACGACATTTACCTTCGTAGGAACACTCGAACCGCGCAGCCACCGGGAGTCCTGATGACCGCCGCAGCCCCCCTTCGCGCCACAGCGCCCGCGCGGGTCGCCACCCCGCGCCGCTATGTCCTGTGCAGGCCCGACCACTTCGACGTCACCTACGCGATCAATCCGTGGATGGACCCCGCCACCCCCGTCGACCGGCCGCGTGCCCTGGCCCAGTGGGAGATCCTGCGGGCGGTGCTCGAGGAGCACGGGCATTCTGTGGAGACGGTGCCCGGCGAACCCGGACTGCCCGACATGGTGTTCGCCGCCAACAGTGGGATCGTGATCGGGGGGCACGCGCTCTCGGCGCGCTTCGCCCACCCCGAACGCGCCGCGGAGGGCCCTGCGTTCCACCGCTGGTTCGCGGCCAGGGAACTGCGCGAGCTCGCGCCGGCCTGCGAAACCAACGAGGGTGAGGGCGATTTCGCGTTCGCCGGGCAACGGATCCTGGCCGGCGTCGGCTTCCGCTGCTCGCTGTCCGCGCACGCCGAGGTCGCGCAGTATTTCGACCTGCCGGTGGTCTCCCTCGAACTCGTCGATCCCCGCTTCTATCACCTCGACACCGCACTGATGGTCCTCGACGACACCACCATCGCCTACTACCCGGCCGCGTTCAGCCCCGCCGCCCGCGACGTCCTGGCCGCCCTGTACCCGGACGCGATCCTCGCCGACGAGAACGACGCCCTGTCCTTCGGGCTGAACGGTCTCAGCGACGGCCACCACGTGTTCCTCGATCCGGGCGCGACGAGCCTCATCGCGGCACTGCGGGCTCGCGGTTTCGCGCCGGTCCCGGTCGACCTGTCCGAACTCCGCAAGGGTGGCGGCGGCGTGAAGTGCTGTGTGCTGGAGCTGCACACCCGCCGCGACACGACCGCCGGGCAGCCGGGACCCGGTTCGCCCCGGCTACCTTCGTCAGACGCTGTGCAGGCGTGAGCCGGACGACGAGTAGGCCGACGCGCGCGGGACCTTCGCCGCACCCGCACGCGGTCGGTACTCATTCGAACTCGGTGCCGCCATCGCGCAGCAGGTACGCGTCGGAGACGATCTTGCCGACGGCCCGCCCGCCGAGCACCGGCGAGTGCCGTTCGGTGGCCGGGCGGACCACCAGGCCCTCCCGGATGTTCGCGCCCGCACCGCTGACGGTCTCGGTGCCCTCGGCGAGCGTCAGCAGCAGGTCCGCGTCGTAGGGGCCCTCGTAGAGGACCGGTACCCGCGGCACGGTGATGCCGAGTTCGCCGAGCAGCGTGCCGATCTCGTGGTGGTCGAGCCAGCGGACCGGCTCGCCCCCGCGATCCACCGCGATGTCGAACAGGCCGAAGCCGAGCGACGCGTCGTGCGCGGCCGAGGCGCCGTAGTGCAGGTCCTGCACGCCCGCGCCGTATACCTCACCGAACAGCCCGACCCGGTCGGCGTCGAGTGCGGTGGCGATCTTCCGGGCGGCCTCGTCCAGTCCGTGCGCGCGGATCGCCCGCCAGTACAGGTTGCCCTCCGACGGTGCGAGGGACAGCGACTTCCCACCGACACCCTTGGAGGACACCAGGATCCGGTCCTCGGCGCGCACGTGCGTGAGCAGGCACGCCGTGCCGTGGATCTTCTCCGTGGCCACCACCGGCTCCCCGGCGGTGAAGATCTCCGGAAAGCGTTTGATGTTCTCGACATCGATCCACCGCAGCAGATCCGGGGCCGACTCGACCTGCCCGGCCATCGAAACCGGAACGGGCGCAACCCATTTGACGATCCCGAGCCGCTCGGCGAAGTCGGCGCGCTCGACCGCGGCCGCCGCCAGATCGACCTCGCTCAGCGCAGCGGGCGTGCACACGATGCCCTGCGACACCTCCCCGCGCAATCGCACCGCCTTCACCCGATTATGCTGCGCCCCGGCCAGTTTCCCGGTCAGTCCGAGTTCGGCGATCAGCTCCTCGGGCAGGACGGCCTGCTCCGGAATGTAGAGCGCGTGATCACCGGTCGCGAACTGGCCCTTGGCGACGACGGCCCGGTACAACCCGACCTGCGCGAGCTCGAGCCGATCGGCGTTCGGATGCGGAAGGACGACGAGCCGCTCGGCCGTCACCTGTAGTGTGGACATGGATACCCCCTCGTGCTGAGGAGGTCAGCGTACGAGCGATCACCGACGTGGTCGATCGAATTTCCCTGCGGGACAACGGTCCCACCTCAGTTCGTCGCGTGCTCGGCAAGAGCGCGTCACGACGCGTCGATGCGAGCCGTCAGGCGTGCGGATGACATCGTGACGGACCCGTCGGGATGGCCGCAGCAGGTTCCGCGCGCGGTCACGGCGTGTCGACGCGGTAACCGTCGGGTGTGGCGACGACATCGGTGACCGGCCCGGTGGGACGGCCGCAGCGGCGCTCGCAGCCCGACCAGTGCTGACGGCCCGCCACGGTGACGTCTTCGGCGGGCACGACCATCTCGGCCGTGCCGGGCTCGCCGGGCAGGACGCGATCGGAGTCGACGGCGGCGGCGAGGTCGGCACGGACATCGGTGAGCGACTTGGCGCACCCGGGTCGGCCCGCGCAGGCGCTGACCTGCAGCCACGGCGACTGCACGTCGAAGATCAGGCCCATCGGCGCCAGCACCCGCACCACGGTTTCGGCGGGACCCTCGTCGAGATCGGTGATCACCAGACTGCGCCACGGGGTGACATAGACGGGCCGCTCGACGGCCGCGAGGAATTCCGCGGTCCGCGCGGGCAGGGTGCCCAGCGGTACACCGGCGCCGAGGCTGACCAGGCCGTTGTCCTGATCCAGCCAGCCGATCGGAACTGTGTGTGTCGCACCGAGTTCCAGCCGGTCACCGGCGGGGGAGCGGTCCAGGGTCTCGGTGACGCGTTCGGCGCCGCCGGGGATCTCGTGCAATCGCCATTGCCCGTCGTCGCCGGTCCCGCGCAGATCGAGGAAGCCACGCGCCGCGTCGAGCATCACGTCGACGGCTTCGCTCGCCGTCACCCGCACGCCGGTATCGGCGCCGGCGAGCAGGAGCGCGAACTCGTCCGCCCCGACGGCCTGGATGCCGATGTCGCCGCGCAGCGTGCTCACATCGCCGCGACCGTCGTCGAGCGTGAACAGCACCCGGCCCGGCAACTCCGCCAGCCGCGGATCCGCGCGGAGACCCGCGTCGAGGTCGACCGCGAGACCGTGCACGTCCGCCCAGCCGCCGACGCGTCCGGACAGCGGCGAGGCGACGATATTGCGGACGCGCTCGTGGGTGCGGCTGGGTAGCAGACCGGCCGCGTCGAGCCGGTCGGCGAGAGCGGCGGCGTCGCGCACCTGCCGCAGCTGGACATTGCCCCGGGAGGTCAGTTCGAGGTGACCGTTGCCCAGTTCGCGGGCCGCGTCGGCGAGCGCCTGCAACTGTCCGGGTTCCAGCCTGCCGCCGGGGACCCGGATCCGTGCCAGCGGCCCGTCGGCGGCCTGGTGCAGTCGCAGGACACCGGGGCAAGAGTCGGGAGTGCTCCTGGTCATGATCCGTCCAGCCTACGACCGCCGACGCGGGCGGCTGCGCGAGGCATCGCCGGGCCGCGTCCCCTAGGGTGGGCGGGAATCGTTCGCCAGGTCGATCGCCGACAGGAGAGGTCGCCGTATGCTGCGTGAATTCGTGGACAAGCGTGTCGTTCCCGCACTCGACAAGGCCGCGCACGCGCAAACCGCCGCGGTGGGCCGCTACGTCGACTGGCTCGAACGCAGGCATCCGACCGACGCGCCGGTGGAGACACTGCGGCGGCTCTCCCGCCAATACCTGGTCGTCGTCACCACCAGCGGCGTCGTGGTCGGGCTCACCGCCGCCGTGCCCGGCGTCGGCACACTGCTGGGTCTGGCCGCGACCGGCGTCGACACCGTCGTCTTCCTCGAGGCGTCCTCGGTGCTGTCCGTCGGGGCCGCCGCGGCCTACGACCTCGACCCCGCCGACCCCCGTCGCGCGCACCTGGTGTCGAAGGTGGTGCTCGGTGACGCGGGCACCAAGCTGCTCGACGAGACCGCGGGACACAAGACCGGCCAGTGGCTCTCGGTCGTCACCGACCACATCCCCGGGCTGGCGAGCATGCCGGACTCACCGGCCAAGCGCTTCCTCGTCAACTACCTCGTCAAACGGACGCTGCTGCTGTTCGGCACCCTGATCCCGGCCGGTATCGGCGCGGTCATCGGCGGTGTCGGCAACAACGCGCTCGGCCGGCTGGTGGTCGCCAACGTGTACCGCAACCTCGGCACCGGCTCCCCGGAGATGGTCGCCGCGGGCACCACCCGCCGTGACTGACCGTACGGCGGCACCGATCTCGGCGCCGCGCCGCGGCACATCGAGCTGAGCGGGCGGACCGTCGCGGCGAAGCGCGGGCCGGCCGGACTCGCGTCGGCTTGACCTTCGAGCCGCTCGAACCCCGATGATGAGCCGATGTCCGAATCCGAACTGCTCACCATCGGTGCCTTCGCCCGTGCGTGTGGTCTGAGCACCAGCGCCCTGCGCTTCTACGCCGACGCGGGCGTCCTCGTCCCCGCCGTGGTCGACGAGATCACCGGCTACCGCTACTACGCGCCCGACCAGGCCGGCGCCGCCCAGCTGATCCGGCACCTGCGTGCCGTCGACATGCCGCTGCCCGTGGTCGTCACCGTCCTCACCGAGCGCGACCAGGCTCGCGTCGCAACACTGGTGGAGGACTATCTCACCAGCCTGGACCGTCAACTGGAGTCGGTGCGCGCCGCGGCCGACGCAGCCCGTGCCGCAGTGCATTTCGGCCCGCTCGTGGCATCGAGCTCGGCCTCTGCATCTGGCCCGTTCCCGGCATCGGGCCCGGGTTCGGCGATCGCCCCAGGCGCAGAGACGGGACCGGTTTCGGCCACCGGCGCCGGGGTGAGTGCTGCGGTGGACCCGCTGGCCGACAGCGTCATATGGGTGCGAGGGCCGTTGCTTGCGGCCGCTGTCGACCAGATCGCGACCGCGACGATCATGGATCCGGAGATGCCGGTGCTCAACAGCATTCACCTCGAAGCACGTGCGCAGGAACTGATCCTCACCGCCACCGACCGGTACCGCCTGGCCACCCGGAGCCTGCGGCCCGCGCGCGCGACGACGGCGGAGTGGACGGCGACCGTCGACGCCGACGACCTCCGCGCCGCCGCATCCTGGCTGCGTCGGCGGCACACGGTCGCGATCCGGCCCGGATCCACCCACCTCGAGATCATCTCCGGCGATCCGGCCGAGTCGGCAGACACGACGCCTGCCGAGAACGGCAGGGCAGACGCGCCCGTCCCGGATCGGCGACGATGCCGCCGCGCGGCCGACGAGTTTCCCGACTACCGCGCGATGCTGGCGGCGCTGCCCGCCGTCGTCACCCGCGTCATCCTGAACAGGACCGAGCTGCTGGATGCGCTCGAGCAGGCCGGTTCGGCCACGATCACCCTGCACGTGATCCCGGAGCACGGCCTCGACGAGCTCACGCATGCCGATCTCGCCGCCACCCCCGCGTTCGCGTTCATCCTCGGCCATGGTTACGACGCCAGGGATGTCGAGGCCGTCCGCGCGGCGTCGGACGCGGGCACAATCGCCGATCCGGCACGGGCGGTACGGATTGCCGGGGACGGCGATGCCGTACTGCTGCCCGCGACCGTCACCGGTCCCGGAATGACGATCCATTTCGCTGTCATCACCCTGTACCCCGCCGTCGCGGGCGCCGTCGGCCCCGACGTGATGCTCGACCTGATCGCTCCCGACCTGCCCGCCCGGATCCGCTCCGCCGACGACGGTGACCAGCTGACCCTGGCCATGCCGTGCCGCCCCGACACCGAGGAGACCTCCCGATGACCGCCGCCCGCGCCTCGACCCGCCGCCCGCGCTGATCAAGATCACCACGCTCCGGTGCAGGTGCGCTCTCGGGCGTCGCTCGCACCGGAGCGTGGTGATCGTTTGTCCAGCCGTGGGACGCGGGCTGGAAAGTTGCGGCCGGAGGGCGGACAGTACGATCGGGATGCTCGGCGGGCGTCGAGGAAACCGGTGGAAATCCGGTGCGGTCGCGCCACTGTGAACAGCCAGACCCTCTCCGGCGAGCACCGCACCGCATCCCGTTGGGCGCGTCACCCGAGGAAGGCCACACCCTGTGATCCTGCTGCTGTCCACCTCCGACACCGATCTGCTCAGCGCGCGCGCGAGCGGCGCCGACTACCGGTGGGGGAATCCTGCCCGGTTGCTGGTCGAGGATCTGCCGGAGTTGCTCGACGGCGCCGATCTGGTGATCGTGCGAATCCTCGGCGGCAAGCGCGCCTGGGAAGATGGCCTGGACGTGGTGCGGGCCAGTGGGGTACCGATGGTGGCGCTCGGCGGCGAGATCGCTCCCGACGCGGAACTGATGGAGTGCTCGACCGTCCCGGTGGGCGTCGCGGCCGACGCGCACAACTACCTCGCCGCGGGCGGCGCGGACAACCTGCGCGAGCTGCACAACTTCCTCTCCGACACGGTCCTGCTCACCGGCCACGGCTTCGAACCGGCGGTGGAACTGCCGACCTGGGGTGAGCTCGATCGCCCCGCCCGCATCCTCGAACCGCACGCCCCGACCGTCGCCGTCGTCTACTACCGGGCCCAGCACCTCGCGGGCAACACCGGCTACATCGACGCACTGTGCACCGCGATCGAGGCCAAGGGCGCCCGCGCCCTGCCCGTCTACTGCGCCTCGCTGCGGACCGCGGAGCCGGAACTGCTCGCCCTGCTCGGCCGCGCCGACGCCCTCGTCGTGACGGTCCTCGCGGCAGGCGGCAGCAAGCCGGCCACCGCCTCGGCCGGCGGCGACGACGAGGCATGGGACGTGGCCGCGCTGGCCGCCCTCGACGTGCCGATCCTGCAGGGCCTGTGCCTGACCAGCGGTCGCGCGCAGTGGGAGGCCAACGACGACGGCCTCTCGCCGCTCGACGTCGCCACGCAGGTCGCGGTGCCGGAGTTCGACGGCCGCATCATCACGGTCCCGTTCTCGTTCAAGGAATTCGACGCCGACGGCCTGTCGACCTACGTTCCCGATCCGGAACGCGCCGCCCGGGTCGCGGGCATCGCCGTGCGCCACGCCCGCCTGCGCCACATCCCCGCCGCCGACAAGCGGATCGCGATCATGCTCTCGGCCTACCCGACCAAGCACGCCCGCATCGGCAACGCGGTCGGCCTCGACACCCCGGCCAGCGCGATCCGCCTGCTCACCGAATTGCACACCGCCGGTTACGATCTCGGCGATCTCGGGGAGATCCCCGGCCTTGTGGAACGTGACGGTGACGCCCTGATCCACGCCCTGATCGCCGCGGGCGGCCAGGATCCGGACTGGCTCACCGCAGAACAGCTGGAGGGCAACCCGATCCGCATCGGCGCCGCCACCTACACCCGCTGGTTCGAGTCGCTGCCCGAGGATCTGCGCGAAGCCGTGGTCGAGGCGTGGGGTCCGCCGCCGGGCGAACTGTATGTCGACCGGTCGGCCGACCCGAAGGGCGAGATCGTCATCGCCGCACTGCGTTTCGGCAATGTGGTGTTGATGGTCCAGCCGCCCCGCGGGTTCGGCGAGAATCCCGTCGCCATCTATCACGACCCCGACCTGCCGCCCAGCCACCACTACCTGGCCGCCTACCGCTGGCTGTCCGCGCCCGACGGTTTCGGCGCCGACGCGATGGTGCACCTCGGCAAGCACGGCAACCTGGAATGGCTGCCCGGCAAGACCCTCGGCATGTCGGCCTCCTGCGGCACCGACGCCGCGCTCGCCGACCTGCCGCTGATCTACCCGTTCCTGGTCAACGACCCGGGCGAGGGCACCCAGGCCAAGCGCCGCGCGCACGCCACCCTGGTCGACCACCTGATCCCGCCGATGGCACGGGCCGAGACCTACGGCGACATCTCGCGCCTCGAGCAGTTGCTCGACGAGCACGCCAACATCTCCGCGCTCGACCCGGCGAAACTGCCCGCCATCCGCCAGCAGATCTGGACGCTGATGCGTGCCGCGAAGATGGACCACGACCTCGGCCTGGCCGAACGCCCCGAGGAAGACGTCTTCGACGACATGCTGCTGCACGTCGACGGCTGGCTGTGCGAGATCAAGGACGTGCAGATCCGCGACGGCCTGCACATCCTCGGCCAGGCTCCCGAGGGCGAGATGGAACTCGACCTGGTGCTGGCCATGCTGCGCGCCCGCCAGCTCTGGGGCGGCGAGCAGAACGTGCCCGGCCTGCGTGAAGCGCTGGGGCTCAGCGAAGCTGGTGACGAAGCCCGCGAGCGGGTGGACGTGGTCGAGGGCCGCGCCCGCGAACTGCTGGCGGCACTGCAGGCAGCGGACTGGGCCGTCGACGCGGTCGAGCGACTGGTCGCCGACTTCGAAACCGCGATCCTCGACGGGCACCCCGCCGCACCGGGTGACGGAAACCGCGATGCCGAGCGACTGGACAAGGTCGCCACGATCCTGCGGTTCGCCGCGACCGAGGTCGTGCCCCGACTGCGCGAGACCAGCATCGAGATCGCCCGCGTCCTGCACGCCCTCAACGGCGGTTTCATCCCCGCGGGCCCCAGCGGTTCCCCGCTGCGCGGCCTGATCAATGTGCTGCCCACCGGCCGCAACTTCTACTCCGTCGACCCCAAGGCCGTCCCGTCGCGACTGGCGTGGGAGACCGGGCAGGCCATGGCGGAGTCGCTGCTGGCGCGCTACCTCGCCGACCACGGCGAGTACCCGAAGTCGGTGGGCCTGTCGGTGTGGGGCACCTCGGCCATGCGGACCTCCGGTGACGACATCGCCGAGGTCTTCGCGCTGCTGGGTGTGCGGCCGGTGTGGGACGAGGCCAGCCGCCGCGTCACCTCCCTGGCGGTGATCCCCCTCGACGAACTCGCCCGCCCGCGCATCGATGTCACCGTGCGCATCTCCGGCTTCTTCCGCGACGCCTTCCCGCACGTGCTCGCCCTGCTCGACGACGCCGTCCGGCTCGTCGCCGAGCTCGATGAGCCCGCCGAGTCGAATTACATTCGCGCGCACGCCCAGTCGGACCTGGCCGAGCACGGCGACGCCCGCCGCGCCACCACCCGCATCTTCGGTTCCAAGCCGGGCACCTACGGTGCGGGCCTGCTGCAGCTCATCGACTCCAAGAGCTGGCGCACCGACGACGACCTCGCGCAGGTGTACACCACCTGGGGCGGCTACGCCTACGGTCGCGACCTCGACGGCGCCCCCGCCGCCGACGACATGCGCACCGCCTACCAGCGGATCGCGGTGGCGGCCAAGAACACCGACACCCGCGAACACGACATCGCCGACTCCGACGACTACTTCCAGTACCACGGCGGCATGGTCGCCACCGTGCGCGCGCTGACCGGCAAGAACCCCGAGGCCTACATCGGCGACTCCACCCGCCCCGACGCCGTGCGCACCCGCACGCTCTCGGAGGAGACCGCCCGCGTGTTCCGTGCCCGCGTGGTGAACCCGCGCTGGCTCGAGGCGATGCGCCGCCACGGGTACAAGGGCGCCTTCGAGATGGCGGCCACCGTCGACTACCTGTTCGGCTACGACGCCACCACCAATGTGGTCGCCGACTGGATGTACGAGAAGCTCAGCGAGAGCTACGTTTTCGACGACGTGAACCGCAAGTTCATGGAGCAGTCCAACCCGTGGGCGCTGCACGGCATCGCCGAGCGTCTGCTCGAGGCCGCCGAGCGCAAGCTGTGGGAGCACCCGGAGCCCGAGACGCTGGACAAGCTGCGGCAGGTCTACCTCGAAACCGAGGGCGAGCTGGAGTGAGCAGCGAGCAGCCCGCCGCCTATTTCCGGCGCGACGACGAGGTGTACACGCCGACGTCGTGGGGCCGGAGCCTGTGGGCCGACGGGATCCTGTCCGGCCCGCCGGTGTGCGGACTGCTCGCCCGCGAGATCGAGAACCGGTACCGCACCAGCGAATTCGTGCCCGCCCGGTTCACCGTCGACCTGCACCAGCCGGTGCCCGCGGTCCCGCTGACCGTGGACAGCGAGCTGACCCGCGACGGCAACCGGGTCCGCGCGGCACAGGCGGTGCTGCGCGCCGACGGCCAGGTCGTCGCGCGGGCCTCGGCGGTGCTGCTGAAACGGTCGGCGCAGCCGCCAGGGGAGGTGTGGCGCGAGGTGCGGCAGCCACCGCTGCCGCCGGCGGAACTGCTGGCCTCGGTCGCGCCCACCGTGCACCTGTTCGACAGTGACGGGTCCGGTGACGGCTGGTCCGTCGAGATCTCCCGCCACGAGAACGACACCCGCAAACGCAAGTGGGTGCGCGGCATCCCGGTGGTGGCCGGGGAAGCCGGGTCGCCGTTCGTCTTCGCCGCCATGGCGGGCGAGCAGGCCAGCCTGGTGACGAACTGGGGCACCGAGGGGATCGGCTTCATCAACACCGATGTCTCGATCACCTTCGCCCGGTTGCCGATCGGCCCGGAGATGGGCATCGAAGCCGGCAATCACCTCAGCCACGACGGCATCGCCGCGGGCTCGGCCGTGCTCTACGACGCGGACGGCGAATTCGGGGTGTGCACCGTGTCGGCGGTCGCCAACGAGCGCAGGCAGATCAGCGGCGCGGCCATCGACGCCTACATTCCGCTGCGCGGCGGTACGCAACGCGCCTGAGCTGCCCGACTTGCCGGAAAACTAGAACGCGTTCTACTCTGATCGTGGTGCGTGGGCGCACCACGGCACGGAGGTGCCGGCCGCAGGGCAGAAGAGAGTCGCAATGAGCACTTCTCCGGCGTACTTCACGCAGGACGACGGCGTTTTCCAGCCCACCCGGTTCTCCATGAGCCTGTGGGCCCCGAGCACGCTGTCCGGCCCGCCGGTGTGCGGGCTGATCGCCCGCGAAGTCGAGGCGCGCTACTGCGCCGACGGGTTCGCGCCCGCCCGGCTGACCGTCGACCTGCACCGGGCGGTGCCCGCGGTGCCGCTGACCGTCGACAGCGAACTGGTCCGCGACGGCAAGCGGGTCCGTTCGGTGGCGATCGTGCTGCGTTCCGGTGGTGAGCCCGTCGCGCGGGGCAGCGCGCTGCTGCTGAAGCGGTCGACCCAGCCGCCGGGGGAGGTGTGGCGGCCCGAGCGGGAACGGCCGCTGCCGCCGCGCGACGCGCTCGCCACCGTCGACGAGGCGATGCACCTGTTCGGCAGCGACGGCAACGGGTGGTCGGTGAAGATGACCGAGCACCAGAACGACGCCAGGAAGCGCAAATGGGTGCGCAATATTCCCGTGGTCGCGGGCGAGGCGTCCTCCCCGTTCTGCTTCGCCGCCATGGCCGGGGAACAGACCAGCCTGGTCACCAACTGGGGCACCGAGGGCATCGGGTTCATCAACACCGACGTCTCGATCACCTTCTCGCGCATGCCGATCGGGCTCGAGATGGGCATCGAGGCGGAATCGCATCTCAGCGACGACGGCATCGCCGCGGGCGCGGCGGTCCTCTACGACGCCGAGGGCGCTTTCGGTATCTGCACTACCACCGCGCTGGCCAACGAGCACCGGCAGATCCACGGCTCGGTCATCGACAACCTGTCCGAGGAGTTCGCCCTGACCCAGGTCACGCCGGATCGAGGCCGCTGAACGTCAGGCCCACGGTGGTCGCGCACAGTACGAACCCGGTGGCGGTGGTGGTGAGCAGATAGCCGAGCGCGATCATCCGGGCCGCGGGCAGTAGCGCCAGCAGCAGGGTCGGAGTCAGCAGTGCGGCCAGGGTCAGCGCCCAGCTCAGCCAGTACGAGGTCTGGATCGGCTCGATCTCCGCGAACGCGATCGCCTGCGGTACCGGCACCTCCCACGCGTCCTGCACGGCGAATGTCGCGGGAACCAGCACGAATACGGCGACGAACAACCCCGCCGCCACGCCCCATCCCGCCCGCCACCTGACCTGCCCCGGCACCGCTGCACGCACCCGCCCACACACCTTCCCTGCCACCCGGTTCACCCACTCCGCCGCGCCCCATGCTGCCTCGAGCGGCACCCCCACGCGGGTAGCGGCGCACCGTGTCACCCCGTGCGCTGAACGTTCACCATCCCGCCGATCGGTCGAAGTCGGGACGACAGTCGGGCGGGCTTCGACAAGGCCCTAGGTCCCGGTCTGCTCGGCGAAATGGAACTCGACGGAGACGGCGTCGGTCGGAATGCCTTGTGCGCGAAGGCTATCCAGGATCTGGTTGGTGAATCGAGGAGCCGGGCGATAGTGCGTGCTGTGATCGGAGACCATTACGATCCGCCCGTCGCGCGCCACCAACTCGCCCGCGGCGGCGACCGGGCCGCCGGCCAGGAAACTGGAATGGTGGAATCGGCCCAGCAGGTGCCGGGGTGAGCTGTAGATGATCCCGTCGGCATCCATGACGAAGATCGCGCGACCGCCGGTAGGGGACCACAGGGTGCTCGCCTCGGTGGTGTCGAACAGAGTCCCGTCGGCGGTGTACAGGAGTCCGTCGCGCGCGTGCAGGCGGAATCGCGCGCGGTCGGTCGCGCCGAGATAGGCGACGTGGCTGTCGCCCCAGACCCCGTTCCCCGGCAGGTGTTCGCCGCCGAATTCCGGGCGCAGCGGTGTCGTCGCGAACGCCGGGTGCGCGGCGACACGACGACGGAACAGCCCGCGTAGTCGATCCAGAGCCGAAGAACTCATGCCGGAACCAGGGTCACGATCAGTTCGTCGGCGATGGATTCCGCTTTCACCATGCCCTCGCCGAGGTACAGCGTGGCGGCCTGCGGCCTGCCGTCGGGGAGCGGCACGACCGAGACCGCGTCGACCCGGCGGCCCGCGAGCGCGTCGTAGGGCGGCTCGTCGGTGACGTCGAACGCGGTGTATTTGCCGGAGATGGCGACATATTCGATGTTCACCGGGTCGACCAGCGGTTCGAACGGATCACGCCACGGTGCCGCGCCGATTCGCAGTTCCGCACCGTCGACGCCCGCATCGAGCAGCAGCGTCGATCCGTTGTGGAAGGTGAATTCGATCGGGCCCTCGGTGCGGTCGATGTCGTCGCCCAGGACGTAGAACATCCGGCGGACGGCGACGATGGTCCCGTCGACCGCGGCATTGAGCGCGGCGCGGCCGTACTCGTCGTTGTCGGACACAGGTTTCCTCTGACGGTCGATCTCGCACGCTGCGCGTGCTGCCGGGCAGATGAGCCATCATGTCGCCCGACCTGCGCGACACGCAACTCGGTCCGGCGTGTTCGCCGCCGCGACCCGGCCACCCGCCGTTCCCACGGCCGCTCGTACAGTGGATTCATGGTGGATCCCACCCCGGACGACACCGCGGCCGCGGTGGAGCGCGCGGCCGACCTGCTGGCCGGGCGCCGGCTCGTGGTGATCTCCGGAGCGGGCCTGAGCACCGACAGCGGCATCCCCGACTACCGCGGCCCGGATTCGCCGCCGCGCAACCCGATGACCTACCAGCAGTTCGTCGGCGACGCCGAGTTCCGGCAGCGCTACTGGGCCCGCAACCACCTGGGCTGGCGACGGATGGACGCCGCGCGCCCGAATCGGGGACACCGGGCCGTCGCCGAGCTGGAACGCGCCGGGGTGGTCTCCGGCGTGATCACCCAGAACGTGGACCTCCTGCACACCAAGGCGGGCGCGCGTCGCGTGATCGACCTGCACGGCACCTACGCGCGGGTGTGTTGCCTGCGATGCCCCACGATGATCTCCCGTATGACGCTGGCAGAGCGACTGGAAGGCGCGAATCCCGGGTTCGCAGAACATGTTTCAGCGGTGACCGGCATCGAAGTCGCCCCCGACGCGGACGCGGTGGTGACCGACACCGCCCGTTTCCGGATGCTCGACTGCGCGACCTGCGGCGGCATGCTCAAACCCGACATCGTCTACTTCGGCGAATCCGTGCCCGCCGACCGGGTGGCCGCGGCCTTCGACCTGGTCGACGACGCGCAGGCGCTGCTCGTCGCCGGGTCGTCGCTGACGGTGATGTCGGGCCTGCGCTTCGTGCGGCGCGCCGCGAAAAACGGTGCGCCGGTGGTGATCGTCAACCGCGGCGGCACCCGCGGCGACGAACTGGCGGCCGTGCGGATCGACGCGGGATGTTCGGAGACGTTGTGCGCCTTGGCCGAACGGCTCACCACACCGAGCGCGGTCGCCGGGCGATGAGCGATTCCGTCGAGGACGCGATCGCGAGCTTCTTCGCGGGCACACCGCATTCTCTCGAGATCTTCACCGCGCTGCGGGAATTGATCGCGAGCAACGGTCCGGCGGAACTGTCGGTGGCATCGCAGATCACCTTCGGCGTCGCGCGCAAGTTCGCGTAGGTATCGCTCTACAACATCAGCGGCCGGAATCCGGAAGGCACCGCCGGAAATCATGCTCGCGATCGATGCGGAAATAGCGCGACCACCGGTGTATCGGGTGAATCAGGTCGGCCGCTCGCGCTGGAATCACCTGGTCGTGGTGCATTCCGTGGCCGAAGCGCGCGATCGGCGAACTGGCAGTTCTGATCGCCGCAGCCTATCGATTCGGTGCGAAATGAACGGTCACTTGATCCCTCGTTGACGGCGGCGGATTCGACGTGGGTAAGCTCGGCGCACCAGTGCATGAAGAGTTCCACCCGCGGCGCAAAGTTTTCCTCGCAGCGGGGTTGTCGGCCCTCGTGTGGGCCGCATGATCGACCCCCACTTGCCAGCCGATCAGAACCAGGGCTTTTCCATGACCGATACCGTCGTTGCCGAACCACGCCTCACGCACCGCCAGACACTCACGATTCTGTCCGGCCTGCTACTCGGGGTGTTCCTCGCCGCGCTCGACCAGAACATCGTCAGCGTCGCGATCGTGCGGATCGCGAACAGTCTCGACGGCTTCGACGAACAGGCGTGGGCGACAACGGCCTATCTGATCACCGCCACCGTCACCACGCCGCTCTACGGCAAGCTGGCCGACATCTACGGGCGCAAACCGTTCTATCTGCTGGCGATCGCCCTGTTCGTCATCGGCTCGGCCGCCTGCTGCTTCGCGACCACGATGTATCAGCTGGCCGCCTGCCGCGCGTTCCAGGGCCTCGGCGCGGGCGGATTGATGTCACTGGCGTTCACCATCGTCGGCGATATCGTGCCCGTCCGCGAGCGGGTCCGCTACCAGGGGTATTTCCTCATGGTGTTCGGCATCGCGACGGTGCTGGGCCCGGTGGTCGGCGGGTTCCTGTCCGAGTACGAGAGCCTCGGCGGGATCGAGGGCTGGCGCTGGGTGTTCCTGGTGAACGTGCCGGTCGGGGTGCTGGCGTTCCTGGTCGTCGCGCGGGTGCTGAATGTGGGGCACACCCGCAGGCGCAGCCGGATCGACTGGTTCGGCGCGCTCACCCTCGTCGTCGGCGTGGTGCCGTTGCTGATCGTGGCCGAGCAAGGCCGGGTGTGGGGCTGGACCTCACCGAAGTCGTTGCTCTGCTACGGAATCGGCGCGGGTGGGCTGCTGCTGTTCCTCGTCGTCGAGTTCTTCATGAAGGACGCGGCGCTGATCCCGTTGCGGTTGTTCCGCAGTTCGACCTTCAGCATCGCCATCCTCGGCGGCTTCCTTGTCGGTGTCTCAATGTTCGGCGCGATCACCATGGTTCCGCAGTATTTGCAGGTCGTGCGTGGTTTCTCGCCGACCGAGGCGGGGCTGCTCATGCTGCCGCTGGTGCTGGGCATCATGGTCGGCGCGCAACTGTCGGGCCTGATCACCAAGGCGAGCGGACGGTACAAGGTGCTGCCGGTCCTCGGCGCCCTGATCCTGGCGATCGGCTGCGCCCTGTTCGCCCACGTCGGCTACGACGGCCCGCTGTGGCAGCCGCTGGCGTACAGCGCGATCATGGGCTTCGGCCTCGGTGGCTGCATGCAGACGCTGATCATCGCCGCGCAGAACGCCGTGCCCAGCACCGAGATGGGGGTCTCGACCGCCTCGGCGACCTTCTTCCGGCAGCTGGGCGGCACTCTGGGCGTGGCGGTGTTCCTCACCGTCCTGTTCGATCGGCTGCCCGGATCGATCCTGTCCGCGTTCGGCGGCAGCCTGCCCGCCGGTCTCGACGCCGCGGGTCTGGACGCGCTGCAACGGGACACCTCCGGGATCGCCGCGCTACCCGACGAGTTGCGGATGCCGATCCTGGCGGGCTTCACCGACGCGATGCAGGGTGTGTTCCTGCTCGCCGCCGATCTCGCGATCGTGGCCTGCCTGGTGCTGGTGTTCATGAAAGAGATTCCGCTGCGCGAGGATCCGGCGCCCGAGGAGGGCTCCGACGGCACGCTGCTGCGGGACGTGAGCCTGCACGACGCGCACGAGATGGTCGATCACCTGCGGACCGCCGCGACCGGCCGGGTGATCGCGGGGCTGCTGCGCCGCGACGACGCCCGCCCGGTGCCCGCGGCGATCCTCACCCTGATCGACCAGCACGGTCATCAGGTGGCGCGCGGCAACGGCGACGCCGACGGCGCCTATGTCATCGCGGCGCCGCAGCCGGGGAACTATGTCCTGATCGCCGCCGCGGCGGGCCATCAGCCCGAGGCGGTGAGCGTCTCGATGGGGGAGCGGGCGCTGCATGTCGACCTGATGCTCACCGGGGCGGGCGAACTCACCGGCACCGTGCGATCGGCGCGGCGCGGCGAACCGCTGTTCGGCGCGACCGTGACCCTCACCGATCCCGAAGGTGACGTCGTCGGGGCGGCCATCACCGGGGAGGACGGCGTGTACGTGTGCCGCGATGTCGTGAGCGGGACGTACACGCTGGTCGCGGTCGCCGACCATATGCGCCCGTCCGCGGTCGCGCTGACCGTGCCGGAGACGGGCTCGCTGCACCACGACATCTATCTCGAGCCGATGGCCATCCTGGTCGGCTCGGCCTGGGTCGACGGTGACCGCCCCGTCGCCGATGTCCAGATCACCGTTCTCGACGCGGGCGGCGACCCGGCGGCCACCACCCGCACCGACGAGAAGGGGCAGTATCTGGTCCCCGACCTCCCGGAAGGCGAGTACACCGTGGTCGCCCGCGGCTATCCGCCGGTCGCCAGCCAGGTGTCGGTGACCCGCGGCGAGATCACCCACGATGTCACCCTCGGCTACGACAACGAGGAGTCGATGCACCACCGCTGACCGCTCGCCGCGTGGGAGCCCCCACGCGGCGACCCGATCACGCGCTGACCGACGCCTCGCGCTGGAGTTCCAGGGCGATGTCGACGAGCTGGTCCTCCTGGCCGCCGATGAGCTTGCGGCGACCCGCGCGGACGAGGAGTTCGGCGGCGGAGACGTTGTAGCGTTCGGCTTGGCGTTCGGCGTGGCGCAGGAAGCTGGAGTAGACGCCCGCGTAGCCCATCATCAGGGCTTGGCGGTCCAGGAGGCATTCCGACGGCATGGCGGGGCGGACGACGTCCTCGGCGGCGTCGGTGACGGCGAAGAAGTCGACGCCGGTCTTGATACCGAGCTTGTCGCAGACGCCGATGAACGCCTCGACCGGGAGATTGCCCGCGCCCGCACCGAATCGGCGGGCCGAGCCGTCGATCTGGGTGGCGCCCGCGCGGACCGCGTACACCGAATTGGCCACGGCCAGGCCGAGATTCTCGTGGCCGTGGAAACCGACCTGCGCGTCGTTGCCGAGCTCGGCGACGAGCGCGGACACCCGGTCCGAGACCTGTTCCAGGACAAGGGCACCCGCAGAATCGACGACATAGACGCACTGGCAGCCGGCGTCGGCCATGATGCGGGCCTGCTTGGCCAGGACCTCCGGCGGCTGGGTGTGCGACATCATCAGGAAGCCGACCGTTTCCAGGCCGAGCTCGCGGGCCGCCGTGAAGTGCTGCACGGACACGTCGGCTTCGGTGCAGTGCGTGGCGACGCGGCAGATCGCCGCCCCGTTGTCCTGCGCGATCGTGATGTCTTCCTTGATGCCGACTCCCGGCAGCATGAGGAAGGCGATCTTGGCGTTCTTCGCCGTCTCCGCGGCCGCCTTGATCAGTTCCTGCTCCGGGGTTTTGGAGAATCCGTAGTTGAACGAGGAACCGCCGAGGCCGTCACCGTGGGTGACTTCGATGACCGGCACACCGGCGCCGTCGAGCGCGGCGACGATGTCACGGACCTCGGTCGCGGTGAACTGGTGGCGCTTGTGGTGGGAGCCGTCACGCAGGGAAGTGTCGGTGACGCGGATGTCGAGATCAGCTGAGTAGACCATGATTGGAGCTCCTTACACCCGGGCCGAGAGGATCTGACCGGCGACGACTTCACCGACGCGGGTCGCGGCGGCGGTCATGATGTCGAGGTTGCCCGCGTAGGGCGGCAGGAAGTCGCCTGCGCCTTCGACTTCGACGAACACCGACACCTTCGCCAATCCACCGGAGACGACCGACGGTTCGTCGAACTGGGGTTCGTTGAGCAGGCGGTAGCCGGGCACGTACTGCTGGATATCGGCGACCATCTGATGAATGGAGGCGGCGATCGCGGTCTGGTCGGCGTCTTCGGGAATGGCGCAGAAGATGGTGTCGCGCATGATCATCGGCGGCTCGGCCGGGTTCAGGATGATGATCGCCTTGCCGCGCTGGGCGCCACCGATGGTTTCGACGCCGCGGCTGGTGGTCTTGGTGAACTCGTCGATATTGGCGCGGGTACCCGGACCGGCCGACACCGAGGACACCGACGCCACGATCTCGGCGTACGCCACGGGCACCACACGGGAGACGGCGGCCACGATCGGAATCGTCGCCTGCCCACCACAGGTGATCATGTTGACGTTCGGCGCATCCAGCAGCGAGGCCAGGTTCACCGGCGGAACGACAGCCGGGCCGACGGCGGCGGGGGTCAGATCGACGGCGCGGATACCGAGCTCGGCGTAGCGCGGCGCGGCGGCGCGATGCACGTAGGCGGAGGTGGCTTCGAAGACCATGTCGGGCTTCTCGTCCTGGGCGAGCAGCCAGTCCACGCCCTCGGCGGAGGTCTCCAGGCCGAGCCCACGCGCCCGCTTCAACCCTTCGCTGTCAGGGTCGATGCCGATCATCCAGCGGGGCGTGATGGATTCCGAGCGCAGCAGTTTGTAGAGCAGGTCGGTGCTGATGTTGCCGGATCCGACGATCGCGGCGGTGACGGTCCCGGTATCGGACACGTCGGCCTCCTAAAGCAGTGGTTGTCTACGCGAAGTGCAGACGGACGGAACCGAGTCCGGCGAACTCGGCATGGAAGGCGTCGCCCGGACGGGCGTCGATCGCACGGGTGCAGGACCCGGGCAGGACCACGTCACCGGCCTTCAGGCGCACACCGAAACCGGCCACCTTGCGGGCCAGCCAGGCGACGGCGATCACCGGGTTGCCCAGGACCGCGTCGCTGCGGCCTTCGGCAATGACCGCACCGTTGCAGGTCAGCGTCGCGTCGATGGCGGTGATGTCGATGTCGGCGGGCGCCACGCGCTGTGTGCCGAGCACGAATCCCGCCGAAGACGCGTTGTCGGAGATGGTGTCGCACAACCCGATCCGCCAGTCGGTGATGCGGGAGTCGATCAACTCGATGGCGGGCGCGTAGGCGACGGTCGCGGCGAGGACATCGGCCTCGGTGCAGTCCTCGCCGGGCAGATCGGCGCCGAGGACGAAACCGACCTCGACCTCCACCCGCGGCAGCAGGAACGTGGACGTGTCGACGGGGAAGTCCTCGGACAGCTCCATATCGGCGAGCAGGTGACCGTAATCGGGCTCGTCGACGCCCATCATCTGCTGCATCGCCTTCGACGACAGCCCGACCTTGTGCCCGACGATCTTTCCGCCGTCATCCAGCTTGCGCCGGATATTGAGGAGCTGGATCTCGTACGCGTCGACCACGTCGATGCCCGGATACCGGTCGGCGATGGGGGACACGGCCACCCGATCCAGCTCCGCCCGCGCCAGTTCGGCGGCGAGCTCGGCGCGCATGCTGGTTGTCAGCATCCTGGCTCCCTCTTCTCGTCTGGTGATGCCACCCCATGCTCCTGGTCGAGACGGCGCAGCGGGCCGGGCCTTCCCGCTGGATGGGCAGGAAATTGCGAGGCCCGGCCGGGGATCGCCGCACACGCGGCCACCAGCACGACGGTCATCACCGCGATGGTCGCGAACACCAGATGCACGGCGGCCGACAGTGTCTGCGGCGACGGCGCATCCGCGCTCCCGAGGCGCGCGTTGACGATCGCACCGAACACGGCGACACCCACCGCGCTGCCCAGTGACCGCGCGAACATGGTCGCCGAGGTGACGACACCCCGCTCGGTCCACTCCGCGCTCGTCTGTGCCGCGATGAGCGTGGGTGTCGCCACCAGGCCCATGCCCGCGCCGACCACGAAACACGAGACGGCGACCTGCCACAGCGCCGAGTTCTCGTCGAGCAGCAGCGTCGTCGCCGCACCGATCGCCGCGACGGTACTGCCGAGCACCGCGCAGGTGCGGAACCCGAAGCGCAGGTACACCTTTCCCGCCCTGGCGGCGGCCAGGGGCCAGCCGAGGGTGAGCGCACCGGTGACGAGCCCGGCGACCAGCGCGCTGGAGCCGAGCACGCCCTGATTGAACATCGGCACATAGGTCGTGAATCCGAACAGCAGCGCCCCGCCCAGCATGGCGGCGACACCGCTCGCGATCACCACCCGCCGGGTGAATACCCACAGTGGCAGAATCGGTTGCGCGGCCCGCGATTCCACCACCACGAACAGCGTGAGCGACAGTGCGGCGCAGGCGAAGACGGCCAGGCCGGCCGGCGAACCCCACGCCCAGGCGCGACCGCCTTCGAGCAGCCCGAGCACGAGCGCTCCCGCGCCGAGCGTCAGCAGTACCGCGCCCGCGTGGTCCACGCTGCGGTGCTGCCGTGGCACGGACTCGGGGAAGTTGCGGACCAGCATCCAGGCGGCGAGCGCGGCCAGCGGCAGGTTGACCAGGAAGATCCACCGCCAGCCCAGATAGTCGGCGCAGATGCCGCCGAGCAGCGGCCCGGTCACCGACGTCACCGCCCACACCCCGGCCAGATAGCCCTGGACCGTGGCGCGTTCGGCCAGCGTGTACAGATCACTCGCGATGACCATCGTCGTCGGCTGGATGGCACCGGCGCCGATGCCCTGGACGGCACGGAACACGATCAGGGCGAGCATGCTGCTCGCCAGCCCGCACAGCAGCGAGCCGAGTGCGAACACCGCGATGCCGAACAGCATCACCGGCTTGCGGCCGAAGGTGTCGGCGAGCGCGCCGTAGACCGGCACCGTCACCGCCTGGGCGAGCAGGTAGCTCGTGAACAGCCAGGGGAACAGCGCGAAGTCACCGAGGCTGTCGGTGATCGACAGGACCGCGGTCGCCAGGATGGTGGAATCGAGCGCGACGAGTCCGGTGGCGAGCATCAGCGAGGCGAGCACGGGGCCACGGTCCGAGCCGAACCCGACCTCGGATCGGGCGGTATCGATTGCCACAGAACACCTCTCGGTCAGAAGCGGATGCGGACCTTGTCCGTGCACGGGCGGGCCTGGCAGGCCAGGGCATAGCCCGCGTCGATGTCCTCCTGATCGAGGATCGCGGCGTTGGTCATGGTGACCTCGCCGTCGACGACGGTGCACGCGCACGAACCGCATTCGCCTTCGCGGCAGGAGTAGGGGACGTCGAGGCCGTCGGCGAGCATGACGTCGACGAGGGTGCGCGAGCGCGGCCAGCACAGCGCGTGCACGGTGCCGTCGAGCTCCACCTCGACGTGGGCGGCGTCCGCGCTGTCGGCGGGATCGAGCGGCTCCGGCTCGGCGAACGGATCACCCGACAGCGAGACGAACACCTCGGTGGTGACGCGCTCGCGCGGCCACCCGGCCCCGGCCAGCGCGTCGGTCACCGCCGACATGAACGGGCCGGGTCCGCACACGAACGATTCGTAGTCCGAATACGGCGCGGCGAACTCCGCCAGCTGGGCGGTGCTCGGCAGGCCCTGCAGCGATTCGAGCCAGTGCACCACGCTCACCCGGCCCGGATACCGGGCGGCGAGATCGCGCAGGGCGGCGGCGAAGATGACCGACTCCTGCTCGCGATTGGCGTAGAACAGCACCACCCGGCCCGATCCGCGCGCCAGCGCGGACCGCAGGATCGACATCACCGGGGTGATGCCACTGCCGGCCGCCCACAGCAGCAGATCGGTGTCGAGGGACGCCGGGGTGAAAGTGCCCAGCGGCGGCAGCACGTCGAGGGTGTCGCCGACGGAGATGTTGTCGCACAACCAGTTCGAGCCGTAGCCGCCGGGCGTGCGCTTGACCGTCACCTGGGGCGCTTCACCGGTGAACGGTGAGCTCGCCAGCGAATAGCAGCGCGCCACGGGTCCGGTCTGCTCGCTCGGGATGCGCAGCGTGAGGAACTGGCCGGGCCGGTAGGCGAAACGGTCGGCGGCGTGGTCGGGCACGTCGAACACGAGCGTGCGCGCGTCCGCCGTTTCCTCGATCACCGCCGCCACGCGCAGCGTCACCACCCGCGAGCCACGCGGTACGTCGACAGTCGCCCTCGTCACTGGTGTCCTCCTCGATCACAGAGCCGGTGTGCGGGCTACCGTCGCAGCTCTGCGGGGTCCCGTGGCCCGTGGCTCCCGGTGGACGGGAGATCGCCTCGCACTGCCCACTGACCGGGAAGACCAGGGCGGACGCGCCGGGCGGCGACCCTAGCGTCGGCCTCGTGGACACTCGACCTCCCGGGGGCGCCCGATGAACCGCATGCAGAACACCGTCGCGCTGGTGACCGGCGCGGCCGGCGGGATGGGCCGCGCCCATTGCCGCCGCCTGGCCGAGGAAGGCGCCGACATCATCGCCCTCGACATCGAGTCGGCGGCCGCCGAACTGGCGCAGACCGCGGCGGAGGTCGAGGCAACGGGCCGCCTGTGCGTGACCGCGGTGGCCGACGTGCGCGACCAGGCGTCGCTGGACGTGGCCGTCGCCGACGGGGTTGCCGCGCTGGGCCGCCTCGATGTGATCGTGGCCAACGCCGGGATCTACAGCGATCTCGGCCTGTCCTGGGAGCTGTCGGACGAGGCCTGGCAGCGCACCATGGACATCAATCTCACCGGCATGTGGCACACGGTGCGGGCCGGTGTCCCGGCGCTGAGCGACGGCGGCTCGATCGTGATCGTCAGCTCCACCAACGGCATCACCGGCGCCGCCACCGCCTCGCACTATTCGGCCAGTAAGCACGCCGTGGTCGGGCTCGCCCGCACCCTGGCCAACGAACTCGGCCCGCGCGGGATCCGGGTCAACACGGTGCATCCCGGCTCGGTGGCGACGCCGATGATCCTCAACGACGCGGTCTACGCCAAGCTCCGGCCCGATCTGCCGAACCCGACCCAGCAGGACGCGGCCGAGGCACTGGCCGCCCGCACCCTGCTGCCGGTGCCGTGGGTGGATCCGGTCGACATCAGCAATGCCGTGCTCTTCCTCGCATCCGACGAGTCCCGTTACGTGACGGGAACCCAGCTCGTGGTGGATGCCGGACTGACTCAGAAGGTGTGACATGGGACGGGTTTCGGGCAAGATCGC
The DNA here is from genome assembly GCF_042799895.1 of Nocardia sp. NPDC057663. Classification (NCBI taxonomy): domain Bacteria; kingdom Bacillati; phylum Actinomycetota; class Actinomycetes; order Mycobacteriales; family Nocardiaceae; genus Nocardia; species Nocardia sp. NPDC057663. The sequence goes on along the minus strand of NZ_JBHVHX010000009.1, from coordinate 170,149 downwards.
GCTCATCACCGGCGCCGCGCGCGGCATCGGCCGCGCCCAGGCGATCCGGCTGGCCGAGGAGGGCGCCGACATCATCGCGGTCGACATCTGCGGACCGGTCGAGACTGTCGTGTCGCCCGGCGCGACCGACGCCGACCTCGCCGAGACCGTGCGCGCCGTCGAGGCGACGGGCGCGCGGATCGTCGCCGCGACAGTCGACGTCCGCGACGGCGTGGCACTGCGCGGCGCCGTCGACGCCGGTGTCGCGGAACTGGGCGGCCTAGACATCGTCTGCGCCACCGCCGGAATCAGCTCCAGCGGTGGTGCGCTCGACCTCACCGAGCAGCAGTGGCACACCATGATCGACGTCAACCTGACCGGTGTGTGGCAGACCTGCAAGGCAGCCACCCCGCACCTGATCAGCCGTGGCGGCGGCGCGATGATCCTGACCAGCTCGATCGCGGGACTGCGCGGACTGGTCGGCGTCGCGCATTACACCGCCGCCAAACACGGGGTGGTCGGGCTGATGCGCTCACTCGCCAAGGAACTCGCCCCGCATCATGTCCGGGTGAACTCGGTCCATCCGACCAATGTCGACACCCCGATGATCCAGAACGACATGGTGCGCAAGGTGTTCCGGCCCGACCGTGAACATCCCACCCGCGAGGAATTCGCGGAGGCGGCCGTGTCGATGAACATGCTCCCGATCCCGTGGGTCGAACCGGTCGACATCGCCAATGCCGCCCTGTTCCTCGCCTCCGACGAGGGCCGCTACATCACCGCGGTGACGCTGCCCATCGACGCGGGCAGCACCCAGCGCTGACGCGGTGACGGCGCGCGGGCTGCCGATCAGCAGCCCGCGCGGGTGTCGGCGTGCCGGAACAGAGCCGGCGTGTTGGCCGGTCCGCCGACCCGGTGGTCTTCCGTGACCGCAACAGAACGTAGCTCCCTGGGCGGAGTGGGCAAGGGAGGAGAGGGCCGGGCAGGAGCGGTCCCGGGCTGGCGGTGTAAGTCGCTCCGGCCGCTAGAGGCGCGTTCTCCAGCGGGAGGTCCTTGCGCTCTATGTGGCCTGTTCTTCCTCGTCGGACCTGGGTCCCAGCCCGCTCGTGAAGAGCGCGATGAAGGCGGGGTTGTCGTGCAGATCCCGCAGGTCCTCGTCTTCGAGGATCGAGGCGAAGTCGGCGTAGCCGTGCTGCTTCGCGACGCGTACGAATTCCAGTGCGCGCCCATGGTCGCCGGCGCGGGCCGCGACGCACGCGGCGTTGTGGAAGATGTACGGGGCGCGCGGGGCGTATTCGAGGGCGGCAGGCAGCAGAGCCTCGGCGCGGTCGAGATGGTCGCCCAGCAGGTAGGCGTAGATCAGCCGGTTGTACGCCTGGGCCGGCGCGTCGTCGGGGAAGGCGGTGACGAACTCCAGGGCGGTGACACTCTCCGGGCCTGCCGCGGGATCGGCGGCGTCGGTGAGCAGACCGAGCAGCCACGCGAAGTCGTCGGGATCGGTGCGCCACTGGTCCGCCCAGTCGCCGCCGTGTCGGCGGCTGAGCTGATCGAGCAGTTCCTCGCCGCGCTCGCGGGCGGTGGGGCCGAGGAAGCGTTGCGGGTCTATGAGGCGGGTCAGCCAGGCCGATGTGGCACGGTGGTCTGCGAAACCGCCAGGAAGTTCGCCATAGGTCAGCTGCCAGGCCTGGCCCGGTGTGGCCCACCAGGTCGACGTGTGGTGCCAGCCACCGGTTTTGAGCGGCAGCAGGTACCGGTCGACCTCGGCCACGGCAACGGGGTACTCGCCGCGATGCACATCGCCGAGGGAGGGGCGCTCGCTCGCCCGGATGACGACCCCGCCCCCCTGTGCGCGGGTCACGGTGATGCCGGGGGTGGTGAAGGCCGGCAGCGAGGGGCCTGCGAGGTGCGTGACGAATGCAGAGCCGAGGACTGTCAGCCAGCCGGCGCCGACCACATGCTCGGTCGCCGCTTCGAGCCAGCCGTCGACCTGTCCGACATCGAGGGCGAAGAAGCGACGGCACCAGGAGAAGACGCGCTGGTACGGGTCCTCGGCGGCGTCGCTGTCCCAGACGTACGCGCTGTACCCGCCGTAGCCCGACCGTACCGGCAGCAGTTCGGTCAACTCGGTCGTGAGCCGTGCGAGCCTCTCCGGGTCCTCGTCGACGGGGACGATGACCTCGCAGAACGCGGCCCGCGGGCGATCGTCGTCGGCGGGAGGGATGCCGCGGATGTTGAGGGTATAGGAGCACTCAGCCGTGTCCTTGGCCCGCACCGAGATTCGGATGCCGAAGTGACCGCCGACATCGACGCGCATCTGCGGGCTCCACGACTCGTCGTCGGGGTGTTCGGCGTCCTCGGGAAAGCCGCCGAACGCGTTCGGCACGGCCCAGGTCATAGTGCCTTCGACGGGGAAGTGACGGCGGAAGGCCCGGAAGCAGCCGATCACCTCGTCCGGTGCGGGATAGGAGCCGAGGTAGAGCACCAGACCGAGCATCACCGACGCCTTGGGTTTCTTCCTGCCCACCCGCAGGTCGCCGGGTTCGACGGCAGCAGGCATCGGGTCGTGCGCCGGTGGCGGCGTAGAAAACGAGACTACCGCGCGAGGCCGAATGGTTGCGGCACAGCGCAGTTCGACGAGAAGCCGCGCCTCTTTTGCGGCGCGGTGCTCCGGGGTCCAGTCGGTGCGCGCGGCTTCCGCACGCTGCAACAGCTGCTCCAGGTAGGACTCCACAGCGGTGAGCCTGTCGGCCAGGAATGCCCCGAATCCGGAATACCTGGCCCGTTCCTCGTACAGAAAGTCGACCACCTCGCCGGTGCCGAGCAGGAGCACCAGGGAAGGATCGTTGCCGGAGGCGCCCACGATCAGGGCATTCATCAGATCCTCGGGCGCCTCGCAGTCCTCCAGCGTCTCCTGGTAGTACGGGTAGGACTCGTCATCGGTCAGCTCGATCGTGCCGAAGAGCCTAATGCCCCAGGGGAATTCGGGCCAGCCGTCGTGCAGGCGCAAGAAGTCCAGATACTCCGGCGAGAATCCGCCATCCCGTGCGCGCCGGGCCTCGGCGACGGCGGACGCCGACGCGGGCGGGCGCGGCCCCGGCTCCGGCTCGTCCCCCTCGAGCTCGGCGATCTCGGACAGCACGGTCAGGATGCGAGAGGCCGTCGTCTCGAGCATCAGCCGCGAACCCGGGTGCACTGCAGGTAGCCGCCCTTCCGCAGCCCGTCTGCGGTATCCGAAAGCTGCATGTCATTCTCCAGGTCTTTGCCGGCACGGCCCCAACGGATTTGGGTGTCGACGGCATCGTAGAGGCGGCCTCCGACGGATATGACGGCGGAACGGATGTGTGCCGATTCGGCGCGGGTCAACTGTCCGCTACCTCGCCACCTTCCACCTCGCCGCCATCAACCAGTGGCTGCGACACGAGTGAGGGCGGGTTGACGGCCGCCCTCACCACTTCGAAACGGAACTAGTCCGCGCAGCGCCTGCGGCAATTCGCCGTGATGCAGCACGCCGAGGCGCTGGGTGGCGCGGGTGAGTGCGACATACAACTCGGCCGCGCCGCGTGGCCCGTCGGCGAGGATTCGTCCCGGGTCCACCACCAGGACCGCGTCGAACTCCAGGCCCTTGGTTTCCGAGGCCGCCACCGTGCCCGGCACATCCGGCGGGCCGATCACGATGCTGGTGCCCTCGCGCTCCGCTTCGTCTCGCGCGAATTCCGCGATGGCAGTGGACAAGTCCGCCGGATCGACGCGCCGGGCCCACGGCTGCACGCCGCACGCGCGCACGGATTCCGGCGGCGTGACCTCCGGCGCGAACTCGGCGAGGACCGCCGCCGCGACGGTCATGATCTCCGCGGGGGTGCGGTAGTTGACCGTCAGCGCGCGGTAGGCCCAGCGGCCGGGGACGTAGGGCTCTATCATGGTGGCCCACGAGGTCGCGCCCGCCGCCGATCGGCGCTGGGCGAGGTCGCCCACCACGGTGAACGACTTGCCGGGGCAGCGCCGCATCAGCACCCGCCAGTCCATCTCCGACAGTTCCTGGGCCTCGTCGACGACGACATGCCGATAGGTCCAATCCCGGTCCGCGGCAGCGCGTTCGGCGAGTTCCCTGGTGTCGCGCTCCAGGAAGCGCTCGGCCAGGTCCTCGCCGAAGAGCATGTCCTGGGCGAAGAGGTGATCCTCGTCGTCCATGTGGTCTTCCCGGCTGACCATGGTGTCCTCGAGCACCCGCGCGGCGTAGGCGGCCTCGGCCTTGCGTTCCCGCTCGGCGGTGTCGTCGACGGGCTTGTCCCGGCCGAGCAGATCGACGAGCTCGTCGAGCAGCGGGACATCCGACACCGTCCAGGCGTCGCCCTCGGCACGGTACAGCGACTCGTCGGCGCCGGCGGCGCGCAGCCGCTCCGGCGACGAATACAGCTGGGCGAGAAAGGTTTCCGGGGTCAGGATCGGCCACAGTTCGTCCAGGGCCGCGGTGAACGCCGCGTTCTCGGCGAGCTCCGCGATCAGATCGGTCCGCAGCTGTTCCCACGCCTCGCGGTCGTCGCGGGTGAGCCAGCCCTTCCCGATCCGGCCGATGGCCCGCTCGGTGAGCACATAGGTGACGATCTCGCGGAACACCGCCCGCGCCTCGTTGTGCGGCCGCCTGCTCGCCCGCGCCTCCTCGGTGGCCCACTGCGCGGTCTCGGCGTCGATGCGCACGGTGACATCCGCGAGCTCGATCGGCACCGGATCCACCGGCAGCCGTTGCCGATCGGCGACTGCCGCCGCGAGCACATCGAGGATCCGCAGCGATCCCTTGAGCCGGGCCGCCCCGGGGGTGTCCTCCGCAGTGACGTGCAGCCCGGGCAGCAGATCGCCCGCGGTCGTGAACACCACATTGGTCTCGCCCAGCGACGGCAGGACATGCGCGATGTGGTGGAGGAACGCCGGATTGGGGCCGACCACCAGCACACCCTGGCGCTCCATCCGTTCGCGCTGGGTGTAGAGCAGATACGCGACGCGGTGCAGCGCCACCACCGTCTTGCCGGTGCCGGGGCCGCCCTCGATCACGAGCACGCCCGGATGATCGAGCCGGATGATCTCGTCCTGCTCGGCCTGGATCGTCGCGACGATATCGCGCATGCCCGCACCGCGCGGCGCGTCGACCGCCGCGAGCAGGGCCGCGTCGCCCCGCTCGGCACCGTCGGGCCTGCCGAGCACCTCGTCGGTGAAGTCGGTCACCTGGCGTCCGCGCGTGTGGAACTGGCGGCGCCTGCGCATGTCCTCCGGCGTCGCGGCGGTCGCGACATAGAACGGGCGCGCCGCGGGCGCCCGCCAGTCGAGCAGCAGCGGCTCGAACTCGTTCGCCTCGTCGAACAGGCCGATCCGGCCGATGTAGGACGCTTCACCCGAGAGGGAGTCGAGCCGGCCGAAGCACAGCCCGTTGTCGGCCACGTCCAGGCGCTTGGCTTCCTTGCCCAGCGCGCGTACCTCGAAGTCGCGTTCCATGGCCGAGACGCCCTTGCCGCGCAGCGCCGCGCTGTAGCGGCCCTTCACCCGGGTGCGTTCGGCATCGAGCCGCGCGTACAGCCCGTCCACATAGTGCTGCTCGGACCGCAGTTCGTCCTGATACCCCTGAGTTGACACATGCCCTCACTTTCCCGGTTCGCCGATCCCGGCGGAGCGCGTCGTTCACTCCTGTTTCCGCAGCTTCTGGCTTCGGCCGACGATTATGCGGCACCACCGGGGCCTTGCGGCAAGGCCCCCTGTGCGCTATATGTTGGAAAGGGAAGAGAGTGAGGACTCCTCCTTCCCGCGGCACAGGGGGCAGCGGAACCGGCGATCACACCGTCCGGTCGACATCCTTGCGGGTCAGGAACGCCAGCACCGCCGACTCGAATTCGTCCTTGCGCTCGATCATCGCCCAGTGCCCGCAGTTCGGGAACACGTGCAGTTCGGCGCGCGGGATCGTGCGCATCGGGATCAGCGCCATATCCAGCGGGCTCACCCGGTCGTCGCGGCCCCAGGTGATCAGCGTCGGTGCAGCCACCTTGTGCAGCATCGCCCATGGCGGCGGCGCGTCGGAGGCCTCCATGGCCCGCACCATCATCGCGAACGCGGCCTTGCTGTACATCCGCCGGGCGCTGTCGAGGGTGGCCGGATCGGTGGCCTGGGTCCAGCGCTCCTCGATCAGTTCCTCGGTGACCATGGCCGGGTCGTAGACCATCGAGTGCAGCCACTGGATCAACCGCTCCCGGGTGGGTTCCTCGGTGAACTCCTGCAGCAGCTTGATGCCCTCACCGGGGCCGGGGCTGAAGATATTGCGCCCGATACCGCCGATCGTCACCAGCTTGCCGACCCGATCCGGGTGCGCGATGGCGTAATTGAGCGCTACCCCGCCACCCATCGAGTTGCCGATGATGTCGACGCTGTCCAGACCGAGCGCGTCGACGAAACGGACGACCGCGTCGAGCGCGGTCACCATCGGATGACCGCCGAAATCGTCGCTCACCCCGAAACCGGGGAATTCCAGGACCAGACAACGGAATCGGTCGGCGAAGGTGGCGAGGTTGCCGCGGAAGTTGCGCCACCCGGTGACACCGGGACCCGACCCGTGCAACAGCAGCAGCGGCGGACCCTCACCCGCCTCGTGATAGCGCAACACGCCCGCGTCGGTGCGGATCTCGCGCAGGGTGCTCTCGTAGCTCAGCTCGGTCATGCGTGGGTGCCGCCGTCGATGCGGATCTCGGTGCCGGTGATGAAGGCGCCGTCCTCGGAGACCAGCATCGCGATCACCCCGGCCACCGCGGTCGGGTCGCCCATGCCCGCGCCGCCGGATTCCCGGTCGGTCGGCAGGACGGGGGACAGCTTCGAGAACAGTGCCCAGTCGGCGTCGGCGGGGACGTATCCCGGGGTGGCGTCGGTGATTCCGGACTTGATGCTGCCCGGGGCGACGCAGACCGCTCGCAGGCCCTTGCCGCCATATTCGAGAGCGAGGGCATGGGTGAAGGACTGGATGCCGCCCTTGCTCGCCGCGTAGGCCGCCATGTACGGGTGGGCGAAGGCCGCCGAGGTGGAGCTGAAGTTGACGATGGTCGCGCGCGGGTTGGCCAGCAGCGCGGGCAGCGCCTCGCGGACCACCAGGAAGGTGCCGGTGAGGTTCACCCGGATGATCAGGTCCCACAGGTCGAGAGAGGTGTGCTCGGTGTGCGAGGCGCGCAGGATGCCCGCCGCGTTCACCACCGAGTCCAGGCCGCCGAGGGTCTCGACCGCCGAGCGGACGCCCTCGGTCACCGACTGTTCGTCGCCGATATCGATGGTCAGCGTGGTGAGCCGGTCGGCGGTGCCGCGTTCGGCAGCCTGCGCCTTGGTGGCGGCCAGGCCACCGGCCGAGACGTCGGCGCCGACCACCGTGGCGCCCTCGTCGAGCAGCCGCAGCACGGTGGCCTGGCCGATACCGGACGCGGCGCCGGTCACCAGCGTGCGGTGGTCGTCGAGTCTGTTCATGAGATCTTCTCCTAGTCTGTGGGGTCAGCCGAGCCGGCCGGGGACCGGCTCGTGCCGCAACTGATCGGTCGCCAATGCGCCTGTGCGGACGGCGTTCTCGATGGAATCGCGCAGGGCCGGGCAGGTGGGGATCCAGCTGCTGTGCTCGCCGAGCGCGGCGCGGCGGGCGAACTCCGGGCACGCGGACTCGGCGTCGTCGAGCCATTGGATACTGGTGTGGCTGGGACTGAACTTCTCGGCCAGCACCTTGTTGCCGCAGGTACCGCATTCGACGGGTTGCATGATCGCCCGCCTCAGCGCTCGCCCGCGGCGTGGCGTGCGCCGACGTACCCGAACACCATCGCGGGGCCGATGGTCGCGCCGGCGCCCGCGTAGTCGTTGCCCATCACGGCGGCCGAGGTGTTGCCCGCGGCGTAGAGGCCGGGGATGGGTGTGCCGTCGGCGCGCAGCACCTGGGCGTCGGCGTTGTAGACCAATCCGCCCTTGGTGCCCAGGTCACCGATCCGCACCCGCAGCGCGTAGTACGGGCCCTTGTCCATGACGTCGAGAGCGGGGGTCGACAGTGTCGGGTCGCCGTAGTAGTTGTCGTAGGCGCTCACGCCGCGACCGAAGTCGGCATCGTGACCGTCGCGAGCGAACCCGTTGAAACGGTCCACGGTCTCGCGCAACGTGGCGACGGGAACGCCGATCGCGGCGGCGAGTCCGTCGATGTCCGGCGCGATCTGCACCAGGCCGGTGTCCGTCCACGACGCCGGGAACTTCTGGCCCGGCACGAGTCCGCCGATGGGGTAGCGGCTCTTGGCCTTCGCGTCGAAGATCAGCCAGGCCGGATCGTGGCTGCCCGCCAGCTGGGCGTGCACGAACGTCACATACGGGGACGCCTCGTTGGTGAAGCGCTTGCCCGTGCTGTCGACGATGATCGAGCGCGGGATCGACCGCTCCGACACCAGCACCTGATTGATGCCGTCGGGCCGCTGGAACGACGGCATCCACCACGCGTCATCCATCAGATCGACTGCCGCGCCGACCATCTCACCCGCGACGATGCCGTCACCGGTGTTGTCCGTCGAGGCCGCGCTGAAGTTGTCGCGCCCGCCCTCGGGCAGATAGCGCTTGCGCATGGCTTGATTGTGCTCGAAACCGCCGGTGGCCAGCAGCACACCGTCGCGCGCCCTGATCCGGATCTCGCGGCCGTCGCGTTCGGCGACCACGCCGAGCACCGCGCCCGAGTCGTCGGTGATCAGCGAGCGCAGCGGCGTGTCGAGCCACAGCGGGACGCCCGCGTCGCGCAGGGCCAGCCGCAGGCGGGCGATCAGGGCCCGGCCGAGGGTGTCCATGTGCCTGCGCAACACGATCGCCTTGATCGCCCGCACACCGGTCAGCAGCGCAGTCCAGCGGGCCTTCCAGGTGCGGGTCACCATATTGAGCTGGACGAAGTCCTTGGACGTGATGAACAGTCCCGGCGGCGTCGCCAGCGCGGCGGGCCGCAGCAGATCCTCGTCGTCTCCGAGCTGCTTGAGGTCCACCGGCAGCGGCTCGATGGATCGGCCTGCCGGCCGCCCGCCGGGTGCCTCGGGGTGGTAGTCGGAATAGCCGGTGCACCACTGGAAACGCAGGTGCGGGCTGGTCTCGAGGAAGGCCATCATGCGCGGGCCCTCGTCGATGAACGCGTCGAGATTCTCCGACGGCACCCGGTCCCCGACGACGGCGTCGAGATAGGCGCGCACGTCGGCGCGGGAATCGCCGAGGCCTTCGCGCAGCAGCACCGGGTTGTTGGGCACCCAGATGCCGCCGCCCGACAGCGCGGTGCTGCCGCCGTACACCGGCGCCTTCTCGATGACGAGGGTGTCGAGCCCGCGATCGGCGGCGGCGAGCGCGCCGGTCAATCCGCCCGCGCCGCTGCCGACGACGAGGAAGCCGACTTCGTGATCCCAGTGTTGTTCGGTCACAGTCACTCTCGCCTCGCTCAGCCGACGACCATGTCGTCCTGGGACCAGAACGCGCGCATGCTCGTGATGCGGGCGTCCTCGTCGAAGGTCATGACATCGATCGGATCGAGGGTGAACTTCTGGTCGCCGAACTCGGTGACCACCCGGAAGCTGAACGCGGCGCTGTTGCCCGCGACGCGGACGGTGAACAGCTCGGTCGAGCGCTTCATCGGCTCGATGGCCTCGTAGAACTTGGTGATCGCCGCGTGGCCGACGTGCGGTTCGGTGCCGACCGGGTCCTCCACCGTCGCGTCCGCGCGGTAGAGGGCGACGACGTCGGCAGCCGTACCGCTGCCGACGGCCTCCACATATTTGCGCACCGTCGCGCGAATGTCGTCCGCTGAAGCCATCGTGTTGCTCCTGAAAATGTCGAGAAGGGGAATATGTGAACGGAACCACACTCGGTGGCCGGTGCGGACGGGTCCCTCCCGGCCAGCGGGAGGGGACCGCGCTCGCTCAGTCGCCGAGCATGTGCCGCACGGCGAGGTAGCTGAACAGCATGGATGCGCCGATCGGGTTGCCGCCGCCGGGGTAGACCTCGCCGCTGACCGCGGCCATGGTGTTGCCCGCCGCGTACAGGCCGGGGATCGGCTCGCCGTCGTGGCCGAGCACCCGGGCCGCGGTGTCGGTGCGCAGGCCGCCCTTGGTGCCGAGGTCGGAGATGCCGAACGCGGCCGCGTGGTACGGGCCCTTGTCGATGGTCACCAGCGGCGGTTCGCCGTTGGAGAAGGCGCGGTCGTAGGCCTCGTCGCCGCGCCCGAAATCGGGGTCGACGCCGGTGGCGACCATGCCGTTGAACCGCTCCACGGTGGCCTCGAGGTTCGCCGCGGGCACGCCGATCTTCGCGGCCAGCTCGGCGAGGGTGTCGCCGGTGTGCCACAGGCCCGCGTCGACGTACTTCTGGGTCTCGACCATGGACACGTTGGTGGCCTTGATCGGCGGGACCTCGCCCTCCTTGTCGTCGTAGATCATCCAGAACGGCAGGGTCAGCCCCCGCTCCTCCATCTGCCGGATCACGTCGCGGCCGAGCCGGTCGTAGGGCGCGGACTCGTTGACGAACCGGTTGCCGTCCTGGTCGACGAAGATGCCGCCGGTGAACCACAGCGCGAATGCCGAGCGCCCGTCCGGATGGGTCAGCCCGGGCGACCACCACGCCTGATCCATGAGATCGGTGCCGGCGCCCGCCGCGATGCCCGCCTGGTGCGCCAAGCCCTGATTTCCCCAGGGCCCCATGGTGTCTCGCGCCTCGCCCGGCACGCCGTAGTGCTTGCGCAGCTCGTCGTTCTGCTCGAAGCCGCCCGCGGCGAGCACTACGCCGCGCCGCGCCCGGATCGCGACCCGCTCGCCGTCGCGTTCGACGATCGCACCGGTGACCACACCGTCCTCGACCACCAGCTCCACCAGCGGCGACTCCAGGTGCAGCTTGGCGTGCGGATAGGTCGACAGCGCGCGCAGCATGCGCCCGACCAGCGCCTGCCCGCCGATCAGCAGCTCCGGTAGGGGAGCGCCGAGACGATCGGTGTCCAGCGGTCCGCGCAGCGACTCGCGCAGCTCGCCCAGTTCGGCGGCGGGCAGCGGCGTCGGCATGATGTGGCGCTGCCCGTCCAGCCTGGCCTTGGGCGCCTTGCCGAAGTAGTCCGGCCACGGCAGCATCTGGAACTCGAAATGGTTGTCGGCCTCGAGGTACTCGATGAGGTCGCGACCACGGCGGACATAGGTCTGCTGCAGCTCGTCGGGAGTGCGGTCACCGACGACGGCGCGGTAGTAGGTGAGCGCGTCGTCGAGGGTGTCGTCGGTGCCCGCCCGCTCCAGGACCGGGTTGCAGGGGAACCACACTCCACCGCCGCCCGAGTACGCGGTCGTGCCGCCGAACTTGTCGGTCGCCTCGACCACCGCGACGCTGAGTCCCTCGCGGGCGGCGGTGTAGGCACCGGCCAGGCCGCCACCCGACCCCGCGACCAGCACATCCACCTCGTCGTTCCAGTCCACCACTGTTTCCTCCTGATACCACCTCGTAGTGCCGATGACGGTAGGTCCGGTGACGGCGGTCACGGAGCGGACCATCCCGATCACCGGGAGGCGATCGATGCGCGAACGTGCCGGTCAGCGGGAAGGACATCTGCTCTCGCGGCCCGCGCGTCCCTAGCGTCGCCCGCAGAGAACCGGTCTCCATCGAAAGGTAGGCACTGTGAACCCCGAGACCCCATCGGCACCAGCGAAGGGCCCCGCCGACGTCGACGTGGTCGTCGTCGGCGCGGGCATCGCCGGCCTGTACGCCCTGCACCGATTCCGCGGCAGCGGCCTGACCGTGCGGGTGTTCGAGGCAGGCGAGGGCGTGGGCGGCGTCTGGTACTGGAACCGCTACCCGGGCGCGCGTTGCGACGTGGAGAGCGTCGACTACTCGTACTCCTTCGACGACGCGCTGCAGCAGGAGTGGAACTGGAGCGAGAAGTACGCCACCCAGCCCGAGATCCTGGCCTACCTCGAGCACGTCGCCGACCGCTACGACCTGCGCGGCGACATCGAATTCGGGACGCGCGTCACCGATATCGTGCTCGACGAGCGGACCCTGTGCTGGCAGGTCGCCACCGACACCGGGCGCGCGGTGTCGGCCCGGTTCGTGGTGCTGGCCACCGGGCCGCTGTCGAACGCGAACACCCCGGCCATCGACGGCCTCGACACTTTCGCGGGCCGGACCCTGCACACCTCGCACTGGCCGCACGAGGGCGTCGACCTGACCGGGCAGCGGGTGGGCGTCATCGGCACCGGATCCTCCGGCATCCAGACGATCCCGTGCCTGGCCGAGCAGGCCGAGCAACTGCTCGTCTTCCAACGGACCGCCAATTACAGTGTGCCCGCAGGCAATACACCGCTGAGCGAGGAAGCTCGGCAGACGCAGAAGGCGAACTACCCGGAGCGCAGGCGGTTGTCGATGGCCAGCGGTGGCGGCTCGCCGCACCAGGCGCACCCGCAGTCCGCGCTCGAGGTGAGCGAGCAGGAACTGCGTGACGCCTACGAGAAGCGCTGGGCGCTGGGCGGTGTGCTGTTCAGCAAGACCTTCCCCGACCAGCTGGTCACCCTGGCCGCCAACGACACCGCCCGGCTGTTCTGGGAGGAGAAGGTGCGGGCCGTGATCGACGACCCGCGGGTGGCCGACCTGCTGGTCCCGCGCGATCACCCGATCGGCACCAAGCGCATCTGCACCGACACGAACTACTACCAGACCTACAACCGCGACAATGTCGAGCTCGTCGACCTGCGAGCGACGCCGATCACCCGCATCGATGCGGCGGGCGTGCACACCGCCGACGCGCACTATCCGCTCGACACCCTGGTGCTGGCCACCGGATTCGACGCGATGACCGGATCGGTGTCGCGGATGAACATCGTCGGCCGCGGTGGTGAATCGCTCAACAAGGCGTGGCGGGAAGGGCCGAAAACCTATCTGGGACTGGGGATGACGGGCTTCCCCAACCTGTTCAACCTGACCGGACCCGGCAGCCCGTCGGTGCTGGCGAACATGGTGCTGCACTCGGAACTGCACGTCGACTGGGTGGCCGAGGCCATCGGTTTCCTCGACGGCAGGGGAGCGACGGCGCTGGAGGCGCGGCCGGACGCGGTCGCCGACTGGGTGCGTGAATGCGCGACGCGGGCCGCGGGAACGCTGATGACCCAGGCGAATTCGTGGTATCTGGGTGCCAATATCGAGGGCAGGCCGCGGGTCTTCATGCCCTTCGTCGGCGGATTCGGCGTGTACGGCGAGATCATCGCCGAGGTCGCGGCCGCGGGATACAAGGGCTTCGACGTCATCGAGGCGTGAGACACGACGACGGGGTGGTCCGATCTGATCGGACCACCCCGTCGTCGTCGTTCAGGCCGCGAAGCCGCCGAACCCGCCGCGGTAGTACAGCAGCGGCCTGCCGTCCTCGGCCGCCCGCAGGTCACCGATCCGGGCCAGCACCACGGTGTGATCGCCCGCGTCGTGCTCGAGCTCCACGTTCACCTCGATGTGGGCCAGCGCCCCGGCGAGCGCGGGCGCGCCGTTGCCCGCCCGATCCCACTCGACGCCGGCGAACTTGTCGGCGCCGCTCACCGCGAACTGACGGCACAGCGCGCTCTGCTCCTCGGCCAGGATGTTGATGCACAGGGCACCCGCCTCGCGCAGCAGCGGCCAGCTGGTGGAACTCTTGGCCGGGCAGAACGACACATACGGCGGGTCCAGCGACACCGACACCACCGACTGGCAGGTGAAACCGAGCGGTCGCGTCCCGTCGTGGGCGGCGATCACCGCGACGCCGGTCGCGAAGTGACCGAGCACTCTGCGCAGGTCGGAGGGTGCTGGGATACCTGCGTCGACGGCGACGTTGTCTGCATTCATAGGGGTCCTCCCGAACGGAACTCGTTGCCCCCACGATCCGGGGTGAACGGTGCGCGGCTCAAGACGTTCTCCCGGTCAGCGGTTGTCGGCGGGCAAATGGTGGTACGCGCGGTTGCTAATATTCAGCGATGGCGACTCCCGACCCCGATCCCGGCGTGCCCAACCTGCCGCCGACCAGCTGGGCGGTGCTCGCCATGCTCTCCTACGAGGAGGAAGTCTCCGGCTACGACCTGAAGAAGTGGGCCGACTGGAGTCTGCGCTACTTCTATTGGACCCCGTCCTACAGCCAGATCTACGCCGAACTGAAGAAGCTCGAGAACCACGGGTTCGCGAGCTCGCGGCTCGATCACGACAACGCCATGCGGGGCAAACGGCTGTATCAGATCACCGATTCCGGGCGCGAGGCGGTCACCGCGTGGTGGAACAAGGCGCCGGTCGACGCCTCGGTGCTCAAACACCATGTGCTGCTGCGCGTCATGTTCGGCCATCTCGGTTCGCCGGACCGGATCAAGCAGATCCTGCGCGACCACATCGCCGACGTCGAGGAGCTCGAGCAGCGGGCCACGATCGACGCCGAGGCGGCAAAATCCGAACCGGGCTGGGCTTATTCGCAGCTGGTGCTGCAGTGGGCGCAGCGCCACTACACGGCCGAACGTGAACTCGCCCAGCAGTTGATCGACGATATCGACAACGCGGCCGCCGTGCTGGAGGGTGCCGAACACGACGACCGCGCCGACTACCCCCATCCGACGCCGGGGCGCTGGCGCGAGATCGAGCAGCGCGTGCGCGAAGAAGAGGGTATGCAGCACGACCCGGCTGACCAGTGAGCCGACCGGGCCGCCGCGGCGATCACGCCATCACGCGCTCGATCTCGTCTCGGCCCGGGAACTTCGACGTCGTCGCTGTCGAGGAGTCGGGCGATCCGCTACGCCGGACCGAGCACGTCGTGCACCATCGCCCAGACCTCGGTGCGGGCGGCCCGGGTGGCAGCCAGGGACGGAATGGTGAGGAATCCGTGGAACAGCCCGTTGTAGCGGCGATGCCGCACCGCGACGCCGTCGCCGGCCAGCCGCTGCGCGTAGGCGTCGCCTGCCGAGCAGGGCGGGTCCAGTTCGGCGGTGATCACGACCGCGGGCGGTAGGCCGGCCAGCGAGGACGCCCTGGTCGGCACGAGACGCACGTCATCGGTGCCGTGCGGGGCGTAGTTCTGCCAGTACCACCGCATGGCGCTGGTCGTGTTGTAGTGCCCGGTGCCGAACCGCTGGTAGGACTCGGTCTCGAAATTGTCGTCGATCACGGGATAGATCAGGATCTGCGCCGCGATCTGCGGGCCGCCGCCGTCTCGCACCGCGATGGCCACGGTGGCCGCGAGATTTCCGCCCGCACTGTCACCCGCCAGCGCGATCCTGGCCGGATCACCGCCGTACGCGCCTGCGTTCTCGGCCGTCCACCGCAGCGCGGCGAGCATGTCGTCGTGGGCGGCGGGGGCAGGATGCTCCGGCGCGAGCCGGTAGTCCACGGAGACCACCACCGCACCGACGCCCGCCGCCATCGAACGGCAGAACTCGTCGTGACTGTCGAGATCGCAGAACACGAATCCACCGCCGTGCGCGAACACGATCACCGGCAGCGCGACGCCATCGTGATGCGGCCGGAACACCCGCAGTGGCAACGGCCCTCCCGGCCCGTCGATGATAACGTCGCGCGCCACACGCATATCGGGAAGACGTTGCAGCGGAGCACGTCTGGCGCGGATCGCAGCCCGCACCTCGGCCGCCTCCATCGTCGCGACATCGGGGAATCCGGCGTCGAGCGCGGCCAGCATCGCCGCGACTTCCGGATCGCGAACAGCGCCCGGCCCTGTGGTCGGGAAAACTCGTGCAGTCATGCAGGTCACGGTAGGTTCGGGCGACCCGCCCGGAACCGGGTTCTCCCGCTGGGCGGAAACACCAGGCCGGCGCCAGGCTGCGCATGCCTACGGTCGGCGGCGAGCGCCCCGAATATCTACGGGGCGCTCATCCGCGCCGATGTAACGTCAGCACCGCCCGGCACCCACCGTCGGGACGGGTCAGCCGCAGCAGCTCGCGCCGGAGGCGACGGCCTTCTCCTTGGCCTGGCTGCCGCAGCACGCGCCTTCGGCCTCGGCTTCGGCGGCGGTGCCGCAGCACACGTCGACCGCTTCGGCGTCGGTGAGTCCGAGTTCGGGTGCGGTGCCGAAGGTTTCGCTGTCGGCCAGCACCGTGTAGACCTCCCACCGCTCGGCGCCAGGGCCGGTTACCCACACCTTGTCCTGGGTGGCGAAGCAACACGTGGTCGCGATCTGCTCCTCGGTGAACAGGCCGGCTTCGGAGAGCCGGGCGATCTCGCCGTGGACCTGTTCGGAGGTTTCGACTTCGACGCCGAGGTGGTTGATGGACCCGCCCTGTCCGGCGTTCTCGATCAGGACGAGCTTGAGTGGCGGCTCGGTGATCGCGAAGTTGGCGTAGCCGGGCTTGCGCTTGGCCGGTTCGGTGTCGAACAGGGTTGAGTAGAACTGCACGGCGGTGTCGAGGTCGTCGACGTTGAGGGCGAGCTGGATGCGAGACATGATCGAACCTCCACTTGTGTGACATATATCGAAGAACTTCTGATCCCGAGTCTGCTCACCTTTTCGACATATGTCAATACCGCGAGTAGTCTCGATTTCATGCCCAAGGCGCTACCTGTGATCGATATGTCCGCCCCGGTCTGCTGCGCTCCCGTCGCGGCGGGACCGGTCGACGACGCCGCCGCCCTCGAGGTGGCGTTGCGACTCAAGGCGATCGCCGACCCGGTCCGGGTCAAGCTGCTGTCGCTGCTGCTGACCACCCCGCTCGGCGAACGCAACGGCGGCGACCTGGCCGCCGCGGTCGGCCTGGGCGAGTCCACGGTGTCGCATCACCTCGGCCAGCTCCGCAAGGCCGGGCTCGTCGAGTCCGAGCGGCGCGGGATGAACACCTTCCACCGTGCCCGCCGCGACGCACTCGCCGCGTTGTGCACTGTCCTCGATCCCAACTGCTGCAGCTGACCATGATTTCCCCAGCTCAGGGCGATTGGGTGCCGGACGCGTGCACCCTGCCGACCGCGGAAGAACCGATCCGAGTCGCCGAGTTCGACCGATTCTTCGCCGAGTCGGTGCACGGGATGGCCCGGCCCGCCCCGACGCAGCTGGAACTGCAGTTGGCCGCCGACGCCGACGCCGCCGCCCGGGATCTCGCGGCGCGGGAATCGAACTGCTGCTCGTTCTTCACCTTCGACTTCGACACCACTGGCACCGGCCTGGTGATGCGGGTCGGCGTCCCCGCGGCCTATGTCGAGGTGCTCGATGCGTTCGCCGCGCGGGTCGAGGCCTCGATCGAGGCTCGGCGATGACTGCCGGACTCCGCACCACCGGGCTCGACGCGGCTGCGGGGTGAACGCGCAGACGCCGCGCTACTACGAACGCCGCGGCTGCTGCCGAACCGGACCGGTACCTGGGCGGGCACCGGCTCTCCTCCGAGCAGGCCTGATTAAATTTCGTTGAGCCGCACTGCCGACGGGGTCATCTGATGTCGGAATGGCAGGTTTGAGGATCACGGTGTGCCTTCCCTCGCGTGAAGTCGCACGGGTGGATTGCCCGTTCTGCCTCTGTCAAATGGTTGCGTGCGGCAATTTGATGTCGGTGGGCGAGCGATCTGGTCGCAGACACGACCACAAGACCGTCAAGCGAACGGCGACGGCAGCCTCCGAGAAGTGGTGCGTCGGTCGTCGACGGTGACCACATCGCACGCAGTGACAATGCTGTCCGGGATCTTGCAGCCGTCGAAATGCTTCGCGGACGGGGCGAATACGGCATCCGCGCGGTATCTGCCTACGGCGGTCACCAAAGCGGTCATGGGGTCCGAGGCAGTTTCGTCAACCAACAAGATCCAGGCAACGAAATAGCCCCACCGGTAAGCGAGATGGCGGATCGCGGCCTGATCGCGCTGTCGGGCATCGCCGGATACATCCATGCGGAGGTAACCGACGGCGACGCCTTCGAGTTCGAGCCGAATGCCGTCCTCGATCACGACGCCTCAGCTTTCGGCTGTGGGGTGCCGAGTGTTCGTCCTGCCGACGTCGGCCACCACACATCGCCACAGGTGCGTTTCGTCGTCGCGACCAATCCCATCTCCAGCAGCTCGCCGAGGTAGGCCCCCGTCCAATGTGGGTTGTGGCGCAACAGCGCAGACAGTTCGGCCACCGTGATCGCCATATTCCGTGCGGGCACCACGACGCACACGGATTCGAGGATCCACCGCTGGCAGCGAGTCAGTTCTGACGGCTCGTAGCCGATCATGCGGGGCGCCCGGAGGTTGGAGCCGGAATTGCTCGCTCGTCCAAGACCATCCGTTTCGCGTCTACCAGGGTTGTTCGGGCGCGACACCGGACTCTGCAAGTGTCGACGGCGCAATCCAAGTGGATCTGCATTGCCGTATGGGCCTGCGTTTCCGTGATGAGGCCAGGGTCCCAGTTGCAAAGGAGGAGGGCGCTTATCGGGAGTGAAGCGGCATCCAGGGTCCGCATCCCGCCAGCTGCAAGAACTGTGAGCACTCCCGCCCGGTTGTCGGTCGAGTCCTTGTTCATGGTCGCCCCCGTAGTCAGTTCGGCCGCCCCTTGTTTGCGGGACGCCAACCAGCACACCGTGTCGGGGTCTACCGCGAAAGACGCGCGCGGTAGGCGGATGTGTGCACAGGGGGTGTGCACGAAAGGCAATACGTAGCCACAGAGTTCGGTGCCTGCCAAACTTCACGCATGGGACGCAAGCCGAAGCAACCCAACCGCCCGCTGCACGATCTGCTCGAAGAGACGGGCGTACTTCGAAAGAGCCTGGCCCGCCGAGTCGTTGAGCGCGGTAGAGCGGTAGGCGTGGACCTCGCCTACGACCACACCTCTGTCGGACGCTGGCTCGCCGGGGAGCAGCCGACACCGCCAGTGCCGTCGATGATCGCCGAGGTGATGAGCGAGCTGACCGGCCGACGCATCACCGCGGCCGAGTGCGGCATGACCGCGTGTGAGTCAGCCGACCTCGGTCTGGAGTTTTTCACTCTCCCTCGCGGAGGCAACCGCTGCGGCGACCGCCCTGTGGCGGAGCGACGTTGAGTGTAGGAGGTTCCTGCAGGACTCGGCATACGCGGTCGCGGTCTACCCGGCCGCGTCTATGCGGTGGCTGACCATGCCCGGACCTGAGCATCCCGTGTCCTCGACCGGATTCCGGCGCATCGGCCAGGCCGACATCGACGCCGTCAGGACGATGACCAGAGCGTTCGTCGAGTTGGACAATCGAGTTGGCGGCGGCCGTGTTCGTTCGACCGTCGTGCACTACCTGCACACCTCGGTAGCGCCGATGCTGCACGGCACCTACACCGAGGAAGTCGGGCGACGTCTCTACGCGGCCTCTGCCGAGTTGACCAAACTGGCGGGCTGGGCCGCCTATGACCTGGAGGAGCACGGTCTGGCCCAGCGTTACCTGATCCAGGCGTTGCGCCAGGCCCGGGCTGCCGGAGACGCAGCGCTGAGCGCCGAAATCCTCGGCGCCATGTCACACCAAGCTGTGTACGTCGGCCGCGCCGGTGACGCCGTGGATCTAGCTCGGGCAGCACAAATCGCCGCCCGCACAGCGGGCTCGCCCAACCTTGAAGCCGGATGCCTGATGGTCGAAGCCCACGGCCACGCTGCCCGCTCCGACCGATCGACCTGCTCCACCACCCTCGCGTCAGCCGAGCGGGCATTCGACCGTACCGACACCCATCGGCCCGCCTGGCTGGCCTACCTCGACACCGCGTATATGTCGGCCAAGACGGCGCACTGCTTCCGCGACCTCGGCGACCACAAACGGGCAATCCAGTTGGCGTTCGATTCGCTGAACATGTCCGACGGGTACCAGCGAGGGCGCACATTCAACCTGTGCTTACTCGCATCGAGCCTCGCGAGCGAGGATCCGCACGAAGCCGTCAACGTGGGCGAGCAGGCATTGACACTTGCCGGCGAGGTCGAGTCGAAGCGAACCAGTGCGTACCTGCGGGACGTCCGAGCCCGGCTGACACCGCACGATTCGATCCCTGCGGTGGCCGCCTTCCTGGAACGGGTAATGGCTCAGGCGAGCGACAACACCCGATAGATCCCGACGACAGTGGCCGCACCGACGATCTCGCCACGGTCGATCATCTCTACCGCCTGATCGAGCGGAATCCATCGGACTTCTTCGGCTTCGTTGATGTCAGGAGCTGCCCCGGTGGGTTCGGCCCCGCGGGCCAGGTAGATCTCCTGCGGCTGGTCAAGTGTGCCGATCGCGGGCTGATAGGTGACGAGGTGCTCCATCGACAGCGGTCGCCAACCAGTCTCTTCCTCGACCTCGCGGGCGGCGGCCGACGCTACGTCTTCGGCACCGTCGACATAGCCGCCAGGTACTTCCCACACCCATTGGTCGATGATGAATCGGTGGCGGCGCATCAGCAGAACCTCACGGGAAGCGTTGAGCACCAGTGTCATCGCGCACCGGGGCATCTTCGCGACGTACTGGGTGAAGCGGACGCCGTCGGGCAGTTCGATGTCGACGGTCTTCAGGGCGATGTGCCGGTTCTCGTCCACCAGATTCTCGCCGAGGATCTTCCACTGTGTGTCGCTCACACTCCCGACCGTAGTCGGTCGAAATATCTGCGTCGGTGCCATCGAGGTCACATCGACGCCGACCTCGGCTGATCGGCGTTCGGCTCACAGGCTGTCGGTGCCGATGCCACGCTGTCGGCGAACAGGTCGACCCTGGTCATGCAGCATGACGCAGCTGCGACAATGGGTTCACCATCCCCATCGAAAGGAACCCAAGGTGAGCTCTGCCGGTGTTGTACCGCTGCTCGGACGTGTC
This sequence comes from Nocardia sp. NPDC057663, assembly GCF_042799895.1. Lineage (NCBI taxonomy): Bacteria > Bacillati > Actinomycetota > Actinomycetes > Mycobacteriales > Nocardiaceae > Nocardia > Nocardia sp. NPDC057663. The sequence goes on along the minus strand of NZ_JBHVHX010000009.1, from coordinate 149,421 downwards.
GCTGCCGCTGTGTCGGAAGCGATCGCCCGAGTCCGTCCGGAAACGGCGGATGCGGACCCGGTAGTGCGACGATCCGATCGAGCCGATTTCCAATCCAATGCCGCGCTGCCGTTGGCGAAGCGGGTCGGCATGGCGCCGCAACAGCTCGGGGCCGATCTTGCCGCCGGGGTTGGTCTCACCGACGGTGTGATCGCTGACGTAAAGGTGTCGGGCCCAGGGTTTTTGAACATCACCCTGGCCGATTCGGCGGTGTGGGAAGCTGTCGCCGCGCGACTGGTCGACGATCGGCTCGGCGTCCCGACCATCGAAGACGGACAACGGGTCGTCATCGATTACTCGGCGCCGAACGTGGCGAAGGAAATGCACGTCGGGCACCTGCGGACCACCATCATCGGTGACAGCCTGGCCCGGGTCTTCGGGTTCCTCGGTGCCGACGTTGTCCGCGCGAACCATTTGGGCGACTGGGGCACCCAGTTCGGCATGCTCATCCAATACATCGACGAGCACCCCGAATCACCTTGGCATACAGAGGAACTCGACGCGGACACCAGTTCGGTGTCGGCGCTCGACAGCCTGTACAAGGCGGCCCGGAAGCAGTTCGATTCCGATCCGGGCTTCGCGGACCGGGCGCGGACTCGTGTGGTTGCCCTGCAAGCCGGTGACCCGGACACGGTGGCGCGGTGGCGGGAGATCGTCGCCGAGTCCGAGAAAGCGTTCGGCGCGATCTACGACCGGCTCGGTGTGCTGCTCACTCCCGACGACTATGTCGGTGAGTCGTTCTACAACGATCAGCTCGCCGACACCGTCACCGAACTGCTGGACAAGGGCGCCGCGGTCGACAGCGACGGTGCGGTTGTGGTGCTGTCCGAACGGGTCACCGGCCCGGATGATCAACCGGCGGTGCTGATGGCCCGCAAACGCGACGGTGGTTACGGCTATGACAGCACCGACCTGGCCACCATTCGGTACCGCATCGCCGCCCTGCATGCCGATCGGCTGCTGTATGTCACCGACTCGCGGCAGGCGCTGCATTTCCAGTTGGTGTTCGAGGCGGCACGACGGGTGGGTTGGCTGACCGACGCAATCGAGGTCGATCACGTCGCCTACGGCACCATCCTGGGGCCGGACGGTAAACCGTTCAAAACCCGTGCGGGCGGAACGGTTCGGCTGATGGACCTGCTCGACGAGGCTGTCGCGCGTGTGCGCGCGGTGGTCGCCGAGAAGAACCCGGACCTGTCGTCGGCCGAACTCGACACCATCGCCGAGCAGGCGGGGATCGGTGCGGTCAAATATGCGGATCTGTCGACATCCAGGGTCAAGGACTACACCTTCGACCCGGACCGGATGACTGCGCTCAACGGCAACACCGGCGTCTACCTGCAGTATGCACACGCCCGCGTGTGCTCGATCCTGCGCAGAGCCGACGCAGCAACCCCGGCCGTAGTCGATAGTGCCGGTCCACTCGAACCGGCGGAACGGGAACTCGCCCTGGCCCTCGATGGCTATGGAACCGTCCTCGCTGAGGTCGCCGACGCGTTGGAGCCGCACCGGCTGGCGGGCTATCTCTACGATCTCGCCCGCGCCTACACCAGCTTCTACGACTCGTGTCCGGTCATCACGGCGGACGAACCGATCCGTTCGAACCGAATCGCGCTGTGCCAGTTGACGGCTCGCACGCTCGAACTCGGGTTGGGGCAGTTGGGTATGGCCGCACCGCAGCGGATGTGACCTGTCGGCCGGGCGCTGGTCCACTCGCGCGGCGTCCGGGCCGTACACAACGCCATGTGAACCAACCTTGGCTGCTGGAACGGCTAGTCGAGTCGGCATAGTGCCGGCACTGTGCCGGTCTCGGGTGACCCGCCCGGAACCGCGGTCTCCCGCTGGGCGGAAAGACCAGGTCGCGACCTGGCGATGGGTGCCTACCGTCGGCGCATGAACACTGCGAAGGTCTACGTGATCGACACCGTGGTGACGAAACCCGGCCGGGCCAGGGACTTCGTCGACGCCTATCTGCGGGAGTACGCGCCGGGCGCGCGTGAGCGGGGGATGACACTCGAGCGGATTGTGGTGAGTCCGCCGGTGTGGTTTCCCGACGAGTCGAACACGGTTATCGCGACGTGGGCGCTCGACGGGGCCGAGGGGTGGTGGGAGATGACCTGGCGGGGGCGGCCGGATCCGGCGGTGCGGCGGTGGTGGGCCGCGGTGGACGAGTTGGTCGTCCATCGGACGCGGTCGACCGGTGCCGAGGCCGCCGATGTCGAAAGGCTCGGCAATGTTTGATGTCGTTCGGCTGGTGCATCTTTCACCGGAGGGCGGGACGGCCGCCGATCGTCTGATGACCGAGCTGCGCGCGGCGGCGGCCGGGGTGGCACGGCGGGTGCTGGTCCAGCCCACGCTGCCGGGGGTGCGCAACGGCGGAGACGTCTTGGTGCATCTGCGGTTCGACGAGCCGGCCGGCTGGTTCGGCTGTGCGCCGCGGGTGGACGCGGTGCTGGCCGATCCGCTCGTGACCCACGTCGACGGCGCCGAATACGACGGCGGTGTCGGTGGTTTCGCCGAGCCGCGCTCACCGGGATCGGTGTACCGGGTCCTGCTGCTGCGGGTGGCGCCGGGGACCGCGCGCACGGTGGTGGACCGCTTCGAAGCCGACCTGTTGCGGATGCCCGAGTACATCCCGACGATGCGGTCCTGGCAGCTGAGCCGGGTGATCCGCGGTATCGGGTCCGTGCCGTGGACGCATGTCTGGGAGCAGGAGTTCACCGATCTCGACGGGCTCGACGGTCCCTATCTGATGCACCCGGTGCACTGGGCGCACGTCGACCGGTGGTTCGATCCCGAATGCCCGGACGTGATCGTGCACGACCGCATCTGCCACAGCTTCTGCGCGAACGAACTCACCTGATCCGGGCCGCCGCCCGCTCCCGCCGGGCGGCACACCGGGGTCACGCGTAGCGGGGCGGGCGGTGGTCGGCGGCGACCCGGGTCGCCGGGCCGACACCCAGCGGTCGCGGATGCTGCTGCAGGGTCGGGCGGACCCGCACCCGGCCGTCGTCGACGTGCCGCCAGATATTGAGCGCCGTCGTGCGAATCGGGGCGGAGAGCCGGTGGTCGAACACCATGCGATCCACCGGCCCGCACACCGACACGGCGGCCACGGCGGACTCGCCGAGGTCGCCGATCGGGGCGGCGAGGCAGCCGAAACCGGCCAGCGATTCCTCCCGCTCGACCGCGATCCCGTGCGCCCGCACCTTGTTCAGTTCGGCGTCGAGCTGGGCGCGGGTGGTCAGCGAGTACTTGGTGCGGGCGCTCGCCTGGCCGGTGCCGACCTCGGCGAGGCGACGCTCGTCGGAGTAGGCCAGGATCGCCTTGCCGACCGCCGTACAGTGCGCGGGCCGCCTGCCGCCGACCCGGGTCGGGACCGCCGCGGCCAGATCGCCGCCGACCTTGTCCAGGTACACGACGTCGGGACCGTCGAGGACGGCCAGGTGCACGACGAACCCGGTGACCCGGTGCAGCTCGTGCAGGAACGGCATGGCCGCGCGATGCAGCCGGTCCTGGTGCACGGCCAGCGACCCGAGCTCCATCAGCCGGATACCCAGCTCGTAGTCGCGGCCCTCGCGGCGCAGCCAGCGCAACTGCACGAGCCGCTCCAGCATGCGATGCGCCGAGGACCGGGGTAGGCCGGTCCGGCGCACGATCTGGGCGAGGGTGAGCCTGCCCGGGCCGTCGAAGGCGTCGAGCAGCAGGGACGCGCGATCGAGGATCGCGCTGGGGGTGGTGGCTTCGGCCTGGATGACCATGGAGCGCTCCATTTCGGATCTACGAGCTGATGCCCACTCGCATATTTCGATTAGGCATATACCTATTGATACCATCCCGTGTGTTGGTTGTCACATGAATCTTCAATCTGCGTGCAAACGACGACGGCCCCCGTGCCGAGCGGAGTGCTCGGCACGGGGGCCGTCGAAGGGCTGTGCGGGGAGTTACATGGCCGCCAGCGGCTCGCTACCGGACCAGTCGTGGCCCCAGTAGCTGTCGGCGGTGATCTCCTCGGCGGTGTAGTACGTCTCGTCGACCTTCATGCCTTCGGTGCCGAACTCGATGTCCCAGCCGCCGGGTGCGCGGACGTAGAACGACACCATCTTGTCGTTGGTGTGCCTGCCCAGCGTCGAGGACACCGAGAAGCCGTCCCTGGTGACGCGGTCGAGCGCCTGGCCGACGGCGTCGAGGGTGTCGACCTCCACCATGATGTGCACCAGGCCGGGCGCGCCGCCGTGCGGAGCGGGGCACAGCGCGAGGCTGTGATGACGCTCGTTGACGCCGAGGAACCGGACCCGCATCGGACCGAACTCCGGCGGCGCGGGGATACGGAACGCGCCGCGCGGCAGGAACCCGAGCACCTCGGTGTAGAAGCCGAACGCGCCGTTGGGGTCCATGGTCGGCAGCACGACATGGCCCAGGCCCTGGGCGCCGGTGACGAACTTCGCGCCGAAGGGCGTCACCACGGGGCTGTGGTCGAGCACCGCGCCGTGGAAGATCTCGAGCGTCGCGCCGGTCGGGTCCTGGAAGGTGATGACCTCCTCGACCCGGCGCGCGTCGGCCTCCTCGACCGAGAGCGGCTTGACCGCGATGCCCGCCGCCGTCACGGCCTCTTGCACGCGGACCAGGGCCGCGTGGTCGCGCACCTCCCAGCCGATGGTCACGACGGCGTCGCTGTCACCCGGCACGACCGTGATGCGCACCGCGCGCTCGTCCATCCGCAGGTACAGCGCGTTCTCGTCCGGCCCGCTGCCCTCGGCGAAGCCGAGCACGTCGAACGCGAAGGTGCGCCACCGGTCCATGTCGGCGGTCTGGATCTTGACGTAGCCGAGGCCTTTGATGTCTGTCATTTCCGTTGTCCTTCTTGGTATTCGGTCAGATCATCGAGCGGAGGTTGTCCGCGGGCTCGAGACCGAGGGAGCTGATGGCCGAGGCGTGGTACACCGTGCTCGGCACGTGGATGGCGTGCGCGAGGCCGACGTGGGCATCGCGCCAGTAGCGCTGCAGCGGCTTGTCGGTCCGCATGGCGTTGCCGCCGGACCGCGCGAAGATCTGGTCCACGGCCGACACCGCGCGCCAGGCCGCGCGGACCTGGGTGCGCCGGACCGCGGCCCGGTCGGCGAAGCTGATCTCCTTGCCCGCGTCGACGGCGTCGAAGATCTTGTCGGCGTTGGCCAGCAATTCCTGGCGGGCGGCATTGATGTCGGCGGCGGCCTCGCCGATGGCGAACAGGACGTACGGGTCGTCCTTGACCGCGGTGCCCTGCGCGCCGACCCGGTCGCGCTGGTAGTCCAGGTGCGCGGCCAGCGCGCCCTCGGCGATGCCGACCACCGCGGAGCTGATGCCCAGCGGGAACATCGTCGACCACGGCATCTTGTACAGCGTCTCGGTGACGCCGTACTCCTTCTGCGCGGTGCCGTCGATGACGTGGTCGCCGTTCATCACCCGGTAGTCGGGCACGAAGGCATCCTTGACGATGATGTCCTTGGAGCCGGTGCCCCGGAGGCCGACCACATTCCAGGAGTCCTCAACGATCTGGTAATCCGCGCGCGGCAGGATCATGTGCAGCATCGTAGGCGGCATGGCCATGGAGCCGTCGGGGTTGCCGAGCATGGCGCCGAGGAAGATCCAGTCGCAGTGGTCGGTGCCGGAGCTGAACTGCCAGCGGCCGTTGAAGATGTAGCCGCCGTCGACCGGGCGGGCGATGCCGGTCGGCGCGTACGGCGAGGCCATCCAGGTGTCGTGGTCGTCGGCCCACACCTCGTCCTGCACCTTCGGGTCGGCGAAGGCCAGCTGCCACGGGTGCACGCCGACGATGCCGGCGATCCAGCCGCTGGCCGGATCCAGCGCCGCGGTGGCCATCACCGTCTCGGCGAACTCGCGCGGATGCGCCTCGTACCCGCTGTACTTCTTGGGCTGCAGCAGGCGGATCGGGCCCGCCGACTTCAGCAGCTGCGCCGTGGCGTCGGGCAGCTGTCCGAGCCGCTCGGCCTCCGGGGCCTGATCGCGCAGCTGGTCCGCGATCGCGGCGATGTTGTCGAGAACCTTGGTCATCGCAGGTGGTGCTTTCTGTTCGGGGTGATGAGTGTCAGGACATGGTGTTGATGACGGCGCCGCGGGCGATGTTGTCGGCCACCTCGGCCTCCCAGCTGGTCACCGCGCGCTCGGTGTCGATCTCGAACTCGAACCGCGTGGTCATGTCGTCGGTGACGTCCTCGACGTCGACGTAGAACTGCTTGTACCAGCGTCGCAGCTGGTAGACCGGTCCGTCTTCCTCCGAGAGCAGCGGGTTGTCGATCGGGGCCTTGTTCTTCCAGATCGCGACGTCCTGCTCGAAGCCGTACTCGACGCCCTGCGCGAACTGGGCGGCCATCGCGTTCGCGTCGTCGTCTGACATGCCCTGTGGCTTCTTGACCATCGCGCCGTACTGCAACACGAACGAGTTCTCGCTGACGGGGTAGTGGCAGTTGATCAGCACCGTCTCGATCGTCATGCCGTTGGCCTCGCTCCAGAGCCAGTCGATCATGTACGACGGGCCGAAATACGAAGCGTCCGAACGCAAGGTGGAGTTCGGGTCGTCGTAGCTGGTGCCGACCTCGATGTCGTGACGCGGCGTCGAGCGCATGTACTGGGTGGCGACCTGACCCTCGAAGACGTTCTTGAAGTAGCGCGGGAACGCGTAGTGCACGTAGAAGAAGTGCGCCATGTCCACGACGTTGTCGACGATCTCGCGGCAGTGCGAGCCCTCGATGAGCATCGAGTTCCAGGTCCAGTCGGTCCACTCGTCGGTGCCGTAGCCCTCGATCTCGGGGATGGTCACGTCGTCGGTGGGCTTGCTGCCCTGCGGGTCGTGCCAGACGTAGAGCTGGCCGTTGCGCTCGAGGGTCGGCCACGAGCGGGTCTTGGCCAGCGGGGGCACCCGGCGCGCGTACGGGATGGCGGTGCACTTGCCGTTGCCGCCCCAGCGCCAGTCGTGGAAGGGGCAGGCGATCGAGTCGCCCTTGATGGTGCCCTGCGCCAGGTTGCCGCCCATGTGGCGGCAGAAACCGTCGAGCACGTGCAGCGCGCCGTCGGATTCGGACTGGAACACCACCAGGGTGGTGCCGAAGGCCTTCACTTCGTGTGGCTTGCCATCGCGGAACGACGAGAGCAGGCCGAGGCAGTGCCAGCCGCGCGCGAAGCGGGTCGGTGCGGCAGCGGCCTCGATCTGGCGGTAGTCGGCGGTGGCGTCCAGTGATCGGCCGTTCGGCGGGTTCTCCGGCATCGAAACCTCCATGTATCGGACGGAGTGGGGATGAGCTGTGCTGATGGTCACGCCGCGAGGGGGTCGCCGGGCTGCCGTGTTCCCGGTCAGCGGACATGTTTTCGGCGCGGGCGGCCGGTCTCCCGATCAGCGGGAGAGGAACCGATCACAGCCTGCGGGCGGCCATAGCGTGACGGAACCTGCAGGCAGGACGAGAGGAATGATCATGGGTAACGTCGCGGTGGTTCTGGAGACCGATGCCATCCGGTTGTTCGCCGAGGCGGCGCGCTCCCACAATCCGGCCTACCGGCTCGCCGACCGGCCCGTGGTCCCGCCGACCTTCCTGCCCGCCGACGGATTCGGCGCCGTGGCGGGCGAACGGGTGGAGACCGACCACCGGTTCTTCGGCCCGCCGCCGCGCGCGGGCGACCAGCTGACCGCGATCCGCGCGGTCGCGGGCGACCCGGTGGCCGCGCCCGCCGTCACGGCGGCCGAGTCGCTGACCCGCTACTTCGACCGCACCGGCGGCCTCGTCGCCGAATCGTGGGCCGCCGCCGGACCCGTTGCCGGCGAACCGGCCTCGCCGCAGGCGGCCGCGCTGCTGGCCACCTATGCCACCGACTGGCTCGGCGCGGAGAACATCCGGCGGTTCCGCACCAGGGTGGTGCGTCCGCTGCCGCCCGGCGACGTCATGACCTGCTCGGGGCATGTCACGCAAAGCTATGTGCAGGACGGTGAATCGCGCGTCGACGTCACCCTGTCCGGCGCCGACGCCGCGGGCGAGGTCGTCGTCCGGGCCTGGGCGACTTTCGCCCGCGACTGACCCGCCCAGTCCTTCCTCGCCGCGGCCAATCCGCTGATTCCGCACCGCGAGACGCCCGGCAATGGTGTGGTGTTCATAATGCACATCGAGGTTCGGAGGTAGTAGGACATGACGCGACGCTACGAAGGCAAGGTCGCCTTCATCACCGGCGCGGCCCGCGGACAGGGCCGGGCCGAGGCGGTCCGGTTCGCGGAAGAAGGCGCCGACATCATCGCGATCGACGCGTGCGCGGACTTCGCCAGCACGAGCTACGCGGGCGCCACCGAAGCGGACCTGGCCGAAACGGTTCGCCTCGTCGAGGCCGCCGGGGGCAAGATCGCCGCGAGCAAGGTCGACGTCCGTGATTTCGACGCGCTCTCGGCGGCGCTGGCGGCCGGGATCGAACAATTCGGCAGGCTCGACGTGGTCGTCGCCAACGCGGGTATCTGTTCGGCCGCGCTGTCCTGGGAGATCACCGCCGAGCAGTGGCAGGAGACGATCGATGTCAACCTGACCGGCGTCTTCCACACCGCGAAAGCCGCGATTCCGCACCTGATCGAGCAGGGTGAGGGCGGCGCGATGGTGTTCATCAGCTCGGTGGCGGGGCTCAAGGGCATCCCGTTCACGGGCCACTACGTCGCCACCAAGCACGCCATCACCGGTCTGGCCAAGACGATGGCCAACGAACTCGGCGAGCACCGGATCCGGGTCAACACCGTGCACCCGGCCGGGGTGGCCACCGGCATGCAGATGGCGGAGATGGGCGTGCTGTTCGAGAAGTACGCGGCGACCCTGGCGCCGATCTTCATGAACGCGCTGCCCACCTACCTCACCGAGCCCGAGGAGATCGCCGCCGCGGTGGCGTGGCTGTGCTCGGACGAGGCCGGGCAGGTCACCGGCGCGCAGATCCCGGTGGACATGGGGAACCTGAACCGCTGATCCGATTGGTATTTTTATACCGCCCCCATTAGGCTGGTATGAAAATACCAATTGGAGGCGTGATGGTGGAGCTGAAGTCACCCGCGGAGATCGAGCGGATGCGGGTGACCGGCCGATTCGTGGCCGATGTGCTGGCAGGCGTGCACGCGACGGCCGCCGTCGGCGTGAACCTGCTCGAGCTGGAAGCGTATGTGCGGGAACGGATCCGCGAGCGGGGCGCGGTGTCGTGCTACTGGGACTACGCGCCCTCGTTCGGTCGCGGGCCGTTCCGCAACACCGTCTGCCTGGCGGTCAACGATGCTGTGCTGCACGGCCTTCCGCACGACTATGTCCTGCGTGACGGCGACGTGCTCACCGCCGACCTGGCCGTCTCCATCGACGGCTGGGCCGCCGACTCCGCGGTGACCACCATCGTCGGCACGCCGGACCCGGCCGATCAGCGGCTGGTCCGGGCCACCGAGGAAGCCCTGGTAGCCGGGATCGCGGCCGCGCAGCCCGGCAACCACATCGGGGACATCTCCGCCGCCATCGCGGCGGTCGCGCACGACTACGGCTACCCGGTCAACACCGAGTTCGGTGGGCACGGCATCGGCCGGACCATGCACGAGGATCCGCACGTGGCCAACGCGGGCCGGGCCGGGCGCGGCTTCCGCTTGCGTCCCGGTCTCACCGTGGCGATCGAGCCCTGGTTCGCGGCGGGCACCGCGAAGGTCGTGACCGATGCCGACGGGTGGACGATTCGCTCCGCCGACGGATCGCGGTGCGCGCACAGCGAACACACCATCGCGGTCACCGCCGACGGGCCGAGCATTCTCACGCTCCGCGACTGAGTCGAATACCCGAGCGGGTCAGGCGGATTCGGCGACCTGCTCGGCGCGGTAGACCTCGGCGAGCTCGGTCAGCGGGAGCGACAGCGCCTCCGCGAGGCCGACGACGGTGCCGAAGGCGGGGGAGGGCAGGCGGCCGGATTCGATCTTGCGCAGCGTCTCCGGGGAGATGCCCGCCGCGTGCGCCACCTCGGTGAGGTCGCGCTCGCCGCGCGCGGAGCGCAGGCAGCGGCCGAGGCGACGGCCTGCTTCGACCTGGGCCGGGCTGAGAGGGAGACGCACCATGGACCCGAGCCTAGGTGGGGTATTTAAATACCGCAACCGCGGACGGGCCGGTGATCACCCAGGATCACCGGCCCGTCCGTACCGGGGGTCAGTGCGCGGTGCCGCCGGTGGCCGGCGTGCGGCCGTGCCGCATGATCACGGCCAGGACCAGGGCCACTGCCGCCGCGGCGCCGCAGACCCAGAAGCCCAGCTCGTAGCCGCGATCGCCGAAGACGTCCGGAATCGGCGCCGGTGGTTGTGCCTGCCCGCCGACGCTGACCAGCGCGGTCATGCCGTTGGCGTGCAGGAATGCCGTGACGATCGCCAGACCGACGGCCACGCCCATCGACTGCATGACGCCCAGCATGCCCAGGCTGACGCCCTGCTGCTCCTGCGGGACGGCCTCCACCATGAGAATCGGCATGGCCGCGTAGTAGAAGCCGAAACCGATGCTGAACACGGCGTTCACGAGCAGGAACACGGTGCTGGTGTGCGGGAGCACGGCGAAGGCCGCGGCCGAGCCGACGAAGATCACCAGGGCGACGACGAGCGGGATCCTGGCGCCGACCCGGCGCGCGATCACACCGGCGAGTGCGCCGCAGACCATGGTGACCACGGCGCCGAGCAGGGCGATGCGCAGCGCGAACTCCAGCAGGGTGTAGCCGTTGCCGTAGGTGTAGCCCGGATCGAGTGTCACCTGGACGGCTTCGGCGGGCAGTGGCTGACCGGTCGCGGCCTGCACCTTGGCGAGAATGCCTTGTTGCGCGCCCGCGGTGACGGTCGCCTCGTCGGGCGTCTGCGACATGTAGGCGATGGCGTAGGAGACGACGCCGATCTGCAACGAGGCGAACAGCGCGCCCGCCAGCACCAGCGCGACGCGCGGGTGGAACAGCAGCTTCATGTCCATGATCGGTTGCGCGACACGGGTTTCCACCAGCACGAACAGGATCAGCAGGACGACGCCGGTGATCACCCAGGCCAGGGTCGTCGGCTTGCCCCAGCCCCAATCGTGGCCCTTGTCGACGTAGATCAGGATCAGCGCGGCGCCGCCGGCGAGCAGCAGGGCGCCGACGATGTCGATCCGCTCCCGCACCCGCAGCTTGGATTCCGGCACCACGAAGTACACCAGGGGCAGCATCACCAGGGTGAACGCGGCCAGGACCCAGAAGATTGCGCGCCAGCTGTAGTTGTCGACGAGGAAGCCGCCGAGCAGCGGTCCGGCGATGGCGGACACGCCCAGGCCGGTCGCGGTGACGCCGAGGCCGAGCGGAACGTACTTGCGCGGCATCAGGTCCCGGATCAGGCCGTAGGCGATGACCGCGGTCGCGATGGCAGTGGCCTGCAGGCAGCGGCCGAGCAGGAAGATGCCCCAGTTCGACGTGGTCGCGTCGAGGACACAGCCGATCACGAAGAGCAGGCCGCAGATGAGGAACATCCGCTTCTTGCCCCAGACATCGCTCATCTTGCCGATGAGGGGCGACGCGGCCGCGCCGATCAGGCCGAAAACGATGATGGCCCAGTTGATGTTCGCGCCGACGCCGGGGAAGGTCGGGGCGATCTTCTGTAGTGCCGCCGAGACGATCGTGTACTGCATCGGGGCGATCTCGGTGAACAGCACGATGACCGCTAGGACGGTGAAGATCCGGGCGCGGGATGCGCCGTCGAGTCGTCCGGTGTCGTCGCCCTTGGTGAGTTCGGGGCCCTCTGACGTGGGGGGATCTTGAGGAATGGTGGACATTGCCACGCTCCGTTGTTCGGGAACTTCGTTCGAAATGGAGTGGAATGCGTGCGCTTCGATGTGATGTAGATCGCACACGTTCCGCCACGGAGTATGTGACCTAGCGAGCGTTAGGTTGGTGTTATTTGACGTTTGTCCCGCTGAGTGGGTCGTCAATATGACGGGGCGGCGTGGCGGCGGAACCGGGGAGACTGATCGGTTTGCCCGGTCGTTGCGAATCCGGCTGTGCCGCAGGCTGATCCGGATTCGGTCGATCTGGTGTTATGCAACATAGCCATGGCGCATCATGGGTGGGTATCGCGCTGATCCCGGGGCAGGTCGGGTCGGCTAGTCGGAGGGAAGACCCATGAAGTTCAAGCAGTTGCTGGCTGCCGGTGTGCTCACCGTGGCAGCGACCGGCATCGCCGCGGCCACCGCGCACGGCGCTCCCCTCGCAGGCCCCGGGGTGGCCGGTGTCGACGGCGCCGTCACCTATACCGCGGCGGTCGCCCCGGACGGGTCGGCGGCGACCGTGGCACTGGCGGCGGGCACGTTCGAGCTCACGCCCGACGCCGGGGTCGCCGTGCTGGCACCCGACGGGAGCCGGGTCGGCTTCATCCCGACGACCGTGCAGGCCGTGGCCGGGCCCGCGGTGCAGGTGATCCCCGAGGTCGACGCCGCGGCGACGACGCTCACCCTCACCGCGGTCGGCGCACCGGCGCCGAATCCGCTCGCGCTGCAGAACATCGACCAGACCGGCAATATCGTCGCCGGCATCGCGATCGGCTGCGTCGTCGGCGCGCTGATCGGGTTGATCTTCCTGATCGTCAGCGCCATTCCGGGCTGCGTGATCGGTGCGGTGATCGGCGGGATCATCGGCGCGAACCAGTAGTCGCGCGTGCGGCGGGGGGTGGGGGTACAACCCGCGCACGCCCCAGGCGTGCAGGGCCCCCCGAAAGTTTTTTTTTCGCAGCGTAGGTGAGGACGGTCGCAGGGGGGTGGAT
>NZ_JBHVHX010000009.1:0-136576 GCF_042799895.1 Nocardia sp. NPDC057663 | reverse complement strand
CTGTCCCCCCCCCCCGGGGTGTTTGGTGGGGGCTGCGCGTGCGTCCCCCGCCCGCGCCGCGCCCCTCGCTCGGGCCGCGGGCGGGGGGGCCCCCCCCCCCCCCCCCCCACGCCGCTGGCGTCCTGGCCGACGCGAATGTTGGTGTTCCGCAGCGTCGGTCAGGACGGTCGCTGGGCGGTGAATACCCCGTCGACGAGGATCGGAACGGTTCGATCGGCGTCGAGGTCCGTCGCGAGGGCGACATCCTCGGCGAAGCCGATGGCGGCGAGCTCACGGCCGGACGCGCAGGTGGCGATCAGGGCGGGAACGTCCGCGATGGATGTGAAAGTGGTTGCCGCGGAACGCGCTTCGGGTGATGGATCCGTGGCTCCGCGGTCGAGGAGAGCGGCGGCGAGTGCGCCCGCACCGAGCCAGTCCTCCACCGCGGGCCGGACAACCTCGGTACCCGGCCATTGCTCGCCCGCCGGGACGATCGCGATCGGATGGGTGGATGTGCCCCAATTCCGGGCGATCAGCCAATCCGCGACGGCGCGGTAGTTACGCAGGCACGCCGCGACCACGGTCGCGTCGGAAACACCGGCCGCGATGGCGGAACCGTTGGGGGAGGGGAGAACCAAGCGTTCGGTGAACGGTGCGCGGCGGATCGCGGCGGGCGACAGGGACCACGGCTGCGCGGTACCGACCTGACGCCTCCCGACGGCAAGTGCCGCATCGTGACGGTCGGCGAACTCCCGCGCCGACTCGTCCCGCCACCGATACGGAAACACCGCAGTGCCCGCACCGACCGCCACCGACACCGAGGTGGTGAAAGACAGGACGTCGACCACCACCACACAAACAGCCCCCACCCCGATCGCGGCCGCCCCCGTCCGCCCCCACTCCACCCTGATCCCGAACCCCCGCTGCTGCGACCACTCCGGTGCCGATTGCACGCCGACTCCCTCCTTCGATGGGCGAATCCGCTAGTCCATCACGACCATCCCCGCCGTTCCAGCGTTGAGATCTTCCCGAGCACAACGCCGACCGGTGCTACTACCGTTGCCGCCGTGGCTGATTCGTCAGCAAGGCCACTCTCCACGGGGTGGTCACTGCTCGACCGGGCACGACATCGCGGATGCGGACTTCGCCGCCGTCGATGCGTGCCTGGCGATGACCGCTTCCGTCAGCGCGGGAGTGGTGGGGTCAGGTCGATGTTCGCGGGTGGGCGGAGGCGGCGCAGGGTGCCGTCGATGCTGGTGACGAAGAGGGCCCAGCGGTGGCCGTCGGGAGCGATGCGGGCGGAGGTGGGGCCGATCGGGGGGCGCTCCGGGAGGAGGCCGCGCGGTGTGGTCCAGCCGTTGGCGATGGTGCACCAGTGGCCGGTGGTGGTGTCGACCTGGTAGACGCTGCCGGAGTAGTCGCCGGCGACGAAGGCCAGGCCGGCGGCGGTGGCGTCGAGGTCGTCGAGTCCGGGGAGCAGGCCGTCGGGAATGGTGGCCACCGTGGTGGGAGTGTGCGGTGCGTCGAGGGGGACGCGCAGGATCTGGGAGGCGGCCACGTCTTCGGTGAAGACCGCTTGCCGGTCGGGGGCGAGGGCGAGGCCGTTGGGGCGGGGGACCGGGGACCAGGCGAGGGTGAATTCGCCGGTGGCGGGGCGGTAGCGGCTGATGCCGACCGGCGGCCACGGGATCGACAGCTGGGAGATGAGCAGGTCGCCGTCGGGGAGCAGGAGCAGGCCGTTGGGCTGGACCAGGTCGGGCAGCAATACGGTGACTTCGCCGGTCGGGAGGTGGAGCCGGCGGAGGGTGCCGCCGCCCTGGGGGGTGGTGCCGTCGCCGGTGATGAAATAGAGGATGTCGCCGGACAATCGGAGCCCGGCGGGGGCGTCCAGGCCGGTGAGGATCGTGGTGACCGTGCCGTCGCCGTCGACGTGCAGGAGTTCGCCGTCGACGATGCCGGTGACATAGAAGCCGCCCGCGCCGTCGTACTCGAGGTTCTCCACACCGCCGAGATCGGCGGCAATGATGTCGGCCTGCCAGCCCTCGGCGCACCCCGCCTCGGCCTGCGCCGGGGCGATCGGGCCGAGGCCGGTCAGCGCGACAGCGGCGAGAGCGGTTGCGAGACAGCGGATCACCCGCGGGCCGGAGCGTCGGTGCATGGCCGAAGCCTAACCGCCGCCCGGCTCCGCGGTGCGCACTCAGCCGGGTGTGGTGGCGGTCAGCCAGGTCGCGAGCAACTCGGACGCGGCGGCATCGGCGGACAGCGCGGCGTGCTCGTCCGGGGTGAGCTCGACGGCCTCGAGTTCGGCCTTCCAATGCGCGAGCCGATCGGAATCCGCTGTCGCGACCGCTAATTCGGCAAGCGCGGCGTAGGCGCGGGCCCGGTCGACGGATGTCGCGGTGGCGCCGAAACGACGCAGGCCCGCTTCCACGGCGCGGGTCGCGGCGCGGTCGTCGTTCTTGAAATCGCGCAGGATGCGGGCATTGTCGAGCACCCGCGCCAGACCGTCGAGCTCACGCGAGCCGCCGTATTCGAGCTCCATGGGCTCGTCGCGCTGAATCACGAGCAGGGTGTTGCCGACCGGATCGACCAGGGAGAACCGGGACTGGCCGGGCCGGTACCGGGTGATCCGCGGAAAGCCTTTGACGGGGACCTTCCCGTAGTGCGCGCGCAATGCCGCCGTGCACTCGGCGTGGCGGGCGGCGACGTCGTCGACGAACAGCAGCGCACCCACATGCTCGGTGGGCAGTTCGATCCCGGGCGGTGCGGGCGCGAAGTGCAGCGCGCACCCGTGCCCTTCCACCGCGCCGTAGACATAGGGCCGGGTCTGCTCGTAGGTGACGGTGTAGCCGAGCGCACGGTAGAAGTCGAGGGTGCTCGGCAGGTCGCCGATCCACAGCGTCGGCACGGCGGTGTCAGTCATCGGTAGCCCTTCCGGAAAATGAGTGAGTCGTCCGGCTCCGAGGTTAGGAAGACTTTCGCGGGAGCGCCCATAACTCGTTCGGCCGCTAGGCTGCGAGCATGACGAACCGCCTCGGCGAACTGCAGACCGCGAACTTCGTGCTGCTCACCACCTTCCGCAAAGACGGCTCACCGGTGGGCACACCGGTGTGGGCCGTCGCCCACGACGACAAGCTGTTCGTCTGGACGGTCACCGACAGCTGGAAGGTCAAGCGGATCCGCCGCAATCCCGAGGTGACGGTGCAACCCTGTGACGCGCGCGGCAAGGCACACGGTGCCACTGCCGGTGGTACCGCGCGACTGCTCGACGCCACCGAGACCGAGCAGGTGCGCTCCTGGCTGCGCCGCAAGTACTGGCTGACCGCGCCGCTGCTCATCCTCGGCAGCAACCTGCGCCGCGGCAAGGCGGGCACCATCGGCATCGAGATCACGCCGGCCTGACCTACCGGGTTACCTCGAACCAGTATCCAGTACCGACGGTATCGGATACCGTGGGCTCAGCGGAACTTCCGAAGGGACTCACATGGCCGAGAAACGCACCCGCGCCGTTGTCGTCGCGGGCGCGCGCACCCCGTTCGTGCGCGCGTTCACCGACTTCACCCGCCTCGACAGCATCGCCCTCGCCGGTGCGGCGGTCCGGGGTCTGCTCGAGCGCACCGGTATCGCGCCCGGTGAGATCCAGTCCATCGTCTGGGGTGGCGTCATCCTGCCGAGCCATGCCCCGAACATCGCGCGGGAGGTGGCGCTCGACCTGAACCTGGACTTCGGGTGCGAGGGCTACACGGTGACCCGGGCGTGCGCGTCGGGCCTGCAGGCGGTCACCTCGGCGGCGGCGGCGATCGAACGCGGCGAGTACGACATCATGATCGCCGGTGGCAGCGATTCCACCAGCAATGCCGAGATCAAACTCCCGCAGAAGGTCGTGCACGCGGTGGCTCCGGTGGCGCTGGGCACACCGAAGCCGAAGGACTACCTCGACGTGGTCCGCCAGCTCGCGCCGTTCACCGACATCCTGCCGCGCCAGCCGAAGATCTCCGAACGCACCACCGGCGAGGTGATGGGCGAGTCGGCGGAGAAGATGGCCAGGATCAACGGCATCACCCGCGCCGACCAGGACGAATTCGCCGCCCGCTCGCACCATCGTGCCGCGGCGGCCATCGCCTCGGGCCGTTTCGACGACGAGGTCGTGCCGGTGACGACGCCGTCGGGCCTGCGGATCGACACCGACGGGCTGGTCCGCGCGAATACCAGCGTCGACAAGCTCGCCACCCTGAATCCGGTGTTCGACAAGGGCGGCACGGTCACCGCGGGCAATGCCAGCCCGCTCACCGACGGCGCCGCCGCGGTGCTGCTCATGAGCGAGGAGAAGGCGCGCGCCCTCGGGTTCACCCCGCTGGCGGCGTTGCGTTCGTGGAGCTTCGTCAGCGTCGACCCGGCCGACCAGGTCCTCATCGGTCCCGCGATCTCGATGCCGCGTGCCCTCGACAAGGCGGGTCTGACGCTGGCCGATATCGACCTCGTCGACATCCACGAGGCGTTCGCGGCGCAGACGCTGTCGGTGCTGCGGATGCTGGAGAGCCCGGAATGGGCCAAGACCCGGCTCGACCGGGACGAGGCCGTCGGCTCCGTCGACATCGACAAGCTGAACGTGCACGGTGGGTCGATCTCGCTGGGCCACCCCTTCGGCGCGACCGGCGCTCGCATGGTGACGACCATGGCCAACGAGCTGGCGCGGACCGGGAAAGAGACCGCGCTGCTGGGCATCTGCGCCGCGGGCGGGATCGGCGCCTCGGCGGTACTCGAGCGCGTGTGAGCGTGCCGGAGGGCTGTTGACGGCGAGGAAACGGGTAGGTCCGGCCACCGTGCTCCGGTGGCCGGACCTACCTGCGCGAAATCGAGACGGCTAGAGACAGTCACCCGCCGTGAGTTCGGCTTCTGCTACCGCGGTGAGTTCGATGGTCTCGCCGAAACCCTCGTGCAATTCCGCGAGTGTTTCACCACTCGCATCGGCAGCCAGGGCGCAACCGATGAGATCCTCGGTTACTTCGACGGCTGCCGGGGCGGAGGCGGGGGCCGCGGGGGCAACCGGGACCGCGGGGGCAACCGGGGCCGCGGGGGCAACCGGCGCCGCGGGAGCAGCCGGGGCGGCGGGAGCAGCCGGGGCAGCGGGGGCAATCGGGGCAGCGGGGGCAATAGGGGCGGCGGGGGCGGCTTGTGCCATTCCCGCGCCGAAAACCGATACGGCGGCAAAAGCGACAGCGAATGCACTGGTCTTGATGAATCGCATTTGTGCTCCTCAAATTTGTAGTCGTGTACTACATCTCGGAGACCTGCGTACTTGCAGCAAGTACTTTAAACACGATGCCGAATTCGGTCAACTCCCCTGGATGAATTAATTTTTGGAAGTAGGCCGAAATATTCACCAATCGACCAGGATTTCGGCGGGCATGATCGCCATCCGGTGCGGATGCCAGGGCACCTCCGCCATCGGCACCGCCGGCCGAATGCCGGGCAGACGGTCGAGCAGGACCCGGAATGCGGTGTCGGACTGGCGGCGGACCAGATGCGCACCGGGACAGTGGTGCCGACCGTAACCGAAGCGCAGATGCGGGTTGGGCGTGCGGGTCGGGTCGAAGATGCCGGGATCGGCGAACGCGGTCGGGTCGACGTTGACCGCGTCCAGCGACAGCAGCACCAGGTCGCCTTCGGCGACAGTCACCGAACCCAGCTCCGCGTCCCGGGTGACGTAGCGCGGGATCGCATTGCCCAGGACGACGCTGCACCGCAGCAACTCCTCCACGCACTGCGGCATCGTCTCCGGTCGGGCACGCACCGCGCCGATCGCCTCGGGCCGCTGGAGCAGGTTGAGCGCCGCGACCCCCAGGAAGCTCGCGAAATCCTCGTAGCCGCTGACGAACAGGACCGCGACGATGTTCGACAACTGCTGATCCGTCAGCCCGTGCTGCCGGGCGTTGAGATCGGCGAGGCGGTCCGCCAGGCCGCGCGGCTCGCCGGGGCGGCGGGCGGCCATGTGCTCCTGCATGTAGGTGCGGATCCCGGCCCAGTTGCGGGCGAGCTCCTCCTCGGAATACGTCACCATCGTCAGGTCGATATCGGCTCGTTCGGCGAGCCACCTGTGGTCCGCGAAGGGCAGGCCGAGGAGCCGGCACAGGCACTGCGCGGCAACCCATTCCGCGAAGTGCTGTTGCAGATCGCCCGCCGGGCCCTCCCGGACCATGGCGTCGAGGCCCGCCGCGGTGATCCCGGCGACCCAGTCGGCGGGTAGATCGGGCTGGTTGCGGCCGAGCGCTCGGAGCACCTCGTCGCGCAGCCCGGCCCGGTGGAGGTGGTTCATCGCGTCCAGCAGCTCGGGTGCCAGGATCGGGGCGTCCTGCGCCGGACTGTCGGCCTCGGCCAGCACGGAGCGGGCGAACGCCCGGTCCCGCAGCACGTGCTTGGTCAGCTCGTAGCTGGTGACCAGCCACGCCTCGCCACCGGAGTTGGTGCCGACCCTGGCCACGGGGCACCGGCGCTGCAAGTCGGTGAGTTCGGGGGCGAGACGGTCGCCTTTGGTGCTGAACGGATAGCGGGAATCGACGCTTCCCACAGGACTTCCTCGGTCGGGTTCGGTCACGGGGTGCAGGCCTCTCTTCTGTCGAAGTCGTAGACGGTTCGTTCGCGCCGTTCACCAGCGCACAGGCAGCTGTGCCGGGGCGCGCAGCGGGGTCGACTCGTCCCAGGGAATCGAATCGACCGGCACCGCGAGCTCGATGCCGGGCAGCCGCTCCAGCAGCACCTGGATCGCGGTGGCGAGCTGCAGCCGCGTCAGGTGCCCGCCGGTGCAGGCGTGCGGGCCGTGCCCGAACGCGACGTGTGCGTTGGGCGACCGGGTCAGGTCGAGGCGGTCCGGCTCGGCGAACGCCCGGGGATCGCGGTTGGCCGACGCCGGCACCGGGACGACCGCGTCACCGGCGCGAATGTGCCGGCCGTGCAGCGTGAAGTCCTCCTTCGCGACGAGGATGTTGATCGCGTTCATCAGCGGCACGTACCGCAGCAACTCCTCCACCGCCGTGCCGATCCCGGACGGTTCCGCGCGCAGTCGGCGCAGCGCGTCGGGGTGGGTGAGCAGGGCGAGCAGGGCGTTGCCGGTGTGCTGCATGGTGGTCTTGTAGCCGGCCATGAGCATCGTGACGACGAAGCTGACGACGTCGTCGCGGGTCAGATCGCTGTCCGGGGAACGGCTTCGGGCGAGCAGCAGGCGGACGTAGTCCTCGCCCGGCCCCTCCTGCTCCTTGCGGGAGATGAGCGCGGTCGCGTAATCCTGGAGCGCGTACAGGGCCGCCAGCACCTCCGCCATCGGTACCCCCGACGCGCCGAGGAGGGTGAGGGTGTGCGGCAGATAGATGTCGCGGTCCTCGTGCGGCAACCCGGTGGTCTCGCACAGCACCCGCAGCGGCAGCGGCTCGACGTAGGAGGCGACGAGATCCGCCGTACCGTCCACCGCCCCCGCCACCATCGTGTCGATCAGTTCCATGGCCATCGCCCGGATCCGCGGCTCCATGAACTCCAGCCGCCGTCGGCCGAACAGCGGCAGGACCGCGCGCCGCACCCGCTCGTGGTGTTCGCCGGTCATTTCCAGAAACGTCGGCAGGCACGGTGGCGGCGCGGTTTCCCCGTCGCGCGCCGGCCAGGCGGACAGCAGCGGCCGCTCGAGCCGGGGATCGGCGAACGCGGCACGCACATCGGCGTACCGGCTGAGCAGCCAGCCTGTCTCGCCGTTGGGCAATCGCGTTCGGACGACGGGTTTTTCGATGCGCAGCCGGGCGTAGGCGCACGGCGGTCCGGCGGTGCCGGGCTCGACGGCCGGGACTGCGTCGAGGGCGTCGACGTCGCTCATCGGCTGGTCACCGAATACTCGGCGGCGGGGCGGGCAAGGTAGCCGGAGGTGAGCAGGTATTCCAGGTAGCGGTCCAGCAGGGCGGAATCGACCGGCGGACAGTGCAGTCCGCTGCCGGACAGCGCCGCCTCGGTGTTGACCCGCCCCAGCACCGGGAACGTGTCCTCGAGGTACATCTCCTTGACGGTCATGTCGGCGGTGCGGCTGCGGTCGACGCACAGGGACACGAAAGGGGCTGTGGCGCTTGTCGGGCACTCGGCGACATGGCGCACCAGTGCGTCGACCCACTGCGCATACGGCAGCGTCCGCAGCATGAAGCCGGCGGCACGCATCCGGGCCAGAACGTGCGACAGCATGGCCGGGCGCGGGTTGGTGAGATGGTGGACGCGGCCCTCGGCCGGCCGGTGGGTGGCGATGTAGACGACGGACTCGGCGAGGTGGTCCACCGGCATGAAGTCCATGGGCAGCTCGATGTCGGGGGCGAGCCCGGTCTCGGCGATGGTCTTGAACAGCGAGCAGATAGCTGTGTCGGTGTTGCACACACCGTGCGTCCGGTCACCCATCACCTCGTACGGCCGGTACACCGCAACCGGCAGACCTCGCTCCGCCGCCTGTCGCAGTACGCCCTCGGCGACCCACTTGCTCTCCGCGTACCCCATGGTGAGCCCGTCCGCGTGCGCCAGCGGGAGATCCTCGGCGACCTGGCGGACCCCGGCCGCGCCGAACCCGGCCACAACGGCGACCGTCGAGATGAAGTGCACCGGCACCCGCCGCGGTGCCGCGATCCGGACTATCTCCCTGGTACCGCCTACGTTCGCTGCGCGCAACTGCTCGTACGGATAGAGGAAGTTGACGTGAGCGCCGTTGTGCACCACCAGATCCAGGGTGCGTGCCAGCCCGTCGGCGTGCGCCTCCGACAGGCCGAGCCTGGGTTCGGTCAGGTCGCCGGGGAAGCATTCCACCCGGCGCCACGCGGCCTCGTCCGGACGCAGCCCATAGCGGGCGAGCGCGGTGCGCACCCGCTGCTCGGCGCGTGGCCGGTCGGCCGCCCGCACCGGACAATGGACGCGCGCCGTCGTCGAACGCAGCAGCCGGTCCAGCAGGAAGGCGCCGACGAACCCCGAGGCGCCCGTGAGCAGCACCTCCCGCGGGGCGTGCGGGCGCGGGGCGGGGCGCTGGGCCGGCGGGAGGTCGAAGCCGAGCTCGGTCTCTTTCTCGAAGTCGACGAGCTGCTCCGTCGCGGCCATGGCGCCCCCGCGCGCTTCGTCCACCGCAGCCGCGAAGCCCGCCAGGGTGGGTGCGGCCAGCAGCGCCCTGATCAGGCCGGAGCCACAGGCGGCGTCGAGGTTCAGGATGGCGAGGGTGCGGGTGACCGTCTCGGAGGCGAGCAGGGAGTCGCCGCCGAGGAGGAAGAAGTCGTCGCGCGGCGCGGGGCGCACGCGCAGCACCTGGTGCCACACCTTGGTGAGGACGCCGAGCAGGCCATCGACCGCAGCCTGCTCCGCCGTCTCCGCGCCGGCGGCGGCCCGCAGCCTTGTGCGATCCACCTTGCCGCCGCTGGTTACCGGGAGTTGGTCCAGGGGCACCAGCACCGGGACGGCCTGCGGCGGCAGCCACTGCGCGCAGTACGCGCGCAGCTCCGGCAGCGGCAGTGGGCGACCCGGCCTTGCGGCAGTGACGTAGGCGGTCAGCGCACCGTCCTCGGCCTCGGCTACGGCCTCGCCGACCGCCGGGTGCGCCCGCAACCGGACCTCCACCTCGTCGAGTTCGATGCGCGCGCCGCGTAGCTTCACCTGGCGATCCAGCCGCCCACGGAACTCCAGGAGACCCCCGGTCCACACCGCCCGGTCGCCGGTCCGGTACAGCAGTCCGCCCGGTTCCACCGCGGGCAGCCGCACGAACCGCTCGGCGGTCAGTTGCGGGTCGCCGAGGTAGCCCAGGGCCAGCCCGTCCCCGCCGACGTAGAGCTCGCCCTCTTCGCCCGGTGCCGCGACCGAGCCGTCGGGCCGCACGACGTGGCAGGTGGATGCGCCGAAGGGAAGTCCGAGGGGGACGTGCGTGGCGTCCGCGGGCAGCGGATCCAGTACGTGGGCGGTGGAGACCACCGAATTCTCGGTCGGACCATAGAAGTTGACCACGGTGGTGTCCGGGCAGGCCGCCAGTACGGCATTCGCCAGGAGCGGGTCCATCGCCTCCCCGCCTGCCGAGACGAAACGCAGCCCGGCCAGCGTCTCCGGGCGAGTGCGGGCGACGAGATGGAAGACGCTCGTCGTCAGGTACGCGACCGTCACGTCCTGCGCGCGGAACAACTCCGCCAGGGCGGTGGGCGAGAGCAGCTCCTCCCGGTCCGCGATGACCAGGCACGCGCCGGTGAGCAGCGCGCCCCAGATCTCGATCGTCGAGGCGTCGGAGGACAGGCCGTAGGCGTGCAGGACCCGGTCGCCCGGTCCGGGCGACGGCAGCCGGTGATCGGACAGGACGAGCCGGACCACACCCCGGTGCGGTATGGCCACCGGCTTGGGGCGACCGGTTGTGCCGGAGGTGAACACGACGTAGGCGCAGTCGGCGGCGGAGGCGTGCCGCGGCTGCGGGGCGGGGATCTCCCCGCCCGTCGTGTCGCCGGTGAGTCCGATGCTCACGCGCAGGCCACGCATCCGGCGAGTGCTGCCGGGGAGGATGACGGCGGCCCGCAGCCCGGCGTCCTCGGCCATGGCCCGCAACCGGGCCGACGGCAGGTCCTCGTCGAGCGGTACGTACGCGCAGCCCGCCTCGAGGATGCCGAGCAGCGCAACCAGCGCGTCCAGCGAGCGGCTCCCGCACACGCCCACCAGCTCGCCCGGCTCGACGCCCCGGGCGCGCAACCGTGCCGCCAGGGTCTTGGCCTGGGCGGCGAGCTGCCCGTAGGTCAGGCTGCGCTCTCCGTGCCGGGCCGCCGGCGCGTCCGGCCGGGCGGCGGCTTGCGCCTCGAACAACTCCGGTATGCGTGCGTCGCGGGGATAGACCGGAACGGCCGGCGCCCTGGATGCGGTGCGCGGGTAGGACGAACCGTCGATGTAGGTCACCAAGTCCTTCTCCGTTCGTACGGCTTCGGTTGCTCGGTGCGTGCGGTGTGCGGTTCAGCCGGTACGGGCGTCGTGACCCGCATCGGCGCCGACTTCCGCGAATCCGGCCGCGAAGGCGGCGAAGTCGGCGGTGCGCCAGCGCTGGGGGCGCATGCGGACGGCGATGTCGTGCTCGAGCTGGTACGCGGTCGCCGCCAGATAGGCGCGCGCCTCGTCGGGGTCCAGATAGCGCTCGGCCAGTGTCGCCCGCACCGCGGGATCGATCGGGTCCTCGACGGCGGTGACCGGCCCCTCGACGCTGACATACCGGTACGGCCGCCGCTCGTCCTGCACACACAGGCTGAATCGCCTGGCAGCACGCAGCAACTGGGCCTTGATCGTCTCCCGCCCCGTCTCGACGACGATCTCACCTCCGGGCTCGTAGCCGTACCAGACCGGTACGACGAGTGGGCCACGGTCGCCACCTCTGGGATCTGTGACACTCAGAACGCCGACGCGGGGGGCGGCGAGGAATCGTTCACGGTCGTCACGGGACATAGCGAGCTGCATGCGGCGACGCTCCTGTGGTGAGGTGTTCCCGGGGGCATCATGTGCAATTCCGACACCGAAAACGCAGAATTCCCGACTCCGCGGCAAATAATGAATCAACGGCTCATCGAACCGGTCAGGATGGTCACATTGTCGAAACAACTGAATTCGCTTCATGTGGCGACGATTACAGTACCAGCGTGGCTCGTCCGCATCCAATATGTTCCGGCCAACCGGGCAAATCCGGGAAACCCGATTCAGGAGATAAGTCCTAGGTAGCGGCCGAGGTGGGCGGCCGCGTCGAGCATGGCCAGGCCCCGGGTGGTGAGGCGTTCTCGCCAGTCGTCCAGGGCTCGGCTCACCGCATCGGTGCCACCGGCGTCGCGGATCTGCTCGACGACGAGGGCGATGCGGTGCAGGGGGTAGCCGCCGCGGCGGAGCAGGTGGGCGAGCTCGGCGTCGCGGATGTCGTCGGGGCCGTAGCGGCGGTATCCGGTGGCGGGATCACGTGGGGGCGTGAGTATTCGAGCGGCTTCCCAGGTGCGCAGCGTCGCGGGGGTGACGCGGAGCAGGTGGGCGAGTTCGCCGATGGTTCGGGGTTCGTTCGCGCGGGGTGTGGGGGACTCGGCGGTCAGGTGCGTGATCGCCTTGCCGACCGTGTCGAGGGTGTCGCGATCGCGGAGCAGCTGGTGGTGACCTTCGTCGATGACGGCCAGCGCGTCGTCGAGTTCGCCGTCGTTGACGGCCTGCATGATGCGGCCGCTCGCGGCATGGCCGTAGGCGGGGATCAGGGCGAGGTAGGCACGCAGTGCCGCGGCGTGAACTTCGGTGTAGATCCGGTAGCCGCTCGGAGTGCGCTCGGCGCCGGGGAGGTACCCCGCCTGTTCGTAATTGCGGACCGCTTGCGTCGAGATCCCGTGCTCGCGCGCCAGGTCCGAGGGTCGCATCTCTCCCACGACTTGGAGACTTTACGCCCCTGATTCGCCGCTGACCTAGCAGAAGCCTCAACCGAATGTTCAACGATACGATTGAGGCACATGAGCCAGAACATTCGCGACTTCGTTCCGTCCACGTGTGAGCTCCTCGCGTTCGGTGAGCCGACGCATCAGGAACCCGCCTTCCCCCTTCTCCGCAACGCGCTGTTCGCCCAACTCGTCGAGCACGGCTTCCGTTCCATCGCCCTCGAATCCGATCGGGTCGCCGCCCTCACGGTCGACGACTACGTCCGGTACGGCATCGGCGACATCGACGAGGTGATGCGCACCGGCTTCTCGCATTTCGGTGACCTGGCCGCGAACCGCGAACTGGTCGTCTGGATGCGTGGCTACAACGAGAACAGGCCACCGGCCGAGCAGGTGGCCTTCTACGGCTTCGACGCACCGCTCGACAACACCAGCGCCCCCAGTCCCCGCCGCTATCTCGAATTCGCCCGCGACTACCTGCGACTCGAGACGGATATCGCCGACCTCGCCGGCGACGACGAACGCTGGCATCGCGACGAAGCGATCCTCGACCCGGCGATGTCGCCCGGCGACACCGAGGAAGCGCGGCGACTGCAGGCGCTCGCCGACGACCTGCTCAACACCCTCTATGCCCGCGCACCCGAGTTGATTCCCGCGACCTCCGAGGCCGAATGGCGCAGGGCGGCAGTCCATCTCACCGCCGCCCTCGGTGTGCTGCGCTACCATCGCCAGTCCGCGCGCCGCGTCGACGAGACCACCCGGATCTCCGGCCTGCTCGCCACCCGCGACGTCCTCATGACCGAGAACATCCGCGACATTCGTGACATCGAAGCCCAGCGCGGCCCCACCCTGCTCTACGGACACAACGTGCACCTGCAGCGCAACCTCAGCACCATGGCGATGGCCGGGATGACCCTGCAGTGGTACGGCGCAGGCGCCATCCTCAGCGCGCTGTTCGGCAACCGCTTCACTTTCCTCGCAGGCAGCCTCGGGACCGGCTCGTCCGGTCTTGCCGACAACGAGCCGGCCAAGCCCGGACCTCAGCACCGCACCATAACGTGGGACCTGTTCCCCGCCGCCGGTATGACCGCCACGCCTACCGGCCCGACCTCGGACCCGAGCTATTTCCCCCTCGACCAGGAAACCATCGACGGCGCCGATGCGATCCTGCATATCGCGGAGAGTGGTGCTCTCGTCGCCGGAGAGGTGTGAGCCCTGATCCCGCGTAGACGGGCTCAGCGCGTCTGAACCAGAACCAGGGCGGGCACGTCAGCGACGTGCCCGCCCGAGTACCTCGTCCTCGGTGAGTGCGCTGTTCGGATGGTGGCTCAGGCACATCGGCACCTGGATCTTCCCGAACCCGGTGCCCTCGGTGGCGGCATAGAACCGCCCGGCGGGCAGGCGCGAGATGTCTTCCACGCGGCCACCTTTCGCCCGGGCGAGCTCGGTGGCCGCCTGGATCTGGATCGACGCGTTGAGCAGCCCGATCAGCTGCGTCGCGGCATTGCCGGTGACCAGGTTGTGCAAGGCCTTGGGCGCCTGCGTCGCGTACACCATGCCGAGCCCGTACTTGCGGGCCTGGGTGGCCAGTTTCAGTGTGCTCTCCGACGACGCGGTGGTGCCGCGGGACGGGACGAAGGTCTGCGCCTCGTCGAGGACGAGCAGCCCGCCCAGTGGGCGGTCGCCGGCCGGATTGCGTTTGATCCACGCGAACAGGGCCAGCTGCAGCTGATTGACGAAGGTCTGGCGCTGCGCGTCGGTGGGCAGGCCGATACAGCTGATCACCGACACGCGGGCGCGTTTCCCGTTCGCCGGGGTGAACAGCAGGCTCGGATCGAGATGCTCACCGGCCCCGCCGAACAGGGGGTCGTTGATCATCGCCGCCTTGAGTTCCTCGGCCATGCTCTGGGCCAGTGCCAGGGCGTTCCTGATGGTGCTCACTCCGTCGGGCAGTGTCGCCAGCAGGGTGACGAACTCGCCGAGGTCGCTGCCACCGCCGCGGGCGAAGTGGGTCATCGCCTCCGTCAGCACCGCCCGGCCGGTCGCTTCCTTGCGCGGGGTGAGCCCGGTGCGCGGTACGAGACCGGCGACCGAAGCGTCGATCGAGGTGCGGAATTCGTCCGGATCCTCGCGCACCACGCTGAAGTCGGGGAGTGGGTTCAGGGCGAGTGGGCGCCCTGCTTCGCGGCGCGGGGTCCAGACCACCACATCGGTGCCGTCGAGGTAGCGCTGTGCCCGGTCGCGATCGCCTGCGCTCCAGGTGCCCGGTGGCGACGGCCAGGCGTCGCCGAGGCGGGCCAGGTCGTTGTTGGTGTCGATCAGGATGGACGAGACGCCGTGCAGGGCGGCTTCCTCGACGAGGCGGCGCAGCAGCACCGTCTTTCCCGAACCGGAGCCGGCGAAGACCGCGGTGTGCTTGCGCAAGAGCAGCAAGGGGACCCGGAAGTCCTTGCCGCTGACCGTGTCTCGACCCAGGTACACGGCGGGTCCGTCCGGCGGAGTCTGGTCGTGCGGGAGGTCGGCCCGATCGCCCGATCCGGCCGACTCGCCGCTGTCCGCCGGATCGTGGCGCGCAGGGTCATCGGGGTCTTGATCGCCTGGCGCCAGCTCGCCGGGGCCTGGATCGCCCGGCTCCGGACCCCCTGCACGTGGCATCGGGTCGCCGGGGAGTGGGTTGCTGGTCGGCTCATCGATACCGGTGGCCGGCCCGCCGTCGTCAGGCCCCGGCAACACCCGCGTGAGCAGTGGCGAATTGCTCGCCGGCCGTCGGTGTTCCAGCCACGACAGGAATCCCGGCTGCCCATCGGCGAACATCGATTCCAGCGCGGAGAAGGTGCGCAGATCGTCCTCGGAGATCGGCAACGCCACCCCGTGCGCGGCCTCGAGCTCGGCCAGCTGCGCGACGGTCACCGGACCACGGGAGAACGGAGTGTTGCGCAACACCACCAGGCGTCGCCGGGTACTGCCCGGGGTGATCCCGGCTTCCAGCACGGCAGAGCGCAGCCGGGTTTGCACCGCGCGTGGGTGGGGATGGGCGATCGCGCGGAAACTCCAGTGTTCCTCGTCCTCGGTGGCCTCGTCGATGGTCCGGCGCAGTCGAGCGTGCAGTGCCGACGTGACACCGGACGGGGTGTCGACATTCAGGGTGGCGCCGCCGCCGTTCTGCTCGAGCACATAGCTGCGCAGTGCCGCGTACAGCAGCGGGTACATCAGGGTGTCTTCGCGGTCGGGATCCAGCGGCGCCGCGACATCGGCCTCGGCTCTGGCTTGTGCGAAGCGCTTGTCGAAGACGGCGAGCTCACTCGATGTGGGGGCGACCCGCCGTGCGACCGGATCGGCTGTGGTCGTGACGAACTCGACCATTTCGGTCGCCGTGTCGGCGTCGAGGCACTGGCGCACATGCTCTTCCACTCGCTGCAACAGCCGGCGGGGGGTGAAGCCGGTGACTTCGGTCCGGTCGAATGCGCTCGGCAGTACGGGCCAGGTGGGATAGGGCGGTGCGAAACCGATCTCGCCGTACACCCCACCGAGGTGACGTTCGACGATCGCCGTGGCGACCGCGGCGCCGGGCATGGCGGTCGACAGTTCGAGCACGGTGAACCGGTCGGCGGTCGAGTTCACCGAGCGGGTCGCCAGCAGCTCCCAGGAACGCGGAATGCAGGCCACCACGATGAGGGTGCGAGTGGTTTCCTCCCGCATCCGGACCAGCGCGTCGGCGAGCCGGTTGGCCAGCAGATCCTCGTCGGTGTCGGCGGATTGAGCGATCACGGTGTCGATCTGATCGATCGCCAACACGACCGGACCGGTGAGCGCGAACAGCCGGGTCAGATCTCCGAACTTCAACTGCGGGTCGCGGTGGCCGCGCCCGAATCCCCACGCGTCGACCTCGGCCGGATCGATACCCTCGTCCAGGACCAGGAACGCGTGCCCGATATCCCGCGACCGGCCGCGACCGCGATAGAGCACCAACGCACGCAGTGTGTCTGCGCAGTCGACCGCGACTTGTTCGTCGAGGGCCGCGATCCGCTCGAGGAAGGTGTCGAGATCGGCGCGGCTGACCTCGAGCATGCCGCACAGGCGCATGCGCAACTCCGGCCCGCAACCGGCCCGGTCGGCCAGCGCGCCCAGCATGGGGCGAAGCTGTCCACTTTCGGACCCGAGCAGCCGGTTCACGATGCCGTGGACCGCGCCCGCCCAGAACGACATCCCGTCCACCAGTTTCGGCATGAAGAACCAGCCGTCGCGTTCGTGCACGTGCTGACGCAACCAGCCCAGCATGTGCGTCTTGCCGACGCCCTTCTCGCCGCTGAGCACCAGCCCGGTCGGTGATCCGGTCGGCTGGCGCACGGCGTTGTCGACCGCGCGGGTGATCGCCTGGACAGCCCGTGGATGCAGCCCGTCGACATGATGGTTCAGCGGGCCCCAGATCTCGTCGGGGCTGAGGACGCTGCTGAACTGGATCGAGGCGAGGGCGTGGTGGTGCTCGTCGTTCACTGTGGCACCTCGATCGTGAGGAGATGTCGGGCCGTGCCCGCGAGCACGACAGCGGCATCGGCGTCTTCGGCGGTGAGCGTTTTCTGGTCGGCTTCGGACCGGACGTGCACGCCTTCACGGCGAGCGAGCAGACCCAGCGCCCGGTCGAACTCGTCCGTGGGCACACCGTCGAGCCGGTCGCGCAGGATCGCCAGCCGGACCGGCGTGCCTTTGCCGCGCGACAGTTCGGTATACGCGGCCTCGACCTGACCGGCGACATTCGGGCGGAAGACATCGGCGAGCGTGTGCCCGGACTCGTCGAGGTGGCGGCGCAGGCCCGCGAGGACGGCATAGAGGGCGCCACCCGCGCTGCCCGAGTGTGCGGGGCGTTCCCGCGTGAGTTCCTCGGTGCACCACACTGTTCCGCGATCGGTGAGCTCGTGCACGAAAGCTCTGCCGACCATGGTGCTCGTGACCAGGCCGAGGTCGTTGAGGTGCCGGCGCGGCTTGCCGTCGAGCTTGATTCCCGCGACAGCGTGCAGCTCGGCGTTGGTGAGTTCGCGCGCTTCCGCCATCAGGACGAGCAGGACGTAGCGCTCGATCGCGGTCAATCGGTCGTCGGTCATAGGTGTTCGGTGTCCTTCACATCTACATCTGCGGTGGGTCGAGCACGGTGAATCCCCGTGCCGTCGATGTCATTTCGCGGGTGCGGCCTGCCGTGACGACAACGCCCTCGGCACGCACGCGCAGGCCGTTGCGATGCGCGGACAGCGCGGCCTGATAGTCCTGCGCGTTGTCCAGGTGCACGGTGATCGGCCGCAGGCGCCCGGCCGCTACACCGTCGACATGTAGGAGACCGCGCACCTTGATCACCCAGCGGTCGCCGTGTTCGTCGTCGGACAGGCCGATCACCGGGCCTTCGACGATGCCGACGGCGTCTCTCGGTGCGGCTGCCGCGACCGCACCGAGAAGTTCCTCCGGAAGGGGAGCGCCAACCAGTTCGTAGCTCTCGGCGGTCTCGATCCCGGCCCGGATGCGGTGCCCTGTGCCCGGCGGAAACGACACCGATTCGTCGTTCCGCGGTGCGAATCGCGACCAGCGGAATCCCAGCTCGAACGCTGAACCCTCGGCCCCGCCGGCCAAATCCGCCAGTGCGATACCTGTTCTTTCGTCGAGGTCACGCCCGAGCAGCCTGGCGAACGCTCGTTCATCGTCGCAGGCGTGGACGGCGTGCGCCGCGGCGGTCGAGCTGTGCAGGATCCGCAAGGCGGTGCGCCGCCCGATCGAATCGCCGTCGTCGACCGGAAGCGCGACGTCGAATCCGAACGACTCTGTGCACGGCACCAGGCGGGTCCGGCGCAGCAGCGACCGTATCTGCGCCGGACCCGAATCCGGGGCACGTCCCGGGGATCCGGTTGCCACGTCGCGCGCACAGTAGGTCACGAGATCCCGCAACGCGGTGACCGCGCGAGCCCCGTCGGACAGGACCACCGTCCCGTCGGTATCCGCCGGTCGATAGGTGACGGTGTCGGCAGCCGGGGAGGTGATGTCACGCCAGATGGTGCGGGGGGACAGGCCTTCGGCCTCGGCGACGCAGCGGATCAGTTCGCGTAGCCGGATCGGGGCGTCGGTCAGGGTGTCGTCAGCGGGGACCAGCACATCGAATTCGCCGCGGGTCCAGACGTCGGCGGCTCGCCATCGACCGGTGACCACCCAGTCGTGGGCACGCAGATAGGCGACCACGTCATCGATGCGGGGTGTGGACGTCGTCATCGGGCGCTACCGGGTGCTGAGCACGGCGGTATCGAGGACGAGTGCGTGCAGGCTCTCGACCGTCAGGATGTTGCTCACCGGGACCTTCACCCTGATGTGCCGGCGCCGATCGGTGTCCGGCACGACCGGATGGTCGTGCAGCGACAGGTAATACCCGATGTGGCGCAGCAGCAAGCCCGCGGTGCTGAGGTCGGTGTACTCGCGGTCGCTCCCGGGCACATGGACGATCAGCAGGTAGCGGGGCACCTGGAAGCCGGTGCCCGCGAGCTTGTTGTACTGCGTGCGGTCGAGGCCGTCGAAGTTGAGGAATCCGTGCCTGATCTCGGGCTTGGAGACGGTCTTGACCTGCACTTCGATCCGCGGCGAGAAACCCGCCGGTGTCCGGCCAGGCAGCTTGAGGCACAGGTCGACACCGTCGAGGTCGACATCGTCCTGCGACCACATCAAACCGGCAGCCGACGCGAGAACCCGGATGTAGTCGGTGCCGAACTTTCCCTGATGATTTCGCGCGTCCAACACCTGCCCCCTCGCCGCGATGACGACGACACTTTAGCCGTCACGCGACCGCGCCCGAGGGTTTTCCGCCTGTCTCGCGCGCGCGGAAATCGGCCGGGTTATGTTGACCGGCAGGCGTTGTGGACGACCGCTCGAATCAGGTCGCCTGGCTCACCGAGGACATGTGGAAATCGGGGATGCGCAACGGCGGCATGGCGGTGCGGGTGAACCAGTCTTTCCACTCGCGGGGGAGGGTGATCTCGGTGGCGCCTGCCTCGGCGACGCGGCGCAGGAGGTCGAGGGGACTCTCGTTGAAGCGGAAGTTGTTGACCGCGGCGGTGACCCGGCCGTCCTCGACCAGGTAGACGCCGTCGCGGGTGAGCCCGGTCAGCAGGAGGGTGGCCGGGTCGACCTCGCGGATGTACCAGAGGCAGGTCAGCAGGAGGCCGCGTTCGGTGCGGGCGATCATGTCGTCCAGCGATGCGTCGGTGCCGCCGGTGAGGAGCAGGTTCTCGCCGGGAAGGGTGGCGGGAGCGGCGAATTCGGCGGCGGTGGCGCGCGGATAGACCAGGGACTCGATCACACCGGAGCCGATCCAGTCGACGCGCCGAGCGGACAGGCCGTTGTCGAAGACCGACAGCGACTCCGACGACGACGGGGTCGCCACGAAGGGCCGGTATTCCAGGCCGCTCGCGTTCGGGTCGGAGTAGAGCGTGAGCGGAATGTCGCTGAGCCGCTCACCGATCCGGGTGCCACCCGCGCGGGAGAACGCGGTGTGGCCTTCGTGCGCGCCGCGGCCCTCCATGGTCCAGGCCAGGTAGATCATCAGGTCGGCGACGGCAGACGGCGGCAGCAGCGTCTCGTAGCGGCCCGCGGGCAGATCGACGCGGGTGGCCGACCAGTCCAGTCGCCGGGACAGCTCGGCGAGCAGACCGGGGGTGTCGATATCGGTGAAATCGGCGGTGCCGACACCCACCCAGGCACTCGCGAGATCGCTGCCCTCGCCGCGCTTCCCGTTGATCTCCACCGATCCCGTGGGCTGGCTGTACCGGCGGCGGATGCCGGTGGACGTGCCCAGCCAGGTCGTGTGCAGCTGGTGGTGGGCGAAACCGTAGAGGCGGTCGGTGCCGTCGAAACCGGTCGACAGGTCACGGGCCAGACCGGCGAACACGTCGATCTCGGTGGCGCCGGGCGCGTGATCCCAGGTGGCGGTGTCGTCGTCGGTGGGCTCGAGCAGCGGCATCGCGTCGCGGGCCGGGGTCGCCGTGCGGGCGGCCTCCTCGCTCGCGCGCACCACGGCCTCGATGTCGGCCGGGTCGACGCTGGTGGAGCTGATGCTGCCGACGCGCGCGGAGTTCGGGCCGTCGCGGAACACCGAGATCACCGCCCAGTCCCGCGACACCGAGGAACCGTTGGTGGTCATCGAGTTACCGGCCCACCGCAGCGACGCCTCGTGCGCGTCGGTGACGATGACGATCGCCTCGTCGGCCTTCGACGCCGCCAGCGCCCGCTCGACCACCGCGCCCGCAGGAAACACACCCGCCTCGTTCACTGCCCGCCCTCCGTCCGGGTGTTGAGAATATTGACCCCGCGCACCAGCACCGACGGGCAGCCGTGGCTCACCGCCGCCACCTGACCGGGCTGGGCTTTACCGCAGTTGAACGCGCCGCCGAGCTGCCAGGTGCTCGGCCCGCCGAGCGCTTCCATCGCACCCCAGAAGTCGGTGGTCGTCGCCTGATAGGCGACATCGCGCAGCTGACCGGCCAGCTCCCCGTTGCGGATACGGAAGAACCGCTGTCCGGTGAACTGGAAGTTGTAGCGCTGCATATCGATCGACCACGACTTGTCGCCGACGATGTAGATGCCGTCCTCGACCCGCGAGATCAGCTCGGCGGTCGTGGTGTCACGCTCCGGATCCGGTTGCAGCGACACATTCGCCATCCGCTGGATCGGCACGTGGTGCGGGGAATCGGCATACGAGCAGCCGTTGGACCGGTCGAGTCCGAGCCGCGGGGCGAACACGCGGTCGAGCTGGTAGCCGACCAGGACGCCGTCGCGCACCAGATCCCACTGCTGGCCTGCCACACCCTCGTCGTCGTAGCCGACGGTGGCCAGGCCGTTGACCTGGGTGCGGTCACCGGTGACATGCATGATCGGCGTGCCGTAGCGCAGCGTGCCCAGCTTGTCGGGGGTGGCGAACGAGGTGCCGGCGTAGGCCGATTCGTAGCCGATCGCACGGTCGTATTCGGTGGCGTGACCGATGGATTCGTGAATGGTCAGCCACAGGTTGGTCGGGTCGATCACCAGATCGGCCGGACCGGCGACGACGCTGGGCGCCTTCACCTTCTCGGCCAGCCAGGTGGGGATCTGCGCGAGTTCGCCTGCCCAATCCCAGGTTCCGTCGGCGCCGGTGACGTATTCCCAGCCACGGCCGGCGGGTGCGGCGAGGGTGCGCATGGTCTCGAACACGCCCAGCGCGGAGTCGACGGTGATCGCCTCGAATTGCGGATGCAATCGCACCCGCTGCTGGGTGATCGACGACCCCGCCGTGTCGGCGTAGAAGACCTGCTCCTTGACCTGCAGGACCGACGCGGTGACGTGGTCGACACCGTCGGCCGCCGAGAGCCGTTCCGAATAGTCCTGCAGCAGCGCCACTTTGTCGGTGGTCGGCACCGTGAACGGGTCGAGGTCGTAGGCCGATACCCACGACACATCTTCGTAGCGCGGCTCGTCGGCGAGCTCCACCCGTTCCCGGTTGAGCGAGCGCAAGGCTGTCGCGACGGTGACCGCGCGCCGCGCCACCTCAGCGGCGGTATCGGGGGTGAGCGCGGCGTGGGAGGCGAAACCCCAGGTGCCGTCGACGATCACGCGCACGGCCAGACCCAGTTCGGTCGAGTCGGTGACGGCCTCCACGCGCCCGTCGCGCAGGCGGATCGACTGCGTCACCAACCGCTGCACCCGCAGATCGGCATGGTCGGCGCCCGCCGCGCGGGCCGCCGACAGCGCGGCCTCGGCCAGCGCGCGCAACCCGAGCGCCAGGAACTCCTCGTCCACTTCTCTGGAAGTCGCGGTAGTCACCCGGCCTACGCTAGCCGGTGCCACCGACACGCGGGACCCGTGTCGGTGATTGCCCGCGCGAAATCCCGGTTCCGGCAGCGGCAACCGTGACGCGCTGATCCCGTCTTCCCGCGGCGCGCAGCCCGGATGCCGTAGGGTGCCCGCCGTGCCGCCATCCGCCCTCCGCGATCGAAAAAGGGAACGAACCCGTCGTGCGATCCTCGTATCCGCCGTCGGATTGTTCGAGGCCAGAGGCTATGAGGAAACGACAGTGGCCGATATCGCGGCCGAGGCCGAGGTCGGTACCCGGACCTTCTTCAACTACTTCGCCAGCAAGGAAGAACTGCTCTTCCCCGAACCCGACGAACGGGTGCGCGCGGCCGTCGCCGCCATCGCCACCCGGCGGCCGGGGGAGCGCCCGGTGGAGGTGCTGCTGCGGGCGCTGCGCGCCGCGGGCGACAACCCGGGCGAGCATCTGGTGGACGACCTGAACTCCCGCGTCGCCGCGTTGCGCGCGCGGGTCTCCCGCACGGTGCCCGCGGTGAGCGGTCGCGCCGCGCACGCCCAGCTGCTCGCCCAGCGCGAGATCGCCAGGCAACTGCACATCGCGTTTCCGCACGAACTCGACGAGGTCGGCGCCGCGGCACTGGTCGGCGCGGTCGTCGGCGCGGTGTCGGGCGCGCTGACGGTGCTGTTCCAGCAGCCGCAGCACAGCATCGACGACGGCGAACGCCTGCATCGCAAGATTCACGAGACCACCTCGCGGGTACTGCAGCCCTGGCTCTCCGCCTCGGCTCCGGCCGAACCGGCGCGCTAACCGAACTGCTGCCAGCCCAACCGGATCACCATCACCACCACGACGACGAGCAACACGATCCGTACGAACCCGGCGCCCTTGGCCAGCGCCATCCGCGAGCCGACCAGGGCGCCCGCCACATTCGCGACCGCCATGCCCGCGCCGAGGCCCCACAGGACGTGCCCGGTCGAGCCTAGGAACAGCAGCGCGCCTACATTCGACCCGCAATTGATCACCTTCGCCATGGCCGCGGCGCGCACGAACTCCGTGCCGAGCAGCGTCGCGAACGTGATGATCAGGAACGTGCCGGTGCCGGGGCCGAGCAGCCCGTCGTAGAGGCCGAGCAGGCCGGCGGCCAGCGCCACCACCAAGATCACTTTGCGGCGCGTCGGCGGATGGGTGGCCATCGTCATGCCCACCGACGGGCGCAGCGTCACGAACAGCGCCACCCCGACCAGCACCACCATCACCAGCGGGATGAACAGGTCACGGTCGATCAGCGACACCGCCGCGGCACCGCACGCCGAGGTGACCGCGGCGATCACCGCACCCGGGATCAGCACCGTCCACTGCATCGGCACCCGGCGCGCGAAGGTCACCACCGCGGTCGCGGTGCCCGACAGCGCGGCCAGCTTGTTCGTGCCGAGCGCCGTCTGCGGGGCGATGCCGGGCGCGACCAGGAACAGCGTCGGCAGGATGATCAATCCGCCGCCGCCGACCACCGCGTCGACCCAGCCCGCCGCGGCCGCGGCCACCAACAAGACCGCCCAGTCTCCTAGTTGCACGCGTCCAGGCAATCAAGATCACGCGCGAAAAGCCAACCGGCGCACGTCCGCGGACGGGGTTTCATCACCTGCGCCGATTAGGCTTGCCCGGTGCGCCGGTTCAGCTTGTGGCTCCGCGGCCGACCCATCGTCGCCGATTCCCTCCTCGCGGCCTTCCTGATGGTGCTGGACGCGCTCGGCGTGGGCAACGAACATCACAAAGCCTCCTACCTGCTGTTTTCGGTGTTGCTGCCATTGCCGCTGATCCTGCGCCGGATCTATCCGCGGGCGATGGCCGCGGTGATGTTCGTGCTCTCGGTGCTGTGCACGCTGGTGGGGTATCTGGTCGGCGACGACACCTCGGGGCATGTCGCGCTGATCGGGCTCGGGGTGATGCTCTACACCCTCGTCGCCTACGTCGGCAGGCGGGACGGGCTGATCTATCTCGTCTGTCTCGGCATCGATCTGGGGCTCTCGCTGCTCATCCTGAGCGAACCGGTCGGCGGTGACATCGCGCTCGTCGGCGTGATCTACGCGCTGTGCTGGACGCTGGCCGAGTTCAACGGCGCCCGCCACGCCTACGACGCCGAGGTCGCCGCGCGGCTGGCCGTCGCCGACTACGACAAGGAACGCCGCGCCCACGAGGCCGTCGCCGCCGAACGCACCCGCATCGCCCGGGAACTGCACGACGTGGTCGCGCACGCGGTGAGCGTCATCATCGTGCAGGCCGACGGCGCGAAATACGCCCTGCGCCACGATCCGGACACCGCCGAACGCGCGCTCGCGACCATCGCGAGCACCGGCCGCGAAGCGCTGCGCGAACTGCGCCGCACCGTCGCGCTGCTGCGCACCGAGCACGCGCCGGAACTGCTCCCGCAGCACGGCAGCGCCGGGATCGCGCGGCTGGCCGAGATGATGCGCGATGCCGGCCTGGCCGTCGAACTCGAGCTGACCGGGGAACTCGACGACATCACGCCCGAGGTGAGCCTGGGCGTGCACCGCATCGTGCAGGAATCGCTGACCAACACGCTGCGGCACGCGGGGACGAGCCCGAAGGCGACCGTGCGGGTGCACCGGCGCGAGGACGACATCCTGGTCGAGGTCGTCGACAGCGGCGGGGTCCCGGTGCAGGAAGCCGACATCCCCGGCACCGGCATGGGCCTGGTCGGCATGCGCGAACGGGTCGCCGTGCTCGGCGGAACCCTGTCCGCGGGCCGGACCGAGGACGGTCGCTGGCGGGTGCGGGCCACCCTCCCGCTGCGCGCCGAAACCGATTGATTCGCCCGCTAAGGTTGGGAAATGCCGATCAGCGTGCTCGTGGTGGACGATCA
This sequence comes from Nocardia sp. NPDC057663, assembly GCF_042799895.1. Taxonomy (NCBI): domain Bacteria; kingdom Bacillati; phylum Actinomycetota; class Actinomycetes; order Mycobacteriales; family Nocardiaceae; genus Nocardia; species Nocardia sp. NPDC057663. The sequence continues at coordinate 111,498 of NZ_JBHVHX010000009.1, read as the reverse complement.
GGAACTCATGCGGATGGGCCTGAAGATGGTGCTCGGCGCGCACCCCGACATCGAGGTCGTCGGTGAGGCGGGTAACGGGGACGAAGCGGTGCGCCGCGCGACCGAGCTGCGGCCTGACGTAGTCCTGATGGACGTGCGCATGCCGGTCGTCGACGGCGTCACCGCCACCGGCCGGATCGTGGCCGCGGGCGGCGGCATCCGCGTGCTCGTGATGACCACCTTCGACCTCGACGAACACGCCCTCGGCGCACTGCGCGCCGGGGCGAGCGGGTTCCTGCTCAAGGACACCCCGCCCGAGGACCTCATCTCGGCCATCCGCAGTGTCGCCGCGGGTGACGCGGTGGTCTCCCCGAAGGTCACCAAGCGCCTGCTCGACCGGCTCGTCGCCGAGGATCCGGCCGGTCTGCGCGACCCCGGCGTGCTCGAGGTGCTGACCGCCCGCGAACGCGAGGTACTCGAACAGATCGCCGCCGGCCGCTCCAACGCCGAGATCGCCGCTGCCCTGTTCCTGTCCGAGGCGACGGTGAAGACGCATGTCGGCCGGGTGCTCACCAAGCTCGGTCTGCGTGACCGGGTGCAGGCGGTGGTGCTGGCCTACGAGACCGGACTGGTACGGCCGGGCGGCTGAGGCGGGCCCGGGAGAAAAATCGGGCGCTCGCGCGTTGGACAGAGAGATCGTCCGAAAGGATCGCCATGACCGCCCTGCTGTTCGTGCTCTACCTCGTCGTCGAGATCGCCGCCTTCGTCGGCCTGGCCCAGCTGATCGGTGCGGGCTGGGCGCTGCTCGCGTTGATCGCCGTGTCCGGTGTCGGCTTGCTGCTCCTCGGCGCGCAGGGCAAGCGGGTGTTCGACCGGTTCCGCCGGGCCGCGCGCGGTGAGGTCACCGCCGAGAGCGCGGTCGCGGACGGGTTGCTCGTCGCCACCGGCTCGGTGCTGCTGTTCGTGCCCGGCCTGGTCACCGGTGTGATCGGGCTGCTGGCGCTGTTCCCGCCGACCAGGGCGCTGCTGCGCCCGGCACTCGAGAAGCTCGGCACCCGGCGCTTCGGCCTGCTGCCCTCGTTCGCGCCGTCGCCGTATCGCGGGATGGTGGTCGACGCCGACAGCGGTGACGTGGTCGACGGCGTCGTCGTAGGACAGTGGTACGACGACGGACACACCACCGGGCCGCGTGCGCTCGGGCCCGTGCGTGCCGATGACACCACCCCGTGGCGGTGAACGGTCTACAGTGTGCCGATGGCCACCGAGCAGATCACCGTCACGGTGAGCGCGGAACTGGCCGACGCGGTGCGTAGGGCGAGTACCGCTGCCGGACAGTCCATGTCGGATTTCACGGTCGCCGCGTGGCGACTCGAGCTGATCGCCGTCGAGGCGGGCGGACACACTCCCGCCGGGCTACGCGACGCCGACGTCCGCGCCGTCCTGTCCCTGCCGACCTGACGATCGGCCGATACGGCAGACTGGGACACCGTGAGTACCCAGTTGCTGATCGGCGGTCGTTTCTACAGTTCCAGCTCCCCGGACGCGACCGCGATGGCGGTCACCGACGGCACCGTGGTGTGGCTCGGCGCCGAAGCGCCGGGCCGGGCGATGCACCCCGGCGCGGAGATCGTCGACCTCGACGGCGCCTTCGTCGCGCCCGCGTTCGTCGACCCGCACGTGCACGTCACCGCGCTGGGACTGCAACTGACCGGACTCGACGTCAGCGGCACCGCGTCGCTGGCCGACCTGCTCGCCGCGCTGCGTGCGCACGCCACCGCGCAGCCCGACGGCGTGATCGTCGGCGAGGGCTGGGACGACACCGCGTGGCCCGAACAGCGGCCGCCGACGGTCGCCGAACTCGACGAGGCGGCCGGTCCCGGCAGGCTCGTCTACCTCGCGCGCGTCGACGCGCACTCCGCCGTCGCCTCCTCGGCGCTGCTCGACGCGGCCGGGGAACTCGGCGACGGCTACCGCCGCGGCGAACCGCTGCGCGCCGACGCCCACCACCGGGTGCGGTCCGTCGCGCTCGCGGAACTCGGTCGCGCACCTCGTGATCGGGCTCGCACCGCCGCCCTCGACGCAGCGGCCGCGCACGGTATCGTCGCCGTCCACGAATGCGCGGGTCCCGACATCTCCGGCCGCGACGACGTCCGCGAACTCCTTGCCTTCGAGCACGGCGTCGAGGTGCGCGCCTACTGGGGCGAAGCCGTGCGCACCGCCGACGAAGCCCGCGCGCTGATCGCCGAACTCGGCGTCGCCGCCCTCGGCGGTGACCTGTTCGTCGACGGTTCGCTCGGCTCGCACACCGCGCTGCTGCGCGAGCCGTATGCCGACGCGAGCGGGTGCGGCAAGAACTTCCTCGACGCCGAGACCGTCACCGCGCACATCCGTGCCTGCACCGAAGCCGGTGTGCAGGCGGGTTTCCATGCGATCGGTGACGCGGCCATGGACGTCGTGGTCGCCGGATTCGCCGCGGTCGCCGCCGAACTCGGCGGACCGGCGATCGCCGCGCGCGGGCACCGGGTCGAGCACGCCGAGATGACCGACGCCGCCGCGATCGAGCAGCTCGCCGCCCTCGGCGTGATCCTGTCCGTGCAGCCCGGATTCGACGCTGCCTGGGGCGGACCCGACGGCATGTACGCGACCCGCCTCGGCGCCGAGCGCGCCGCGGGCCTCAATCCGTTCTCGGCCATGGCCGCCGCGGGGATCTCGCTCGCCATCGGCTCGGACGCGCCGGTCACCACGCTGAACCCGTGGGAGCAGGTGCGAGCCGCGGTCCACCACCGGACCCCGGGCCACGGTCTGTCGCCGCGCGCCGCCTTCGCGGCGGCCACCCGCGGCGCCTGGCGTGCGGGCGGCGTGCGCGACGGTGTCGCAGGCACATTGGTGCCGGGCGCACCTGCCTCGTATGCCGTGTGGGACGCCGGTGACCTCGTCGTCGCCGCGGCCGCCGACACGGTGCAGCGCTGGTCCACCGACCCGCGCTCGCGGGTGCCCGGCCTGCCGCGCCTCGATCCCGGCGCCGGCCTGCCGACCTGTCTGCGCACCGTGCGCAACGGCGCCACGATCTACACCGCCTGACCACGACGCACTGGCAACGAACCATGGAACAGGACAGGATGATCCACCCCGCCACCGAACCAGGGCCCGACGCCGTGACCGCCGATGCGGCCACGCCCGACCCGGCGGCCACGCCCGAGACCTCGGTCGGTGGCGGGTACGGCGTGCTGCTGCGGATGCTCGCGGCCACCGCGGGCGGCCTGCTGCTGTTCGGCAGCTTCCCGCCCCGCCCGTGGTGGTTCCTGGCCCCGGTCGCCATCGCCCTGCTCACCGTCGCGGTGCGTGGACCCGGCACGCTGCGCGCCGGATTCGGGTACGGCTTCCTCGGCGGACTGGGATTCTTCGTGCCGCTGCTGCCGTGGACCGGCATCTACGTCGGACCGCTGCCCTGGCTGGCGCTCTCGACGACCTGCGCCGTATTCATCGGCCTCTGGGGCGTCCTCGCCCGGTGGCTGAGCGCACTGCCCGGCTGGCCGGTCTGGCTCGCCCTCGCCTGGACGGCGACCGAGTGGGTGAGGTCGAGCTTCCCCTTCGGCGGATTCCCGTGGGGCCGTATCGCTTTCGGCCAAGCCGACGGCTGGTATCTGCCGCTGGCCGCCTATGGCGGCGCCCCGCTGATCGGCTTCGCCGTCGCCCTGACCGGCACCGGCCTCGCCGCGCTCGTCCTGCGCGTTCTCGCGTGGGCGCGCACGCCGGCGCCGCGCGTGACCAGCCGGGCCACGCGGATCGGATTTGCCACGGCGGCAGTCTCTGTGGCTATCATGCCCCTCGCCGGAGTGATCCTCCGGCCGACGCTGCCCGCCCCGGACGAAGGCCACCGGTCGATCACGGTCGCCGCCATCCAGGGCAGCGTGCCGCGGCTGGGGCTCGAGTTCAACGCCCAGCGCCGCGCCGTGCTGGACAACCACGTCCGGCGCACCGAGGAGCTCGCCGCCGCCGTCGACCGGGGGGAGGCGACCCGGCCCGACATCGTCATCTGGCCGGAGAACTCCTCGGATATCGATCCACTGCGCAACGCCGACGCCGCCACCGAGATCACCGAGGCCTCGCAGCGGATCGGCGCGCCGATCCTGGTCGGCGCAGTTCTGGTGAACGGTGACCGCACGACCACCAACTCCGTTATCGTGTGGAACGGCGCGGCCGGGCCGGGAGATCGGCACGACAAGAAAATCATCCAGCCCTTCGGCGAGTACCTGCCGATGCGCAGTTTCTTCCGATTGTTCTCGTCGTACGCCGACCAAGCCGGACATTTCGTGCCGGGCAATGGTGACGGTTCGGTCACGGCGGCCGGCGTGCCGATCGGAGTGGCGACCTGTTACGAGGTGGCCTTCGACCGCGCATTCCGGCAATCGATGGCCGCAGGCGCGGAACTGCTGACCGTGCCGACGAACAACGCCACCTTCGGCGAGAGCGAAATGACCTACCAGCAACTCGCCATGTCGCGGGTGCGAGCAGTGGAACACGGCCGGGCGCTGGTGGTGGCGGCAACCACCGGGGTCAGCGCGATCATCACCGCAGACGGCGCGATCGCGCAGGAGAGCGCGCAACTTGCCCCCGCCGCGCTCGTTGCGCAGCTACCATTGCGCGACACGACGACGATCGCGACGCGAATCGGCGCGGCGCCCGAACTGGTGTCCGTTATTCTGACCGCGATCGGCGTGGCGCTGATGTTTTTCCGGCGCCGCCGAGCGAATCAGGCTCAGGTTATGCGGAACTCGCAGAATTCTGGATAAGCGGTTTGTTTCAACCCGGGGGAGGCGGCCGAATGTGGCTGCCCAGGGGTCCGATCCGTTCAGCTTGAAAACAAATCAAGATCGGTAGCCATCCGGCCGCCGCATTACTCCGAATCAATGGGCGTGGATAGCCACGCCCAGGGCCGAAGTGTGCCCGGGCGATGCTCGGGGAGTTTGTGACACAAAGGCAGAACGGAGTGTTTGATGAGTTCATTGGCCACCGACCGCGTCAGCTCACGCGTCACAGACGACGATCCGGGCCAGCCGTTCGCTCTCTCGCCCGGTCAGACGGCCTTGTGGTACGCGCAACGGATCAGGCCCGATATTCCGCTCACCATCGCCCATTACGTCGAACTGCACGGTGATCTCGACGCGGGCAGGCTGCTGCACGCGATCGAGCGCTTCGGCGCCGAATCCCAGGTGGGACATGTGCGCCTACTCGAGATCGACGGGGTGCCGCACCAACGGGTGGATATGGCATGGCGGCCGGGCTGGGCCCGGATGGACCTGCGTGGTGAGCCCGACCCGCGGGCGGCCGCGCTGCGCTGGATGAACGAGCACGCCAGCACGCCGATCGACATGGAGCGCGAACCGCTCACCATCAATGTCATATTGCGGATCGGTGACGAGGACTGGTTCTGGTACGAACGCGGACACCATATCGTTATCGACGGTTACGGTGCGATGAACGCGCTCTCGCGCGCGGCCGAGATCTACACCGCCATCGGCGAAGAGCGCGAACCGTCGGTCTCCCGCGCCGCCGCGCTGGTCGACCTCTACGCCGACGAAGCCCGCTACCGCGAGTCCAGCCGGTTCCGCGCCGACCGCGAGTACTGGATGGAACAGCTCGCGGGCGTCGGCGAGCCGATGACGCTGTCGTCGGTCACCGCCACCGGCGATACCCACGACCCGGGCAGGCACCGCGCCACCGCGGTCCTCGACACCGACATCGACGACCTGCTCACCGAGGCGATCGCCGCGCACGGTTCGGTCAACTCCGCGCTCATCGTCGCGGCGCTGGCGGCCTATGTCAGCACGGTCACCGGCGACTCGGATGTCGTGCTGAGCCTCCCTGTTTCGGCCCGCACCACGGTGGCGCTACGCCGCTCGGCGGGTGTGGTGTCGAATGTGGTGCCGCTGCGCGTGCGGTTCGACGAGCACACCACCGTCGCCGACGTCGTGCGCCAGACCGAACTGCAGATCACCGGGGCACTGCGCCACCAGCGCTACCGCTCCGACGACATCCGGCGCGACTGCGGCTACTCCCGTGACGCCCGCGGCTTCTTCGGTCCGATGGTCAACATCATGCTGTTCCACGACGAGCTGAAGTTCGGTGACATCGCGGGCCGGCTGAACGTGCTCGCGACGGGCCCCGTCGAGGACCTCTCGATCAACATCTACAACGGTGACAGCGGCCGCATCCACCTCGACTTCGAAGCCAACCCCAAGCTCTACGGCGAAGCCGAAGTCGCCGCCCACCACGGCCGCTACCTCGACTTCCTCGCCCGCTTCCTGGCCGCCGAGCCGACCACACCCACCCGCGAGCTGACGGCGATCACCACCGCCGAGCAGGACCGGGTGCTGCGGGAATGGAACGCCACCGAGATGCCGGTGCCGACCGGCACGCTGGTGTCGCTGTTCACCGACCAGGTGCACCGCAGCCCGCACGCCGTCGCACTCGAATTCGGCGACCGCACCGTCGGATACACCGAACTCGACGATCGGGTGAACCAGCTGGCGCGCGAGCTCATCGCCCGCGGCGTCGGTCCGGAGACCACGGTCGGGTTGTGCCTGCAGCGCAGCATCGAGATGGTCGTCGGCATGTACGCGGTGCTCGCCACCGGCGCCGCGTACCTGCCGCTGGATCCCGAACACCCGGCCGACCGGATCGAAGCCGTGGTGGCGCAAGCCCGTCCGGTCTGTGTACTCACCGCCGCGCGCGACATGGTGCGGCTGCCGGACAGCGTTCTGCGGGTCGACCTGGACACCCTCGATGTGACCGGGCGCGACGTCGCCCCGATCACCGACGCCGACCGGCTCGCGCCGCTGCGGCCCGAGCAGCTCGCCTATGTCATCTTCACCTCCGGCTCGACCGGCAAGCCGAAGGGCGTGGGCGTCACGCACGCCGCGATCGTCAACCGATTGCGCTGGATGCAGGCCGAATACCCGCTCGATCACACCGATGCGGTCCTGCAGAAGACCCCCGCCACCTTCGACGTGTCGGTGTGGGAGTTCTTCTGGCCGTTGCAGGTGGGCGCCCGCCTGGTGATCGCCGCGCCCGACGGGCACCGTGATCCCGCCTACCTGGCGCGGATCATCACCGAGAAGTCCATCACCACAGCGCATTTCGTGCCGTCGATGCTGTCGCTGTTCGTCACCGACCCGCGGGTTGCGGGTGGTGCCGGGCTGCGGCGCGTGTTCTGCAGTGGTGAGGCGCTGCCCGGCGCCACCGTCGCCGATTTCCATGCCGCGCTGCACGGTCCGTCGGGCGGCCCCGAGCTGCACAACCTCTACGGCCCCACCGAGGCCGCGGTCGACGTCACCTATTGGCCGTGCCCGGCCGACGCGACCACGGTGCCGATCGGCTCTCCGGTGTGGAACACCCAGGCCTACGTCCTGGACGCACATTTGCGGCCGGTCCCGCCGGGTGTCGTCGGTGAGCTGTACCTGGCGGGCGTGCAGCTGGCGCGCGGCTACCTCAGCCGGCCCGACCTGACCGCCGACCGGTTCGTCGCCAATCCGTTCACCCCGGGTGAGCGCATGTACCGCACCGGCGACCTGGCTCGCTGGCAGCTCGACGGCGCCGTCCTGGAATACCTGGGGCGCACCGACTTCCAGGTGAAGGTCCGCGGCCTGCGGATCGAGCTCGGCGAGGTCGAGTCCGCGCTGCTGGCTCAGCACAACGTCGCCCGCGCGGTCTGCGTGGCGCGGGCCGGGCGCACCGGTGACGGCGAACTCGTCGCCTACGTGGTCGCCGGGCCCGGTAGCTCGGCGCCCGAGCCCGCCGTGTTGCTGTCGGGGCTGCGGCGCAGCCTGCCGTCCTACATGGTGCCCTCGGCGCTGGTCGTGCTCGACGAGCTGCCGTTGAGCGCCAACGGCAAGGTCGACCGCAATGCGCTGCCCGAGCCCGCACTCGGGGTGCGGCTCACCACCGGCGCCGCCGCGCCGCAGACCCGGCTGGAATGCTCGCTCGCCGAGATCTTCACCGAGGTGCTCGCGCTCGACGGCACCGCGATCGGCGTCGAGGACAGCTTCTTCGACCTCGGCGGCAACTCGCTGGTCGCCGCCCGCGCGGTCGCCCGGATCAACGCCACCCTGGACGCGAACCTGACCATCCGGGAGCTGTTCGAGACCTCGACGATCGCGGCGCTGGCCGGCTACCTCAGCACGCACCGGTCCGAGGTCTCGACGCCGAAGCTGGTTGTGGCGGTGCGGCCCGAACGGGTGCCGCTGTCGCTGGCCCAGCAGCGGCTGTGGATCCTCAACCGGTTCGCCGAGCACGCCGCGGCCTACAACATGCCGCTCGCCCTGCGGCTCACCGGGCGGCTCGACCTCGACGCGCTGCGGGCGGGCCTGCGGGACGTGCTCGATCGCCACGAGAGCCTGCGCACCAGCTTCCCGGCGGGTCCGGACGGTGCTTACCAGCTGATCCACCCCGCCGCCGCGGTGGAACCGGCACTGGAGCCGGTCGACGTGATCGCCGCCGATCTCGCGGCGCTGGTCGCCGAGGTCACCGGGCGCGGCTTCGATCTGCGCACCGAAACCCCGCTGCGGGTCGCGCTGTACCGGGTCGGCGCCGACGACCACGTGCTGCTGGTGGTGCTGCACCACATCTGCGGTGACGGCTGGTCGGTCGCCCCGCTGGCCAGGGACCTGATGGTCGCGGTCGCGGCCCGCGCCGAGGGCCGCGCGCCGCGGTGGACACCGCTGCCGGTGCAGTACGCCGATTTCGCGCTGTGGCAGCGGGAACTGCTCGGTGACGAGGACGACCCGGAGTCGCCGCTGGGCAAGCAGCTCGGCCATTGGGGCGACACACTGGCCGGCCTGCCCGATCAGCTCGACCTGCCGCTGGACCGGCCACGGCCACTGCAGCGCGGCACCCGCGGCGACACGGTGGCCTTCACCGTCGACGCCGACACCCGCCGTGCCGCAAGCGAACTCGCCCAGCGTCGCGGAGTCAGCATGTTCATGGTGCTGCACGCCGCGCTCGCGACCCTGCTGGCCCGCCTGTGCGGGAGCGCCGACATCGCCATCGGCACGCCCATCGCCGGTCGCTCCGACCCGGGCCTCGACGACCTCGTCGGCATGTTCGTCAACACGCTGGTGTTGCGCACCGAGGTCGACCTCGGTGCCGGTTTCGACCGGATGCTCGACCTGGTCCGGGAGACCGACCTCGACGCCTTCGCCAACCCCGATGTGCCGTTCGAGCGGCTCGTCGAACTGGTGAACCCGGATCGCTCGACCACGCGGCATCCGCTGTTCCAGGTGATGCTGTCCTACGACCGCACGCCGGAACTGCGCGTCGAATTGCCCGGTGTCGCCGCCGAACTGGTGCCGGTCGAGACCCGCGTCGCCAAGTTCGACCTGCAGCTCGAGGTCCGTGACAACCACGTCGACGGGCCGCTGCACGCCGAATTCGGTTTCGCCACCGATGTTTTCGATCGCGCCACGGTGGAAGCGATCGCCCGCCGGTTCACCATGCTGCTGGCCGCCATGGTGGCCGACCCGGCGGCGCCCACCGGTGACCTCGCGCTGCTCGACCGCCGCGAGACCGCACGGCTGGTGCCCGTCGCGGGCGCACCGGCCGAACCCGCGGGGACGCTGGCCCGCCTGCTCGGCGAGACCGCGCAGCGGCTGCCCGACGCCGTCGCCGTGCGCTACCTCGGCTTCGACACCACCTATCGCGAGCTCGACGAGCGCTCGAACCGGTTGGCGCGCAGCCTGATCGCGCACGGCGCCGGTCCGGAATCGGTGGTCGCGGTCGCGCTGCCGCGGAGCCTGGAATCGATCGTCGCCATCTGGGCGGTGGCCAAGTCCGGCGCGGCGTACGTGCCCGTCGACCCGGCCTATCCGGCCGAGCGGATCGCGCACATGATCGGCGATTCCGGTGCGGTACTGGGGCTCACGCTGCCCGAACATCTCGCCGCGCTGCCCACCACGACCGGCAAGCACCGCAAGGCGCCGGAATGGCTGGTCTTCGGCACCGCCGAGTTCGAGACCGACTGTGCAGGGCGCTCGGCCACCCCGCTGACCGACACCGACCGCAGGCACCCGATGCGGGCCGGGCAGCCCGCGTACCTGATCTACACCTCGGGTTCCACCGGTACGCCGAAGGCCGTCGTCGTCACCCACACGGGCATCGCCTCGCTCGCCAGCGAGCAGACGCAGCTGTACAGGGTGACCGATGCGGCCAGGACGATGCACTTCTCGTCGCCGAGCTTCGACGCCTCGGTACTGGAACTGCTGCTCGGTTTCGCCGCGGGTGCGACCATCGTGGTCGCCCCCGCCGACCTGTACGGCGGCACGGAACTGGCCGGTTTCCTGCGTTCGGAGCGGATCACCCACGCGTTCATCACGCCTGCCGCGCTGGCCACGGTGCCTGCCGGTGACTTCCCCGATCTGGGCACGGTCATCGTCGGTGGCGAGGCCTGCTCCGACGAGCTCGTCGCCGCGTGGGCGGCGAAGTACCGGATGCACAACATGTACGGCCCGTCGGAGGCGACCGTCGCCGTGACCGCGAGTGCGGCCATGGTGCCGGGGGAGCCGGTTCCGCTGGGTGCGCCGGTGCGCGGCATGCGGCTGTTCGTGCTCGACCGCCGCCTGCACCCGGTGCCGCCGGGCACACCGGGCGAACTGTATGTCTCGGGACCCGGTGTGGCCCGCGGCTACCTCGGCAGGCTCGAGCTCACCGCACAGCGGTTCGTGGCCAACCCGCACGGCCGGGTCGGCGAACGCATGTACCGCACCGGCGATCTCGTCGTCGCCGATGCCACGGGCCGGTTGCGGTTCCTCGGCCGCGCCGACGACCAGATCAAGATCCGCGGCTTCCGCATCGAGCTGCGCGAGATCGACCACATCCTGCGCGAACACCCGGGGGTGGGATCGGCGCTGACCGTCGTGCACGTCGACGAGCAAGGGCAGCAGCGGCTCGCGTCCTACGTGACCGCCCACCGCCCGGTCGATCCGGCCGCCGTCCTCGCCACCGCGCGCGGCAGGCTGCCCGGGTACATGGTGCCCGCGGCCGTCGTCGTGCTCGACCAGATGCCGGTGACCCCGGCGGGCAAGCTGGACCGAAAGGCTTTGCCCACACCGGAATTCGCCGTCACCGCGGGCACCCGCGCGCCGCGTACCCATCTGGAGATGCGGGTCGCCGCGGTGTTCACCCAGATCCTCGGCCGCCCGGTGCCCGGTGCGGAGGACAGCTTCTTCGAGATCGGTGGCAATTCGCTGCTGGCCACCCGGCTGGCGGCCGCGCTGCACGCGGACTTCAGTGTCGACCTGCCGGTGCGGCAGATCTTCGAGGCGCCGACCGTGGCGGGCATCGCCCAGCTGATCACGGAAGCGCCCCGGACGCAGCGGGTGGCGCTGGCGGTACACACCCCACGCCCGGGACGCATACCACTGTCGCTGCCGCAGCAGCGGCTGTGGTTCCTCAACAGATTGTCCCCCGAATCGAGCTCCTACAACATCGCATTCGTCTTGCGAATCAGCGGAGATCTGCACCTCGGCGCCCTGCGCACCGCCCTCGCCGACCTGGTGGAGCGGCACGAGGTGCTGCGCACGGTCTTCCCCGAGGACCTCTCCGGCGCCCAGCAGGTGATTCTGCCGGTCACCCAGACGATTCCGGCGATCGAGGTCGTCGACAGCGATCCCGGGCAGGCGGACGCCACGCTCACCGAGCTGGCGCGCCGGGGCTTCGACCTGACCAGGGAGACGCCGCTGCGGGTCCAGCTGCTGCGGGTCGCGCCCGGCGAGTACCGCCTCGGTGTCGTCATTCATCACATCGCCGCCGACGGCTGGTCGCTCGGCCCGCTGACCAGGGACCTGGCGCTGTCCTACGTGGCCAGGTGCGGTGGCTCCGCGCCGCTGCGCGCGCCGCTGCCGGTGCAGTACGCCGACTTCAGCCTGTGGCAGCGCGCCGTGCTCGGCGCGGAGGACGATCCGGACAGCATCGCAGCGAACCAGCTCGCGCATTGGCGCGAAGCCCTGGCGGATCTGCCCGACGAGCTGCCGTTGCCGTTCGACCGGCCGCGCCCGCTCGACCCCGCCGGTGTGGCAGGCAGCGTCCAGTGCGAGGTCTCGGCACCGCTGCAGGCCGCCATGCACGAACTGGCGGGACACACCGGCGTGAGTCTGTTCATGGTGGTGCGCTCGGCGCTGGCGGTGCTGCTGCGCAGCGTCACCGGCGGCCGCGACATCCCCCTCGGGACTCCGGTGGCCGGACGCACCGACATCCAGCTCGACGACCTGGTCGGCATGTTCGTCAACACCCTCGTCCTGCGCTCGGACGTGGACCCCGGCCGCAGCTTCGTCGACCTGCTGCACGCCGACCGCGACGACGAACTGGCCGCGATCGCCAATGCCGACCTGCCGTTCGAACGGGTCGTCGACGCGCTCGGCCGCGACAGCAGGGCGAGCAACCGGCATCCGCTGTTCCAGGTCGCGCTGAGCATGCAGGACGCCCCGGCGCCGGAGCTGGAACTGCCAGGTCTGCGGCTCGCCGCAGACGAACTCGACATCGCCCGCGCGAAATTCGATCTCGAACTGCGGGTGACGCCCGCCGAGGGCAGCGGTCACCGGTTCGACTTCGTGTACGCCGCCGAGATGTTCGACGCCGCCACCATCGAGACCCTCGCGGAACGCTTCGTGCTGATCCTCACCCAGGCGACCGCCGACCCGGAGCAGCTGGTGTGCGAGATCGAGGCGCTCACCGTCGCCGAACACCGTGCTCTGGTGCCCGCGCAGGGGCCGGCCCCGGTGACGCCGGTCGTGCTGGCCGACATCGTCGAACGCGCGGCCACCAAGTTCGCGCATCGGCCTGCCCTGCGCTGGTTCGCCGGCGGCAGCGTCGACGGTGCGGTGGGGGAGCTCGACTACGACGAGGTCGGCTTCCGGGCACACCGGCTCGGCCGGGCGCTGATCGCGCGTGGCATCGGCACCGGTGACCGGGTCGTCGTCGGCTTGACCCGTGGATTGGACTGCGCGCTGGCCATTTTCGGCGTCTCCGCCAGCGGCGCGGTCTTCGTGCCGGTCGACCCGCGGTACCCCGCCGACCGGGTGCGGCACATGCTCACCGACTCGGGTGCCCGCGCGGTCCTCACCACCACCGCGGATGTCGCGGCACTGCAAGAGGCGGCCGGTCCGCTCGACACCCAGTGGCTGCTGGTCGACGACGCCGACCTGCAGGCCGAACTCGCGAGCTACGACAGCGTTCCGATCACCGATGCCGAGCGGATCCGCCCGGTGCGCCCCGCCGACACGGCCTACCAGATCTACACCTCCGGCTCGACCGGTCTACCGAAGGGCGTGGCGGTCACCCACAGTGGTCTGGTCAGCCTCGCGGTCGACCTGCAGGAGCGGACGGGCCTCGACCGCTTCGCTCGCACGTTCTTCTTCTCGACTCCCAGCTTCGACGTCTCCGTCCTGGACATGCTGCTGGCGGTCTGGTCGGGCGCCGAGATGGTGATCGGACCGATCGACATCTACGGCGGCGACGAGCTCGGCGCGCTGCTCGACCGCGAGGACATCACCCACACCTTCCTGACGCCTGCCGTGCTGGCCTCGATCGATGCCACCCGCTGGCCGCTGCCGCGTTTGCGCGCGCTCATGGCCGGTGGCGAGGCGGTGCCGCCCGATCTGGTGGCGAGCTGGGCGCCGGGCAGGCGTTTCGTCAACGCCTACGGTCCCACCGAAGCCACCGTCATCGCCGCGATGTCGGAGATGCAGGTGGGTGTGCCGGTGGCCATCGGCACGCCGGTGCGTGGCGCGCGGGCCCTGGTCCTGGACGAGCGGCTGCGGCCGGTCGTCACCGGGGTGCCGGGTGAGCTCTACCTCGGCGGGCCCGGCATCGCCCAGGGCTACCACGAGCGCTTCGGCCTCACCGCGGGCCGTTTCGTCGCCGACCCGTGTGGGCCTGCCGGCACCCGGATGTACCGCACCGGTGACGTCGTGCGGTGGACCGCCGACGGCGAACTGGAATACCTCGGCCGCAGCGACCACCAGGTCAAGGTGCGCGGTTTCCGGATCGAACTCGGCGAGATCAGCGCGGTGCTCGGCAGCCACCCGGATGTCCGGTTCGCGCACACCGAGGTCCGGCGGATCTCCGGCGACAACCGGATCGTCGCCTGGGTGCAGCTCGCCGACGGGACCGAGCCGACGCAACTGGCCGCCGTCCGCAACTTCGCGGCGGCCCGGCTGGCCGGGCACATGGTGCCGGCGTCGCTGAACCTGCTCGACGTCGTGCCGCTCACGCCGATCGGCAAGCTCGACCGCGGCGCACTGCCGGAACCGGAGTTCACCGTCACCGCGGGCCGGGCGCCGCAGACCGCCTCCGAACGGCTGGTCGCCCAGGTCTTCGCCGACCTGGTCGGCACCACGTCGATCTCCGCTACCGACAGCTTCTTCGACATCGGCGGCAACTCGCTGCTCGCGACCCAGCTGGTGGCACGTCTGGCCGCGGCCAGCAATGTGCGGCTGGAGGTGCGGACCGTGTTCACCGCGCCGACCGTCGAAGAACTCGCCGCGCTCATCGAGTCCGGGCCGTCCGGTGACGAAGGCCGCCCCGACCTGGTGAAACAGCAACGCCCGGAACGGATCCCGCTGTCCGCGGCGCAGCGCAGGCTGTGGTTCCTCAACCGCTTCAACGCGGGTACCGAGGGCGAGAGCCAGTCGGCGGGCGCCTACAACATCCCGGTGGTGCTGCGCCTGCACGGCCCGATCGACCTGGATGCACTCATCGCCGCCTTGCACATGGTGCAACGTCGGCACGAGACGCTGCGCACGGTGTTCCCAGAGAGCTCGGGCGAGCCCGAACAGCTCGTGCTCGACCCGGCGATCGCCGCCGTCACCCTGTTCCACGCGTCGGCGAGGCCGGACGAGGTCGAGGCCGCGGTGAGCAGCTTCGTCGCCCCCGGGTTCGACCTGGCGGCCTCGGTGCCCATGCGGGCGGCGCTGATCACCGTCGACCACACCGGTCTGCCGGTGCCCGCCCAGGCCAAGCTGGCCGTCGCGGGGTCGAAGGAGCACGTGCTGGTCCTCGTCGTGCACCACATCGCGATGGACGGCTGGTCACTGGAACCGCTCGCCGGCGAAGTCGCCGCCGCCTACCGCGGTATCCGGGCAGGGGAACAGTTCGGCGAACTGATCCCGGAGATCCAGTACACCGACTACACCCTGTGGCAGCAGGAACTCCTCGGCACCGAGGACGACCCGAACTCGCTGATCAGCAAGCAGCTCGCCCACTGGCGCGGCGTGCTCGACGGCCTGCCGGAACTGCTCACCGTCCCGGCCGACCGGTCGCGCCCGCCGGTGCCCTCCTACCGGGGCGGCACCGTCGACTGCCAGGTCGACGCGGCCACCCACCGCGCGCTGCGCAGCATCGCCACCGCCAACAACGTCAGCATGTTCATGGTGCTGCACGCGGCACTGGCCGTGCTGCTGCACCGCGTCACCGGCGACGGCGACATCGCCGTCGGCACCGCCACCGCGGGCCGTGGACATCCGGCGCTGGACTCGATGATCGGCATGTTCGTCAACACCCTGGTGCTGCGCACCGAGGTCGCCGACGAGCGTGCCTTCGTCGACCTGCTGCGCACCGTCCGCGACTGCGACCTCGACGCGTTCGCCAATGCCGACATGCCCTTCGAACGGCTCGTCGAGGTGCTCAATCCGGCGCGCTCCCAGGCCCATCACCCGCTGTTCCAGGTGATGCTGTCGGTGCGCAACACCCCGGTGCGGATGCTGGAACTGCCCGGGCTGCGGATCGAGGCGGTCGACGCCGACGCGGGCATCGCCAAGTTCGACCTGCAGTTCACCTTCACCGAGACCCAGACCGCCGAGCGCGTCGGCGACGGCATCACACTCGCGGTGAACTACGCGGCCGACCTGTTCGAGGAGGGCACCGCACGCAGGCTGGGCGAACGGCTGGTCCGGCTGCTCACCGCGGTCGCCGCCGACCCGAACACGGCCGTGGGCGATCTCGCCCTGCTCGACGCGGTCGAGTGGACCGCGCTCGCGCCGGTGCACGGCACCCGCGCCGATCGCCCGGTCACCTTCCCGGCGGTGTTCGGCGCGGCGGTGGCACGGTCCAGGGACGGGGTGGCGCTGTGCGCCGGCGACACCGTGGTCACCTACGACGCCCTCGACCGCTGGACCAACCGGCTCGCCCGGGTCCTCATCGGCCAGGGCATCGGTCCGGAAAGCCTGGTGGCGCTGGGCGTTCCGCGATCGGTCGAATCGGTGGCGACGATGCTCGCCGTCGCCAAGGCCGGTGCGGCGTTCGTCCCGGTCGACCCGAACTACCCGGCCCAGCGGATCAGCCACATGCTCACCGACTCCGGTGCCGCCGTCGGCCTGACCCTGCTCGCACATCGTGATCGGCTGCCCGGCGACTGCCGCTGGCTGGTCCTCGACGACCCGCAGACCCGCGCCACCGTGCTCGGCACCGACGATTCGCCGGTCACCGACATGGACCGGATCCGGCCGCTGCGCCTGGCCAACCCGGCGTACGTGGTCTACACCTCCGGTTCCACCGGCACCCCGAAGGGCGTGGTGGTCACCCACGGCGGCATCTCGAACTTCGCCGCCGAGACCGCCGACCGCTACGACGTGCGCCCGGGCAGCCGGGTACTGCACTTCGCGACCCCGAGCTTCGACGGTTCCATGCTCGACATCCTGTTCGCGCTCGGCGGGGCGGCGACCCTGGTGATCGCGCCGCCCGGCATCGTCGGCGGCGAGGACCTGCGGCAGTTGTTCATCCGCGAGCGGATCACGCACGCCTTCATCACCACCGCCGCGATCGGCACCGTCGACCCGGCGGGCGTGCACTCGCTCGCGCACGTCCTCGTCGGTGGCGAGGCGCTGCCGCCGGACCTGCTGGCCCGCTGGGCGCAGGGGCGCAACTTCTACAACGTCTACGGCCCCACCGAGACGACGATCGTCACGCTGATGCCGCAGCCGATGAGCCCGCAGGGCCCGATCACGATCGGCGGCCCGATCCGGGGCGTCAGTGCCACTGTCCTGGATCGGCGGCTGCACCCGACCCCGATCGGTGTCACCGGCGAGTTGCAGCTGGCCGGTTCGGCACTGGCCCGCGGTTACCACAACCGGCCCGGCCTGACCGCCCAGCGTTTCGTCGCCAATCCCTATGGCGCACCGGGCGAACGGATGTACCGCACGGGCGACCTGGTGCGCTGGCGCGCTGGCGCGAAGTCGAGGCTGGACGTGGAGTACGTCGGCCGCACCGACCACCAGGTGAAGGTGCGCGGTTTCCGCATCGAACTCGGCGAGATCGACGTCGCGTTCGGCAGGCATACCGACGTCGAGTTCGCCCTCACCATCGGGCACACCACCCAGGCGGGCGCCACCGCGCTGGTCTCGTACGTGAAGGCACGCGCAGGCGTCGTGCCGACGGTGCGCGAACTGCTCGACCACGTCGGTGCGCACGTGCCGAACTACATGGTCCCGCAGTCGGTCATGCTGCTCGACGACGTGCCGCTCACCCCCGTCGGCAAGCTCGACCGGGCCCGGCTGCCCGAGCCGGTGTTCGTCGCGACCGAGGGCTACCGCGCGCCGGTGACCCCCGCCGAGGTGGCGCTGTGCACGGTGTTCGCCGAGGTGCTGGGCATCGAACGGGTCGGCGCCGACGACGGGTTCTTCGAACTCGGCGGCAACTCGCTGCTGGCCACCAAAGTCGTTGCCGCACTGCGTGAGGAGGGCTACGACATGCCGGTGCAGCTGATGTTCGGCGACGCCACCCCGGCAGGCATCGCCGCCAGGCTCGACGGCGCCGACGCCGGCGCGGCCATGGCGGCGGCGACGGGACCGGTGCTTGCGATCCGCCCGTCCACCAGTCCGCACGACACCCCGCTGTTCTGCGTGCATCCCGCGATCGGCCTGGCCTGGTGCTACGCGGGTCTGCTCGCACACCTCGCGCCGCAGCGCCCGGTGTACGGCCTGCAGGCGCCGCACGTGTCCGGGGAGGACGGGTTCACCACGATCCCCGAAGCCGCCGGACACTATGTGGCCGCTATCAAGTCGATCCAGCCGCACGGTCCCTACCATCTGCTCGGCTGGTCGCTCGGCGGCCTGATCGCGCAGGAGGTGGCGGTCCAGCTACAGGACGCGGGGGAGGACGTCGCGCTGCTGGCGATGATGGACAGCTACCAGCTCGGCGACCGCTGGCTCGACACCGCGATGCCCAGCGTCGCCGACATCCTCGGCGAGTTCGGTGCCGACCTCGTGGGCGGGGCACCGCTGCCCGCCGACCTCGACCTGCACGAAGCGGCGGAACTGCTGCGGGCACAGCCGGGCCCGTTCGCCGCGCTCTCGGTCGAGAACCTCGAAAGGCTCTACACCGGGTACGCCGACGGCACGGTGATGGCCAACCGGTTCCGGCCACGCACCTTCGACGGCGACCTGGTGTTCTTCACCGCCGCGGCGGACGAGATCAACGCCGCCGATCCCGGCAGGCGCGCCGAAGCCTGGCAGCCGTTCGTCACCGGCAACATCCACAACCACGACCTGCCCTGCAGGCATGCGGCGATGACAACGCCGGAATCGCTGGCGGTGATCGGCCCCGTGCTGCATCGCCACCTCGACGCGGTCCCGGAGATCACCGTGTGCGGCGGCGGCCAGAAGGAGATACGTCCGTGAGTTTGGCGGTAGAAGTACGTGGCCTGGCCAAGAGCTACGGCAAGGTGCGCGTGCTGAAGGAGATCGACCTGGAGATCCCGGCGGGCACGGTCCTCGGCCTGCTGGGTCCCAACGGCGCGGGCAAGACGACCACCGTGCGGGTCGTCACCACGCTGCTACGTCCCGACGCGGGCTCGATCCGGGTCGCCGGGGTGGACGTGCTGGCCGACCCGGCCACCGCGCGGACCAGGATCGGGTTGTCCGGCCAGTACGCGGCCGTCGACGCGAACCTGACCGGCTACGAGAACCTGCGCATGGTGGCGCGCCTGTACGGCATGTCCCGCAAGCAGGCCGTGTCGCGGGCCGAGCAGCTGCTCAGCGCCCTCGGCCTCGAGCACGCGGCCGGTCGGCGCGCGGGCACCTACTCCGGCGGTATGGCCCGTCGGCTCGACCTGGCGGGCGCGCTGGTCGCGCGGCCGCCGGTGGTGGTGCTCGACGAGCCGACCACCGGCCTCGACCCGCGCGGCCGGCTCGATATGTGGCAGGTGATCGGTGAGCTCGTCGACGACGGGACCACCGTCCTGCTCACCACCCAGTACCTGGAGGAAGCCGACTTGCTCGCCGACCGGATCACGGTCATCGACAAGGGCAGCGTGATCGCGCGGGGCTCGGCCGACGAACTCAAGACCTCCATCGGCGGTGACCGCCTCACCGTCACTCTCGCCGCCGGGCAGAGCCCGTGGCCCGCGGTGACGGTCCTGCAGCAGGTCGGCGTCGGGGAACCGATCCACGAACCCGGCAGCGCTGAGGTGTCGGTGGTGGTCGGTGACGGCTCCCGCACCATGGTCGAAGCGCTGCGCCGCCTCGACGACGCGGGTGTGTGCGTCGTCGACGCCGTCGTCGTCCGCCCCACCCTCGACGACGTGTTCCTTTCCCTCACCGGGGCTCCGGCCGAACCGGCCGTCGAAGAAACCGAAACCGACGATGTGCAAGAGGAGATTTTGTCGTGAGTGTGGCACCGGAGGTCTCCGACGAGCACGAGACCCGCGAAATGCCGATCCAGACGAGTTCACCGCGTTCCGCCGCTCCCGGCGAGATGCGGCCGCGGGCCCGGTTCATCCGGGACAGCGCGATCGTGGCGCACCGCAACCTGCTGACGATTCTGCGGGTGCCGACGCTGCTGGTCACCGCCACGATCCAGCCGCTGATGTTCGTGTTCCTGTTCGCCTACATCTTCGGCGCGTCCCTCGGTGGCGACCAGTACCGCGAGTTCCTGCTGGCGGGCATCTTCACCCAGACGGTCGCGTTCAATGCCGCCTTCACCACCGTCGGTCTCGCCGGCGACCTGCAGAAGGGCATCATCGACCGGATGCGGACGCTGCCGATGTCGCGGCTGGCGGTGCTGATGGGCCGCACGCTGTCCGACCTGGTCGTCAACGTGCTCAGCCTGGGCGTCATGGTGATCTGCGGTTACATCGTCGGC
Source organism: Nocardia sp. NPDC057663 (assembly GCF_042799895.1). Lineage (NCBI taxonomy): Bacteria > Bacillati > Actinomycetota > Actinomycetes > Mycobacteriales > Nocardiaceae > Nocardia > Nocardia sp. NPDC057663. The sequence goes on along the minus strand of NZ_JBHVHX010000009.1, from coordinate 91,392 downwards.
TGGCGCATCCACGGCAGTGCCGCCGACGCCGCGCTGGCCTTCGCCATCATCCTGCTGTTCGCGTTCGCGATGTCCTGGGTCGGCGCGCTGACCGGCCTGATCTCACCGACCGTCGAGGTCGCGCAGAGCGCGGGCCTGATCTGGATGTTCCCGCTGTCGTTCATCTCCTCGGCGTTCATCTCCGCCGAGACCCTGCCGGGTCCGCTGCGCACCATCGCCGAATGGAACCCGATCACCGCGGTCTCCGCGGCGGGCCGCAAGCTGTTCGACAACGACGCCCCACCGTCGTTCGCCCCCGCCACCGGCTGGGCAGCCGACAACTGCGTCCTCTACGCCATCATCTGCTCGGTGGTCATCCTGGCGATCGCCATGCCCGCCGCGTTGCTGCAGTACCGAAAGGTCGCCAGCCACTGAGTGCTCCGTGACCGACAACGGCGAAGGCCGCCTCCCGGATCGGGAGGCGGCCTTCGCCGTTGTGGTGCTGAACTCTCAGCCGCGGCGGCGCGTCTTCAGGAGGTCGAGGCGCTCCTTGAGCAGCTCCTCGAGCTCCTCCTTGCTGCGTCGTTCCAGCAGCATGTCCCAGTGGGTGCGCGGCGGCTTGACCTTCTTGGTCTCCACCGTGGTGCCCTCCATGAGCTGCCCCTCCTGGCCGTTGCGGCACAGCCAGGTGGGCGGGATCTCCGCGTCGTCGGCGAACGGGACGTCGAATTCCTCACCGTTGTCGGTGCGGTAGCGGGCGATCCGGCGCGGGGCCAGGTCGTGGTCGCGATCGGTCTCGTAGCTCACCGCTCCGAGCCGACTGCCTCGGAGTACGCGATCTGCCATGTGTGCTCCCTGTCTTTGGCGGCTGGCGCCGCGGGTTCGCGGCTTCGGCGGTTCTCGGGCCTGCGAACTGGTCGTGGTCCTACCGTTAACGCGCGGGACGTCTGAACTGTTCCATTGTAGTCGCAATGGTGATCTCGCCGAGCGGGCCCTGAGCCGCCGGGCGGGCTCGGCGGGGTGACGAGGCCCGCGCCCGTGCCCGCTGAGCGAGACCTGAGCCGCTGGATCGGGCATCGGACCGATAGGGTTTCGCACCATGTCGCGCAGTCGCCTGCTGTCCTGCCTGTGGTGCGGGCGGGAGATCGTGGATTCCGAGTCGGGTCGCCGTCGCCGCTATTGCCGCCAGTCGTGCCGGCAACGTGCCTACGAGCATCGCACCAGCCTCAAGGGAACCGGGATTCCGGAGGACGCGGTGGTGCTGTCCGCGCAGGAAGCCGCGGATCTGGCCGATCGCTGGTTCGCCGCCCGGTGCGCCGCGGAGGATGTCGCCACGGCGGTGGCCGAAGGCGCCGAGCACGTCGAACTGGCCGAGCTCAGCGCCACGCTGGTGAAGTTGGCTCGGGAAGCCGAGCGGTTGCGCTGAATCCCGTGGCGCCCACTGTGCGTGGGCGACCACGGTCACGCCTCGGCGTGGCGGTTCTCGACGGGGAGCCCGCTGCCGGCCGAGATTTCGCGGGCCCGCAGGTACACGGCCGTCACACCACCGGCGACCAGGAGCGCGAGTGCTGTCGCGGCTGCGGCGGTGGCGAGATCGGGGCTGGTCAGCGGCTGGCCGCGCAGCGCCTGCCAGAACACCAGGGTGAGCAGCCCGAAGTAGCCGAGCACGGCGACGCCGAGCAGGGCGGCACGGACGGTTTCGGTGCGCAGCCAGCGATACCGGGGTGCGAGGGCGACCAGGACGACGGCCAGCAGCAGCAACACCTGGATGCCGTGCAGGCCGACGAAATGCGGGATGCGCAGGTCGCCGCCGGTGGTGCTCCAATGCGTGATCGGCATGGCGCCGACGCCGTCGCGCACCGCGTCACCGTGCGCGCCGCCCGCCCGGACGGTGTGCCCGGCCATCAGGCCGACCACGGTGCCGTCGGACTGGCGGACCAGCTGCGGTCCGGTGAAGCCCATCAGATAGCCCAGCATCATGCCCGCCACCGCGAGCCACAGCCCGGCCTTCAAGGCGATCCTGGTCGGCCGGTCGGCCAGCTTCTGCCACGAGATGATCACCGCCAGGACGAGATTGGCGAGGAACAGGCCGGGGACGCCGGAGGCGAACACCTGCTGGCCGATCTGGTTGACCGTGTCCTCGGCGGTGTTGAAATGACTGAAGGTGCCGCGCGCGGCCTGCAGCGCGATGAAGCCGACGTCGGCGATCCCGGTGACGGCGAACACGGTGCCCAGCCACCAGGTGGCCCGCCGCCCGCGATGCGGCAGCCGCAGGATCCACGCCAGCGTCACGCCGTAGAGCGCGAAGGCGAGCCCGAACTTGGCGGGCTTGAGCCACACCGATTCGCCGAGCAGCTGTCGGCCGTCGACGACCATGCCGGCGACCGACACGACCACGAGCACGCTCATCAGGGCGGAGTTCACCAGCAGCGGACCGTGCCAGGGCGCGCGGCCGGTGCCGCCGCGCGCCGGTGCGGCGGGGAACCGGACGCGGGACAGGGTGCGGGAGAGATCGATCGTCGCCATGATTCGACGGTAGAAATCCGGTGTGCTGCAACACCTCCCGCTGCGGAACGGTTCGGGACCGGTACTCGGGTAGGGGGCGTGCCCTACCCGGGTGCGGTCACGGCCGGCTCGTCAGATCCCCAGGCGCCAGATGACCGCGTCGACCGCACGCGGCGACACGGTCGCGACGGCCTGCAGGATCCGGGTGTAGCGGGGGTAGAGCTCGATCGGCCGGGTCCGGATCGCGGTGCAGATCCAGTCGGCGGCCTGCTCGGCGGTCAGCGCGGCGGACTCGTCGTAGGCGCCGGTGGGGGCGATCATCTCGGTGCGCACCAGCGGGAACCCGACGGTGGTGACATGCACACCGCGCGAGCGGGTTTCGGCGCCCAGGCTGCGCCCGAACGCGCCGAGCGCGGCTTTGGACGCGTGGTAGGCGGTGAACATCGGCATCGTGCCCGCCGCGACTCCCCAGGTGGCGACATTGACGACATGCCCGTTGCCCGCCTCGAGCATCGAGGGGAGCAGTCCCATGGTCAGGCGCGCCGCGCCGAAGTAGTTCAGCGCCATGGTCCGTTCGTAGTCGTGGAACCGGTCGGTGGCATCGGCCGCGCGACGGCGGATCGACCGGCCCGCGTTGTTCACCAGCACGTCGACCGTGCCGTACTGCTCGAGCACGGTTTTGACCAGGTCGTCGGTGTCGCCGGGATCGGCCAGGTCGCAGGTGATGCTCTCGGCCACCCCGCCCGCCGCGCGGACCGCGTCACGGACCTCGAGCAGTGGTTCGGCGGTCCGGGCGACCAGGATCAGCCGGGCGCCGTGGCGGCCGAGCGCGTGCGCGGCGGCACGGCCCACCCCGGACGACGCGCCGGTCAGCAGGATGGTCTTGCCCGCGATCTCGTGCCGCTCGCCGAGCACGAGCCGCGCCAGGGTACGCGGCAACGCGGGCGGATTGAGCAGCAGTGACTGCGCGAGGCGGTCGAGCACGGGGACTCCTGGGCGTCGAGGGGCTACCGATTCAATTAACTATCTAGTAAATTACAAACCAGTCAATTGAGTGTCAACCGGTGCTGCCCTGATGGTTGGATGGGTCGGGTGAGCACAGCTGGAACCAAAGGTGTCCCGCGCCCCGAGCGTGAGCAGCAGATCCTCGACGCCGCGGTCGCCGAGATCGGGCGAGTCGGCTACGCGGGCCTGTCGCCCGCCGATGTCGCGCAGCGGGCCGGGGTGTCCAAGCCGCTGGTCTACGCCTATTTCCAGTCCAAGGACGGGCTCTACATCGCCTGTGTCGAACGCGCCGCCACCGTCCTCTACGACGCGATCGAAACGGCCATCACCGGCGCGAGCGGCCTGAGCAAGGCCGAACGGACCCTCGACGCGCTCTTCGTCGCGCTCGCCCCGCGACCGCACGACTGGACCGTCGTCTTCGACCGCTCCCATCCCGACGAGGGCCCCGCCGCCGACGCCGTGCGCGCGGCCCGCCGCCGCATCGCCGCGCAGGCGGCCCGTGGCGTCGCCGACGCGCTCAGCACGCTCGCCCTCACCGATCCCGACGACCTGTCCGCCTTCACCGACGTCTGGATGGGGTCGGTGACCTCGCTGGTGCTGTGGTGGCTGCGGCACCCCGAGCAGACGGCGGGCGAGATGAGCGCCCGCAGCCACCGCCTGATCGGGGCTCTCGTCACCGCGCCGCGCTGACCGTCGCAGTCGCTGTCTCCGGCAGCAGTTCCGCCAGTAGCGGCGACCACTCGTAGCGCCGTTCGGGGAAGCAGCGCTCCAGCAGGTCCCGCATGATCGACGGCGCGATCGAGGCGCCCGGCGAGGCGCCGAGCAGCCCGGCGACGGTCCCGTCGGCGCCGGTCACCAGCTCGGTGCCGAATGCGAGCACACCGCCACGCCTGCGATCGGGCTTGACCAGCTGGGCGCGCTGCCCAGCCTGGATCAGCTCCCAGTCGCCGGGATCCGCGGTGGGATAGAAGCGCTGGAGCTGCGCGAACTTCCGGCGCTTCGATGCCAGCAGTTCGGTGATCAGGAAGCGCACCAGATCGAGATTCTGCAGCCCGGCGGCCACCAGCGGGACGATGTTGTGCGGACGGAGCGTGGTGAACAGGTCGGTCAGTCTGCCGTGCCGCAGCAGCCTCGTGCTGAAGGTGGCGTAGGGGCCGAACAGCAACGACGCGGAGCCGTCGACCGCGCGACGGTCCAGATGCGGCACCGACATGGGCGGAGCGCCGAGCGCGGCCTGACTGTAGACCTTCGCGTGGTGCTCGGCGACCACGTCGGGATTGTCGGTGCGCAGGAACTGCGCGCCGAGCGGGAACACGCCGTAGCCACGCACCTCCGGCAGCCCGGCGCGCTGCAGCAGCCGCAACGCGTAGCCGCCCGCCCCGACGAAGACGAACCGCGTGCGCACCCGAAAACGCCTGCCGCTGTCCAGGTCTCGTCCGCGCACCGTCCACAGCCCGTCCTTGCCGCGGGTGAGTCCGGTGATCTCGCGATGCAGCCGGACCGCATTGCCCGCCGCGGTCATCGTCGACAGCAGCGACCTGGTCAGCGCACCGAAGTCGACGTCGGTTCCCGCGGTGTGCCGGGTGGCCGCCATCGCCTCGCCGTCCGCGCGGCCGCGCACGAGCAGCGGCGCCCACTCGGCGATGACGGCGCGATCCTCGCTGTACTCCATTCCGGCGAACGCGGGGTGGTCGCGCACTGTCGCGTACCGCTGTCGCAGATAGGCGATGTCGTGGTCACCGAACACCACCGTCACGTGCGGGGTCGGCGTGACGAAGGTCGTGGGGTCGAGCTCGCCGCGGCGGGCCAGTGCCGACCAGAACCGCCGCGAGAGCTGGAACTGCTCGGCGATCCCGGCCGCCTTGCCTGCGTCGTGCGGATCGGGCATGTAGTTCAGCTCGCACAGGCCGGAATGCCCGGTCCCCGCGTTGTTCCAGGGATGACTGCTCTCGGCGGCCGGCTCGCCGAGCCGTTCGAACAGGGCGATCGACCAGTCCGGTGCGAGCGTGCTGAGCAGCGCGCCGAGCGTGGCGGACATGATGCCGCCGCCGATCAGCACGGCGTCGAGAACGTCGTCGCCATCGGCGGATTCGGGGTGGATGGGTGTCGTCTCGGTCATCGTCGAACCTCCCGTGAGCTGTGTACCGCCATCGTCACGCCGGCAGGAGTGATCCGTCCAATACGGAATCGCCGAAGATATGATCCGAATATGGATGAATCAGGCGACGGGGGAGCGCAAGCCCTGGCACCGCTGCTGGCCGCCTTCGACGCGGCGGCCGACGAAGGGCACTTCACCAGGGCGGCGCAGCGGCTCGGGGTGCCGCAGTCCTCGCTGAGCCGCCGGATCAAGACGATGGAGCAGGCGCTGGGCGTGGCACTGTTCCAGCCGGTCGGGCGCGGCGTGACGCTCACCCCGCAGGGGCGCGAGCTCTACGAACACACCCGTGGCCTGGTGCGCGTCCTCGACGACGCCGTGCGCCGGGTGCGCGCCGACGCCGATCCCGACAGCGGCCTGGTCCGCTTCGGCTTCCCGCTCACGTTGGGCCCGGTGAGCATTCCGACGCTGCTGGCGCAGTTCCACACCCGGGCGCCGAGGATCCGGCTGCACCTGGTGCAGGCGCACGGCGAGGCACTGGCCGAGCAGGTCCGTGACGGCAGGCTCGATCTGGCGGTGATGATCCCGCCGCCCGCCGATCTGCCGACGGTGCCGCTCGGCAGGCAGCGCATCGACCTGCACGTAGCGCGCACGCACCCACTGGCCGGCCGCACCCACGTCGACCTCGCCGAGCTGGCCGATGCGGCCTTCATCGCCAACCCGCCCAGCTATCAGCTGCGATCCTTGCTCGACACCTGGTGCGCCGCTGCGGGTTTCACGCCCCGGGTGCTGTTCGAGATCACCGAATTCGAGACCCTGCGCGAACTGGTCGCGCTCGGTCTCGGCGTCGCGCTGCTGCCTGCCGCGGAGATACCGCATCCCGATCTGGCGGTCGTGCGCATCGATGGCGAACGCGACCGCGAGATCGGCCTGGTCTCGGGAGACCATGGGCCGACGCTCGCGGTCGCGCGGCTTCGGGATTTCCTGATCGCGCACACGGCGCGGATCAGTCTGTAGTGCGGATCAGTCCTGGGCGACACCGGCGTCGACGCCACGGGCGGCGAGCCACGGGTGCGGGTCGATCGGGGCGCCGTAGAGGGAGCCGTCCTGCACGTGCACCTCGTAGTGCAGGTGGGGACCGGTGGACTGGCCGCGGTTGCCGACGGTGGCGATGACGTCACCGGCGTTCACGTGCTGACCGGTCTCCACCAGGATCTCGTTGACGTGGCCGAAGACGCCGATGGTGCCGTCGTCCTGCTGGATCCGGACCCACAGGCCGAAGCCGGAGGCCGGACCGGTCTCGATCACGGTACCGTCGGTGACGGCGAAGACGGGCGCACCGATCGGATCACCGAAGTCGATGCCGTTGTGCGACTCACCCCAGCGGGCGCCGTAGTAGGAGGTCAGCCTGCCGTTGACCGGGCGAACGGTCTGCGGGCGCGGCGGCGGCGGGGGCGGTGCGATGACCGGCAGCGGCGGCAGCTCGGGCAGTGCGAGGGCGACCGCTTCGCGGTGGTCTTCCCACGCGATCGGGGCCGACACGGGGGTCTCGCCCTGCGGACCCTGGGCCTCGGCGGGAGTGTAGGCGACGAAACGGTACGGTGACTGGCCCGCGGTGATGGCCTGGGTGGCCCCCGCGGTGATGCTGGTGTCGGAAGTCGGGGTTTCGGGCTCACCGAAGGCGGCGGCGGAGGTTCCCACGAGTGCGGACAAAGCCACCGCACCCGCGACAACGCCGCGCCCACGGCCGGCGAGGGCATCGGAGACTCGAGCGAATAACGGGTTGGTCACGAACATGTTTCGAACGTAGCGAAACCGTGATGTCGGCGGCCAGTGTTGTGGCGGCCATCACGACTGGCTATAACCCCAGTTGATCTATAACAACAGCATAACGAAAGTGGGAAGTCCGGGGATCGACCGGGAGAAATGCCCAGGTCGAAAGATCATTGCCCAATATCCCCGTCCGGGGGACACTGATTCAGTGGACACTAACGGAGTTCGGGCCATTACGGCCCTGTCCGACCCCACCCGGCGCGCGATCTTCGAGTCGCTGCCGCAGGGCCCACGCTCGGTGGCCGACCTCGCCGCGACCACCGGCATCACCAGCTCGGCGGCCTCGCAGCACCTGCGTGTGCTCCGCGAAGCGCACCTGGTGACCATGCGCCGCGACGGTAACCGCCACCTCTACTCCCTCGACCCCCGTGGCCTCAGCGACGCCCGCGACTATCTCGAGCAGTTCTGGCCCAGCGCGCTGGCCGCGCACGCCGCCGCACTGCGCGATGCCGTCGCCCCGGCTCAGCCCACCCGGCGATAACGCGACCGGGTCGAGTCCGCCCAGTCCTGCTTGTTCAGCTGCGCGTCCACCGCGGACACCACCTCGGGCACGCCGATCCGCAGCAGCCCCGGGTCCGGCGAGCGGCCCTCGGGGTCGCCGACCTGTCCCGCCCACAGCACCGCGTGCCTGCCGAGCAGGTGGGCGGGCGGGCCGCCCCGGCGCGGCGGCGTCGGCCCGAACAGCAGCACGGTGCGGGTGCCGAAGGCGGTCGCCAGATGTGCGACGCCGGTGTCACCGCTGATCACCAGGGAGGCTTCGGCGACCGTGGCGGCCAGATCGGTGAGGTTCTGCCTGCCCGCCAGTACCCGGTCGTCGGGCAGGCCTGCCTGCGCGGCCACCTGCACGGCGATATCGCGTTCGAACGGGTCGCCGGTGAGCACCACGTCCCGGCCGAGCACCAGCAGATGCCGCACGACGGCCGCGAACCGCTCCGGCGGCCACCGCCGGGCGGGGGCGCCCGCGCCGATGTGCACGACGACGCAGTCCCGGCGGCTCAGCGACGCCACCGGTGGCACCAACCCCAGATTGCGGCGATCGGCCGCTATTCCCGCCGACTCCAGCAGCTGACACCACCGATCCACCACGTGCGCCTCCGGATCCCAGCGGGGACCCGCGAGCTTGGCGAGTGCGGGGGAGCGGTGGCCGATGATCCGGTCGGCACCGGTGTCGGCCAGTGCTCGCGCGCTGGCGCCGTCCGCGCCGTGCAGGTTCACCGCCAGCTCCGGCGCGGGCCCGTCCCAGATCAGTGCGGCCGGATCGGCGGTGGGCACCAGTTCATCGACCGAGGAGATCAGATCGACGATCTGCTCCAATCGATGCGGCGCCGCCAGCACGATCTTGCTGCGTGGTTCGGCCCGGCGCAGAGCACGCAGAGCCGGGACCGCGGCGAGGAGATCACCGAGGCCCCGAGCTTGCAGCACGAGTACAACCGACACCTCCATGACCTACCCGGCAGCCGGGGAAGCCAAACGTTCGCGTGGGCAAGGATGCGGAACCCCCGCTCGGTGCGATGCCCCCGGTCGCGACACGATCACGGCCCCAGCTAATTTCCGGAAAACGAGAGTGTACGGGCATAACATCTCGTCATGACGACAAACACCGAGCTGGAGAGCCCCTTTGCGGCTCTTGCCAAGAAAACCTGGCAAACAATCTTGGTCACCGGCCTCCTCGCGGTGGTCCTCGGCATCATCGTGCTCGTGTGGCCCGACAAGACGCTGCTCGTGGCGGGCATCCTGTTCGGTATCTACATGGTTGTCAGCGGCATCTTCCAGTTGATCGCCGCCTTCACCCACCTGCCGAGCACCAGCTTCCGGGTGCTGTCCTTCATCAGCGGTGTGCTGTCGCTGATCATCGGTGTCTTCTGCTTCCGCGACGATCTCGCCTCGATCGTGCTGCTCGGTCTGTGGATCGGCATCAGCTGGCTGTTCCGTGGCGTCGCGATCCTGTTCGCCGCCATGTCGGAGAAGGGCGTCCCCGGCCGCGGCTGGCAGATCTTCTACGGCATCATCAGCGCCATCGCCGGTGTCGTCCTGATCGTGTGGCCGATCAGCTCGCTGACGACCCTCACCCTGGTGGTCGGCATCTTCCTGATCGTCATCGGCATCATGGAGATCATCACGGCCTTCGGTGTCCGCAAGGATGCGCGACTGCTGGAGCAGCAGGCGGGATAGTCACACGGGACAGTTCGTCGGAAAGCGGCCGGCGCCTTCGGGCGCCGGCCGCTTTCGTCTGAACTACGCTCGGCGTTCATGGAATTCGTCTACAACCTGGTGGTTGTCACGCACCTGCTCGGTATGGCCGCCGTGGTCGGTGGCTTCGCCGCTTCGCGTCCTGTCGTGTCGGAGCTGATGGTCTGGGGCGCGCGTGCGCAGCTCGTCACCGGTGTGATCCTGGCCGGCCTGGCCTCGGGTGTCGATTCGCTCGGCAAGGACCCGGACACCACCAAGCTGGCGGTGAAGCTGGCGATCTCGGTGATCGTGGTCGCGCTCGCCGAGATGGGCAGGGCTGATGCCAAGCGCGGCAAGCAGATCGACTGGATGACCGACGTCGCGGGTGGACTCGCGATCGTCAACGTGCTCGTCGCCGCGCTCTGGACCTGATTCCGCAGACCGGCAGGCCGCCCGCGCGGCTCAGCCCGCCGCGCGGGCCCGGCGTGCCAGTTCGACCGTCGCCGACCGCAATTCGGCGATCTCCGAGAGCGGTTCGGCGTAGCCGACCCGGGTGCGGGCCACTCCGCGCGGCGTCTCGACCCGCAGTTCCAGCCCGTAGCGGTCGGCGCGCACGCAGGTGGCCGCGGTCGCGTCGGGGAATCCGCCGAGCTGCTGGGCCATCGCCAGCAGCGCGTCGGCGTGGTCGGCGTTGAGGTGCGCGATGCCCGGCGCGGCCTGCGGCACGATCGGGTCCGGCTGCGCGTTCAGGTACTCCTGCGCCGAGGCCGAATCCATCCGCCCGTATCCGCCGACCCAGCGCACCCGCTGTACCCGCAGGATCCACAGCGTGAAATCGCTGTAGTCGATGTAGTACTTCGCGGCGGGGATCGCGGCCAGGTGCGCGGCGCGCGCGGCCTCGGCCTCGGCGCCCACCGGCTGCTCCACCACGCCCGCCAGGGTGATCCGGGTGCCCGCCAGCGGATCGGCCGGGATGTCCGGTGTCACGATGGCGATGCTGGCGCGCGGATCGGCGGCCAGATTGCGGCCGTGCTCGGCCAGCCGCGAGACGCTCAGCACGGGCGCGCCGTCGAGCAGTCCGTAGGTGATGAACGACGCCCACGGGGCCCCGTCGGCCGTGAGGCTGGCCAGGGTGCCCGTATTCGTGGCCGCCGCAATCGTTCTGGCCTCCTCGGCCGCCGAGGGGCGGGCCTCGTTGGTCAGGGGAGCGGTCGGCAGCGGGATGGAGGGTGCGTCGCCGGGGTCGCCGTGGTCGAGAGTCATGGCCACAGCGTATCCACCCGGACTGCCTTGCGTGGTGTGCTCGACAGCCAGCTGTGCAGTGCCGCGTAGACCGCGTCGTGATTGAGCAGGCTGAAATGGTTCGCCGCGGGCACATGCAGGCTGTGGACGCCGTCGAAGCTGATCCGGCCTGCCCGGCCGCGACCCGACCCGCTGCCGGTCAGCACCATGCCGTCGCCCACGATCAGGCCGAGGGGATGCTTCGGGCTGCGGGTGAACGTCGCGGTGACGAAGTAGTGCTCGGCGCCCGCGATCAACGGCACCTCGCGGACCGCTCGCGCGCGCAGGGCGTCGACATCGAGATCGCGCCAGTCCTCGTCGACCAGGGAACCGTGGCGCAGATCCCGGATGCCCGCGCTGCGCCTGCGCAACAGCGTGCCCAGCGGACGGGTCTCGGGCAGCAGGTCGAACGCGGCCGCGGCGTAGTGGGCGAGCTGCTCCAGCGGTGCGCCCAGGTGTGGGGAGCCGAGGCACACCACCTGCCGGACGGCGCGCACCCATTCCTGGCCTGCCGCGTCGGCCTGATGGCACGCACTGCGCGCGACCAGCCCGCCCATGGAATGGCCGATCAGGCAGATCTCGTGCACCGGCAGCGGCCAGGTCGCCACGAGGCGCGTCAGCAGGGCGTCGAGCTGTGCGGCGTTCTCGGAGATGTGCAGGCCCGAGTTGTACCGCACGAACACCGGGGTGTAGCCGAGGTCGTCCTCGAGCCGTTCGCCGTAGGTAGGTCGCCCACCGAGGCGCCACGCGTGTTCGGTCTCCACCAGTCCGTGCAGGTGCACGACCAGCCGGGTCGTCGGCACGGCGAAATGGGCCGCCAGCTGCTCGGGCGGTACCGGCGCGCCATCGACGCGAAAGGTCATGGGGGAGGCCAGGATCGGTGTCTCGTCCGCGAGTGCGTCGCCGATCAGCCCCTGCACGGCGGCCAGGATGCCCGCGCCCCACACGGTGCGCGACGGTGTGGTGACACCGGGAACCTGGACCGCGCTCGCGACCTCGCCCACCACGAACCCGGTCCCGCCGACCACCGCGTACACGCCATCGGTGATCGCGTCGTGCACGATCTTCACCGGATCGGCGGCCGGGCCGACGCCCACCCGCACGGCCGCGAAGACACGATCGGAGATGGCGCGGTGGATGGCCGCGATCCCGTCGACGGCGCCGACGAACTCGTCGCCTGCCAGCCGCGTGAGTGCTTGTACTTCGGCGTGGGATTGGGGGAGCTGCTCGGTCACGGCTTTGAGAGTACAACTGTGCACTGAAAGATGCTGAGCGTGGGGCAGCTTCGGGAAAATGGATGGAGTCTCCCGCTCTCTATTCGTTACAGATCACAATCAACATGGTGATACTGCGATATGCGCATTAAAACATGTGATGCGCTGCCTTGAATTGCGGAAAAGAAACAAGGACGGCGGGGGAGGGCCCGCCGTCCTCACGAACGATCGCCGATCACGGCCGGTGCATGATCGCGTACCAGAGCGCACCGAGCGTGCCGAGCACGAAAAGCGGAGAGATGACCCAGGTTTCGACCCGGTTCCCGGTCCGCTCGATCAACGGCACCCGGGTGCGCAGCGGGAACGGCCACAGCAGCCGGCAACCCCGATCGGTGAGACAGTCGCCCAGCAGGTGCGCCAGGCACCCCAGTCCGACGCAGATCGGCAGCCACGCGGGCCGGTCGACGATCCAGTAGTCGACGGCGAAGGTGCCCGCCGTGGCCAGCACGATGACCGTCCCGTAGGTCCGCACGCTCTTGCCCGGCGGGCACAGATGCAGCGACCGGACCGCCAGCGCGAGCAGGAAGAACACCAGGGCCAGCGTGAACGGCCTGCCGAGGTAATGCTCCCCGGCCCAGGTGGCGGCGACCGCGGCCACCACGAACAGCAGCGAATGGGTGCCGTGGCGATGGCCGCCCGAGACCCAGGAGATCAACCGGCACAACTGATGTGACACCGGGCCCAGCACGTGCGAGATGGTTCCATTCGGATGATCCGCGTCCGGCAACAAGGCGGCACCCGCGGTGAGCAGGGTGCCCATGATCAATTCGGCGATCCCGAATCGTGTTGTGTCGCTGTCGAACAGGGGGAACGCGGCGACCGTGAGCGGGAGCGCCGCGGCGGTACCCGCCCAGGCCAGCGCGCCACTGGTCGCATGTGAATGTCCTAGCACCCCGCAACGTTAGAGGACCTCACTACTTCGACGCATATGCCGAGGCAGCCCGGTTCGCGGCGGGAATGCACGGCGTGCCCGGATGGTTGGCGCAGAGGACCGCACCGCGAAAGGACGAGGATGAGTGCATTCAACGACCAGGTGATCGCCGAGTTCCGGGCCAACGATGGCCGGGTCGGCGGCATGTTCGAGGGCCGCGACAACATGGTGATCATCACCACCACCGGTGCGAAGTCCGGTCGCGCGATCACCAACCCGCTGGTGTTCCTGCCCGACGGCGAGCGCATCGTGCTGATCGCCTCCAACGGCGGCGCCGACAAGCACCCCGCGTGGTACCACAACCTGGTCGCGAACCCGGAGCTGACCGTCGAGCTGCCGACCGAAACCTTCACGGGCAAAGCCGAACTCGTCGCGAACCCGGAGCGCACGGCGCTGTTCGACCGGATGGTCGAGCTGATGCCGGGGTTCGCGGAGTACCGGGACAAGACGAGCAGGGAGATCCCCGTCTTCGCGGTGTACCGGGCGAGTTAGCCGCGGGCTCGAGCGGAATGGTTGCCGGGTCAGGTGAGCTGCTGGTTCGATCGGCCGGTGACCGAAACCATCGACGCGCCCCGCATCGTCCACGCCTCCCGCGACGTCGCGGCGAATGCCGCCGCGATCTTCGAACTGATCGCCGACCCTGCCCAGCAGCCGCGCTGGGACGGTAACGACAATCTCGCTGAGGCGAGCGCGGGCCAACGGGTCCGCGCCACCGGCGATGTCTTCACCACCACCCTCACCAATGGCGTCGATCGCGACAATCACATCGTCGAGTTCGAGGAGGGGCGGCGCATCGCCTGGAATCCGTCCGAGCCCGGCAAGACCCCGCCCGGCCACCTGTGGCGCTGGGAGCTGGAGCCGATCGACGACACCCATACCCGGGTGACCCACACCTACGACTGGACCCAGCTGCACGACGAACTGCGACAGGTGCGGGCCAGGGCGACCACCTCGGACAAGCTGCGGGCGTCGGTCGATCGGCTGGCCGAACTCGCCGAGGCCGACGCCACCGCGTGATCCGGGCCTGCACACGAAACACCCCGTGGCTCGGTCCGAGCCACGGGGTGTTTCGCGCTGACAGGTCAGGCCAGATCGAACCGATCCAGGTTGCTCACCTTGGTCCACGCGGCGACGAAGTCGTGCACGAACTTCTCCTTCGCGTCGTCGGCCGCGTAGGCCTCGGCCACGGCGCGCAGCTGCGAGTTCGAGCCGAACACCAGATCGGCGCGACTGCCGGTCCAGGTCACCGCACCGGTCGCGCGATCCTTGCCCTCGTAGGTGTCGTCGTCGGCGGCCGACGGCACCCACTCGATGCCCATGTCGAGCAGGTTGACGAAGTAGTCGTTCGTCAACGCGCCCGGCCGTGCGGTGAGCACGCCGAGCGGCGACTGCTGGTAGTTCGCGCCGAGCACGCGCAGACCACCGAGCAGGACGGTCATCTCCGGCGCGCTGAGCGTCAGCAGGTTCGCCTTGTCGACGAGCAGGTACTCGGCGGGGATCCCGGCGTCCTTGGCGAGGTAGTTACGGAACCCGTCGGCCTTCGGTTCGAGCGCCGAGAACGACTCCACGTCGGTCTGTTCCTGGGTGGCATCGGTGCGGCCCGGCGCGAACGGCACGCTCACGTCGTAACCGGCCGTCCTGGCGGCCTGCTCGACGCCGACGGCGCCACCGAGGACGACCAGATCCGCGAACGACACCTGGGCGCCGCCCGCGGCGTTGAACGTCGACTGGATGCCCTCGAGCGTGCGGACGACCTGCGCGAGCTCGTCGGGCTGGTTGACCTCCCAGCCCGCCTGCGGCTGCAGCCGGATCCGGCCGCCGTTGGCGCCGCCGCGCTTGTCGCTGCCGCGGAACGACGCGGCCGCCGCCCACGCCGTCGACACCAGCTGCACGACAGTCAGACCCGAGGCCTGGATCTGGCTCTTCAGCGTCGCGATCTCGGTGTCACCGATCAGCGGGCCGGTGTGCGCGGGCACCGGGTCCTGCCACAGCAGTTCCTCGGACGGGACCAGCGGGCCGAGGTAGCGCGCGACCGGACCCATGTCGCGGTGGGTGAGCTTGTACCAGGCGCGCGCGAACGCGTCGGTGAGCTCGTCCGGGTGCTCCAGCCAGCGCCGGGTGATCCGCTCGTAGATCGGGTCCATCCGCAGCGACAGGTCGGTGGTCAGCATGACCGGGGTGCGCTTCTTCGCCGGATCGAACGGGTCGGGCACGGTGTCGGCGCCCGCGCCACCCTTCGGAATGTACTGATGCGCCCCGGCCGGGCTCGCGCTGAGCTCCCACTCGTAGCCGTACAGGGTTTCGAGGAAGTTGTTGTCCCAGGTGATCGGGGTGCTGTTCCAGATGCCTTCCAGCCCACTGGTGATCGAGTCGGCGCCGACACCGGTGCCGAAGCCGCTCTTCCAGCCGAGGCCCTGCTGTTCCAGCGGGGCGGCCTCGGGTTCGGGACCGACGAGGTCGGCCGGACCGGCGCCGTGGGTCTTGCCGAAGGTGTGCCCGCCGACGATGAGCGCGGCGGTCTCCTCGTCGTTCATCGCCATCCGCGCGAAGGTCTCCCGGATGTCGATCGCGGCCTTGATGGGATCCGGATTGCCGTTGGGGCCTTCGGGATTCACGTAGATCAGGCCCATCTGGACCGCGGCGAGCGGGCGCTCGAGGTTGCGCTCACCGGAGTAGCGCTCGTCGCCGAGCCAGGTGCGCTCCGGGCCCCAGTAGACGTCTTCCTCCGGCTCCCACGCGTCGACGCGGCCGCCACCGAAACCGAACGTCGGGAAGCCCATCGACTCGAGCGCGACATTGCCCGAGTACACGATGAGGTCGGCCCAGGACAGCTTCTTGCCGTACTTCTGCTTGACCGGCCACAGCAGGCGGCGGGCCTTGTCCAGGCTGGCATTGTCGGGCCAGCTGTTCAGCGGCGCGAACCGCTGCAGGCCGGCGCCCGCGCCGCCGCGGCCGTCACCGACGCGGTAGGTGCCCGCCGAGTGCCAGGCCATCCGGATGAACAACGGGCCGTAGTGGCCGAAGTCGGCAGGCCACCAGGGCTGCGAGGTCGTCATGACCTGCTCGATGTCCTGCTTCACGGCGGCCAGGTCCAGGGTCGCGAATTCGGCCGCGTAGTCGAAGTCCTCGCCCATCGGGTTCGCCACCGGCGGGTTCTTCTGCAGGATTGTCAGGTTGAGCTGGTGCGGCCACCAGTCACGGTTGCTGCCACGGGCGTCGGCGGACGCGAATGGGCGATGATTGGTAACGGGGCAACCATTTTCACCGGGTTCCGTGTTGGCTTCCGCGATAGGTGGATGTTCCTCGGGCACGGTGATTCCTTTCAGGAGAGTGATGATGTCAGGCAGTCGGGGCAGCGGCCCCAGTAGATGACCTCGGCTTCGTCGACGACGAAACCGGTGTCATCGAGAGCGGTCAGACAGGGCGCATCGCCGACTGCGCAGTCGACATCGACAATCACGCCGCAGGATCGGCACACCAGGTGATGATGGTTGTCCCCGACCCGGGTCTCGTACCGGGCGACCGTGCCCATCGGCTGGATCCGCCGGAGCAGTCCGGCGGTGGTGAGTACACGCAGCACGTCGTACACGGCTTGATGACTCACCGCGCCGAGGGTGTCTCTGACCCGGCTCAGGATGGTGTCGGTGTCGGCGTGCGGTTGCTGGTGCACGGCGGTGAGCACCGCCAGGCGCGGCGAGGTGACGCGCAGCGAGGCTGCGCGGAGCATCCGCTCGAAGTCCGACGTGGTGGACACATTACAAATTATTACTCGTTCCAGATGGCAGCGGAAGCATTTCCGGGCAAGTCGGCAACAGCCGGATCGGCGCGGGTATCTGGAAGCACAGGAGAACTGACCGGGACCGCCCCCCGGTCGACCACCGGCTAGGTGGTCACCGGGGTGCGGGTGGCGCGTTCGATCAGGTACTCGACGAGGTGGGTCAGCACCGCCTTCGCCGAGGGCCGGTCGCGGGCGTCGCACAGCATGACCGGGGTGTTCGGATCGAGGTCGAGCGCGTCGCGGACCTCGTCGATCGTGTAGCGCGGCGCGCCTTCGAAGCAGTTCACCGCGATCAGGAACGGCAAACCGCGCCGTTCGAAGAAGTCCACGGCCGCAAAGGAATTGCTCAGGCGACGGGTGTCGGCGAGCACGATCGCGCCGAGCGCGCCGCGGCACAGCTCGTCCCAGAGGAACCAGAACCGGTCCTGGCCGGGCGTACCGAACAGGTACAGCACGAGATCGCGGTCGATGGTGATGCGGCCGAAGTCCAGCGCGACCGTGGTCGTCGACTTCTGCTCCACCCCCGACAGGTCGTCGACGCCGGTGCTGACCTCGGTGATCAGCTCTTCGGTGCGCAGCGGCGCGATCTCGCTGATCGAGGAGACCATGGTGGTCTTGCCGACGCCGAAGCCGCCGGCGATAAGGATCTTCACCGAGGCGGCCAGGTGCTGCCCGCCCAGTGCTGTGGGGTCAAAGTTTTCGGATGCCATCCAGAACCGCTCGCAATACGTTGAGGTCCCCGGTGCCGGCCTCGGCCGCTACCGGAGACCGGAAGATGAGGTGGCCCTCGGCGATGAGATCACCGACGAGGATCTTGGTCACCGCCAGAGGAAGTTTCAGCACGGCCGAGACCTCGGCCACCGACTGCGGACGCTTGCACAACCGTGCGATCGTCGCGTACTCGGGTTCCGGTCGTCGCAAGGTGGGGGCGGGATGTACTGCCACCACCACCGTGAGCATGTCCAGGTCGTGCGCCGCACCCATGGTGCGGCCGCGGGTCACCGCGTACGGCCGGACGAGAGGTCCGGCCGCGTCGTCGAACCACGGATCGCCGAGTCGAGTCATGTGAGGCTTCCTATAGCTCCGCCAGTCCGTGCCGCGGCTCGGTCGACAGATAATTGCCGACCCGCTGCACGGTGAGATTCATTTCGTAGGCGACCATGCCGAGGTTCGCCGACTCGTTGGCCTGCAGAGCCAGGCACGCGTTGTCGCCCGCCGAGGTGACGAACAGAACGGCGCGATCGAGCTCGATCACCGCTTGCCGCACGCCACCGCCGTCGAAGCGGCTGCCCGCGCTGCGCGCGAGACCGTAGAGAGTCGACGACATGGCGGCGAAGTGCTCGGCGTCCTCACGCTTCATCTGCGAGGAACGTCCGAGCAGCAGCCCGTCGGTGGACAGCACGACCGCGTAGCGGACCCCCGCCAGCCGGTCGACGAGATCGTCGAGCAGCCAGTTGAGATCACCGGGGTGGGGAGAGTTCACCTCAGCCTTCCTGTTCGTCCTGGTTCGATGTGGTCAGGGGCTTGCGCCCCTGCCTGGTGCCGTTCTCGATCGCGGACATGAGATCGCGCGCCTGTTCGGCTGTCCGTGGCCGCTCCGGCGCCCGGGGCGCTTCGGCGGCAGGTTCTTCGGTGAGCTCGGGCGCCAGGTTCGTCTGCCGCTGGCGGCGCGGCAGGGCGGGTCGCTCTTCGGGGCCGTCGGTCTGCACGGCGGGCAGTTCGGGGGCGGGTGCCACCGGGCGCGGCGGGGCGGGCGGCTCGGCGACGAGCGTGGCCACCGAGGTGGGCGCCGGTGCCGATTCGAGAGCCGCGACCGGAGCGGGCTCGGGCGCCGGGGCAGGCAGGCCACGCCGCAGCGGACCGGTCGTCACCGGCGCCATCATCGCGGTATCGGACTCGCCGGCGAGCAGGGCCAGCGGGATGAGCACGATGGCGCGGATGCCGCCGTAGTCG
This sequence comes from Nocardia sp. NPDC057663, assembly GCF_042799895.1. Lineage (NCBI taxonomy): Bacteria > Bacillati > Actinomycetota > Actinomycetes > Mycobacteriales > Nocardiaceae > Nocardia > Nocardia sp. NPDC057663. Next base: position 72,589 of record NZ_JBHVHX010000009.1, on the reverse strand, counting down.
GATTCGCTGAGCCGCACCGACACACCGTGCGAGGTCGACAGCCGGGCGACGACGAACAGGCCGAGCCGCGAGTCCGAGGACAGCGTGCCGACACCGAAGTCCGGCGGATCGGCCAGCATGGCGTTGTACTTGGCCATGTCCTCGGGGCTCATGCCCATGCCCTGATCGGTGATCTCGACGACCACGCCCTTGCCGACGATGTTGCCGCTCGCCTCCACCCGCGACTGCGGCGGGGAGAACGCGGTGGCGTTGTCGACGAGCTCGGCGAGCAGGTGCACGAGGTCGGCCACGACGGTGCCGACGACCTCCACCTCGGGCAGCTTGGTGACGCGCACCCGGGCGTAGTCGAGCGTTTCGCCGATGGCGCTGCGCACGACGTCCATCACCGGAACCGGCTTGCGCCACTGGCGACCGGGCCGCCCGCCGCCCAGAATGATCAGATTCTCGGCATTACGGCGTTCGCGGGTGGCGAGGTGGTCGAGCTTGAACAGGGTCTCGAGCAGCGCCGGATCTTCCTGGCTGCGCTCGGCCTCGTCGAGGATCTCCAGCTGACGGTGGACCACGATCTGGCTGCGGTGGGCGATATTGAGGAACACCGCGCGCACACCCTCCCGGGTGCGGGCTTCGTCGACGGCGGCGCGCAGCGCGGCCGAGGCGGCGTGCTCGAAGGCCTGGGCGACCTGACCGATCTCGTCCTTGCCGAAGTCCAGGGTGGGGGAGGTCTGCACGGCGTCGATGTCGCCGCCCGCACGCAGCGCGCGCATGGTGGCGGGCAGCTGTTCGTCGGCGAGGGCGAGGGTTTCGGTGCGCAGCCTGCGCAGGCGCCGGATGATCCGGTTGGCCAGGATCACCGCGATCAGGAACACCAGCACACTGAGCGCGAGCACGCCGCCGCCTGCCAGGGCGGCGTTGACCTCGGCCCGGTGCGCGGTGTCCTCGGCGAGCTTCTGGATGTGCTTGTTGTGCGCGTCGTACGCGTCGAGCAGGGCCCGGTTGACTTCGGCTGCCGCGCTCTGCCATTCGGGCAACGACAGCGGCAGCGCCGGCGCGGACGTCTGTTTGGCCGACGTGGTGGAGGTCTGCGTAGCCGGTGCCGCGAACCGTTGCACGATGGCCGACTCCATGGCCGAGAGTTGCTGCCAGTTCGGCGAAGCCAGCAGCGCGGTGATCACAGGGCGCTGGGCCTCGTCGAGTTCCGCGGCCACATTGGCGACTTCGTTGTGGTAGAAGCCGCTCTGCCGCAGGAACTCGTCGAGTGGAATGCTGGTCGCGCCGTCCGCGGCCACCACCGACAGGGCGAGGGCATTGCTGCGCGACATCGCCTCGGCGGCGTTGAGCAGGCGCAGGCCCTCGCTGACACCGGAGGCGACGACAGCGTCGGGGGCGGCGCGCTCGGCGACCTTCGTGCCCTGAGGGAACACATCGAGCAAGCGGTTGTAGAACGTGTAGGCGTCGATGGCGGGCAGCATCCCCGCGTCGGCGCCACCGCGGACACTGGCCAGATGAGTTCCGAGGGTGGCGAATCCGCCCTTGTCGTCACCGATGTTGGAGTCGTCGACCTCGCGGATGGCCGTCGAGACCTCGATCAGGGCACGGAAGGCGGCGTCGAGCCGGGCACGGGCGGGACCGAGTGCGGGCTGGGCGCTCTCGTCACCGGCGAGGTGCGCCAGGGTGAGCTGGCGTTCGGATTGGACCGCCTCGATCACCTCGCGGGTGCAGGGCAGCGCCGCCTGCATCTCCGATGCCCAGGTCTTGGCCTGGTTGCTCTCCTCGACCAGATAGCCCGCCGTGCCCACGCCGACGACCACCAGGGCGAGACTGGGAATGAGAGCGATCGCCAGAATCCGGGTACGAACACCGAGCCTCGCTAAGAACATCGCTATAACGTAACGGAATCGTTGCAGTCTTGGCGTGCATGTCTCGCTGAGCGAGACGTGATTTGGTTTGTGCCCGAACGCATTTGCTATGTGCCGTCCAGCACGGAAGCGGCGAGCTCACCCCGCCGGCTGAGCCGCGATGGCCCAGTCGGCGGGGGCTCGCCGTGGCCTGGCAGCGCCGGGAAGGTCCAGCCAGGTCAGGTCGGTGGCGCCGCTACAGCGTGCGGTCGGCGCCCGTTCGTGGGGGCGGTGCGGCCGCCAGCGCGGCGTTCTCCGCGGCGGTCAACTGCCTGGCGCGCAACACGAATCGCATGCCCTGGCCCGCTTCCAGCGATTCCGCGCTGGCCTGCCCGCGCACCGCGTCGACGGTGAGGTGGGTGTCCTTCCAGCATTCGAACTGCTCGGGGCTGATCCAGAACTCGGTGTGCCAGCTGAGCCTGCCGAGCAGGACGTCGGCCTTCTCGATCGGGAACTGCTTGGCCGACAGGCAGACCGGCGCGACATCGGAGTCGCCACAGTCGCCCGCCTGGCGGAACAGCACCGGGCCGTTGTCCTCGATCAGCCTGCGCAACAGCGTCTGTGCCCGTTCGGTGATCTCCACACGGTGGATCCGGTTCTGCATCAGAACATCCCGAGTTTCGTCGTCGAATAACTGACCAGCACGTTCTTGGTCTGCTGGTAGTGCCCGAGCGCCATGGCGTGGGTCTCCCTGCCGAATCCCGACTTCTTGTAGCCGCCGAACGCGGCGTGCGCGGGGTAGGAGTGGTAGCAGTTGGTCCACACCCGGCCGGCCTTGATGCCGCGGCCTAGTCGATGGGCGGTGGTGATATCGCGGGTCCACACGCCCGCACCGAGGCCGTAGAGAGTGTCGTTGGCGATGCGGATCGCCTCGTCGGTGGTGTCGAAACGCGTCACCGCGACGACCGGGCCGAAGATCTCCTCCTGGAAGATCCGCATCGTGTTCTCACCCTCGAAGACGGTGGGTTCGATGTAATACCCACCGGGCAGGCCGTCGACCTTACGTGCTTCCCCTCCAGTCAGCACGCGGGCGCCTTCGGCTCTGCCGATGTCCAGGTAGGACAGGATCTTCTCGTACTGGTCGTTGCCGGCCTGCGCGCCGATCATCGTCTCGGTGTCGAGCGGATGACCGGACACGATGGCCTCGGTGCGGGCGATGCAGCGGGCGAGGAACTCGTCGTAGATCGATGAGTGGATCAGCGCCCGCGACGGGCACGTGCACACCTCACCCTGGTTCAGGGCGAACATCACGAAACCCTCGATCGCCTTGTCGAGGTAGTCGTCGTCGGCGGCCAGCACATCGGGCAGGAAGATGTTGGGGCTCTTGCCGCCCAGCTCCAGCGTCACCGGGATGATGTTCTCCCCGGCGTACTGCATGACCAGCCTGCCGGTGGTGGTCTCGCCGGTGAAGGCGATCTTGGCCACCCGCGGGCTCTGTGCCAGCGGTTTGCCCGCCTCGACGCCGAAACCGTTGACCACGTTGAGAACCCCGGGCGGTAGTAGATCCGCGATCAGCTCGACCACCAGCAGCAGCGAAGCGGGCGTCTGTTCGGCGGGTTTGATCACCACGCAGTTGCCGGCGGCCAGCGCGGGGGCCAGCTTCCAGGCCGCCATCAGGATCGGGAAATTCCACGGGATGATCTGCCCGACGACACCGAGCGGTTCGTGGAAGTGATACGCGACGGTGTCGGGATCGATCTGCGAGATCCCGCCCTCCTGGGCCCGCAGGACACCGGCGAAGTAGCGGAAGTGGTCGACGGCCAGCGGCAGGTCGGCGGCCAGGGTCTCGCGGACCGGCTTGCCGTTGTCCCAGGTCTCCGCGACCGCCAGCGGCTCGATGCTGTTCTCGATCCGGTCGGCGATCTTGTTCAGGATGTCGGCCCGCTCGGCGACCGGGGTAGCGGCCCAGCGGTCGGTGGCCCGGTGCGCGGCCTCGAGTGCCATGTCGATATCGGCGGCGGTGGATCTGGCCACCGAGCAGAAGGTCTCGCCGTCGACGGGCGAGGTGTTGTCGAAATAGCGGCCTTCGATAGGGGCGGCCCAGTCACCTCCGATGAAGTTGTCGTACCGGGCGGCATAGCTGACGATGCCGGTGTCCGATCCGGGTTTGCCGTAGATCATGCGCCTCGCTCCTCGCGACCCTTGCGTGGTGGGACACACTATGGTCGGAGAAGGTTGGTACGAGGTTGGTTAGCGCGTTTGCGCAGGTCAGCCCTGGCGTGCGGTGTAGAGACGGGCGGTGACGACGGCACGGCGGACGTCGTCGCGGGGGAGCAGGCGCAGGGCGTGCTCGTGCACGGCGACATCGCCGGGGCAGCGCTGGCCGAACGCGACCGCGTGTTCGGCGCGGTCGCTGCCCAGCACCGCGTTGCGGATGCCGACATCGAGGTGGGCCCGCCACTGTTCGACGCCGGGCAGGGCCGAACCGGGGAGCAATGGACCGCGATACAGCCACAGTGCCGAGGTGAGGTCGCCGCCCTCGATGGCGGCGAGCAGGTCCACCGCGTCGCAGGAGATGGGTCCGGTGAGCATGTAGCGCCGGTTGGCGATCTCGCCGCGGGTTGCCCGGCGCAGGTGCGAGACATCGGCTTTGAGCGTGTTCAGCGACACCGCCCGGTCACCGTAGACCGCGGCATGGAGCTGTTCGGGGGTATAGCCCTCGGGTTCCAGCGCCAGCAGGGCCAGGATCTCGAGCTGCCGCGGTGGCAGCGGGACCGGCCTGCCGTCGCGCAACAGCCGTGCGGCGCCGAGGCATTCGAGCCGCACACCCGGCGCGGGGGTAGGCGCTTCGGCGCGCAGCATCGTCTCCACCGCGGTCACCAGCGCGCGGACCGACGTCATCACCATCGGGTGCGACCGTTCCCAGCTCGAGGACAGGTCGAGCACGCCCACCTGCCTGCCGTCGGGGCCGTGGATGGGAGCGGAATAGCAGACCCAGCCGTGCAGGGCGGCGACCAGATGTTCGGCGGAGAACACGGTGACGGCCTTGTCGTCGTGCAGCGCGAGCGACAAACCATTGGTGCCCATATGGCTTTCGTCCCACACTCCGCCCGGCGCGAAGTTCACCTGCTCACCTTGGCGGCGCAGGGTGCGATCGCCCGCGGTCCACAAGATGGTGCCCGATTCGTCACTGACGACAGCGAGATAGCCGGAATCCTCGGCGATTCCGCGCAGCTGACCCGCGAGTTCGGTGACGGGCCTGCGCAGTGGCGACTCCGACCAGCGGTCGCTGATGTCGTCGAAACCGGGGGCCACGGTCTGGGCCGGGTCGACCGTCTGCAGGGACCGCTGCCACGACTTGGCCACATCCTCGCGCACCGGACCGGTGTCGCGCGGCAACTGCAGGGGACGCGACGGTGCCGCGAGCCGATTCCACTGCTGCTCGAGCGCGCCACGATAGTCCGCGAGCCGATCCGGCCTGGGCGATCCGGCGATCGGATCGTCGTGTGCGCCCACGTTCCCTCCCTGCTCGTCGGTGGCGCTTTCCTGTCTATCAGCTGCGCCACCGGTCTGTGCACCGATTGCCGGAGGATGGCCAGGTCACCGGCGCATGCCCTGTCGTGGCGGCTTGACGCCGCGGTCGGCTACTTGTTCAGGAACAGGCCGGCGATGTCGGCGTTCTTGATCGGGGTGTCGATATTGCGCTGGCCCGCGCACAGCAGGTCGACCTGCACGATCATCGAGTCGACCAGGGTACCCGCCGGTTCGTTGTCGGTGCCGTTGCGCTCCTTGATCGCCTTGGTGATGGTGATCCGCTTGGTGTCGGGATCCTGGTTGACGTACTCGCGGCAGGGCGTGTCGCCACCCTGGTTGAGCACCCGCTCGATCTCGGCGCAGCCACTCGCCAGGACCGCCAGGACCGCGACGCCGACGGCGAGCGCGCCGGTTCGGGTGGTGGCGTGCATGATTCCTCCTGGAGTGTTCGCTGAGCGCGGTTGCGCGTCGAATGGCCTACAGACTAGGCGGTACGGGTCAGGCGCGGTGGATCCGCAGCGGAACGAGCTGTTCGGCGGCGGTCAGCGAGCCGTGGTGGCCGACCATCATCGACTGCAACGGTTCGGCTCCCGTGCGCACCACGCCACCGTCACCGCGTGCGATGACGACGAGATCGCCGATGCGGGCCGCGGCGTCGTCGGTGACCCGCGGCCCGAACCAGCCCGCTTCGACGGCCTCGGCGCGAGTCTTGACCAGGAAGTCACTCCCGAGCGACCCGATCCAGGTGTCTTCGACGGTGGCGCTCGCGCCCTCGGCGGTATAGACGTGGCGGGCACGCGGTTCGCCGCCGAGCGTCACCACACCCTCGGACAGGTACGGGTGGGTGTCGAAATCGATCCGGTCGACGAGCTCGACCATGCCGTGATCGGCGGTGACGATCAGCGCGGTGCGCGCGGGCAGTCGCGCGGCGAGTTCGGCGGCGATCCGGTCGGCGTTGGCGAGCTCGAACCGCCAGGCCCGCGAGGCAGGGCCGCGGGCGTGACCGGTGGTGTCGAGATCCGCATGATAGGTGTAGACCAGGGTTTTCGGTGCCGAGGTGATCGCCTGGAGCACGCCGTCGACGAGATCGCCGACCGAGAAGGACGGCCGGAAACCGCCGCCGCGCCAGCCCGCCCTCGTCAAACCGGAGCCGTCCTGGTAGCCGGGCGCGACCTGGATCGCGGCGACCCCGGCCGCGGTGGCGCGCTGGAAGACGGTGGGCTGCGGCTGGATTCGCTCGGGCGGGAACTCCGCCAGCGCGTCGACCTTCGGGCCGTCGCCGGTGAGGGACCAGCGCAGCGTGTTGAACAGGCGGTCCTCGCCCGGCAGGCGCAGCAGGTAGCCGACGACGCCGTGCTCGCCCGGCGGCAGCCCGGTGCCGAGGGTGGTGAGACTGGTGGCGGTGGTGCTCGGGAAGCCCGCGGTCATGGTCGCCGGTGGCAGGCTCGACAGGAACGGCGCGGCATCGGCGTTGGCGGCCAGTGCCTGCGCGCCCAGTCCGTCGATCAGCAGGACGCACACCCGGTCGACATCGACATCGAGACCGAGGCCGAGCCGGTCGGTTTCGCCGTCGACGCCGAGACAGGCGAGGACGGAGGGGAGCAGATCGGCGAGGGAGCCCTCGCCGTACCGCGGGGTCAGCAAGTGATTGTCGTTCACGCCTGTCCGGTTTCGAATCGGCTGATCAGCCCGTCACGCACGACGAACCGCCAGGTGGTACGCATCGAGCCCCAACGGGTGTTGGTGTAGCCGGCGGTCAGCTCCAGGCCGTCCGCATCGACCGACTCGACCTCCAGATGCCCGTTGCTGCTGAAGATCTCGGCCTCGGTCCACTGGGCGAGATTGCGTTCGACCCCGTCGTCGGACATGGTCGCGTCCTCGGTCAGTACACCGTAGAAGCGGTCGGTGTCCTGGGCGTTGAGCGCGTCGACGAACACTTCGACCACGGGATCGAGTTTCGCGGTGGCAGACATCGGGTCTCCTGCTCGGGTGGGCACACGAGGGAAATGTGATGCTACCCACTGTAGGTGAGCGCGCGGGCCCGGCTGGGCGAATAGGTGACGGCGCGTCAGGCGCCGGGGCGGGGCGGGGCGATGAGGTCGGTGAACGCGCGCATGATCGCGTCGACCAGCTCGGGCGCCTGCGTTCCCATCTGTTCGCAGCGCTTTTCGAGTTGCCCGTCCAGCCACAGTGAGGCCAGGCCGTGCGCCAGCCCCCACCAGGCGACCGCGAGGGTTTCGGCGCGGTCGGCGGGGAGCACGCCGGCCGCGACCGCCTGGGTGACGGTGTCGTCGAGTATCTGGAACGCGGCGTCGGCGGCGGTGTGCGCGTCGGGGTGCTTGTCGGGCTCGGACAGCTCGGGCCGGAACATCAGCCGGAACTGCGCCGGATGCTCGCGGGAGAACCGCACGTAGGCGTCGGCGAGATCGGTCAGCGCGCCCAGCGGTGTGGTGGCCGCGGCCGTGGCCGCGGCGAGGTCGGCGGCGAGCTGCTGGAAACCGTCGACCGACAGCGCCGACAACAGCGCGCCGCGGTCGGCGAAGTGGTGATAGGGCGCGCCGCTGCTGACCCCGGCCTCGCGGGCGACGCGGCGCAGGCTCACGGCCGCGAGGCCTTCGCTCTCGATCAGGCGCAGGCAGGCGTCCATCAACGTCGCCCGCAGGTCGCCGTGGTGGTATCTGGTGCGCTTCACCCTCCGAGCGTATGCGAGCACCCGGCGAGAATCCGCACTGGACAGAAAATCTATGCAGTGTTTAGATTAACTGAGCACCGCTCAGATGTGCGGTCTCCACCGTAGGACGAAGGGTTGAACCATGACCACACGGGTACTCGTCACCGGCGCGACAGGTTTCGTGGCCGGCCACTGCATCGCCGAACTGCTCGAGCACGGCTACGCCGTCCGTGGCACCGTGCGTGACCTCGACGCGCACGCCAAGCGCGCGCACCTGATCGATCTCGCCCGCCGCCTCGGCGGCGACCTCGACTTCGTCGCCGCCACGCTCGACGACGACGCGGGCTGGGCCGAGGCGGTGGCGGGCTGCGACACCGTGCTGCACGTCGCCTCGCCGTTCCCGTCCGCGCCGCCGGACGACGAACAGGCCCTGATCGGCCCCGCCGTCGACGGCACTCTGCGGGTGCTGCGCGCCGCCGCAGCGGCCGGGGTGCGGCGCGTCGTGCTCACCTCGTCGGTGGCCGCGGTCGCCTACGGCCACGATGTCGACAAGGCGCGGACCGAAGCCGACTGGTCGGTCGTCGACCGTATCCCCGCGTATCAGAAGAGCAAGACCCTGGCCGAGCGCGCCGCCTGGGAGTATGTCGAATCACTCGACGGCGGACTCGAACTCGTCGCGGTGAATCCGGGAATCGTGCTCGGGCCGCTGCTCGACGCGACGATCAGTACCTCGCACGAGCCGATCCGCCGTCTGCTCAACCGCGATGTGCCGGGGTCGGTGCACACCGGATGGACGCCGGTCGACGTCCGGGACCTGGCCGTCGCGCACCGGCTGGCGATGGAAGTGCCCGCGGCGGCGGGCAATCGGTACATCTGCGCGGCCGAACCGCTGTGGATGGGTGAGCTCGCCCGGCTGCTGGCACGTGACTTCGACCCGCAGGGCTTCCGGGTACCGACCCGGGTGCTGCCGAACTGGCTGGTCCGCCTGGTGGCGGTCTTCGACAAGAGTGTCCGGCTGACGGTGCCGGTGCTCGGCCGCACCGAATACGTCAGCGCCGAGAAGGCGCGGCGGGAACTGGGCTGGACGATGCGCCCGGTCGAGGACACGATCCGCGACACCGCCGACAGCCTGATCGCCTTCGGCCTCGTCACCGCGCCCGGTGCGCGGCGGGCGGCACCCGCCGCGGCGCAGGCCGGAGCCCGGTGAGCGGGATCAGCCTGAGCGTCAACGCCATTCCTGGCGTTGCAGGTCCTGGATCACCGGGCGCATGAGGGTCGACACCTCGGGCTCGACCGCGCGGCGATCCGGCGGGAACACGGTGGCCGCGGTGAGAGTGCGATCGTCGAGGGAACGCAGTGGGCCGGGGGAGCGCAGCGCCGGTGCCGGGCTCTCCCCGGTCGCGGCGAGGATGAACCCCCAGTCGCCGAAGCTCGGGACGTCCACGTGGTAGGGGGTCGTGTGCAGTCCGGCCGCGCGCAGGGTGGCGTCGATGGTCCAGAAGGAGCGCGGTGCGAAGAACGGCGAACCGGACTGCACCACCAGGCGGGCGCCGGGCGCCAGCACGTTGGCGGTCATCGCGTAGAACTCCTGCGAGTACAGCTTGGCGATGGAGGTCTGGTCCGGGTCGGGCAGGTCGAGGATCACCGCGTCGAAGAGTCCTGGGGCGCCGCGTAACCAGGTGAAGGCATCGGCGGTGACCACCCGCACGCGCGGGTCGTCGAAGGCGCGCTGGTTGAGCGCGATGAGGCGTTCGTCGGTGCGGGCGAGCTCGATCATCGCCGGATCGAGCTCGACCAGCGTCACTTCGCCGACGTCCGGGTAGCGCAGGATCTCGCGCAGAGCCAGGCCGTCGCCGCCGCCGAGGACCAGCACCGAGCGACGCGTGCCGGCGAGTACCGGATGCACGAGCGCCTCGTGATACCGGTACTCGTCGACCGAGGAGAATTGCAGCCCGCCGTTCAGATACAGGCGGGTGTCGGTGGTGCCGAAGGGGGAGAACGATTCGGTGAGCACGATCTGCTGGTACGGCGTGCGGGTCTGCCACACGATCGGATGCGCGAACAGCGCCTGCTGGGCGGTCGCCTCGAACCGGTCGGCGTAGAGGTAGGTGCCGGTGAGCCCGCAGGCCACCACCACGGTCGCGGCGACCAGCACGTGCCGGGCGGCACGTGTCATCTGGGCGCGAAAGAAGAAGAACGCCAACGCCAGTCCGGCGACGGCGTTGACCACGCCGACCACGAGACTGCCGCGGATCTGCCCGAACACCGGCAGCAGCAGGAACGGGAACGCCAGTCCGCCCAGCAGCGCACCGACGTAGTCGGCGGCGAACAGATCGGCGACCGCGCCGCTGGCCTCCTGCCTACGGACCTGCTGGAGCAACTCCATCAGCAGCGGGATCTCGGCCCCGATCAGCATCCCGATCACGGCCGCGGCCAGCACCAGTGTGCCGGTGTAGACGTTGAGCCAGGCGTAGCTGGCGTACAGCGCCGCCACCGACAGCCCGCCGATCACGGCCAGCGCCAGCTCGACCGCGACGAACGCGGCGGCCGCGTGGCGGCGCAACGGTTTCGCGGCGAGCGCGCCGACACCCATCGCGCACACCATCACGCTCAGCGTGATCGAGGCCTGTGCCGCGGTGTCACCGATCAGGTAGCTGCCGAGGGTGACCAGCGACAGTTCGTACACCAGACCGCAGGCGGCGCAGACGAACACGGTCGCCAGCAGCGCCGCCCTGGCCAGGCGGGGCACGGGCATCAGGTGAGGCCCGCGGCCACCACCAGCGCGACCGCGACGTGCGCCGACGCCGTGACCCACACCGCGGGATGCGGTTCCGGGTCGGCGACGACGGCCCGGAAATCACCGGGGGTGAGCGCGTCGAGCAGCACGAACGCCAGCGCCATCGCGGCGAGCCCGATCACGCCGTAGATCGCGCTGGCCAGCAGTGCCTGCGCGATCTTGCCCTCGGAGGTCCAGATGGCGGTGGCCACGATGATGCCGACGCCGAACAGGTTCGAGGCGAGCAGGATCGCGGCGTTGCGGTTGCGTTCCAGCCAGATCTGGGCGCGCAGATCGCCGGGCGTGAGCAGGTCGACGAGGCCGAATCCGACAGCCATCAACACGATTCCCACCGCGGAATAGGCGAGCGCGGCGCCCGCGTCCGCCGCCAGGTCGGCGAGCATGAGTGTCCTCCTGTGCTGTGTGAGGCGAGCTGCCTCGATGAACTACTTGCCGCCGGTGTCGCTGCCGCCGCCGCGGAAATCGCCCGCCGCGGAGCCGCTGTTCCAGCCGTAGGTGCTGGTGTGCGAGTGGTGGCGGCGGGTGCCGTTGGCGAGACTGTCGACCAGGACCAGCGATCCGCCCGCATGCGGCGACACCGCGATCAGGTCCTTGTCGAAGCGCAGGTAGTGGTTGTCGCCGGTGTTGCGGCGGTCGCGCGGGTCGGTGGCCTTGGCGATGGCGGCGGCGACGGCGGCCGGTGCGGCGGCCGCGGTGAACGCGAGCCCGTCGTTGACCTGGTCGAGCTGGCGAGCGCGCTGATAGCGCTCGGCCACGAACTCCCGCGGATCCTCGTCGCGGGTCACCACGACCACCACGATCACGGCGACGATGGCAACGACCACGGCGACGATGCCCGCCACGATCCATCGGGTGCGATTCATCGTCACGACGGCGCCCCGGAACCGGTGCGCCGCACGACTGTCGGCGATGCGCTGATGAGAAAACCCTCCCCGTGAAAAACTGGCCGGACTGTATCACCCGGTGTGCGCGCATCGAAAACTGTGGGGGTTGCTACGCCTCGGCGGGCAGCCAGTCGCGGGCCGGATCGTAGTCGAGCCACCGCCGTTCGCCCGCCGTCCGGACCAGGGCGGTGACCAGGGCTTCGAGCTGCGGCGGTTCGGGGCGGGAGCGCCAGATCAGCGACCACGCGTAGAGCGGCGTCGGATCGACAAGGGGGATCGCGCGGACGCCGGGGATCTCCGGTGCCGGCACGTCGGCAGGCAGCAGCACGAAGCCGCGCGGATCGTCCGCCAGCGCGGAAAGCATCGGCGCCAGGCCGAGATTCGGGGTGGCGCGATGGTCGTCGATGCCGAATCTGTCGGCGAAACGGGCCAGGAAATCGAGCCGGTCCAGGGCTGCCGGGGTGTGCAGGACGCTGCCGCGCAGCTGGTCGGGGCGTAGTTCGGTGGCCGCGGCCAGCGGATGGCCGGCGCTGACGAGCACGTCGACGGGTTCGAGGCGGATCAGGCGATGGGTGAGGCCCGCGGGCAGGGGCGGGTGGACCCGGCCGAACCCGGCGTCGATGTCGCCGTGGGTGAGGGCGGCGGCGACGGCGGGCAGGTCACGGCCGTGGCCGGGTTCCAGTGGCGGCGCGTCCGGTGCGGCCGCGATCCCGGCGAGGGTGCGCAGGGGCGCGTAGAGATGTCCCCAGACGTCGACGCGCAGGGGACGCTGCTCCGCCCGCAGCGCGGCGACGGCACGGTCGTTCGCTTCGAGCGTTTCCTGTGCGCCCGGCAGGAAGCGGGCACCGTCGTCGGTGAGCCGCACCCCGTGATGGTCGCGGTCGAGGAGCCGGACTCCGAGGGTCGATTCCAGCCGCGCCACCCGTTTGGACAGCGCTTGCTGGCTGAGTCCGAGGGCATCGGCGGCATGGCCGAAATGCCGTTCTTCGGCGACGAACACGAATGCGCGCACGGTCGCCAGATCCAGATCCACGGTCGCCCACCCTAGCCGGGCGGTGGTCGTAGCCAGCGGCGACAACCGATCGTTGTCGGTATGGTCGCCAGGTTGTTGGCCGGCCGGGCCCGCGCGGCGGTTACCTCGAGGCATGCAGCGTTCGATTCCGACCGGCGATCCGGAGCGACCGGTCGCGTTCACCGAGGCGGCCGAACCGGTGCCGCGCTCCGACGAGGCGCTGGTGCGGTGGGTGGCCGACGGCCGGTTGCATCCGGAGGTCGGGCTGGTCGCCGACTGGTCCGAGACCGCGCGGGTGCTCGTCGACCTGCGGGAACGCCGGGTGCGCGGCGAAGCCGTGCTGACCACTGGTGCCGCGCGATGAGCGCCGAACTGGTCGAGGCCCTGTTCAGCCGGGCCACCGGCGCGGGTATCGATCCACACGACTACCGGCGGACCTGCGCCGAGATCGCCACGCCCGCCGACTGGGCACCCGTGTGTGCGGCGGCCGCGGCCAGGTACCGGACAGCGCCGGGTTCGGCGATCACCCGCGGTCACCATCTGCTGATGGCGGCCCGCTGGTCGCACCTGGCGACGCTGGTCCCCGACGAGAACCACGTGGCCCATGCACAAGCGGCGGACTTCGCTGCCGAACAAGGCCTTTCCCTGCTGGAACCGACAGCGCGACGGATCACCGGTCCCGATTTCACCGGCATCCTGCGCGGCCCCGCCGACCCGGCGGGCACGGTGATCGTGGTGCCCGGCCTCGACTCCAGCAAAGACGAATTCCACGTCCTAGCCGATGCACTCCTCGCTCGGGGAGCATCGGTCTTCGCCATGGACGGCCCCGGACAAGGCGCGCGGGTCGCGACCTCGACGCTCACCAGCGACTATCCGGCGGTCGTCAGCGCCGCGATCGACGCGCTCGGTGTCGTGCACGTCGGCGTCGTCGGGCTGAGTCTCGGCGGGTACTACGCCGCGGCAGCCGCGGCGCGGGATCCGCGTATCACCGTGGCCGCCATTGTGAGCGGGCCGTACCGACTGGACTGGGCGGCCCTGCCCGACCCCGTCCGCGACGTGATGACCCGTCGCGCCGGATCACCCGCGGCCGCCGCAGCTTTCGCCGCCACCGTCGACCTCACCGAGCGTGCGCCGCGACTGGCGTGCCCGCTCCTGGTCGTCGACGGCGGCGACGACCTCATTCCCGGCGTCACCGACGCCGCGGCACTGGCCCAGTACGCGCCGAACGGCCGCTATCTCCGCGTCCCCGGCGGCGATCACCTCGTCGGCAACAACCAGCAGGCCTGGCTCCCCGCCCTCGCCGACCATCTCACCCAAGGATTCGCATGAACCGCTACACCGGCAGGATCGCCCTCGTCACCGGCGGCACCAGCGGCATGGGCCTGGCCACCGCCCGCCGCCTGATCGAGGAAGGCGCCCGGGTCGTCGTCACCGGCCGCACCCACGACCGGGTGCGCGCCGCCGCGACAGATCTGGGTCCGCAGGCGACCGGAATCGCCGCCGACACCGCCGATCTCACCGCACTCGACGCGCTGGCCGACAGCATCGCGACCCGCTTCGGCCGCCTCGATCTGGTCTTCGCCAATGCGGGGACCGGCACCTTCGCGCCGTTCCCCGACATCACCGAGGACGTCTTCGACCACGCCGTCGACGTCAACTTCAAAGGTGTGTTCTTCACCGTCCAGAAGACCCTGCCGCTGCTCACGGCGGGCGCGTCCGTCGTACTCAACGCGTCGTGGACCCTGCACCGCGCCGACAGCGCACTCACCCTCTACGCCGCCACCAAGGCCGCCGTGCACAACCTGGCCCGCACCCTGGCCACCGAACTCGGCCCGCGCGGAATCAGGGTGAACTCGATCAGCCCCGGCTACATCGACACCCCCATGTCGGCGGGCGCGATGAGCGAGGAGTTCGCGGCGACGGCGGCGGGCCGGGTGGTGACGGGCCGCTTCGGTACGGCCGAGGAGGTCGCCGCCCTCGTCGCCTTCCTCGGTTCCGCCGACGCGTCCTATGTCAACGGCCAGGACATCGTCGTCGACGGCGGGCTGGTGGCGGCCTACCCGAGCTGACGCGGGCGGTGCCACACCAGCGTGTACCGCCACATGAGCCGGCGGCGGATCTGCGCGCCGGGGAGCAATTCACCGGTCACCGAACGGATCTCGGACAGGGTTTCCTGCGGGTCGCGCACGGCGGCGCCGGGCCCGCCCAGTTCGCGGCGGCGCCACCAGTCCAGGCCGCGGATCGCGGGTAGCAACGGTAGGTAGTGGAAGTCGGCGCGGGGGTGCATCTTCCAGAGGCCGACCACCGCGAGGGTGCCGCCGGGCGCGACCAGGTGGCGCAGGGCCGCGATGCCGTCGCGGACGGGGACGTGGTGCAGGGTCGCGACGGCAGTGACCATGTCGAAGGTGTCGTCGAGGTCGCGGAAGTCGGCCTGTTCGAGGTGCACGTTGGGGGCGGCCGGTGCGGCGGCGATGACCTTGTCGTCGATGTCGACGCCGAGGACGGCGTCACAGCGGGTGGCGAGCTTGCGGGCGAGCAGGCCGTCGCCGCAACCGATGTCGAGAGCGGTGCGGGCGTCGGCCGGAACCTGCTCGAGGATCCACGGGTGGTAGTGCGTGTTGTGATTCCAGTAGGGGTCCGTCGGCATGTCACGACAACGCCCGGGACCACGGTGCGGTTCCGGGCGTAAACCCCTCCGCGCACAGGCGGTTCCGGTGTCCTACCCGCGTCCGGCCGCGTAGCCGGTCAGCCAGTCGGGGAACTGGGTGAGGTCGTCGAGGACGACATCGGCGCCCGCGGCCCGCAATCCGTCGGCGTCGTAGGGGCCGGTCGTCACACCGACCGCCAGCACCTCGGCGGCCTTGGCGCCGCGCATGTCCCCGGCGTGGTCGCCGACGAAGACATCGGCGGATTCGGCCCGCAGGACGTCGGCCTTGCCGGTGGACCACAGGTCACCGGCCAGCCGGTCGATCGCCCAGCCGAGATGCTCGATGTGCAGTCGCGCGTTCGGCTCGAACTTGCCGGTGATCACCAGCGTGCGTCCGCCACGCGCGCGCACCGCGTCGAGCGCGGCGGTCGCGCCGGGCAGGGCGGGGATACGGGGGACGACCTCGGGATAGAGCTCGCGGAACCGGGTGACCAGGTGGGGGATCAGGTCGTCGGGGGCGCCCGCGTCACCGAGCAGGGTGGCCAGCGGCGGCCCGAGGTGGTCGGCGAAGTGGCTGCCCACCATCGGCAGATCGAACTCCCGCGCCAGGGTATCGATCGCGACGGCGACGCCGGGACGCGAGTCGATGAGGGTCATGTCGAGGTCGAAGCCGACGGTGAGGGTCACGAGGCCGAGCGTATCGGCGACGCCGCCCGACCCTGGTTACGGGCTGATTCACGTGGAACGCAGGATGCACTCGATGCCGAAAACGCTTGGGGGAGTGCGGTTGTGTGATGCACGGCGTGCATCACGGCACAGCCGGCCGGAAGTATGGCGATTTCGGGGCGAGCGCGGCGAGGCCAGGTCACCGGCCCGTTCGCCGGTTCGACAGGGAGGAATTCACGGTCACCAGCAGTGACTGCCACTGTGCATCGACTGCCATCCTGCTCAGCTACCGGCCGCCGCGGTGAACGGTGCGACCACCGGCACCGCGGCGGGCCGGGACGGATGCCGCCACACGCCCTTGCGTTCCAGTATCGGCAGCACACCCTCCCCGAACCAGTACGCCTCCTCCAGATGCGGGTATCCGGACAGGATGAAGTGGTCGATCCCGAGCGCGGCGTACTCGAGCAGCCGCTCGGCCACCTCCGCGTGCGAGCCGACCAGCGCCGTGCCCGCGCCGCCGCGGACCAGACCGACGCCGGCCCACAGATTGGGGGCGATTTCGAGTCCGTCGGTGCGCCCGTTGTGCAGCTGGGCCATCCGGCGCTGTCCCTCGGACTCGCTGTCGGCGAGGCTGGCCTGCACCCGCGCGATCGCGCCCGGCGCGATGCCTGCCAGCAGCCGGTCGGCCTCGGCCCACGCCTCGGCGGCGGTGTCGCGGCTGATCACGTGGATGCGCAGGCCGAAGTCGACGGTGCGGCCCTCGATCGCGGCCAGTCCCCGGATCCAGTCGAGCTTCTTCGCCACCGCGTCGAGCGGCTCGCCCCAGGTCAGATACGTGTCGGCGTAGCGGGCGGCCACCGGTCCCGCCGGTCCGGAGGAGCCGCCGAAGAAGACCGGCGGAACCGGGTCGGGCCGGGCGCTGAGCAGAGCGTCCCGCACCCGCAGGTGCGCGCCGGTGAAACTGATCGGCTCGGTCGACGCCCACAGCTCGCGCACGATGTGCAGGAACTCCCCGGTGCGGGCGTAGCGCTGCGCCTTGTCCAGGAAGTCGCCGTAGGCCTGCTGCTCGCGCGGCTCGCCGCCGGTGACGACGTTGAGCAGCAGCCTGCCGCCGGAATGCCGCTGGAAGGTCGCCGCCATCTGGGCAGCCAGGGTGGGGCTGACCAGGCCGGGACGTAACGCCACCAGGAACTTCAGCGTCTCACTGGTCTGTACCAGCATGGCGGTGGTCAGCCAGGCGTCCTCGCACCACGCGCCGGTCGGGGTCAGCACGCCCTCGAAGCCGTTGTCCTCGGCCGCGGCGGTGAGCTGGTTCAGATAGCGCAGCGTGGCCGGGCGATCGCCGGACATGAAGCTGCCGTGCCCGCCGGCGACCAGCCCGCGCGAATCGCCATATGTGGGCAGGAACCAGTGGAACGACAGTCCGCGCTCGGTCATGTCCGCCTTTTCGTCGCAGTGAGGGGAGTCAGTCATCGACTCTGACCGGCGAATGCGGCGACGTCACGGATTCGGATCACCGTGCGTGCAACCGCCGACACGCCGCGGCGCGCCCCGATCGAACTAGACGTAACTATGCGAAACACGTAATCTTGCCGCAGGCTCGGGCGACGATGCTCGAGCGGCGACGGACCCTACGAAACGAGTTTCCTCAATGACGCGGCATGTCGACGTACTGATCATCGGCGCTGGCCTGTCCGGAATCGGCACGGCTTGTCACCTCACCCGCGAGCAGACCGGACGCAGCTACGCGATCCTGGAGCGCCGCGAGAACATCGGTGGCACCTGGGACCTGTTCAAGTACCCCGGCATCCGGTCCGACTCGGACATGCTCACCTTCGGCTTCGGGTTCCGTCCCTGGATCGGCACCAAGGTGCTCGCCGACGGCGCCAGCATCCGTCAGTACGTGGAGGACACCGCCAAGGAATACGGCGTCACCGACCACATCACCTTCGGCCGCAAGGTCGTCACCGCCGACTTCGACCGCGCCTCGGCCCTGTGGACCGTGACCGCCGTGATCGAGGCGACCGGCGAGACCGAGACCTGGACCGCGAACTTCCTGGTCGGCGCCAGCGGCTACTACAACTACGACGAGGGCTACCAGCCCACCTTCCCCGGTCAGGACGACTTCCAGGGCCGGATCGTGCACCCGCAGCACTGGCCCGAGGATCTGGACTACCAGGGCAAGAAGGTCGTCGTCATCGGCTCCGGCGCCACCGCGATCACGCTGATCCCGTCGATGGCCGACGACGCCGCGCACGTCACCATGCTGCAGCGCTCGCCCACCTGGATCCAGGCGCTGCCCTCCGAGGACCCGGTCGCGGTCGGTTTCAAGAAGTCCCGCGTACCCGACCAGATCGCCTACAAGATCGGCCGTGCCCGCAACATCGCCCTGCAGCGCGCCAGTTTCCAGCTCTCGCGCACCAACCCGGAGCTGGCCAAGAAGCTGATGCTGGCCCAGGTGCGCCTGCAGGTCGGCAAGAACGTGGACCTGAGTCACTTCACCCCGAGCTACAACCCGTGGGACCAGCGCCTGTGCGTGGTGCCCAACGGCGATCTGTTCAAGGTGCTCAAGAGCGGCAAGGCCGACATCGTCACCGACCGCATCGCGAAGTTCACGGAGCGGGGCATCCTGACCGAGTCGGGCCGGGAGCTCGAGGCCGACATCATCGTCACCGCCACCGGCCTGAACGTGCAGATGCTCGGCGGCATCACCATGAGCATCGACGACAAGCCGCTGAAGTTCAACGAGACCGTCGCCTACAAGAGCGTCCTGTACTCCGACATCCCGAACTTCCTGATGATCATCGGCTACACCAACGCGTCCTGGACGCTGAAGGCCGACCTCGCCGCCGCCTACCTGTGCCGCGTCCTGAACATCATGCGCGACCGTGGCTACACCACCTTCGAGGTGCACGCCAACCCTGAGGACATCGCCGACGAGTCGCTGATGGGCGGCGCGCTCACCTCGGGCTACATCCAGCGCGGCAACGACGCGATGCCGCGTCAGGGTGCCCGTGGCGCCTGGAAGCTGGTCAACAACTACTACCGCGACCGCACGCTGATGCACAAGGCGCCGATCGAGGACGGCGTCCTGCGGTTCAGCAAGGTCGGCACGGCCGTCAAGCCGGGCGAGAAGGTCGCCGGCGCCTGATCTGGTCCGCTACGTCGAACCTGACGGGGTCCGTCACACCACGGTGTGACGGACCCCGTTTCGTCTCTCCGGTGGCCCGATCCGCTTGTGCGGAGCCGATTTCGGTCGCCCGGGCGCATTGTCGGCGCCTCCCGTACTATCGCGATCGAAGACACCGCCCGGGGAGATGAAGGAGGACGGTGTGGGATCTCGCCTACCGGCGACCATCCGTGACGCGGGGATGTGGCTGCGGCGTTTCGCCGCGACGACACCGGGTGTGCTCGGTGTGGTGCTCGTGGTGATCACGGTGGCCTGCGTGCTCGCCGGACTGACTGCGGGGCAACAGCTCGACGCGAAGGCCGGGCGGACCGAACAGGTGCTGGACCGAACCGAGCCGCTGGCGTTCGCCGCGCAAAGTCTGTACGTCTCGCTGTCGGCGGCCGATGCCGGTGCGGCGACGGCGTTCCTGTCCGGTGGCATCGAATCACCGCAGGTACGGGATACCTACGAGCAGTCGCTCGCCGAAGCCGCTGCGGCACTGGCGGAAGCGACCGCGGGCGCGACCGACGCGCAGACCAGGGCGATCGTCGCCCGGATCGCCGCCGACCTGCCGACCTACACCGGTCTGGTGGAGACCGCGCGCGCCAACAACCGGCAGGGCTTCCCTGTCGGCTCCGCCTATCTGCGGCAGGCCTCGGACCTGATGCAGACCTCGTTGCTGCCCAACGCCGAACAGCTCAACAAGGCCCGCTTCGCCGCGGTGCGGGAAGACCAGCACCGCATCGGCGCACTTCCGTGGACCACGATCGTGCTCCTGCTGCTCGTCCTGGCCGCCTGTGCCGTCGGTTCGGTGGTGCTGCTGCGCCGCACCAACCGGCTGGTGAATGCCGGTGTCGCCCTCGCCGCGGCGGCCGCGCTGCTGGCGGTGCTGTGGTCGGTGGGCGCCACGCTGACGGCCGCGCACCTGCTGGACACCGGCGACTCGGGTGCCGGTGCGCGCGTGGAGAACCTGGCCGGCGCCCGCATCCTGGCCCAGCAGGCCCGCACCGACGAAACGCTGGCTCTGATCACGCGCGGCGACATCACCGCGCCCGAAGCGGCCTTCCACACCCACACCACCGGCCTGGAACAGCGTCTCACCGCTGCGGGCGCGGCGGATTCCGAAGCGGGCCGCGCACTGACGAATTGGACCGCTGGCCACAACGCCCAGCGCACCGCCTACGAGAAGGCCGACTACACCGGCGCCGTCACCCAGGCGATCGGCACCGGCCCCGACAGCTCGGCCACCAGCTTCGCCCGCCTCGACCACGAACTGCGCGCCGCCCTCGCCCAGGCACGCACGGACCTGCGCGACGGCGTCGACGCCGCCGGAACCACCTTCACTCTCAGCCCCTTCGGCACCCTGATCCTCCTGCTGGCCGCCGCGGGTGCCGTGATCACCGGCCTGTGGCCACGGATCAAGGAGTTCCTATGAGCACCCGGCGTCCTCTGCTGGCGGCGGCGCTGGCCGCGGCGGTCGTGTCGGTCGCCGGTTGCGGTGGCGCACCGGAGCCGTCGACGATTCCGGCCACCGCCGTCGCGCCGCCGCTGCCCGGTGCGGAGGCCATCACCTCGGCGCCGGCCGCGGAAGGCACCGGTGGCTGCGATACCGAGGCCACCTTGGCGCCCGCGGGCAGGCCGCTGCCCGGCGCGATGCCTGCCGGGTCGTCGATGGCCGCGATCGTCGCGAACGGCAGGCTGCGGGTCGGCGTCGATCAGAACACCTACATGTTCGGCTTCCGCAATCCGTCCACCGGACGGCTCGAGGGCTTCGACATCGACCTGGCGCGGGAGATCGCGCGCGATCTCTTCGGTGATCCCGACAAGATCGAACTGCGCTCCGTCGCCGCCGCCGACCGGATCCCGCTGCTGCAGGAGAAGAAGGTCGACATGATCGTGCGCACCTTCTCGGCAACCTGCGAACGACGACGCGACGTCGACTTCTCCAGCGTCTATTACCGTGCGGCGCAACGCATCGCGGCCCCGAAGGGTGCGGGGATCACGAACGCCGCCGGCCTGGCGGGCAAGCGAGTGTGTGTCACCAAGGGCACCACGGCGGCCGCGCCGCTGTTCTCGCTGCCGACGCCGCCCAGTGTGCTGGGCGTGACCAACTGGACCGACTGCCTGGTCGCCCTGCAGCAGGGCACGGTCGACGCGATCAGCGGTGACGAGCCGATCCTCGCGGGACTGGTCGCCCAGGATCGCAATCTGGAGCTGGTCGGCGACCAGATCGGCACCGGCGCCTACGCGGTCGGCGTGCCGAAGGGCAGCGACGACCTGGTCCGGTTCGTCAACGGCGTGCTCGATCGCGCCCGCACCGACGGCACCTGGCAGCGGATCTACCAGCAGCATCTGGCGGTACTCGGCCCGTCGCCGGGCCCGCCGGTGCCCCGGTACGTGGGATGACCTGGCCGCTGCTCGGCATCGTCGAGATCGATCGTGAACTGACAGCGCGCACCGCGGAATTGGCGACAGTGACGACGACGCTGCTGGAACTGGACCGCCACCCGGGTCTGGCCCTGGTCCGCCGGTATCCGCCTGCGGGGGAGACCGCGCGCCGCTGGGCGTCGGTGGAGAAGGCGCTCGGCGAACTCTGGGATGACCTGGGCCGGGTGCGCGCCATCGTGTCCGAGGCCGAGAAGGTCCGCGGCGGGCGCGGCCGGGTCGACGATCGCGCCCGCGCGCGCCTCACCGAACTGCTGCGCGGCCGCACGCACGAGATCGCCCGCATCCCGATTCCGTTGGCGCAGCGTGGACTCACCGGTCCCGCCGAAACGATCGTGACCGTCGGCATCGCGGACTTGCTGGAGCGGATGCGCGCCGCGTTCGCCTTCGTCGCGCCGTTCGCCGAGGAGGTCGAGGCGGTCGACCGGCGGGTCATCGGCGCGCTCGCCCCGCTCCAGCATCGCGTCGAGCAGGCCCACGGCGCGCTGGCCGCGGCCGCCGAACCGCTGGCGACGCTGCTGCGCCGGGCGGGAACAGACCCGCTCGGTTTCGCGCCAGGCGAGGTCACCGCCGCGCTCACCGCGCTCACCGCACTGATCGAGACCGAATCGGCCCGGCATGCCGAACATCTCGCGGTCGCGGCCGATCTGCCCGGCGCGGTCGAGACGCTGCGCCGTCAACTGACCGGACTCGACGAGCTGCAGCGCCGTGCCGACGACACCGTCGCGCAGGCCGAGCACACAGTCGCCACGGGCGAACTGCCCGGCGGCGGCGAACCCGCGGCGCGACTGCGCGCCGAGCTCGACACGCTCGGCCCGCAACCCACCCGCCCGACGGTGGAGTACCTGCTGGCCTTGCGCGCACGCACCACCCAGGCGAGCGAAACCGCGATGCGACGTGAGGAATTGGCGCGCGGCCTGCTGGACCGGCGGGCCGAACTCCGCGGCAGGCTCACCGCCTACCGCGCCAAGGCGGCACGTCTGGGCGTCAGCGAGGACCGTGACGTGCTCGCCGCCGACCGCATCGCCGCGGGACTGCTCAGCCGGACACCATGCGATCTGGCCGCTGTCACCCGGGCGGTCGCGGACTATCGTTCGATCATCGGGGAGAAAGCGGGGCGGACAGCATGACATGTAGTGAACCGGGGTGCGGCGGCGCCGTCGAGGACGGCTACTGCGCCGTCTGCGGCACCGCCCCCGTGGCGAGCGCGCCACCGCCGAGCCCGGCGCCCGCGGCCAACGGCGGCCGGTCCTCGCGCACCACCGCACAGCCGCGCAACGGCACCCCTGCACCGGCACCCGGCGTGTGCGCCGAACCCGGTTGCGGCGGAACGATCGCCGACGGCTACTGCGAAACCTGCGGCACCGCCCCGACCGCCACCGCCGTGTACAGCCCGTCCGCGCCGACAGTGAGCGCCACCGGCCGCACGTCGAGCCGCTCGGTGCGCACCCACCGCTCCGGTTCGGCCCGCTCGGCCGCGCGCGGCAGGCTCGGCGCGGGCCTGGTCGAGGTGCCGCCGGTGCCGCGCGTTGACCCCGCTACGGCAGTGCTGACCGACCCCCAGGTTCCCGAATCCGATCGCTTCTGCGGCAAGTGCGACAAGCCGGTCGGCCGCAGCCACGACGGCGTGCCCGGCCGCACCTCCGGGTTCTGCCCGCACTGCGGCACCCGCTACTCGTTCGTGCCCCGGCTGCGCGCAGGCGATCTGGTGGGCGGGCAGTACGAGGTGGCAGGCGCGCTCGCGCACGGCGGTCTCGGCTGGATCTACCTGGCCGTCGATCACCGGGTCAACAAGCGCTGGGTGGTGCTCAAGGGCCTCATCGACACCGGCGACAGCGACGCGCTGGTGGCGGCACTGGCCGAGCGGCGGTTCCTGGCCGAGGTCGACCACCCGAACATCGTCAAGATCCACAACTTCACCGAACACGCCGACACCGACGGCGAGCCGGTCGGCTACATCGTCATGGCCTACGTCGGTGGCACCTCGCTCAAGCAGATCCTGCGCAAGCACCGCGCCGAGACCGACAGCTACCTGCCGCCCGCCCAGGCCATCGCCTACGTGCTCGAAATGCTGCCCGCGCTGGGCT
This sequence comes from Nocardia sp. NPDC057663, assembly GCF_042799895.1. Taxonomy (NCBI): domain Bacteria; kingdom Bacillati; phylum Actinomycetota; class Actinomycetes; order Mycobacteriales; family Nocardiaceae; genus Nocardia; species Nocardia sp. NPDC057663. The sequence continues at coordinate 48,842 of NZ_JBHVHX010000009.1, read as the reverse complement.
ATCTGCACACCCGCGGCTGGGCGTACTGCGATTTCAAGCCGGACAACGTGATGCAGACCGAGGAACGGCTCGAGCTGATCGACCTCGGCGCCGTCATCTCGATGGACGATCGCACCAGCCCGATCTACGGCACCCTGGGCTATCAGGCGCCCGAGATCGCCGAGACCGGCCCCACCGTGGCCACCGAGGTCTACACCGCGGGCCGCACCCTGGCCGTGCTGATGATGCGAGTGGCCTCGGCCGACGGCAAGCTCGGCCCGCTGCCGACCCCCGACACCGAACCGCTGCTGGCCCAGCATGATTCGCTGCACCGGTTCCTGCTGCGGGCCACCGACGACGAGCCGCTGGCCCGCTTCGGCTCGATGTCGGAGATGGCCGACCAGCTCACCGGCGTGCTGCGGGAGGTGCTGGCCACCGGCGACGGCATCCCGCGTCCCGGCATGTCGAGCTCGTTCGGCCCGGCCCGCGCGGTCTTCGGCATCGACAGCACCACCCCGGAACCCGTCGCGCTCATCACCGGCCTGCCCGCCCCGCTGGTCGATCCGGGCGACAGCGGCGCCGCATTGCTGGCCACGACCGACGCGGCGACCCCCGCGGAACTGGAGGCGGCGCTGACCGCCGGTCTGCGCGCGGTGGTCACCGGATCCGGTGAATCGGTGGAGATTCCGCTGCGCCTGGTCCGCGCCGAGCTGGAGGCAGGCGAACCGGAGGCAGCCCTTGCCCGCCTGGACACACTGGCCGAGGAGTTGGAGTACGACTGGCGCCGGGTCTGGTACCGCGCCCAAGCGGCCTTGCTGACCGGCGACCACGCCACCGCCGCAGCCGATTTCGAGGCCGTCTATGCCGCACTGCCCGGCGAGCCCGCCCCCAAACTCGCGTTGGCGGCCGCGCTGGAACTCGGCGCCGAGGGCGACGAGGCCGATCTGCACCGCGCGCTCGCGCTCTACGAACTCGTGTGGCGCACCGACCACACCTATCTCTCCGCCGCTTTCGGCGCCGCCCGTCTGCGCCGTGCCGCGGACGACCGGACCGGCGCGGTGACGGTGCTCGACCAGGTGGACCGCACCTCGTCGATGTTCACCGAGGCCAGGGTCTCCGCCGTCGAAACCCTGCTGGCGCGCCGAGACCCGGCCGACCTGGACGAGAGACTGCTGCGCGCGGCGGGTGAGCGGGTCGAACGGCTGAGCCTGGACTCGCGCGCCCGGACCGCCCAGGTGCGCATGCATGTGCTGGAGGCGGCGCTGAACTGGATCCGGTCGGGGCAGCGACCGAGCGCGGCAGGCAAGCTGTTGGACGTGGAATTCACCGAGCAGGGAGTGCGGACGGGGTTGGAACGATGCTTGCGGACATTGGCGCGGGAAGCCGACGACATGTGGACCCGATTCGTGCTGGTGGATCAGGCGAACGCGGTGCGGCCGAGGACCACGCTGTGAGCGCGCCCGGGTGCCCGGACTGCGCGGGCTCGGCCAGGGCGGGTCACCGCTTCTGCGAGGGGTGCGGTCGTGAACTCGGCGTGCGCAAAGTCGCGCTGCCGATCCATGATCCGGCCACGATGCCGCAGTGCTCGACCTGTGGGGAACGACGCTACGAGGGCGGCCGCTGCGTGCAGTGCGGCAGCCCGAAACCGGTTCCCGACCGATTCGAGGACGATCTCGGCACGGTGTACATCCTCACCGACCGCGGAATCAGTCACTCCCGCAACGAGGACGCCGTCGCCGCGGCCGTCCGGGACGGCGACGGCACGCGCGTCATCGTGGTCAGCGACGGCGTCTCCACCTCCCAGGACCCGCAGGCCGCCTCCGGCACCGCGGCTCGGGCCGGAGTCGACGCGGCACTGGCCGCGCTCGCCGACGGCCGGTCCACGCAGGACAGCGCGATGGCCGGCCTGGCGACCGCGACCGCGGCCGTGCGCGGGATGTCACGCTCGAGCGAATACGCACCCTCGTGCACCTATGTGTCGGCGATCGTGCGCGAGACCCCCGAGGGCACCGAGATCACCGTCGCCAATGTCGGTGACAGCCGCGCCTTCTGGCTCGCGGCCGGCGTCCCCACCGCCTCGCGCAGGCTCAGCGTCGACGACTCGTGGGCCCAGGCGCTCGTCGACGCGGGCGCCCTCGACGAGGAAGCCGCCATGCACGACCCCCGCGCGCACACCCTGCTGCGCTGGCTCGGCGCCGACGGCGGGGAAGCGCCGTGGTCGGCACACTGCTTGCAGCGCATGGTCGCCACCGAACCGGGAACCCTGCTGCTGTGCAGCGACGGACTCTGGAACTACCTGCCCGACGCCGTCGCCCTCGCCGGCTTCACCGTCGAGACCTCACCGCAGGCCGCGGCCCGCGCGCTCGCCGACTTCGCCTTGAACAGCGGCGGCAGCGACAACATCACGGTCGCGCTGGCCCCGGTGCCCGCGCCCGGCGCCGTATCGCACGATCCAGGAGTGTCATGAGTTCTGCAGGGACCGCAGGTATTTCGATCGCCGTCGACCAGAACGAGTTCCTCGCCGAAGGGGCGAGCGTGGTGGACGCGGTACTCACGGTGACCACCGGCCCCGAGCTCGCCGTCGTCGCGACCCCGCCACCGCGGCTGGAGATCCTGATCATCGACTGCTCGGGCTCGATGGGCAACAAGCGCAAGTTCGAGAACGCGCGCAACGCCACCCGCACCGCGCTCGACGAGATCCCCGACGGCACCGCGTTCGCGATCATCGAGGGCACCGAGCAGGCCCGGATGATCTACCCCACCAAGGGCATGTCGGCCCCCGCCGACCGCGGCAACCGCAGCGCGGCGCGCCGGGCACTGGACCGGCTGCGTCCCGACGGCGGCACCGCCATGGGTTCCTGGCTCGCGCTGGCCCGCCAGGTCGCCGCCGCGCACCCCGGCGCGCAGGCCCACGCCATCCTGCTCACCGACGGCAAGAACGAGCACGAGTCACCGGAGCAGCTGACCACCGAACTCGACCGTGCCGAAGGCCTTTTCGTCTGCGACTGCCGCGGTGTCGGCGACGACTGGATGGCCGCCGACCTGCACAAGATCTCCTCGAAGCTGTCCGGCGACGCCGACATGGTGGCCGATCCCCAGGATCTGGCCGCCGACTTCGCCGAGATGATGCGCTCCTCGGTCGCCCGCGTCATCCCCGAGCTGACCTTGAAGGTGTGGACCCCGGCTGGCGCGCGGGTCCGGATGGTCAAGCAGGTCGCGCCGGTACTGGAAGACCTCACCGCCCGCCGCGCCGACACCGGCCCGCAGGTGGGGGAGTACCCGCTCTCGTCCTGGGCGGCCGAGGAACGCGAATACCACGTGCAGATCGAACTGGAACCGGCCGCGCCCGGCCGCGAGAAGCTGGCCGCCCGGCTCAGCGTGCTGGCCGGCGACGACGTGCTCGGCCAGGGTCTCGTGCGCGCGGTGTGGACCACCGACACCACACTGTCCACCCGGATCAGCACCCGCGTCGCCCACTACACCGGGCAGGTCGAACTGGCCCAGGCCGTGCAGGAGGGTCTGGCGGCCCGCCGCAGCGGCGATCTGACCACCGCCACCGCCAAGCTGCGGCGCGCGGTGGAACTGGCTGCCGCGTCCGGCCACGAATCCACCGCCAAGCTGCTGCGCGGCGTGGTGGAGGTCGACGACCGCGACGGCACGGTCAAGCTGCGCGGCGAGGTCGCCGCCGCCGACGAACTCGCACTCGACATCCGCTCGACCAAGACGGCGCGGGTTCGCCCGGAGGGTGCCTGACATGCCGGTCTGCGCGGACGGACATCTGTCGCAGTCGATCGACTACTGCGATGTGTGCGGGTCGGCCCTGGACGGTGCCCCCGTGCCGGATCCGGCCGGACTGCGGCTGTGCCCGTCCTGTGCCACACCGACCAGCGGACGGTTCTGCGAGGTCTGCGGCCACGACTCGGCCCTGCCCGCGGCCCCGTCGGCAGCGCGATCCGGTCCTGCGCCCGTCGAGCACCGCAGGGTGGACCCGACCGTTCTCCGAACCCCCGGCCCGGACGAAGTCCCGTCGACCGACGGCGCGGCACCGGTCTGGGTCGCGCGCGTCTTCGCCGACCGCGACTTCTACGTCCGGGTCCAGGCGCGCAAGGGTCCCGATGCCGAGCGGGTCGGTTTCCCCGACTTCTATCCGGAGCGCCGGATCATGTTGCACGGCAACCAGTTCCTGATCGGGAAGCGGTCGGCGTCGCAGGGCATCGTGCCCGAGATCGACCTCGGGATCGCGCCGGTCGACATCGGGGTGTCGCGCGCGCATGCGATGATCCAGGTGGATCCGGGCGGCGGGCTCACCATCACCGACCTCGGTTCCACCAACGGGACCAGCCTGGACGGCGCCGACGCGTCGATCGCACCCCAGGTCGCGGTCGCGCTGCGCGACGGCAGCCGGATCCATGTCGGCGGCTGGACCACCATCGCGATCGGCACCGGGCCATAGACGAATCTGTTCACGAAACCGTAGGGTCGGGACCATGACGAAGTTCGACGGGAAGACCTGCCTGATCACGGGCGCCGCCAGCGGCCTCGGTCGCGCCACCGCGTTCGCGGCTGCCGCCAAGGGCGCAGCCCTCGTGCTCACCGACATCACCGCGGACGCGCTCGACGAGACTGCCGCCGAACTGCGCGCCACCGGCGCGACGGTGCATCTCGCCCACGCCGCCGACGTCAGCGACCATTCCGCCGTCGTCGGCCTGGCCGCGCACACCTTCGAAGCGGTGCGCCACGTCGACATCGTCATGAACGTCGCCGGCATCGCCACCTGGGGCACCGTCGACAAGCTCACCCACCAGCAGTGGCGCCGCACCATCGACATCAACCTGATGGGCCCGATCCACGTCATCGAGGAGTTCGTCCCGCCGATGATCGCGGCCAAGCGCGGCGGCCATCTGGTGAACGTGTCCTCCGCGGCGGGCCTGTTCGGTCTCCCGTGGCACGCCCCCTACAGCGCCACCAAATTCGGCCTGCGTGGCGTCTCGGAGGTCCTGCGCTTCGACCTGCGCCGCCACAAGATCGGCGTCAGCCTGGTCTGCCCCGGCGCGATGGCGACCCCGATGGTCGACAGCCTCGACATCGCCGGCGTCGACCGCGACAGCGCCGCCCTGCAGAAGGCGATGGGCCTGTTCCTGCGCCACGCCGTCACCCCCGAGCAGGCCGCCGCCGCTGTCGTCAAGGGCGTCGAGGGCAACCGCTACTGGGTCTACACCTCCCGCGACATCCACCTCGCCCACTGGGGCCAGCGCTATTTCCCCTTCGGCTACACCCTGGCCATGCGCGGCCTCAACTCGGCGATGACCAACTACGCCACCAAGAACGAAATGGTCCGCTGACGGGCCGAGACCGCGCTGAGCGGCCTACCGGACCAGGTCGGACGGGTCGGTATTGGCTCCGCACAGGATGACGCAGACCCGCTCGCCGGGTTCGGGCCGATACGCCGCGCCCGAGCCGGTGTCGAGCAGGGCCGCCATCGCGGTGGCCGCACCGTATTCGACCGCGATGCGGTGCTCGTCCCAGAGCTGTCGGCGGGCGCGGCGGATCGTGTCGTCATCGACCAGCACCGAGCGCACGCTCTCGTGCTGTGCGGCGGCCAGCGCCATCGCCGAGACATGCGGCGCGCCGAGGGAATCGGCCGCGATCGAGTCGACCGTGACGTCCACGGGTTTGCCCGCCTCGAGTGCCGCATGGAGCGAGCGGCAGTTCTCGGGCTCGACCGCCACCGTGCGAATTCCCGCGTGCTGCGCCGCGATCGCCGTTCCGGTGAACAGGCCGCCACCGCCGACCGCGACCAGCACCGTGTCGAGATCGGGCACCCGCGCGTGGATCTCGCGCATCAGTGTGCCCGCGCCCGCGGCGATCAGCGGATGGTCGAAGGCGTGCGAGGAGAGCGCGCCACTGGTGGCGGCGAACTCCTGGCATGCCGCCAGCGCCTGCTTGTACTCCGGTCCGATCAGTCGTACCTCGGCGCCGTAGTCACGCAATCGACGGATCTTCACCGGGGGAGCGGTGTCGGGCAGGAACACCGTCGCAGGCACCCCGGCCTCGCGCGCGGCCCATGCGCACGCCAGCCCCGCGTTGCCACCTGAGGCGATCGTCACACCGGCCGCGGGCAGGGTGCCCGCCGCCGCGTGCGCGCGGATGAAATTCTGCGCGCCGCGCGCCTTGAACGTGCCCGTGAACTGCAGGAATTCCAGCGCGAACCACAGCGGATCGGTGCCGGGACCGGCCGGTGCGACGGTGACCGGACGGACCAGTCCGTCGATTCGCGCGGCGGCCGCTTCGATGTCGTCATAGGTGGGTGCCACCACTCGACTATGCCACCGCCACCGGCCCCCGGCCCGCGCTTCGGATCGGGCGCTGACCGGGCGAAGTGTTACGGCGGGTTTACGCGGCCCTGCGCCTGGGTACATAACGGATCGGTAACAAGCTCGAAGACGGGATGTCGTGTCGGTCTGGGGACGCGAACCCCAGGTGATCCGGCGCACGCCCCGGCGTGTCAACAAAGGATGTGCACATGAGCGAGCGCAACGAGCGGTGGAACAACACAGCCACCGCGGTCATACCCGAGCCGAGCTACAGCGAGGTGCGGGCATGAGTGCGAACCTGATGATCGTGGACGACGACGTCCAGATGCGCGGCGATCTGCGGCGAGCGATGGAAGACGAAGGGTATGCCGTCGCCGAAGCGGGTGTCCCCGAGGACGCCCTGGATCGGCTGCGGATCGACGGCCCACCCGATCTGATGATCGTGGACCTGATGCGGGGCGAGACCGACGGCTTCGACTGCATCAGAGAGATCCGCCGCGACCACGACGTGCCGATCATCGTGATCAGCACCCGGTACGACACCCACGATGTCGTCGCCGCCCTCGAAGCGGGCGCCGACGACTTCGTCAGCAAGCCGTTCGAGATCAAGGAGATCACCGCACGGATGCGCGCGTTGCGCCGTCGGGCCCGGATCACCGCCGATCGCGACACCACCCCGGAAGCGGTGCTCGACGCGGATCCGGACGCTCCCCTGATCTTGGCCGCCGACGCGGGCGCGGTGCGCCGCGGCGCCGAGGAGATCCACCTCACGGTCACCGAGTTCCGGTTGCTGTGTGAACTCGCCGAGACCCCCGGCCGGGTGCTCAGTCGCGCCGTGCTGCTCGAAAGAGTATGGGACCAGGGCTTTTTCGGTGACGAGCGGATCGTCGACGTGCACGTGCGCCGGCTGCGCACCAAGATCGAGCGCGACCCGTCCGACCCGCGCATCGTGGTCACCGTGCGTGGTCTCGGCTATCGGCTCGATCTGCCCACGCAGTAAAAGACTCGTCATACAACTGCAAAGAGCTCGACACACAGACCGCAAAGTCGGTTCGACACTGTGGATGTATGCCTTCGTCCACCATGTTCAGCGAATCCGTCACCGCCCCTGCGGTTCTCGGTGCGGAACCGACACTGCGTCCACCACGTCTGGGTGACGGAGCCCAGCTGTGGCGGATCGCCCGCGACTCGCAGGTGCTCGACGTCAATTCCAGCTACGCCTACCTGCTGTGGTGTCGCGATTTCGCCGCCACGTCGATCGTCGCCGAATGCGACGGCCGCGCCGTGGGATTCGTCATCGGCTATGTCCGCCCGGAAGCGCCGGACACCGTGTTCGTCTGGCAGATCGCCGTCGACGCCGAGTTCCGCGGCCGCGGCCTGGCCGCCACGATCCTGCACGCGCTGCTGGATTCCGTGGCGCCCGCGGGCATCACCACGCTGGAAACCACGATCTCACCCGGCAACACCGCCTCCCAGGCGCTGTTCGCCGCGGTGGCCCGAGAGCGCGGCGCGGGTTTGCGCACCGTCTCTTTGTTCGAAACGCACGATTTCCCCGATTCACACGAGGCCGAGCTGCTGTATGTCATCGCACCCGCTCAGCGCCAGGAGGAACGACGATGATCACGACCACCGACACCAGCATTTTCGAGGCGATGGAATCGAATGTGCGTGGATACTGCCGCGACTGGCCTGCCGTCTTCACCACTGCCGAGGGTGCCTGGCTACGCGACGAGGAGGGACGCGAGTACCTCGACTTCTTCGCCGGCGCGGGCGCGCTGAACTACGGTCACAACAACCCGGTCCTCAAGCGGGCACTGCTCGACTACGTGGCGAGCAACGGCATCACCCACGGCCTGGACATGTCGACCGTCGCCAAACGTGAACTGCTGGAGACCATTCGCGACACGATCCTCTCGCCGCGTGGCCTCGACTACAAGGTGCAGTTCCCCGGCCCCACCGGCGCCAATGCCGTCGAAGCCGCGCTCAAGCTGGCCCGCAAGGTCACCGGCCGCAAGACGGTGCTGAGTTTCACCAACGCCTTCCACGGCATGACCCTGGGCGCGCTGTCGGTCACCGGCAACGCCGCCAAGCGGGCGGGTGCGGGTGTGCCGCTCGAGCACGCCACCCCGATGCCGTTCGACGGCTACTTCGACAACACCATCGAGGACTTCGGCTGGATGCAGCGCGTCCTCGACGACAGCTCCTCCGGCTTCGACCGGCCCGCCGCGGTCATCGTGGAGACCGTGCAGGGCGAGGGCGGCGTCAACCTGGCCCGCGCCGAATGGCTGCGGCACCTGGCCGGACTGTGTGCCGCGCGCGACATTCTGCTCATCGTCGACGACGTGCAAATGGGCTGCGGCCGCACCGGCCCGTTCTTCTCCTTCGAGATCGCCGGCATCACCCCCGACATCGTCACGCTGTCCAAGTCGATCGGCGGCTACGGCCTGCCGATGGCGCTGGTGCTGCTCAAGCCCGAGCACGACCAGTGGGCGCCGGGCGAGCACAACGGCACCTTCCGCGGCAACAACCCCGCCTTCGTGACCGCGACGGCCGCCCTGCGCGAGTACTGGTCCGACGACCGCCTCGCTCAGCACACCGCCGCCAACGGCGAATACGTCGGCCGGACGCTGTCCGCGGTCGCCGATCGCTACGAGGGCGTCACCACTCGCGGCCGCGGCATGGTGCACGGCATCGTCTTCGACGACCCGTCACAGGCGGGCAAGGTGTGCCGCACCGCGTTCGAACAGGGCCTGCTGGTGGAAACCTCCGGGTCGATGGACGAGGTGGTGAAGCTGTTGCCGCCGTTGACACTCGGCAGCGACGAGCTCGACCGCGGCCTGTCCGTGCTGTCCGCGTCGATCGATGCCGTCTGTGGCGGTGCCGCATGATCGTGCGCACCACTGCCGAGATCACCGGCACCGAACGTGATGTGGCAGGCCCCGGCTGGCGCAGCAAGCGCATCGTGCTCGCCGGCGACCGCGTCGGGTTCTCCTTCCACGAGACCACGATCGAAGCGGGCACCATCCACGAGTTCCACTACCAGAACCACGTCGAAGCGGTCTGGCTGATCGAGGGCGAGGGCAGTCTGCTGGATCTCGACAATCAGACCGTCCACCAGCTCGGCCCCGGGTCGATGTACCTGCTCGACGGCCACGAACGTCATCAGGTGAACGCGCGCACCCGGTTGCGGATGCTGTGTGTGTTCAATCCGCCGGTCACCGGCCGCGAAATACACGATGAGAACGGGGTGTATCCGCTCGTCGTCGAGGAGGAGGCAGCAAGTGTCTGATCGGTCCGACCGCTACCCGACCCGGCTGACCGAGCCTGCGCCGCATCTCGAGCGCACCGACCCCACCGTGTGGGGCCGGATCACCTCGCCCGAGCTGTCCGGGTTCGACACCAACGGCTACGCGATGATCCCCGACCTGCTCAGCCCCGACGAGGTGGCGGCGTTCGGTGCGGAGATCGGTCATCTCGCCGCCGATCCCGTGCTCTACGGCGACGAGCGGGTCGTGGTGGAACCGGTTGCCGGGCAGGTGCGTTCGGTGTTCCAGGTGCACCAGCTCAGCAAGCCGATCGCGGAGCTGCTGACCGAATCGCGGATCGTCGGCCTCGCCGAGCAGATCCTCGGTTCCGCGGTGTACCTGCACCAGAGCCGGGTGAACTACATGCCCGGTTTCGGCGGGAGCGGATTCGCCTGGCACTCGGATTTCGAGACCTGGCACGCCGAGGACGGAATGCCGGCGCCACGGGCGGTGAGTCTGTCGATCGCGCTGACCGACAACTTCCCGTTCAACGGCAGTCTGATGCTGATGCCCGGCTCGCACCACACCTTCGTGCCGTGCCTGGGTGAGACGCCCGAGGCGCACTACCGGGAGTCGTTGCAGGAGCAGCGGTTCGGGGTGCCGACCAACGACGACATCACGTTCCTGGCCGCTCGCTTCGGCATCACCCAGTTCACCGGCCGGGCCGGTTCGGCGCTGCTGTTCGACTCGAACCTGATGCACGGTTCCTCGAACAACATCACGCCGTTCCCGCGGTCGAACATCTTCCTGGTGTTCAACAGCGTCGAGAACGCGCTGGTCGAGCCGTACGCGGCACCCCGGCGCAGGCCTGCGCACATCGCGGCCCGCGAGGTCGCCCCGGTGCGCGAGCCGCAGCCGGTGGCGGCGCTGGCGGATCAGGCGCGCTAGCGCGCAAGTTCGGTGAGGGAGGCCGCAGCCCGCGGATCATCGTGGGCTGCGGCCTTCCACCAATGTTCGGCGCCCGCGCGGTCACCCGCACGCAACAGCAGCACGCCGAGGTCGTAGGCGGCGCCGCTATGTCCTGCCTCGGCGGCCTGGGTCAGCAAGGTGCGCGCCGAATCGTGTTCACCGCGTTCGTTCATCGCGGTCCCCAGGTCGTAGAGCGCACGCCCGAATCCCTGCCCGCCGGACGTCTGCGGCGCGCGCAGGGTCGGCGGTGTGGTGCCGGGGGTGGTCTCGACAGGAGGATCGGGCGGGATGACCGGGGGCGGGTGAGCAAGCGGTGCGTGGCTCGCTGCCCGGAGATCGAGCGGGGCGGGTGCCTGGAGATCGGACGGCAGGCCGGTCGGTGCGCTGGGCTCAGGTGGCATGACTGCCGGCGCCGAGGGACGGCCCTGCGTGATGTCCGGTGCCGAGATCGGGGGCGGTGCGCCGGGTGCCGGCGGAACCGGCTGCATGGCGGCCGGTGCCGGGGGAGCAGGCGGCACCGGGGTCTGAAGCGGAGCAGCGGGCGGCACGGCCACTGGTGCCGGGGCCGCCGGTGGCGTGGCGGCCGAATCCGGGGGACTGGCAAGCGTGGCGGCCGAATCCGGGGGACTGGCGAGCATGGCGGCCGTGATCGCCGGTGTGGGCGGCATCGTGACCGGCGCGAAAGGGGTGTGTGGCGTGGCGGCCTGGATCGACGGCGTCGCGGAAGACACGGGTGGCGGCACGAACGGCGCGGTATCCGGCGCCGGAACCGTGGTCAGTTCCACGACGAGCTCGTTGAAATCCGGTGTGCCCGGCCCGGTACTGCACCACAGCGTCGCCGTACGGTCGGGCAGCAGGTCGACGATCATTCCGTAGTTGCCGGTCCAGGACTGCTGTGTCCCGGACCCGGCCACCCAGACCGGGGTAAGGGTGAACAGCGCCTCGGGGCCGTCCGCGGTCACCGGGATGTCGACCCCGTCTGCGAGCGCGTCGTACCAGATATCGACGCCCCGCAACGATTTCCCGTTCAGATGGACATGTGCCTCCTGCACGGTGAGCCCGAGACCGAGCCCGGACACCTCGGCGGGCGGCAGCACCGACACCGCCCGCAATCGCACCACGGTGGTGCCCTCGGGTAGTGCCTCGGCGTACATCGGATAGACGGCGGCGCCACACCAGTCGATCGGGTCGGCGCTGGTATAGCGCTGCTCGAGCGGGACCGGGTCGCCAGAAGGTTGCGCGCCGGGATCATTCATCGGTGCAGCTCACCCTTTCCGCGATTCGACCCCCCATGCGGCGCCTGGCGCTGGCCGCGGTTGCGCGCTACACCGTACTCGCGTCTACGCGATACCGCGACTGTTTCGACGCAACGCCCCGGCGAACCCGCTGACCGAGCCCCGGACATCGTATCCGGGTGGTCGGCAACGGGATTCGCCGGGGCGCGGCCGGACAAATAGGACGGCAGCTCACACAGCGACCGATTCGCCGATCTCCTCCTCGACCGCGGCTGGCGCGACCGGCGAGGGCACGTTGCGGGCTTCGTACCGGCCGGCGACCACGACCAGCACCACACCGACGGCGAGCCAGGCGAACAGACCCAGCAGGCGCACGCCGAAACCGGCAGCGGAGTCGAAGTACAGCAGACTGCGCAGCCCCTCGACGAAGTCGGCGCCGTTCCAGAAGGAGTGCAGCGCACCGAAGAACCCGTTCTGCAACTGCGGTCCGTAGACACCGCCCGAGGTGGTGAAGTTCAGCATCACGAACAGCGTGATGAGCGCGAGTGTGGTCCAGCGCGCGAGGAAGGTGTGCAACCCGATGCCGATCAGGATGATGCCCGCACTGTAGAGCCAGGCGATACCGAACACGGCGGCGTAGTCGTGGTCGATGACGTCGAACACCGGTCCGGCGACGAGGACACCGATGAGGCTCACCACCAGCGCGGTGACCACGCCGACCGCCGCGCGCACCCGCATCCGCAGTGTCGCGCCCGCGGCGCCGATCACCGCGACACTGCCGTAGGCGCCGACGCTCAACGCGACCAACAGGAAGAACAGCCCCTGGCCGGTCGGATCACCACCCGCCTTCGTGGTCACATCGGTGACGACCAGCGGCACACCCTGATGATCGGACACCTGCCGGAAGACCACCTCCGCGGCCATGGCGCTGGTGTCGGACCCCGCCGTGGCGACCAGTAGCTCGGGACGCTGCGCGTCAGGCACGTACGCGGCAACGAGATCGCGGTTGTCCAGCGCGTCGATCGCCGCCTCGCGGGTGGGCACCGTACTGATGTCGACGCCGGCACCAGCCCTGTCCTTCATCGTCTGCGCCAGCACCATCGACTGCGGGGAGTCGCCGACGACAGCCAGTTCGAGATGATTCGGCGTCGGCTGGTGGAACGCGCCGAGATACGCGAAGGCCATGCCGAGACACATCAGCAACGGAGTCAGCAGATGTCCGGCGACGTGCCGGAGCTGGGAGCGAGTCATCGACGAGGATCTCCAAACGGTTGGTAAATGCAACTATAATTGTTGTAGCATACAACTATGATCGCGCGAGACACAAGAGCCGACGCCGTCGACGCCATCCAGCGGGAACTCACCGCCTTCGCCCGGCGCGCCCGCGGCCGCGCCGCCGAACTGCACCCCGAGCTGAGCCTGGTCGCGTACAGCATCCTCGACCTGATCCTGGAGCGCGGCGGGTGTCAGGCCACCGACCTGGCCGAACAGTTCCTGCTCGACAAATCGACGGTCAGCAGACAGGTCGGCGCCCTGGAGAAGCTCGGCTACCTCCATCGCGAGGTCGATCCCGGCAACCGGCGCAACCACATCCTGCACGCCACCGAAGCGGGTCGCATGGTCGCCAAGGAGGCCGAACGCCGCCGCCGGGAGGCGTTCACCGCCCGATTCGCCGACTGGACCGACGCCGATGTCGAGGCGATGGCGTCCTATCTCATCCGCTACAACCGCGGCGACTGACCGGCATCCCGCAGACCTCACCCTCGGCCCCGGCAACGCCGCGACCACGCCCGATCGGGCATCCGGCCGGCTATTGCGCACGCCATCGACGCCGCCGCCGGGCGATGGCGCGGCGAAGCATGCGAGTCGGTATAGTCGCCGCGGATGAGTAGTGACACCACCCACCCTGTGCAGCAGCATTCCCCACGCCCGATCAATCGAGCATGGTGGCTGGTGCCGGTGTTGCTCACCGTTGTATCGATCGCGTGCGTGCGCATCCCGCTCTGGCCGTTCGAGCAGTATTCCGGCGGTTTCATCGACCTGCAGGTGTATCGCCTCGGCATCGAGGCCATGCGCGACGGCGCCGACATGTACGGCCAGCTGCCCAAGACCTCCGCCGGGATCGGCCTGCCGTTCATCTATCCGCCGTTCGCCGCGCTCGCGCTCGCGCCGTTCGCGCTGCTGTCCTGGGGTGCGGCGAAAGTCCTCTATGTAGTGGCCTCCATCGCCGCGCTCGGCTGGACGCTGTTCCTTGTCGCCCGGCGCTACCACCGCGACAGCCGCCAGGCCGCGCTGCTGGTGACCGCGTGCGCGCTGCCCGCGGCGATGCTGCTGGAACCGGTGCGATCGACCATCGACTTCGGCCAGGTCAACCTGCTGCTGATGGTGCTCGTCGCGACCGACTGCCTGCTCCTCAAGACCCGCTACCCGCGCGGCATGCTCATCGGCCTCGCCGCCGCGATCAAACTGACCCCCGCCGCGTTCGTCCTGTTCTTCCTGGTCCGCAAGGACTACAAGGCCGCCGCCACCGCCGCCGCCACCGGCGCGATCGCCACGATCGCCTCGTTCGCGTTGCTCCCTGGCGAATCCACTCGCTACTGGTTCGGCGGCCTCGGCAACGTCTCGGGCCTGAGCGGCTCGGCCTTCCACACCAACCAGTCCATCCAGGCCGTCCTGGCCCGTCTGCACGTCACCGGACTCCCGTTCGACGCCCTCTGGCTCGTCTTCGGCGCCCTGCTGCTGATCCTCGTCGTCGCCGCCATGCGCAAGGCCTCCGACGCCCCCGCGATCGCCCTGGCCCTCAACGCGGTCTTCACCCTCCTGCTGTCGCCCATCTCGTGGTCACACCACTGGGTCTGGATCGCCCCCGCCCTGCTCGCCATCGTCTGCCACGCCCGCACCCTCCCCGCGAGCAGCGCCCGCGGCTGGTACGCCACGGCGGTCGTGGTGGCCGCGGTATTCGTGATCGCGCCGCACAGCTTCCTCCCCGACGGCGAGCACCGCGAGACCTCCTGGTCGTGGTGGCAACACCTCGTCGGTGACACCTACGTCTGGCTCGCCGTAGCCCTCGTCGCCCTCTTCCTCCTCACCGGCCGGCGGCCGGCGGTAAGCACGACGAAGGAGCCGGCCAAGATCGAGGAGCCCGCCCGCGCTGCCTAGCGGGGGGGGGCGTACGGAGCGGTGTAGCCGGGGCGGCACGCCCGCGGCGGGCACGACCGAGAAGCCCTGGCACCCGCGTGTAGCCCGCCTCTGTGCCTCGCCCGCCGAACTCTCGGCTGTCCGCAGCGAGGCGCGAACACCGTCGCACCGGCAACCTACCGCGCGTTTCAGGAGAAGCCTTGCGGGACAACCGAGCTCGCCGACCTGGCATTCGCGACCAAGATCACATTCAGCTCCGCCCGCTCTCGCGACCAAATTTGACGACCAATCGCCGATCCCGAGGCCACTCGCCGGCTCCTCGGGTCCCAAGTCACCTATCGAGCAGACTGAAACGGCCCCTCCGTGGACATGCGACCCGCATCGACCCCTCGCGATCCCTCCGACAAAACAGCAGGTCACCTAGGCGATTTGGTTTCCGTCACCGCGTCGGATAATCTTTTGGCACACCAGCAAGTCCGGGTGGCGGAATGGCAGACGCGCTAGCTTGAGGTGCTAGTGCCCGTATTAGGGCGTGGGGGTTCAAGTCCCCCTCCGGACACAAACAGTAGGTCCACGGGTGGTGATCGCAATAGCGATCACCACCCGTTTTCTTCTAATAGCTCGGTCCGGTGCCGGGGGTTCGCGGCACGAAATCACCGGTCGGTCGGCCACCGGGAGGCGACGAGTGGTCCGGACCCGAACAGTACGCGCGCGAGCGATGGTGGCTTCGGCGGCGATCTCCCGGGTCCGATCTCTGTAGATCACTGTGAGGCCGAGCTGCCGGTATAGCCGGTTCTTCTCTTCCGGGCCGGCTCCACGCAGAGCCGCTAGAATTTCTCCGGCCGCCTCGACGATTTCATCTATCTCGTCGCGAGTCGGCGGGGAGTCCAGCCCTTCCGCTCGTTCCTCCAGATCTTGCAGGTGACTCACGGCCAGATCGCGCTCCTTCCGCGTCTGCTGAGTCCAGCCGGCGACCGTCGACGGATCCGCACCAGCGTCGAGGGCTTCGCGGTAGCGTGCCAGTTGTCGATCGAGTTCGCCGATCGACTCCTCGGCGGCAACGAGTTCAGCCGACCAATCGGTGCGCGTCGCCGCGGGCGCGGTGATCGCCTCCTCGATCTGGTCCGGCCTGAAGGCCTCGGATAACCATTGGTCGATCGGTTCGGCGAGATGATCTTCGCGCAAGTAGACCGAGGGTGGATGGTCGATCTGGTTTGTGATGGCGTACTCGGACGGATAGCGGCAGCGATAGTGGGCTCTGTCGTGGTTCCAGGTTCCTTGCATAAGTCGGCCGCATCCTTCGTGGGTGATCAGGCCCGAATAGGCGTAGGGGTGTTTGCGCTTGCGGACTGCGCGGCCGCTGGATCCGGGTCCGCGAGATGCCAAACGAAGTTGAACTCGGTCGAAGTCGGAGCGGTCGATGAGCGGTTCATGGGCGGGTTGATCGGAGAACACCCACTCGGATTTGGGGTTCCACGTCAGGCGCGTCTGGTGTCCGAGGGCGACGTCCTCAACGTCGATCAGTGATTCCTGCTTGCGTTGCCTGTTCCAGACGGCGTATCCGGTGTACCGAGGATTGGTGAGGATCGTCCGGATGGCGCTCTTCGACCAAGCGAGTCCTTCCCGGTGGCTGTTCCGCGCGCGATCGTGCGCGGACGGGCAGGCGATTCCGTCGGCGGTGAGTTGCTGGGCGAGGGCGAAGATGCCTACGCCGGAGAGATATCCGTCGAAAATGCGCTGCACGACCGGTGCCGCGACGGGGTCGGGTTCGAGGCGGCGGAGTCGTTTTCCGTCGGCGGCTTTGCCGGGGTGCGGGTGCGGTCCGGCGTCGGCGAGCCGGTAGCCGTAGGGCGGACGGCCTCCGAGGTAGCGGCCTTCGACCTGGGCTTGGGCTGCCATCGATGCGCGGACGCGGATCTTGATGCGATTGCGTTCGCCTTTGGACATCCCGCCGAACACCGACATGATGAGGTCGTGAGCTTCGGAGTCGGGGTCGACCGGTCCGCCGACTTCGGGAACCCACAGCTGGACGCCGTAGTGGACGAAGACCGGGAAGGTGAGTCCGAACTGATTGCCGTAGAAGGCGCGTTGGGGTTCGCCGATGACGACGGCGTCGAATCCGCGGTCGGGGTCGGCGAGCTGGGCGAGCAATCGGCTCGCTTCGGGGCGTCGTTTCCAGGGGATCGACCGTGACTGGCCGATATCGAAGAATTCGGTGACGATCTCACCTTCGCGTTCGATCAGGGTTCTGGCACGTGCGAGTTGCCAGTTGCGCGAGGCCTCGGGATCTTGGTGGTCTTCGGTCGACACGCGGCCGGCGAATGCGAACTTGAGTTGAGTCACGTTGTCTCCAAAGGGTTTTGAATGTCCCGGAAGGGCGCCGCGAAGGATCACTCGCAAATGGGGATCGAATTGGGTGAAGGGGGTACTCGGCGACGGCCGCAGTCTCTCGACCGACCTCCGATGACTGCGCGGTGGGCCTCGATGCCATGTCCTTCGAGAAGGCTGTCGACGTCGGCACGCGCAGTGCGGACGGCAACACCGTCTGCAAGAATCCGACAGCATGGGTGAGACGCATGCAGGCCTCGTTGTCTGGGATGTCGACGGCACACTGATCCCCGCGGACTTGCGCTGGTTACGGAGGGCGGTGGCCGGGACATACCAGCTCGACGAGTCCGCCGTCGTCTTCCCCACCTCGCGCGTACACGGCTACACCGACGAATCCATCGTGATTGACACCGCCATCGCCTCCGGCGTCACCGAAGAGGCAGCAGAAGAAGGACTCAACCGCTACCCGGACGTGCTGATGGACGTCATGTCACGCGGTGAGGCAGAGCTTGCCCGCGACCAAGCCGCCTACCCAGGTGCCGCTCGTACTATCGCGGCGATGGCGGAACACGGGTACGTTCAGACCGCGCTCACCGGCAATCTGAAGGTTTCGGCTGCGTTCAAACTTGCTGTCACAGGTCTCGATGCACAGCTCGACCTGGAGATCGGCGCTTTCGGCTCGGACGCGCGAGACAGGTTCGATCTGCCCGCGTTCGTGGCAGACCGATACGAAGCGAGATTCGGGTACCCGCTCGACCCGGCACGAACCGTCATCATCGGCGATGCACCGAACGACATCGCAACCGCTCGCCATGCGGACTTCGGGGTAATCGCTGTAGCACACCGACTGACATCCGAAGAGCTGGCGGAGCATTCACCCGATGCGATTGTCGATCGACTCGACCCGGACACTGTATTGAAGGCGATCCACACAACCATGAGGTCTAGAGCCGATCAATAGCCCTCGATGCTGCCGACCCGTTCCCGCATCGCGAGGACGGGACGTTCATGCTGCCAGGGAGCCATCCTTTCGATGGCTCGTTGTGCGCGTTCGATTCCGCGATGATTCCCCATAGCTGCCAGCGCATCGTAGGTGTCACCGAGGATTCGACATCCCTCTTCCAACTCGCCGGACAGCGCGTAGGCGCTGGCGAGATCGACTCGCGCGGCGAGGGCGACGTTGGGACTGTCACTGTCCGAGGCCTTCAGTGCCTGTGTGAGTGTCGCGATCGCGCGCTTGGGCTGGCCGAGAAGGAGTTGGCACGTGCCGACATAGACCTGAATGCGGGAAGTGTTCCAGTCGCTGAACAATCCCGAGCGAGCATTGTCATCGATCTCCTCGGCAGCGCGCTGCGCACGAACCAGCGCTTCCTCGCATTCCTCCCGCAGTTCCAGCACCGCGTAGGCTTGCGCTTGCTCAGCTCCGATGCGCGCTCGCGCGGCGGGTGGCAGGAAGCTGGCGACGTCGGCAGCTTCCTTGAGTATGCGGAGCCCGATTACGACATCGCCATCCGAACTGATCAACGTTGCGGCATCGGATCGCAAGTTGCTTTCGAATATGCGCGCGATTCCACCCATCGTCTTGTCCTGCAACTGATCTGCAAGCTTTCGGGCGAATGCACAGTGGGTGAGTGCCATCGACCTGTCACCGATCGCGCTCCAAACCCGGCTCGCCACGACGGATGTTTCGCCTAGGAGTGCTCCCGCATGTTGCTTGCTGCGCTCATCCGATGCTGCACGGAACAGGGCCGCTACTGCATCTCGATGAGCTTCGATCGGTCCGATCAGCGCATCGGGAGCGATGCTTTGACGCTGGCCGGCCAACAGGTCCGTGACAGCCGCGAAACCGGCAATGGACCTTTTCGACGACGCTCGCGAGCGCATCAGCGATGTGGCCGGCCCGGAATCGAGCTCCGGCAATCGGTCCGCGTCGTTCCCGATCCCGGACAGAATCCGACCATCGGTGCGGCCGGCGTGTGAGTCCAGCGGTGGTTCCGGAGTCGGACGCGGTGCCAGGAGATGCCGGTTTCTCCAAGCGGCTTCTCCTTCAGCCACGATCTGATCGAATCGGGCCCTGTCTTCCGGGGTTGCCTTGTGCAGGTAGGCCGTATCCAAGATCGACTGTGCCGCGGACCTGGGTCTCACGCTGCTGAGGCCCGCGCGCCAATTGGTAACAGTGGTTGTCTCGACACCCAGCAATCCGGCGAAATCCCGTATCGACAGGCGCATCGCCTCTTGAAGCGCAGCCGCTTCGAATCCGGTCCAGCCCCGCCCTCGTATCATCGCCGCTTCCTGCTTCTCAGCACCTCTGACCTGGGAAATGCACACGATACGCCCACGGTACCCCACCGCTGTGCGGTTCTTAGCGGGGCCGGTGGACGGCGACGATGTGAATCAGAGCCCGTCACGGGGGAATCCGTCGCACTCCGTCGATCGGTGCCCCCACCGCTGGAACGTGCGTCACCAGGAGGCCAACGCAGATGAGAAGTTCCGACAAATCAGCCGGATCCAAGGCCGTATGCGAGCTTGCTTCGGCGCTCGCGAACCTCGAGAGCCTCGGACTGATCCACTCAGACCTGCTGCCGCAGCGCGACCCCGGTCGCCACCTCGCGGGTTTCGGCCCCGTCCCATCCGGATACATCGGTGCCTCGGCGAAGGAGTTGTCCCGTGTTGCCGCTGCCGTCCGCGAATGGGCCACACATCCGTCCCGGTGCCGGGATGAATCACCTCCCGGCACCGGTGACCACCACGGCAGGTTCGACGAACCAATGCCCCGCGGTGTGGCCTCCGTCCGTTGTACCACCACAACATTCGGTGCCCAACCGCCTGTACCGGCTGGTGCGGACCCCGCGTGCCGGCCGGACGACCCGACCCGAGCAAGCCTCTTGTACCGATTCGTCGAACTCAGTCAGGAGTTGTCATGACCGTGTTCAGCATCGAACAACAGGTCAGCGACCTCGGTATCCTCGATCCCCGGCCACACCTCATCGCAGGAGTGAGGTCGTGACGCACGCGCACACGGTAGCCGCCACGCAGGACTCGCCGCAGTCGCGAAGCCTGTTCTACCGCAGGATCTGTGGCCTGCCGACCTTCGTCGACCCGGCAACGGGGCGGATCATGATGTCGGCCGGATCAACTGGCGCGGTCATGATGCCCGCCGACCTCGCCCAGCGGGTCAAGGTCGAATTGCACCGACGCAACGTAGGACCGTGCCCGATCATCGGCCACCCCCGCGCCGGAACATGGTCCTACCTCATCCGGGCCGACATGCACCCGATCGGCGACCCCGCAGTGGTGGCTCAACTGTGGCGTGCCCGCGTGGTCGTGGTCCGCGACGGCGACATCGCGTTGCCGTCGCCGGGGCCAGGCCACCAGGTTGCCCGAACCTGGGTCGTGGCCGCCACCACCCCGTTCCGTCCCTCCGGTACGACCGTCCTGGCCTGCGTGCGCGAACTGTTGGACGCAGACAAGCCCCGAGACCGCAGCGCCCACTGACTCCTCCCGTCTCATTCCGACAACACCCCCGCCACCGAAACCACCCGAATACCTCGAGGCTGTCAGCGATCCCAGCGCTGAGGCCGACCGGCCTCGAGGGTGGGGAGGTTCCCCCGGAGGCCTCAGTCCCCGCTGCGAACTCCGGGGGATACCCGCAGTCACGATCTCGGAGACTGGGCCATTCATCAGTTCCGTCGACCCGTCGCTACGGTAATCGGGTGGCATCGGCGAGCGGCGTCCTTGGCCTGCCGCAGTGATTCCCGGTGGGATCGGCGCCACCTATACAGCGGCCAAGTCCTGCGGTAGGGGAGAACGTACGGGTCTTCAGACTTCAGCGCTATCCCGAACTATGGTGCGCTAGCTAGTTGTCTGCGTTCGGGCAGGATCACGATCCGGGCGGGCGTGGCATCGAGGGTGATGTACGCGCTCGCTGATCCAGTCGATGATCGTGTTGACGTTGAAGTCGACCCCGGAGCTGGGTGTGACCACCTGCACCGGCTCGTCGGTACCGAGGTGCGCGCACACCCGCGTGGTGATGTCGGGGTGCTCGTCGAGATACAGCGCCCAGTCCTCGAAATGGAGAAAAGACCACCGTGTCATCGCCTGATCCTCGCACCGGCGCGCACCGAATTTCCGGAATCGACGAACTCCGCGGCGCCCCGACCATCCCTCGAAAGTGCCACATCCATCATCAGAACAACACCGAGTCCGAGTTGCAGTTCGCACTCGTGAGGATGCATTTTTGCGAAAGCCGGGTAGTGCACTACTCACGATCTACGCACTCTCGTGCTGAAGGCTGGGATCATACCGCTCATGCGGTTCGATGCCACCTCACGAACCGGGAGAAGACCATGTGTGCTCGCGCTGCGGAAGCTCCGAAGTCGCCGTCTCGGGAACACAGGCAGTCGTTCGACTACGACGCCTTCATCTCCTATACCCACCGTGATCGACCGGTCGCGGCGGGCATCCAGAAGGCCATGCACCGGATCGGCAGGCGGGTGGGCCGCTTGCACGCACTGCGGGTGTTCCGCGACGCCACCGACCTGACTGCCAGCCCGGACCTGTGGGCCAGGGTCACCGATGCGATGGACCGGGCCCGATACCTGGTCGTGGTGCTGTCCCCCGACGCGGTGACCTCCGGCTGGGTGAACAAGGAGGTCGCCGACTGGCTGCGGAAGCGTGGCCCGGACCGGCTGCTGTTCGTCGTCGCTGGTGGACATCTGGTCTGGGACGAGGCTGCCGGGCGATTCGATCCGGACCGATCCGATGTGGCGCTGCCCGTGCTGACAGAGCCGGGTGTCCTCGCCACGGAGCCGTTCTACGTCGATGTCAGCGACGATGCGCCGTGGGATCCCGCCGCACCGATGTTCCGAGAGAAGGTCACCGACCTCGCTGCCCCGATCCACGGCAAACCCAAGTACGAACTGGCCAGTGAGGATGTGCGCGAGCAGCGCCGCTTCCGGAGGTTGCGGCGTGCCGCCTTCGCAGGCCTGATCCTGCTGACGACCTTCGCGGTCGCCGCGGCGGTCCTCGCGCTCGTTCAACGGCAAGAGGCTGTCCACCAACGAAACGAGTCGGTAGCTCGACGACTGGTCGTCGAGGCCCAGTCGATGCTCGCTGGCACCCGGCCCGGCGGCGACGTGCGCGCGCTACAGCAGGTTCTGGCCGCGCACGAGATCGCGTCGAAACCGGATGAGGGCGCCCTACTCGACGCCCTGATCGCGCGGCGCGACGTATTCACAGTCATCGAGGCCACCGGTCCGGTGCGCAACGCGGCGTTCAGCGCGGACGGTCAGCGGATCGCCGCAAGCGACGGTCACACTGCGCAGGTATGGAACGCGAACACAGGAAAGCCGGTCAGCCACACGGTGATCGGACATGAGGGCGATGTCCACGATGTGGCGTTCAGTCCCGACTTGCAACGCGTCGCCTCCAGCGGCGACGACGGTACTGTGCGCCTGTGGGACGCAGCCACCGGCCGATCAACAGCTCAACCTCTGATCGGGCACGAGGGTCCGGTGTACGAGCTGACATTCAGCCCAGACGGACAGCGAGTCGTTTCCGTTGGTGGGGACCCCACCGTGCGGCAGTGGGACGCGGCCACCGGCCAACCGATCGGCCCTCCGCTCACCGGCGGTTGGCTGAATGTGGCGGTCAGCCCGGACGGACAGTGGATCGCTTCCGCTTCCAATGACATCGTGCATGTGTGGAATGCGAACACCGGCGAACAGATCGGCGAGCCGATCACCGGCTTCGAGGGTCCGGTGGAATGCGTCGCGTTCAGCCCCGACGGACACCGCATCGTCGTCGGCAGCGGACGCACTGAAGGCACCGTACGAGTGTGGGACTTGGACACCCACCAACCGATCGGCCAGCCGATGACCGGTCCTGGCAAAACGACCGACTATGACGACGAGGTCTGGAGCGTGGCGTTCAGCCCGGACGGGCGACGCATCGTCTCCGGCGGCTATGACGGCACCGTACGGGTGTGGCACGCGGACCCCGACAGATCGATCGGCCGACCCCTGGTCAACCCCTCTGAGCGAGCGGATGTCGCTGCGTTCAGCGCGGATGGCCGGTACATCGTCACCCGGTCCGGCAGCACGATGCAGGTGTGGGATACGAACACCGGCCAACCGATCGGGCAGCACCTCATCGCGTCTCGGGAAGCCGTGAATGCGGTCGCGTTGAGTCCGGACGGGCAGCAGATCGTCACCGGCGAGGAAAGCGGCATGCGTCGATGGCGTGCTGGCACCGGCCAACCGATCGGCGAGCCCATCACCGGGCACAAGGGCCCGGTGCGGACCGTAGCCTTCAGCCCGAACGGGCTGCGGATCGCCACCGGGGGCGACGATGGCACAACGCTGCTGTGGGACGCGACCACCGGCCAGCCGATCGGCCAGCCCCTCACCGGCCATCAAGAGATGGTGAAAACTGTGTCGTTCAGCCCCGATGGGCAGAGAATCATCACCCACGACGGCCATGACATGCGGCTATGGGCCACGACCACCAGCGAACAGATCGGCCAACCGATGACGACCGGTCCGGCTCAAGCCATCACAATCAGCCCGGACGGCAAGCGGATCGCCACCGGCGGTGCTGACGTGCGCTTGTGGGACGGCATCACGACTCGACAGATCAGCCATTCCGTACCGACCGGATCCTGGGACATCGTGCATCGCATGGTATTCAGCCCCGACGGCAAGTGGATCGTCTCCGGTAGTCACGACAAAACCATCCGGCTGTGGGACGCGGACACCGGCCAGCCGATCGGCGAGCCCATCTCCGGACATCAGGACGCAGTGTGGGGCTTAGCGTTCAGCCCCGACGGTCGCTACATCGTGTCCGGCTCGGGTTCGTCGTACACCATCGACACCACCGTGCGTCTGTGGGACGCGACTACCGGTATGGCGATCGGCCAGCCCATGGCGGGGCACCGCGGCACCGTAGACAGCCTGGCATTCAGCCCCGACGGTCGCCACATCGTCTCCGATGGGGGCGAGGGTACCGTGCGTCTGTGGCCCGCCCCTGCGGCGTGGAAGGACGAACTGTGTGCCAAGATCCCCGAAAACATGAGCCGAAGCCAGTGGGACGCAAAGGTTTCCCCGGACATCGACTACGTAGCAGTCTGTCCCGGCCTTCCGATTGCCGCCGACGAGACAACCAACTGACTGGAGACGCCACGAACGTAGGCTCGCCCTTCGTCCGTCACCATCAGGTCGACGCGGCGTCTCTCGGTTGAATCCTATTCCCTCACAACCAAATCCGGGCCGTTTCTCGCCGCGCGCTGCTGGCAACGCCACAGGAACAGAACGGCCATTGCGCAGCAACACGGCGGTGATGAGGTTGCACCGTCGCCCGATCCGGGCGATCCGCGCCACCGATGGGGAGATCACGTCGTGCAGAAGAACACCATCTGATGTTCGAATCTTGTTACACGCCAGTCGATATCGCACACCTGCTACGGCACAGATACGGTCTGCCGGTCGAGCTCACCGCCGACCGCGCGACCGTGGTGTGCGGACCGCGAATCGGCGCGCTCGACCTCCCATCCGCACTCGGACGTCGAGTCCTTGCGCTACTCGCCGATACCTGTCCGCCCGTTATCGGCGATCAGCGAGATACACAGTGGACCTTTCTGATCGAGCCGGTGATGCCGTCGAGCGCTCCGCGATTCGCCGACCTCGGAGTCGTCCCCCGCAGAGCTGGGCGACGGATACTGCTCCCCATGTCGGACTCCGGCTTCGGCTCCCGCTGGGCATCGCGGCCGAGGCCCGGCCCGCTGCACCTGCCCGCAGGATCGGAGATCCTCGACGCGATCGAATGCTTGAACACGGTGCCGTCGTCTCACCAGATGGAGGTCGGCGATATCGATTCCGGTCAGCGATCCGTCGAGGTCTTTCCGGATGAACGCCAGATCGAGCACCCGGACGATGCCGCGCTCGACGAGGTCGCGCAAGAGAGGCAGCGCGGAACCGTCCGGCGGCCGGGCGGGGGGGGGGGGATTCGATCACGAGATAGTCGCACGGGATCACCACCCTGTTCGCCGCCTTGAACGTCGCCACCGGTGAGGTGATCGGCCAGATCCACCGCCGCCATCGCGCCATCGAGTTCAAGAAGTTCCTGACCAGGCTCGACAAGCAAGTGCCCGCCGAGTTGGACGTGCACTTGATCTGCGACAACTACGGCACCCACAAAGCGCCGATCATCATGAAATGGCTTGCGGCACATCCCCGCTTCCACATGCACTTTACCCCGACCTACTCCTCCTGGCTCAACGAGGTAGAACGCTGGTTCGGCCTGCTCACCGACCGGCAACTCCGCCGCGGCGGCCACAAAAGCGTTGCCGCACTGGAGAAATCGATCCGCGACTGGGTCGACGCATGGAACGACAACCCCAAGCCGTTCGTCTGGACCAAGACCGCCGACGACATCCTGGAACGCCTCGCTTCATACTTACAACGAATTCCCGGCGCAGGACACTAGAAGCGAAGTCCAAACCATCATCAAATGGTTGAAGTGGTTGCGCAGCCACGGAACAACGCTCGCCACATGCAGGCAAAGCGATGTCGACAGCTGGCTCGCGGACGGAGCCTGCAGACGCTACGACATACGCATCTTCGTTCGATGGTCGGTCAGACGCGCGCGCCCACGACCTCGCCGTCCGGATTCGAATCAGCGCCACCGAGCGGGCGGTGTTCCCTGACGCCGACCAGCAGTGGGCCCTGGCGCGGCGTCTCAACGGAAATCGGGCACGCTGGCCCGACCCCAGCGAGTTCCGGCTGGACCGCCCCGCGTCCGCCCCGCATCTGAGTTTCGGCGCCGGTCCGCACGCCTGCCTCGGTGCCGCGTTCACCAGGCTGCAGGCAGGCATCTATGTCGAGGTTCTCGCCGACCTCCCACCCGCGCGAGTGCTCGAGGATCAGGCCGTTGACGAGGGTGAGCAGGTCCGCGGCGTCGGCTTCGGGCATCGGGGATCCGGCGCCGCGGAGCTCGACGGCGAAGGCCGCTCGCTGCATGGCTCCCCATTCGTCGAGGCGGGCCCGCAGGTGGGGGCGGCGCGCGACTTCGAGGAAGGATTCACAGCGAGCGATGCTGGACTCGCGGTCGCTGGCCAGAGTGCCGGTGACCTACTCGGCTAGCCGCGTAATCCGTTGCGGAACAGCAACATCGGGTAGCCGATCGAACAGTGTGCGGACCTCCTCGACGTGCCGGGCGGCCAATTGCCGCAACACCTCGTCGAACCAAGTTCGCCGTCTTCGCCGCGACCACCGGCATTGTGCTGACCGAGTCGGTGGTGGGCGCGTACTGGGATCTGGCCCGCATCCCGTACGTCGAGGAGACCTTCGCCGGGCTGCGCTACCCGATGTACTTCGCGACGATCCTCGGCGTGGCCAAGGTGGCCGCGGTCGCCGCCCTGGTGGTGCCGGGATTCCCGCGACTGAAGGAATGGGCTTACGCCGGACTGTTCTTCGTCTACGCCGGCGCGGCCGCCTCCCATCTCGCGGTCGACGATCCGACCGCCAACACGGTGTCCCCGCTGGTCTTCGCGGGGCTGACGCTGGCCTCCTGGGCGCTGCGCGCCCCGGCCCAGCGCGACCCGAAGCCGTTGCCCCGCGCGCTGAAGTTCCGTCGCGCGTAGTTCCGGTGGGCGCGGACGAAGGCGACCGCGCCCTACATTTGTGTACGACTGAAAGTTAGGAAGAAACAACGTCTTTCGATGCTCTGCGCAACGCGGTCCGTGGCCGGGTGTTGCTGCCCGGCGACGAGGGCTTCGACGGCGCCGCGCGGTGGCCGCGGTAGTGGAGGCCGCCGACGCCGCCGACGTGGACCGCGCCGACCCACATCGCGACCGCCGCGGTATCAGTCCTATCCATGTCAGAGCCTGCGCGGTAGCGGGGCTCGACAGCTGGCCCGCCGCGCGGGTGTGCCGCTGATCCTGGACTCGGCGCAGGCCCTCGGCGTCAGATACCGAGGCCGCTGCCCAGCCGGGCTCGATCAGGTTGCCGATCACGGTGCGCACCTGGTCCACGGTGATCGTGGCGCTGAGGCGGCAGACCCCGATCCGTGCGGACCGGAGTCTCCTTTGGTCTGCCGAACCGGCTCTTCACGCCAGGCGCGCGCCTGATATGAAGGTGCAGGTGGGACGTAAGAAGTTGCTGGAGCCGACCCTGGCGGAGTTGCCGCACGGGCCGCATGGCCTTGCTCGTGAGCTGGTTACCGGGTCGCAGCGGCAGCGGCTTTTGTACGGGGTGACGGTCGTCGTCGCGGATCGCGGCTATCTCACTGTGACGATCGCGGATATCGCTGCGGCGGCGAAGGTTTCGCGCCGGACGTTCTACCAGCACTTCCCGGACAAGGAAGCGTGCTTCCTCGCCGCGGCCGAGACGGGCCGGGATCTGATGATCGAGCATCTCGAGCACGTGATGAGGGAGGTATTCGCCGGACCGGTGGAGCCGTTCGAGGCACTGCGGCTGGGAATTCGCGAATACCTCACCCTGTTGCGTGACGAACCGTCGTTCGCCCGCTCGTTCTATCTGGAGACCGCCCCGGCCGGGCCGCGCGCGATCGAGTCGTTCGAGCGATGCCAGCACTGGTTTGCCGGGTTCATCCGATCATGGCGTGCAGCGGCAGGCCCCGTTGATCCATCGGTGCCGGACGACGCGTATCTGGCGGTGACCGATGCGACCAACGAGGCCGTCCGCAGGACCCTGCGCGCCGGAGGCGACTTGCTCGAGCTCGAGGACATGGTGTTGTACATCCACCGCACGCTGCTCGGGCTGGAAATCCCTGCCGGCTAAGCGATGTCCCGTAAGTCTGACTCGGAGACGGTGACGGGGCCACCGGCCACGAGTCAGCAGGCGTGGGCGAGGTTGGCCAGAGTCGCCACCCCGGCCATCGCGACACCCACCCCGTCACCGCGCAACCGGCAGTCGCGCAAGATCTTCCAGGTCTTCATCCGAGCGAAAGCATGCTCGACGCGAGCACGGACCCTGCGATGGGACTTGTTGTGTGCCTGTTTCCATTCCGGCAGCTCGACACCAGGTGACCGGCGGTGCGGGATGATCAAGCCGGTCCCCTGGTAGCCGCCATCAGCGATCACCACTGCGTTGCGGCAGGCATCGGCCGCACCGGACTCGGTCCAGGCTCGGCAGTCGTTGCGGTTGCCCGGCAACGGTCGCCCGAGCGCGACGACGAGTTCGGTGTCGGCGTCCGATCACGACCTGATGGTTGGTCGAGTACCGGTAGTTCTTACTCTGGGCGGCGACCTTGTGGTCACGGGTCGGGACCAGGGTTCCGTCCACTATCAGCACCGCACCACGCGGGAACCGGGCCCGGGGCCGTAGCGCCAACGCCGGTCCAAGGTCCTCGATCACCCGGGCCGCGGCCGACTTCGAGACACCGAACACCGCCGCGAGTTGGCGCATCGTGAGGTTGGTTCGCCAGTAGGTGGCCACCAGCAACACCCGTTCTTCGAAACACAACCTCCAGGGCCGGCCCCGTAACGGCCGGTCGGCGCCTTCGCGCCGCAACCGGGTGATCAGGCGAGTGAACGTGCGTGGCCGCAGCCCGGAGAACAACTCCACCATCACCCGGGTCAGACGCCGAGATCACCACCGGCGACACGATACCCGTTGCCGCTCAACGACTTACGGGACA
This sequence comes from Nocardia sp. NPDC057663, assembly GCF_042799895.1. NCBI lineage: Bacteria > Bacillati > Actinomycetota > Actinomycetes > Mycobacteriales > Nocardiaceae > Nocardia > Nocardia sp. NPDC057663. The sequence continues at coordinate 19,979 of NZ_JBHVHX010000009.1, read as the reverse complement.
TCCCTTAGGTGTTGTGGGTCATGAGGTTGTTGACGCCCGGGCAGGGGTGAGCTGAGGGGACGGGTCTCCCGGCGGCAGGATGGAAAACACCACATCCTCCGTCCGCTCGACCGGAAAGACCCGTCCGTGACCCACCGTAATGCCCCGCTGTCCATCGAAGGCCGTCGCCGCCTGGTGCAGCGCTGCCAGACCCGCCCGATCGCTCACGTCGCCGCCGAGATGGGCATTTCACGTCAATGCGCCTCGAAATGGGTCAACCGGCACCGCCGATTCGGCGAGTTGGGCCTGGCCGACCGCTCCAGCACGCCTCATCACCAACCCAGGGCCACATCAGCCGAGGTGACCAACCGGATCGAGAAGATGCGCCGGAACAAGAAATGGTCGGCCAGACGAATCACGCACGAACTACGTTGCGACAGTGCCGATATCGCGGTCAGGACCGTCATGGCCTCATACAGCTAGGGCACGACTTTGTCGCCCGGCCCGGTGAGGTCGCAGGAATTGTCGTCGCTGGTGTTGCCGCCTTCGGAAACAATCCTCGCGAACACCTTCGCGCAGTTGGCCCGAACGGTGTCGGAGGTGTTTCCCCGGATGGTGGAGTTCCGCAATATCACGGTGCCCACTGGAAAATTCACCACGTCCGTCACCTGCTGTGGAAGGGTGTCGAGGTAGGCGGGCGCCACGTTGATGCCACCACCCGCGTCCGAGGCGCTGTTTCCGGTGACGGTCGCACGATCGAAAGTCACCACGCCCCGGCCCCGGACGTCTACGCCGCCGCCGCGTCCGGCGAATCCACCCGGGCGGTACCACACTTCGGGATTGACCACGCGGTTGTCGGAGATCGTCGAGTCGGTGAAGGTGCAGGTGTTATCGCATCGCACGCCGCCCGCCTCGCCGGATGTGTTGCCGGTGATGGTCGTGTTTCTCGTCTGCAGGTCCGACCCCGGCACGTTGAAGATCCCGCCGCCGTACCCGGCGCTGTTACCCCGGACCACGACATCGTCGAGTACGAGATTCGACGAATTGGAAATTCCGCCGCCGCCGGTGTCGTAGTACGGGATCTCATGCTGCGCGGTGACTCCGCCGGTCACGGTCGATCCCGTCAACGTCACGGGCGCGGAGATACTGAGCACCCTGTCGATCCCATTGGCATCCAACACTGTCCGGTCGCGGCCCGCGCCACGCAGTGTCGTCGGCGCGGTGAGGTTCAGGTCTCCCGTGGTCGGATCCGGGTTGCGGCCCTGCACTTTCTGTGGGTCGGGCGGGATCGTCAAGATGTAGCGCCCCTCAGGCACCACGACTGTGCTCCCCGGCCGGGCATTGGCCGTCTGAACCGCCGCTCGCAGTGTGCAGGTGCCGGAGGCAGTACGGCATAACCCGCTTTGTGGATCGGCCGCGACGCCGTCTGCTGTGGTGTCGACCGTGATCACCGTGGGAGAACCGGGTGTGTTGTCGGCGTAGGCCGCCCCGGGAAATCCGCCTGCGGAACCAACGATCAGGGCTGTGATGGCGACGGCGCGGGCCGCCGCGGGGGATGTGCTCGTCCTCATAAAGTTACTGATCCAATTCACGAACATCGAGTGAGGTACGCCCGCGTATGAGTGGGGTACGCGAGCGTCTACCACTATGTCGCAGAGTGGTGCTCCTCGGGCGTGTTTCCGGAAATCCGTTTCGGAGTTACGGATTCGCCTCGCTCGGCCCGGCGCTGATCCAAGATCGACCGTGCGATGCGCTGGAAGGATCGTGCAGACCACCGAGGCCGTACACCGCTCAGGAGCTGATGAATGGACTTGCACACCAAGCCGTAGTCCACGCGGCACGGACCGGGCGGGGTGTCCACGCGGCCACGGCCAGCAGTACGGCGCTCGCAGCGGTCGTAACCGGCAGGAAGTCACTCAGTGGTACGCAGCACCGTGACCGCGACGGGCGACGATTCCGAAGACGAGCGGAGGGCAGCGGTGTGGACGGAGGTACGCGCAGCGGACCTCCGGTTCGTGCTCGACGCACTGGAGAACATCGACTGTGGTCAGCTATCCGACGTCGGCGCTGCAGGGTTACTTGCCGGTCGGCTCGATGTGGATCGCGCGGCGGTGGCCGGTCACTCGCTGGGTGGTGCCGCCGCGCTACTCGCCGCCGCGCAGGACAACCGATTCGACGCCGCGATCAACGTGGACGGCCTTCCTCGCGTAGCTTTCCAAGGGCGGTCCCCCGTCCTTGCCCTCGTGTCGGGGCAGGGAACCGGCAGCACTGATGGGGATGAGCGCTATGCGGATGCGCTCGGGCGGGTGCTGGCCACCGCTGCCGAACCCAGCTACCGGCTCACTGTCCCTGGTGCGGCGCACCTCGGGTTCACCGACGCAGGCGTGTCGCCCCAATCGGCTTGTCGCCGTGGGATTCCCGCATCGTCGAGGATTCGACCCAACAGCGCGCCGTGGCGTTGCTCCTCACGGATGAACAGGTCGATGACATCGCGATACGCGGGATCGTCGGTGGCGGCGGCGAATCGGTCAGCGGACGCCGCCAGATGCCGTCCATCCGATGTTTCGCCGAGCTGCCAGGCCTGGAGCGACCGGCGAAGGGGTGCCATCTCGGCGGGAGATGCCCCGACCCCGTTCGATTGCCACGGAATCTCGCGCTGCCGGAGCGCATTCTGCTGAAAGTAGGCGAGCCATTCCTCGGTGGAACGCACCCTTCGCTCACCCACCCGTTCACCGATCGCTGATGTCGCGCTCTTCGATTCCCGCACAGCTTCCCCCTCTGCTCGCCTCCAGTCGTACCCGAAGCGGGAGTTCGCCGCCAGCGGACCCTGTCCGCGACCGACGCCGAGTCACCAGGAAGCGCTGTTCCCAGCAGCTGACCCGGTGATGGTGGAGTTGTTCTCCGGGCTGCGGCCACGCACGTTCGCTCGGCTGATCACCCGGCTGCGGCGCATGAGCCGACGTTGCGCAAGCAGCTTCGCGTCGAGACCAACGAACCTTCCGTGCAGGTGAAACGGGTTCAGCTGAACTCGCCGATGGGCGCCGTGAGGCTGGCCACGCCGCATTCTCGGCAGGCCGCGGAGGTCAAAAACGTGGGGTTTGTGTGGGAATTGGCCGAAAAACGTCAATTCTCCGAAAAGTGAAACCCCCTCCGACCCAGGTCAGAGAGGGTTTTCACTGTCGGGCTGACAGGATTTGAACCTGCGACCACCTGGCGACAATTCCAGTGTCCTGGAGCATGCTCAAGATTTCTCAGTACTACCTAGCACCAATATCTTTCGGGATGCTGCTGCGCTCACCAGTTCTCACAGTTCCGGTCAAAACTGTGGGGTTTCTGTGGGGGCGCGTTCAGGCGTTGATCGACATAGGGTGGGCATCGCCCCGCGACGTGGCGGTGGCGCGTGGGCGAACGGGGAAGGCTCGCTCGACCGGTCGACCGGTCGAGACGAGCACGTCGTCCACGAACGTCGAGTCCATTGCTCTATCCCGGATCTCAGCGGGTTCGCATGGCTGACGTGTGCCAGCGGGTGAAACGATGTGTTTGGGGGTTCTGCCGAATAGCCCATAGGCGAGTCGCATCCGATTCCAGCTTGCGGCACACCCACCACGTCGGGAGACAGGCGATCATCGTGGCTGGCGCGCGGGTTGGCACGGAGATGAGGTGGGAGACTTCAAGCTTGGCTGTGTGCGCCACGTGCTTGAGTGCGCTCGAACACGCATAGTTCCTGGAATTGGCATGTTGGGCACGGATCTGTGTGCAGGAGGGGACTCCCGGCTTCTCTACCGGGGGGAAACGCGCGGGGGTTTCTGACGGTCAGGTCAACCCGGGGACACCATCAACACGACTGCGCCTCGGCATGCGTGTGGCGTGCTCTTCTGGGTGAGTAGTGCTGCCTGCCGGTACCGATGGAGTTGCCGATCTCGCAGAATCAATTTGCGGGCTCAGCTTAGAGGTGCCGCGATCGTCTATCCAAGGCGAGGCACCGGCTACTTGAGTCACCGTCGTCTTCGTAGCTCGACGTCTGTGGATAGCGAGAGTGTCCCCCTCCGGACACGTTCTTTACGCACACGGATGGTATCGCTTCGGCGATCACCATCCGTGTGTTTTCGTTGTAGGTCGGTTTCAGGCCGAGTTCCCGATACAACTGATATTTGTCGGCAGGATCGGCTCGGCGGAGGGCGTTGAGTAGTCCGCGCAGGGAGTCGACGAGGCTTCGGATCTCCTCCCGGTTCATCGGCGAGTGCCCGATCACCTGCTTCTCCAATGCGGCGAGGCGGCTCTCGGTAGCTTGCTTCTCACTGAGGACCTGTCCGGTCCAGGATGCTACGAGCTGCGGATCGGTCCCGGCCTCGAGTGCCTGTCGGTAGGTCGCAAGTTTTCGGTTCTGCTCGGTGAGGAGGCGTCGGGTCGCCTCGACCTCGGGATGGTTCGGTGGTTGCGCATCAGCAAGGCTTGCCAGTGAGTGTTCGATGTGTTCTGGTGCGAAGGTTTGCGCTAGCCAGTGGTCGAGGGGTCCGACGATCTGGTCTTCGCGGAGGTAGACGGTAGGGGAGTGGTCGATCTTGTTGGCGATCGCGTATTCGGAGGGGTAGCGGCAACGGTAATGGGGTTTGTCGTGGTTCCAGTTGCCTTGCATCCGGCGGCCGCAGGTTTCGTGGAAGATGAGTCCCTTGAACACGTAGCTGTGCCTGCTTTGTGAGGTCACCCGGGTAGAGGTCTGTCCGCGTGATGTCAGCAGGAGCTGGGCTTGTTCGAATGTCGGCCAGTCGACGAGTGCTTCGTGTGCAGGCTGGTCGGAGAAGATCCACCGGTCTTTGGCATTCCAGGCCAGCCGGGTTTGGTGTCCGAGTGCGACGTCGTCGACGTCGATGAGTGATTCCTGCTTTCGCTGTTTGTTCCAGGCCTCGTAGCCGGTGTAGCGCGGGTTGGTCAGGATCGCTCGTACCGCGCTCTTGGACCACGCGATACCCGATCGGTGCCGGTTGCGGGCGGGGTCGTGGGCGGAGGGGCTGGCGATATCGTCGGACGTGAGCTGCTGGGCGATGGCGAAGGCGCCCACACCGGACAGGTAGCTTCGGAAGATTCGTTGAACCACGGGCGCGGCAACAGGATCGGGTTCGAGCCGATGGAGTCGCTTACCCTCCGCTGCCTTGCCAGGGTGCGGGTGTGGGCCGGCATCGGCCAGCTGGTACCCGTAGGGTGGCCGGCCGCCAAGATAGCGTCCTTCGATCCGGGCTTGTGCTGCCATGGCGGCGCGGACGCGGATCTTGATACGGCTGCGTTCGCCCTTCGACATGCCGCCAAAGACGGACATGATCAGGTCGTGGGCTTCGGAGTCGGGGTCGATCGGTCCGCCGACTTCGGGCACCCACAGCTGCACTCCGTAGTGGACGAAGACGGGGAAGGTGAGTCCGAACTGGTTGCCGTAGAACGCGCGTTGTGGCTCACCTATCACGATGGCGTCGAACCCGCGGTGGGGGTCGCGCAGCAGTTGCAGCAGTTTGTTGGCTTCCGGGCGGCGCTTCCACGGGATCGATCGCGACTGGCCGATGTCGAAGAACTCGGCGACGATCCTTCCGTGCCCCTCGATCAACGCTTCAGCACGAGCAAGCTGCCAGCTCCGCGAAGTCTCTGGGTCTTGTTGGTCCTCGGTGGAGACACGGCCTAAGAAGGGAAAGCTTGCGAGAGTCATCAGCGCTCCAAGTTTCCGGGATCTTAGTGGTGGCATGCAGCGTGTCGTAGAAGACACAGAAGTGTTCTTGCGGCACCAAAATTCAGGACAGGCAGCTTGGTGGGAGCTCGAACCTACAGGGTTGCGTTCGCCCGGAGAAGGCTCGTCCGACCTGAACAGCGAGTCCGATCAGCTGGATGCGGTTTTTGGCTCTTCCTACGTCGATGAAACCGGAAGTGTTTCTGGCGCGCCATATCTGGCAGCGGCCCGTACTCGGCGTGCTCAGGGACCGATCGGGACTCCGCGAGCGGTCTAGCTAGAGGCGGGTCGGCTGATGCCAATGATCTGGTCGGTTACCCTCCGTGCTCGGAGGATCCGACGCCAGCAGCCACCGCGTTTCGCAGCTGTCGGTGGCTGCGGCCGAATGTCGCGGCGGCCGCCTATGGGCAGTCCGTCGGGCCGACCCTCAAGTGATGTCGTCGATGGTTGGTTCAGGCGCGGGCGGGGTCCTGGATCGGTTGGCGGTCGGCCCGGTGACGGGACGTGACCCCGTCGTCGACGTGTCCTCATGGTGGACCGTCGAGTGTCCGACTGCGGCAATCGCTGTGTGTCGGGAACGGACCCATGTGAGGGGATGCTCGTGGGTATTCGTCGGGCTGAATCCTGCCCGCCCAGGAGAGCTCGGGTGATGGCTATGCCAGTGTTCCGGCGGTGCGGTTAACGCTGTCACCCTACTTTCAGCATGTTGACTTGAGATCGGTGGGTTGAATCCAGTCATCTTAGTATTGATGGGATGATTCTATTAGCTCTCGTCGACGTACCGTTTGTATCGCGGACACGTACCAAGAGTTGTCGACCGATCTCCTGCGGAGCAGATAATTGCGGTACCAGGAGGAGGCGAGATCATGGCATCCAGCGGTTCCGAGGCTGCTCGCTGGGACGGTGCGGACGACGCGGCGCGCCGGTTCGAAGAGAGCGGGCCGTTCCGTGACGAGATCGAACGGTCGCGATCCGACAGCGAGACGGGCATCGTGGGCGACCGGGATGACATCGAAGCCCGGGCAGACCGGCTCCTGTCCAGTGGTGCTGTCCCTGCCAGTGTGGTCATCCAACTCGCCGCGTCGGATGTTGCCTCGACGTTGCCGTCACTCGAGCGAGTAATCGCAGCCTCGGATAACACCTCCGCTGCGTGGGTGTCGCGCGCCGCACGGGCCGCGCAATGCGTCGCCCGTCTTTCACTTCGCCGCATGGGCAGGGAAGTGCCCATAGGGACGGGGATCCTGGTCACCCGTCAGCTTCTGCTGACAAACTGGCATGTCCTTCCCGACAAGGACACAGCTCGCGACGTGGTCGTCGAGTTCGATGCCGAGGAAGGCCCCGACAGCGTGCCGAAACCGACGAGGCGATTCCTGTTGAATCCTGACTCGTTCATGGTGAGTGATCGGCACTTGGACACCTCCTTGGTCCTCTTGCATCCGGACAATGAAGGAGAATTTCCCGGTGACAGGTTCGGGCGCCAGCTGCTGGTCCCGATCCGCGGTTCGGTCCTGGTCGGGGAGAATCTGAACCTGATCGGGCACCCGTACGGTCGCCTCAAAGAGCTGTGGACCCGGGGAAACCGTTTGGTATTCGTACTCGATCAGTTTGTGCAGTACTACACCGATCAAGGCGTGGCCAACTCCGGTTCCCCGATATTCAACGACCAGTGGGAAATGGTGGCGCTGCATCACGCCGGTGTGCCGAGACGTGACGAGGCCGGCCATGTTCTGCGGCGCGATGGCACACCGTGGCGGGAGGGCGATGATGACGACCAGATCGACTGGGTTGCCTGCGAAGGGATCCGAGCCGACGCCATCGTGTCCTGGCTCGACACGATCACACCGTCACTACCCGAGTCCGCTCGGGTGCTGCTGTCGGAGTTGAGCAGTGCGACCGATTCCGGTGGCGTGACAGCACCGGCACCGTCCCCGCACGCGGCCGGCGATTGGTTTGCCGCGCTCGCCGACAGCAATCCATTGGTCGGTCAGCTCATCGAAGAGGCGCAACACCGTCCCGAAGACTTCCGTGACGCTGACAGCGTGCAGAACCGCATGATCGACCTGGTCGCGAATCGGTACAGCGAACTGGATCCGCAAACCGCGCAGCTGTTTCGCCGGGCAGCGCTGATCGACACAGAGGGACTGGATGCGGGGATCGCTGCGCGGTTGACCGACTCCGACCGCACCGAAGCGTCGCGCATGCTCGATCTACTGGCCGGTCAGGGCTTGATGGTCGAGCGACCTGACGGCCGCGTGTACTTCACGGACGAGCCCGTACAGCGGTTCGCGGCAACAGAGTTGGCGAACAGAGAGGAGGAGGAAGCGCGGCTTGCGCTCCAGCAGGAAGTACATCGTTGGTTATCCGGGCGCGATCATCTTCCGGAGCCGAGGTTGGCGCGTGATTTCTGGACTACCGAGGACGAGCTCGAGCACGCACCCTATGCCAACGCGATCGCATCGTTCATCCAGCACGAATCGACTCAGCCGCCCCTGACCATCGGGGTCAAGGCCCCGTGGGGCGCTGGCAAGACCTCGCTCATGCGGATGGTGCAGAAACGGCTCGATCCAGGCGTGGGGGAGGACCCCTTCGGTACGTCGCCACCGGGCGCCCGCACTCCGCGCCCCATACAACTCGACCCAACGTCACGAGCGGTTCTGATGGAAAGGCCGTTCCCTGATCGACAGCGGTCCTGGTTTCGCCCCTGGAGAAGAGAAACGGCGGCGCAGACTGAACCGGTGAGCGTTCGTGAGGCGCTGTTGCAGGCTGAGGAACCCCTCGGCGCCGCAGAGCGGATTCCCCTGCTGCGCGCCGAACAACGTGGCCAAACCAGCGGCCTCGATCCCAAGGATTGGCGTGCGACAGTCTGGTTCAACCCCTGGATGTATCAGAGCGGCGAACAGATCTGGTCTGGACTCGCCCACGAAATCATCACTCAGATCACCGCGCGCCTGCCGGTCGGAGACCGCGAACGATTCTGGTTGAAACTCAACCTCGCCCGGATGGACCGCGGCGCCGTCCGGCGCCGCGTATACCGGACGATCCTAGAACGGCTGCTGCCGGTCGCGTTGGGCGTGGCCGCAGGAATCGTTGTCGCCTGCGTCGCCGTGCTACTGGCCAAGATATCCGGATCGAGCATTCCACTGGGCCCCACGACGAGCGGGATCGTCGCGATTGCAACCTCAGTCGGGGTCGTCGGCTCGGTCATTCGCACCTATGGCTTCTTCGGCCAAGCTGCAGCTGGGCCACTGGGCGGGCTTGTCCAGGGCCCCGCAGCCGGAGGGGTCGGCCGCATCGCTGGGGAGGAACTGAAGGGGACACTAGACCTGTTTCCAGAACCCGGCTACGGACCGAAGTCGGGGCTGCTCTACCTCGTTCATATGGACATGAAACGAGTCCTCGACCTGGTCGCGACAGGGGATCGTCCACTAGTCGTTTTCGTCGACGACCTCGACAGATGCACACCCGGCACCGTCGTCCAGGTCATCGAAGCGGTCAATCTCTTTCTCGCCGGTGAGTTTCCGAACTGCGTCTTCGTCATCGCGATGGAACCACGAGTCGTGGCGGCTCACATCGAGGTGGCATACAGCGATCTCAACACGGCCCTCCAAGTCGGCCACGCACGGGGCGACTGGGCCTCCCTCGGCTGGCGCTTCCTGGAAAAGATCATCCAACTGCCTCTGAGCCTGCCTGCTCCCCAAGGTTCGGGCGGCATCGGAAACTACGCCCGAGGCCTGCTGCAAGCCAACAGGCCCAGCCCACCGACTGCCGCTGCGGCGTTCGCTTCGGACCATCAGCCAGAGCCACGGCGCCGTGAGGATGCTGACGTCGGAGCGAACGCGCGGATCCATGCGCAGCAGTCGCGGGAGCCGTCGGCCGATGCCGCAGAGCGAGACCGCCCTGGCATGCTCGACCTGGATCTTGTGCGACGGATGACTGCCGAGATCCGGCGCCGCACGCCTTCACCCACAACTCTGCCGGAAGCGGCTCGCGCCACTCAACAGCTGCTGATTCCGAACGCTCCAACTGATCCTCTGCGTCCGGAAACCATTGCCGCTGTGGAGGCTGTTCTCAAGGACCTTTATCGCGACGCCGATGCGGCGGACGCCATCGCGGCAGCGCTGCCGAGTCTTGCCGCGACGACCCCGCGCGAGATCAAGCGGTACATCAATCTGTTCCGCTTCTACACATTCGTCGCGCAACGCCAGCGTCTTGACGGGCGTATGGCACCGTCGGCTGAGCAGATAGCGAAACTTGCTGCGCTGGCTATCCGTTGGCCGCACCTGGTTTCGCTGCTCGGGCCATCGTCGAACGACGTGGAACATCCGCTGGAGGTGCTCGAGCAGGCGAGTCGTGACGACACACGGTCATGGGGCCAGGTACTCGCCGTCGCGGGGCTGATAGCTCTTCCTGCCGAAACCGATCTGCCGATGTGGTGCACGGATCTCCGGAATTTCCTGGCGGCAGGCCCCCGGATCGGGACGTTGGCTGCCCGACTGCTCTGAACAACCAGCAGTCTGGCCACCGCGGTGTCGCCGCAGATCTCGACGTGCGGGGAGCGGGAGCCCACGCTGGACTGTCGGCGCTGTGCTCGCGGTGAGGCACAGCTTCTCAGCATAGTTGGTTCGCCACCTGATTGGCCGGCTGGGGGCTTCGCGCATCAGATATGACTGGAGTCGGTGCGCGACCAACAAGGTATTCCCTGACCTGGCCTACAGGCACGGCCAAGGATCGGGGCACCGTTGATCGCGCTTTGAGACCTGGTTCACCAGGTAGGTTCACCGGTGGGGAGCGCGGGACGCTCCGGGCAAGTCCTTTCTTTCCATGGATGCAGGTGCTTCGGCGATCACCGTCCGTGTGTTCTCGTTGAAGTACAGTTTCAGCCCGAGCTCTCGATACACGTGATGTTTGTCGGTGGGGTCGGCCCGGCGCAGGATGTTTAGCAGTCCGCCAAGGGAATCGACGAGGCTGCGGATCTGCTGTCTGGTCATCGGCGAATGTTCGACCGGTTGGCGTTCCATGTCGGCGAGGCGGTTCTCGGTCGCTTGCTTCTCGGCGAGTACCTGGCTTGTCCAGCCTGCTACGAGTTGCGGGTCGGTACCTGCTTCGAGCGCCTCACGATAGGTTGCCAGTTTGCGGTTGTGCTCGGTGAGTAGTCTGCGTGCGGCTTCGGCTTCGGGATTGCGCTGTGTTTGAGTGCTCTCGAGTAGTGCTAGTGAACGCTCGATCTGCTCCGGTGCGAAGACCTGGGCCAGCCAAACGTCCAGTGGGCCGTCGATCTGTTCCTCACGCAGGTACACGGTGGGGGAGTGGTCGATCTTGTTGGCCGTCGCGTACTCGGAGGGGTAGCGGCAGCGGTAGTGCGGTTTGTCGTGGTTCCAGTTGCCTTGCATCCGTCGCCCACAGGCTTCGTGGATGATCATGCCTTTGTAGATGTAGGTGTGTTTACGTCGCGGGGTGACACGTCCAGATGTCTTCGGGCTACGCCCTCCCAGCTCGCGTTGCACAGCGTCGAACAATTCACGGGTGATGAGTGGTTCGTGGGCAAGGTGGTCGGAGAACACCCACTGTTCCTTGGCGTTCCAGGCGAGGCGGGTTTGGTGTCCGAGTGCGACGTCGTCGACGTCGATGAGTGTTTCCTGCTTTCGTTGTTTGTTCCAGACCTCGTAGCCGGTGTAGCGCGGGTTGGTCAGGATCGCTCGCACCGCGCTCTTGGACCACGCGGTTCCCGAGCGGTGCGGGTTTCGCGCTCGGTCGTGTGCTGATGGGCTGGGGATACTGTCGGCGGTGAGTCTCTGAGCGATGGCAAAGACACCGGCGCCGGTCAGATAGGTGCGAAAGATTCGTTGAACGACGGGAGCTGCGACGGGGTCGGGTTCGAGGCGGTGCAAGCGTTTGCCGTCGGCTGCTTTGCCTGGGTGTGGGTGTGGGCCGGCGTCGGCGAGTTGGTAGCCGTAGGGTGGTCGGCCGCCGAGGTAGCGTCCTTCGATTTTGGTTTGGGCTGCCATGGCGGCGCGGACGCGGATCTTGATGCGGTTGCGTTCTCCTTTGGACATGCCGCCGAAGACGGACATGATGAGGTCGTGGGCTTCGGAGTCGGGGTCGATCGGTCCGCCGACTTCGGGGACCCAGAGCTCCACTCCGTAGTGGACGAAGACGGGGTAGGTGAGTCCGAATTGGTTGCCGTAGAAGGCTCGTTGGGGTTCGCCGATGACGACGGCGTTGAACCCGCGGTTGGGGTCGCGTAGTAGTTGGAGCAGTTTGTTGGCTTCGGGGCGTCGTTTCCAGGGGATGGATCGTGATTGGCCGATGTCGAAGAACTCGGCGACGATCCGGCCGTGTCCTTCGATGAGTGCTCCGGCGCGGGCGAGTTGCCAGTTCCGGGAGGTTTCGGGGTCTTGTTGGTCCTCTGTCGAGACACGGCCTACGAAGGCGAAGCTCTTGGGGGACATCACTGTTGCTCCTGACCGGAGTCCGGCCAAGCGCAGGCTGTGTTTTGGATGAGAAGTAGAAGCGCTGGTGCCGCAGCTGAACTGAGCTCAGTCTGGGTTGCGGGGGCTTGAACTACGACATCGTCAGGTTGGCCCGGTGTGGGCTTGCCGGATTCGTTCGGCGAGTCTGACGGTATGCATGAGTTGGTGCACGACATGACGAGGACCTCCAGGTCCCCGATCAGTGGCTCTTCCAGCTCTATTAAACCGGAACCTCTATTGCTGCGCCACATCTGGACGTATACCTCGGCAAACTGTTCCGCCGGACTTCGGGCCCACGCGTCGTGGGCCCGCCGGAGCTGCATGCCATCAGTCCTGTCTCATGTCTACTGCCGAACCCGTGACTTCGTGGAGTGGGCATAGACAGGTGTGTACCTTGCGGCGACGGCCTGGTGCGAACGCTGCCGGGTTCTTCCTCGCAGCAGCTCGGGTGGGTTCGCGGCGCTAGCCCCGTTACGCGTACACTTTGAATCGCCAGTCATTTAGCTTGTATCAAGCCTGTGTGCGGCCGATTACCCAATCGCGAACGCCCCGAACTCATCTGAGCGAGGGGCGTTCGGCATTGGCCTATCGGGCGTGGCCTGACCATCGGCCGTCTACGAGCCGGTCGAGGTTCGGGCATCGAGGCCTTGGCCGCCGGTAAGTACTTCTTGCTGGCGGCCAGCAGGGAGTCGGTTGTGGTCTGGGCGTCCCTGGATACAGCAGCCCTTGCAGGTCATGAATCCGGCACAGCGTTTCCGCAGGTTCCCAGTGATGCCCGACAGTTCCCAAGATTTCCCTGTTTTCACAGGTAGGCGGCTAGTTAGTGGCCCCGAAGCCGCTTGTTACTTCCCTTGAGTTCCCTTGAGTTCCCGCGCGTTCCCGGATGTAAATCGCAGAATCACGCGCCTAGCGGGCGCGTCGTGTGGGATCTGGATGGTTGCTCGACGAGGTCAATGGTGCGCTTGTGTCCGGCCTTTGTGCATTGCCGGAATCCTGGCGTCAGGCCGGGAGAACGGGACTCCGGCCGCTGCGCGTCTTGTTTGATCAGTCGGCGTCGACGAGGCGTGGGGCCGGGATCAGGTTGAGATCAGCGATGGCGGCGCGGACATCGCCGGGCCAGATCCAGAGCCGGTAGACCGGGTCGATGTCGATGTAGTCCTCGGGGCCGTGGAGTCGGCGGGTGCGCATGTCGACGCAGTAGCGTTGCCGCCAGCTGTAACGGTCCTTGGGTGTTTTCCCAGCCACGATCGTTGCGGCGATGTCGTAGAGCTTTTCCACTGCCCGGTACTCATAGGCCGGCATCGTCAACGACTCGCCCCAGATACCCTTGCCTGCGGTGACCGCGCGGGCGGCGGCGTCGAGGAACATCGGCAGGTCCGCCTCGCCGGGGATGGAGGGGTAGATGATGAACGGTGCCGCCCATCCCTCGCGCACCAGGTCCAGGTTGAACGTGGCCCGCTGGGCGCGGGTCATTCCCGCGCGTTCCTCGGCGCTGTAGTTGGGGGCGAGGTAGGCCAGCAGCCGGCCGTAGTTGTCGAAGGGTGCGTCCGCGGTCCGGACGAACACGCTGCGATCCGCCTTCCCGGGGCGGTGCAGGCGGTCGGCCATGTTCTTTTTGGAGAAGGCCGAGGCCTTCTTGCCCTGCTCAAAGTGCAGGGTGCCCGCGTTACCGGTGCCGATCTTCGATCGCAGGTACTCCGCGTAGCGGCCGGTGATCGGCAGGTCGTCGCGTTGGCCCAACCATTCGGCGAGCTGAGCGAACTGTTGATCGACCTTTTCTGCGCCCTCGACCGTGCGGGCGGTGGTTTCGGGGGTGTCGATCGACAACATCCGGATCGCCAACGCCAGCTTCGGGGAATCACCGTCGCTGGTGTCGGACTCCACCAGTGGTTTGGCTCCGCGCGAGGGCACGGTGACCCCGACTGGTGACCACAACACCTCGATCGGATCAACCATGCTCACGCGCCTCCTCGGCGTCACGCGCAGAACAACTTCCACGCCAGCACATCGTAGGTGTGCGTGCCACCACCAGGTCAGTTGTTCGGCGACCTTGCGGGGAACACCGGGAGAAACTTCTGGCTGGCCCCGACACTGCAGCTCATCTACCAGCCCAGATGAATTGCCCCCTCTGGGACTTGAACCCAGACTCGACGCGTGCGCAGTCAATTCCGTCGCCGCTACTCGCTGACGCGTTCCCGCGTCCCCTCGATCACTGCGTCCACGCAGTGCTGCAGCACCATCATGTCGAGCGTGAAAACCTCATCTAGATCGACTTCCGCCGGGTTGTCGATCGTCGTGTACACCACGATGCCTGCCCAAAACCGCTTGATGGCCTTCAGGATCTCCACTGCCTCGACGAACAGATCGGTGTCGAGCCGCTCGTCCGGATCGACGATGTACTTGATGAGTTCGTGGGTGACCGCGTGCCGATGGTCGTAGATATCGTTCAGCCGATCCGCCTGCGCCATGGTGATGGCTTCGGACTTGACCAGCCAGAGCAGCGAGGCCCGAAACTTGTTCTTCGGCGCCAGAGCCAGCACGTTGCGCTGGTAGGCGTCCTCGTTGACGATGCCGCGGCCGGAGTCATCGCAGCCCACGCTGTAGAATTCTCGAACCTCGTCAAGCACAACCAGTTTCAGCCGCTCATGGATCATCTGGAGCAGGCTGGCGAACATCAAGGCGAACCGGATGTTCTCTGGCTGCAGCTTGGCTTCGACTGCCCGCTTGTATCCCTCCGGATCGTCGGTATATCCCACTGCATCAGTGTGCCGAAGCTGGCGGTGATCGGCATCAGAATTTCGGTGGCGGTCATAGCCACCGAAACCCCTTTGGTCAGCTACGTGTCTGAGACCGGTACGTCTTCACTACATCCTCCCGGATCCGGCCCCTGGACGCGGTGTAGCCGTGCTGATGCGCCGACGCAGCCGAATGACCCTCGACCCGTACGGAGGCCAGATCGTCCGGTGTCGCGAGGGCGGGGGCCGATTCTCGCCATGCAGAAAGATCCCAACGACTCCCGGTGTCGGCGAAGAGGTGATGATGCCGGCCAGGCGGAGGTTCGCAGGAGGAGAACTGCAAGCCCTTGCCTGATGAAGACCCTGGTCTCCGCGCCTCCACCGCCGATCTGAGCGTTCTGTTGACTTGGGTGAGCCCGGGTCGCAGGTTGGCGCCCCCGGCAGGACACGTACAACATGGGCAACTGGAAAACGCCTGGTCATCGTGGGTTCCTATCCGATCTGACGATCGCGGTCTGCCGGTACGGATAGGTTTCTGGGTCCTATCTTCGATGTGCCCGCGGCGGGGCATGTCGAAGATGGGAACGTGAGGACCTGAAGATCTGCTCTGGTCGACTGGTTGTCGAGGTGGATTTCGCACTTGGTTGAGCGGAGATGCACAAGCTCCGGGCCGCTTGAGATTGCCCGTCTCCCGCACCGACCTGCAGTCGGCTCACCCAGCCTGGCCCAGAAGTGCCGGTCGACGGTGACCCCTGCAAGCAGAAACGCCAGACAACAGCGGTTCGACACGGCCATCTCATCGACATTCGCATCGATGAGTACTGGGCACAGTGGCATGGAGGCGGGAACTCTTGTCTGTGTCGTGCCGATGGTGCCCGGGCTGCGCTGTCGAACGGTGCACCGTGGCGGTCAACTCGTACACAGGTTGCGCGGGCCGGTAGTCCTGCGCGTACAGCTCGGCCTCGGCTTAGTCCTGATGCTGCTCCGGTGTCCAGTGTGCTTTCGGGTCGCCGCCCCAGGACAAGTCGCGGTGCTGTGCGCTGTCGTCCATGAATCTGAACCTCCGAAACGAAATTTGGGATGCTGCCAACCACGCGACCAGCCTACGAAGCTGTAGCTACGGCTGTCGGCTCACCACGAGTGCACGAAGCTGCTCACGCGCCGCGGCCGCGCGACTACCGTCGAGTTGGGCCTCGAACTCCGATCGTGCCTGCTCGACCACGTCGGCCGGCGGATCAGGGGCTCCGGCAGCTATCAAGTTCAGGGCGCGGCTGACCTCGATATCGAACGGCTCAGACGAAACCCGGAGACCACGAACCGCGGCATCCAATGAGGTTTCGAACCGGCGGCGAAGCTGCGCCGCCGATAAAGACTCTGGTTCTGTCCTCACGGTGCTTTTCCTCCATCAGCAGCTTGTGCAGGACTTCAGCAGCTCGCTGGCATTGTTCTCATTGATTTGACCCGCGTGTTGTCAATGTGAGGGCTCAGGAGTTACTTGACCGAACGTCATCATCAGATGCTTGACCCCTGGTCGGGGTCGCTCCTTTGCCAGTGACGTAGAGACGGGTGATCGGCTTCGTGCTTCGGCGCGGTCGGACGGCGATGTCTTCTTCACCGTGCAGGATCCGTAGGTGGGTGTCTTCGATGACGACTGTGACGAGTTTGCCGCGGTGGCGGGGTCCGAGTTTGATGCGTTGGCCCGCGACGAGGATGCGCCGCTGCCGATCGGATCGAGCGCATCCCCGTCGAGGACAAGCGGATCCGGGATATCGAGCGCGTGAGATTCGGCGACCATGGCCCAGAGTGCATGAGAAAGATCTGACACGAGTTGTTGGACACTCGGGCCGTACGTCACGTTTTCTCGACAACTCATCGGCGATGTTGTCCTGGGCCTTCGGTTGTCAATGGTCGAAGTCGTTTGCACGGATGACCGAAGTGGTCGGCACGGCCTGGTCGGAGCGGTCCCGTAGCTTCTGTACACGGGTTCTGACCCGATCGAGGGTTCGGGCGACCTATGGTTTCACGAACGACAGTGCGGCAGAATGGTTCTGGGTCGAACATGATCGTTTTCACCCACTGCCTGCGGTGTGCGGCATGAAGCAAGTCGTGGAGATCCACGAGCGGGGTGGGCAGGTCATGGCTGCGGCTCGGCTGGGTGTGATGGGGTGGTTGCGAAGTGCAGCCAGGTGTCGTGCAGCCACTGCTGGTAGGTGGCGGGGTTCCAGCCGAGGGTGCGTGTGAGCAGGATGTAGGTTTCGGCTTGCCCGAGCACGCCGACGGTGGCGATGATCCAATCCAGGTCGGCATCGGGATGTAGCAGGCCATCGGCGTGCATCTGCCGCCAGATTCCGGCGATGTTGTCCTGGGTGGCGGTTCGTCCGGCGTGGGCGGCCTGCGCGATCAGTGGTTCGCTGGCTTCGGCCTGGACGGCGACCGCGATGAGCGGGGCGACGCGCTCCATCAGAGCCCGTGTTCCGGGCGCGTAGGCAGCGATGCGATCATGCAGGGTGGGGGCAGTCCCGGCGCGCAGATACCAGTCGCGATGGGCCAGATCGATGTGGTGGGCATCGCCGACGATCGCCACGTCGATGGCGCGTTTGAGCAGCTCTGCTTTGGACCCGAACCGCAGGTAGACCGTGCGCGATCCCACCTTGGCGGCGTCGGCGACCGCCGCTAGGGAGGTCGTGGCATAGCCATCAGCGATGAACAGCCGGGTGGCCGCGTCGATGATCTTCTGTTCGGTCTCGGCCTTGCGCGCATCCCATAACGGCGAGGTCTTCTTGCCCGCCGGACCCTTGACACCCTCACTCATCTACCGCATCCTTACTGCATCGCTACAGTAGCACTGCATCATTACATAGCCTCTGCAAAAGGATAGCAGCGATGGTTCCCACACTCGCCGGGGTACATCACCTCAAGCTCCCCGTCTCCGATCTGACGCGGTCCATCGACTGGTACCGCACCCGGTTGGGCTATAGCGTCGGCATCGAATTCCACGAGCAGGACACCCTGATGGGCGTGGCCCTGCACCACCCGGCCGGCGGCCCGATGCTCGCTCTTCGGTACGACCCGGAAAAGGCCGCGGCGGCAGCGGGATTCGACTACTTCTCCATCGGCGTGCCGGACAAGACGGCGCTGGAAGCGCTCGCGGCGGACCTGGCAGATCTCGGGGAATCCCACGCCGGGGTGCATTTCGCCACGATCGGCTGGATCCTGCCCGAGCTACACGACCCCGACGGCCACGAAATCCGCTTCTACACCATGGAATCCCACACCGAACTCGGAGACCAGCGCCTGGTCATCACCGACCCCCGCGAAACCGCCCACAGCGATCCTGCACCGGCCGTTCGCACTTCAGCGGCCGAAACTCGGCGGATGAAGCCATGATCTCATCGACCCACAGGACAGTCGCCGCTCGCATCAGCGTGGCGCTTCTCGGCGGGAGGCTGTTCGCCGCTGTCCCCGGCCAGACACAGGCCGTCGATGACTGTAGAGCGCGGGTCTCAGCCCACCGCTATTCGACCTCGGAGGCCATGACGATGGCTGCAAACGCAACAGTGACAAGGGAGAGCGAGAGGCTTGGACGACGGGCGCGTCGAGCCCGATTCGCCGCGCTTGCGCTGCTGGCGCTGCTGGCGCCCCTGCCAGCGCCGGCGCTGGCAGCGACGCCCGCGCCAGACGTCAAGATCGAGATTGTCGGGCTGGACCCGAACGACAAGAGCAAGGTCATCCTCCGTGCGACCAATGTCGGCCCCTCGTGGTCCCAGAACACGTCGGTCAAGGTCGAGGCGATCCCACCGGAGGCCGGCGCGCCGGTGACGCTGCCAGTCAACAACCTCAACGTGCCCGGGAGTCCGGACTACAACAAGAACGACCAGTATTACGACGAGGTCGACGACGTCGTCTACAGCCTGAAAGCCGCCTGCCAGCCCGGGGTCAAGGTCCGGGCGACGCTCGAGACAGCGAAGGCGTACGACGGAACGCCAGAGACGAACCTGGCCAACAACACCGTCGAGCGCGAGCTCTGCCCGGCCGGCGGCAACACCAACGCGGGTATGACCCCGCTCGAGTCGAAGCCCGGCGCACCGGCCGATCGGCCCCGGCCGGTCCCGAATCTCGCCCCGTTCTCGATCCCGATCACAGTGCCCAGGACAGGGCCGGCGCTAGAGCCGGCCGGCCCAGACTTCAAGTCACCGGGTCAGCACACCCTCACAGTGGGCGTGCGCACGTCCCGCTTCGCCGCCCAGCACAATATATTCAGTGACTTCTGGGGTGGCTGCGGCAGCTACAGGACATTCCCCGGGCCGATGCGCGGCCATGTCGGGTTCGCGAACACCGAGCTGCCCGACGGCTCGCGCTGCGGCGCCATCAACCTCCAGGTGGCGCTGGACTTCGACGACGGCTTGCTGCGGCAGATCCGTAACGCCAGGATCGACATGGCCACGCTGACCTACGAGGAGTCGCAGGGCGCGTCGTGCCCGCTGGTGGTAGGCCAGGTCACGCCCTGCTGGAGCAGTGGCAGCGGCCGGGTAGAGCACAAGCCGAACGGCTGCGTCGAGATCAAGCTCCCGACGGTGGACTGGGTCAATAGCCCGCCGCCTGGCCTGATCCCGTACTCGACCAATCCGAAACCGGCAACGAAACGTCTGGATCCCCGCGCATGGGACGTGACCGAGCCATTCAGCTGGCAGCTCAACCCGCGCAACCGGCCGCTTATGCCCCCCGGGGCGCCGGACGCCCCAAGCGGCTTCGGGTTCCTGATGGCCGGCGCGATCCACATCGACCAGCTCGATGGCAACGACAACACCGCCTGTATCTCGCAGGTGTCCAACGTCAGCCTGCGCGTCACCTACACCATGTTCCCGGACGGGCCCCCTCCGGTCGTGAAGTAGCACCCGCCCCTACTCAGCAACGCCAATCCGGCAAACCCCTCGACGGTCGAGATAGTCGGCACCGAGGTCTGTGAAGGGGTTTGCCGGTGGCACGCACGTGCCAGACGACGACGCCTAGTTTGTGGGCGACAGGTGCGCTTCTTCGGCACCCACGCCTTCAGGGCCGGTGCCTCAAGATTCCTCGGAATCGTGG
>NZ_JBHVHX010000008.1:211431-301597 GCF_042799895.1 Nocardia sp. NPDC057663 | reverse complement strand
AAGGCCGGTCAGGTACGCCACGGCCGGGGTGGGCAGCACGCCCACCGAGAGGACATCGACACCCGCCGAGGTCAGGCCCGCGGTCACCGCGGCCTCCAGCATTTCGCCACTGGCCCGCGGATCTCGGCCGAGGACCGCGACCGCGCGCTTCTTGCCGCGCGAAAGCACCTGCGCCGCAGCACCGGCGACGCGCATCGCCAGTTCCGGACTCAGCGAGTCGTTGGCGAGCCCACGAACGCCGTCTGTGCCGAAAAGCTGTCCCATACCTGCCCCTTGTAGGTGGTCGATACAGCACGAGAGCAGGCGACCAGACGTGCTGGAAGCCTGCTCTCGCACACGTGCTCCGCCGACCGTACCGTCTCCGCCGAAGTAAGCGAAGACGGTGGCCGACAGTGCCGAAATCAGCGCTTCGAGTACTGAGGCGCCTTACGGGCCTTCTTCAGACCGTACTTCTTACGCTCGGTGGCACGCGGGTCACGGGTCAGGAAGCCGGCACGCTTGAGCGCGGGACGATCCTCCGGGGTGACCTCGATCAGCGCACGGGCGATGGCCAGACGCAGGGCGCCTGCCTGACCCGAGGGGCCGCCACCGACCAGGCGGGCGTAGATGTCGAAGCTCTCGACGCGCTCGACGGTCACCAGCGGCGACTTGACGAGCTGCTGGTGCACCTTGTTCGGGAAGTAATCCTCGATGGTGCGGCCGTTGAGCACGAAGTTGCCCGAGCCGGGAACCAGGCGCACGCGAACGACGGCTTCCTTACGGCGGCCGACGGTCTGCACCGGGCGATCGATCACGATCGGGGCGTAGGTGGCCTCTTCGACGTACTCGGCTTCGTAGCCTTCGCCGTCTTCGACAACCTCGACCACGGTCTCGTCGACCGCGTCGAACTCTTCGTTGAACTCTTCAGGAGCGGTCACTGGGCCACCTGCTTGATCTCGAACGGAACCGGCTGCTGCGCGGCGTGGGGGTGGTTCGGGCCTGCGTAGACCTTCAGCTTGCCCGCGATCGCGTTACCCAGCTTGTTCTTCGGGATCATGCCCTTGACGGCCTTCTCCACGAGACGATCGGGACGGGTCGCCAACACCTCGCCGACAGTGCGCGACTTGAGGCCGCCCGGGTGTCCGCTGTGGTGGTGGATCAGCTTGTCCTGCTTCTTGTTGCCGGAGATGGCAACCTTGTCCGCGTTGATGATGATGACGAAGTCGCCACCATCGACGTGCGGTGCGTAGGTCGGCTTGCCCTTGCCGCGCAGCAGGCCAGCGGCCTGCACGGCGAGACGGCCGAGGACTACGTCAGTGGCATCGATGACGTACCACTTGCGGGTGACGTCACCTGCCTTGGGGCTGTACGTAGGCACAGTCGTTCCCTGTCTGTCGTCGGTGTTGCCGGCCACGGGTGTGGTTCGAGAGCGTCCCGGCGGCCGGTGGAGACCCGGGACATCGAGGAGACGCCGATCCGCGAACGGTTCGACGTTCCACACGCCAGCGAGCAACGATACCAGCTACGCATGACGCCACCACAATCGGGCGAGGAGCTAGATCACCACCGGTGGGCCGGGATCGGTCGCGCCCGCGGGCCCCGGAATGAGGTAGCGCAGCGTGTCGATGCCGGGGGTGACGCAGGCGTTGTCCTCGATCAGGCCGCCGCCACGCGCGCTCGCGATGCCCTCGGGCGGGACCGTGTTCGCGTAGGGGGTGAACGCGCAGTTCACGACCTCGCCCTCGGCCGCGGTCGCGGGACCGGTGGCGCCCGCGTGCCAGGCCGTCGCGGCGAGCGCGACCGCGCCCACCACGGCCGGTGCGCCGAAGAAGCCCTTCTTCATCTTGCCGAGCAGCTTGCCCCGGCGCTCGTCGTCGTCGGGTTCGTCGAGCGCGTGCCGTCCGCCGGTCTGCGCGGGCGGACCGGCGACGAAACCGGCCGGGCTCGGCGGCTGACCGTTGGTCGGCGCCGCGGGCGGGGCACCCCAGCCGACCTGCGCGGCATAGCCCTGGCCCGGGTGCTGGGACTCGGGGTAGTCGTCCTCGTCGAGCTCCGGCTCGGTGACCAGCAGGTGCGCCGCGCCGAGCACCAGCGCGTGCATTGGATGATCGGCCACGTGCAGGCGCTGGCCGAGATGGTTCTGGAAGGCCAGCCGCAGCGCGTCGTTGAAGCAGACATTGCCCGCCAGCAGCACCGTCGAGGTGTCGGCGCCGATCGAGCGGGCTGCGGCCATCGCCTCGATCACCACGTTGTCGGCCGAGCGGGCGTCGCGCAGCGCCTCGGCGCCGACGGCGACCTCGACCGATTCGGTGGGCTGTTCGTCGTCGCCGTGCACCGCGACGACCAGCAGGGCGCGGCCGTCGGAGTACACGCCGGTGGCGCCGATGCCGTTGCGGTGCCGCTCGCTCGGCGGCGAGACCAGACCGAGGGCGCGCACGTAACCGGAGAGCGCGACGCTCTCCGGCAGCGGCTCGACGACCACGTCGAGCTGTTCGACGAGCGCGGCGTAGGTCTCGACCTTTTCCTCCGGCCAGGTGTCCGGATACGGCAGCGCGACCAGCTGCGGCTTGCCGCGCAGGTATTTGCCGACCGCGGCCAGCGGGTTGTACAGCCTGGCCCGGAACACCAGCTCCGCGGGCCAGGTGGCGCCGGCGATCACGATCTGCGGGTGCCCGAGGATGTCGCGCACGTCGGCGATCGCCATGCCGAGGTCCGGCCGCTGCCGGTCGACACCTGCTGTATGCAATCTGCCCGCCGCGTCGGCGAGCAGATAGGCGGGTGGGGTGTAGGTGCCCTCCACCTGAACCGGGCGGATCGGAGTCTCACCGCCGCCCGCGGCAACGGACACCACATCCCACCCCAGATGCAGGGCCCCAACTCGAACGGTCACAGGCTCAAGTGTGCCCGGTCGGCGAGCGACACGCGCATCATGCCCGCCGATATGGCCCTGACGTTGCGATCCCTCATGCCTGGGACTTCTTCAGGCGCAGGCGGCTCCAGGTGATGGCGGCCAGGATCGACGTGATCACGATGAGCAGCACGATGTCGAGAATCCAGATGCCCGGCTTGTGTTCCCACAGCGCGTCCTCCTGCGCACCGATGACCAGCTCGCGCAGGTCCACCGTCGACGCGCCCGCGGCATAACCCCAGCGCGACGGGAACAGATACGACACCTGCTCGAGGCCGGCCCGGTCGGTCACCGGGATCAGACCGCCCGCCATCACCAGCTGCACCATGATCATCACCACGAGCATCGGCATGACCTGCTCGTTGGACTTGGCCAGGCTCGACATCAGCAGGCCGAACACCACACAGCAGACCGCGGTCATCGCGATGACGAGGTACAGCTCGACGCTGCCGTTCGGGATCAGCGCGCCCTCCGGCGGCGCCTTCTTGCCGATCAGCGTGATGCCGACCAGCACCGCCGACTGCAGGAACGCGGTCACGCTGAACACCACGATCTTGGCCATCAGATACGCCGAGGGCAGCAGGCCGACCGCGCGCTCACGGTGGAAGATCGACCGCTCGCCGACCAGGTCACGCACGGTGAGCGTGGCGCCCATGAAGCACGCGCCGAGGATCAGCACCACGAGCAGCTGCTGTGCCTCACCGCCGCTGGACCGCGCGAACGACCCGTCGGGCTGCGCGATCAGCGGGCCCTCGGTGAAACCGTCGCTACCTGGCACCACCAGCGACAACGCGCCGAGGATGAACGGCAGCACCACGAGGAACGCCAGGTAGCCGCGGTCGGCGAAGATCAGCCGCAACTGCCTGCGGGCCAGGGTGCTGAACTGGCGCATCCCGCTCGATTGCGGCGGCGCGCCCGCGTTGCCCCGCTGCATCGGCGCCGGTGGCGGCGGCGGTGGCACGTAGGCCTGTCTCGACCGATAGGCCGCGAACGCCTGGTCCGGGTTGGCCGCGACCTTGGCGAAGATCTCCGCCCAGTCCGACGTGCCGAGCGCGGCGCCGACGCCACCGGGATGACCGGCGAAGGCGGTCTTGCCGCCCGGCGCGAGCAGCACGACCTGGTCGCACATGTCCAGGCAGGCGACCGAGTGGGTCACCACGATCACCACGCGACCGGCGTCGGCCAGTTCGCGCAGCATCTGCATGACCTGCCGGTCCAGGGCCGGGTCGAGGCCCGAGGTCGGCTCGTCCAGGATCAGCAGCGACGGGCCGGTGAGCAGCTCCATCGCCACCGACGCGCGCTTGCGCTGGCCACCGGAGAGCCGGTCGACGCGGGTGTCGGCGTGCTGGGTGAGCGAAAGCTCCTTCAGCACACCGTCGATCACCTGCTGCCGGTCGGCCTTGGTGGTGTCGGGCGGCAGCCGCAGTTCGGCGGCGAAGCCGAGCGCCTGGCGCACGGTGAGCTGCCGGTGCAGAACGTCGTCCTGCGGGACCATGCCGATGCGGGAGCGCAGCGCCTCGTATTCGGCGTGCAGGTTGCGGCCCTC
The DNA here is from genome assembly GCF_042799895.1 of Nocardia sp. NPDC057663. Taxonomy (NCBI): domain Bacteria; kingdom Bacillati; phylum Actinomycetota; class Actinomycetes; order Mycobacteriales; family Nocardiaceae; genus Nocardia; species Nocardia sp. NPDC057663. Next base: position 297,164 of record NZ_JBHVHX010000008.1, on the reverse strand, counting down.
GAAGGTGACCACACCGCCGGAGGGCTGGGTGCTGCCCGCGATCAGCTTCGACAGCGTCGACTTGCCCGCGCCCGACGGGCCGATCAGCGCGGTGAGCGTGCCACGCCCGGCCTGCATGTTGACATCGACGAGCAGCTGCTTGTTGCCCTCGACGGTGAACCCGACCCCGTGCACCGTCAGGCCGAGCTCGGCGACCGGCTTCTGCCGGTGCGCCAGCGCGCCCTGGGTGACGACGAAGTCGATATTGCCGATGGTGACGATGTCGCGCTCGCGCAGCACGGTGCGCTGCTGGCGATGGCCGTTGACGAACGTTCCGTTGGCCGACCCCAGGTCCTCGATGACCAGCCCCTCGGCCGAGGACACCAGGCGCGCGTGCTGGCGCGAGGCCAGCGGATCGTTCACCACGATCTGGTTGTCGGAGGTGCGGCCGATGCTGAGCCCGCCGGGCGGGATGCGATCACCGCGCGCCACCGGCTCGGTCGAGGCCGCCTTGCGCACCGGCGGCAGCATCGAGGAGTCGGCGCGGCGGGTCATGTTGATGTTGTCCTGCGGCGCCATCGGCTGCGACGGCAACTGCGAGGTGGGCGTGAACTGCGGCTGCTGGTGCGGGGTAGGTCTGGACTGCGGCGGGAAGGGCTGCTGGGGACGCTGCGGCGGGCGATGCTGCTGCTGCGGCTGTGAAGGCGGCGCCACCATCGTGGCGGCGTGGCGCGACGACGGCGCCGCAGGCACCAGATGCAGCAGCGGCCCACTGATTGCGTCCCCCAGACGCACTTGTGTGGGCCGGTCGATCGACACGGGCTGGCTCAGCTTGCGCGCGTCGACGAAAACGCCGTTGGTACTGCCGTTGTCGGCGAGTACCCAGGCGCCGTTCTGAAAGCGCAGAGTGGCGTGCACGCGCGAGACCAGCGGACTGTCCACGAACAAGGTCACCTCGGGCGCACGGCCCATGGTGATCTGCTGGCTCGCTTCGAAGACTCGTTCGGTTCCATCATGGCGCACGGTGATGGTCTGCGCCCCCGGTGAAGACATGGAGCGGATACTATGCCATCGCCCGGACATCGGCGGTGCCCCCGAGACGGCTTGCTGTCCCGATCCGGCGACCTGTATCCGGCCGACCAGGGGGGATCGATGAAAGGCCAAGTGCTCGTTGCGATCACCGCCGTGCTATGCGCACTGCTGAGCGTAGGTTGCACGCGGGCGATCGATGGCCACGGGGTCTCGATCTACGACGACCCGTTCCAGGTGGCGGGGCTGCCGACGACCGGCGGCCCGAACGGCCCGCGGCCGGGGGTCCCCGATTCGACGCTGACCGCGTCCAACGGCGACGGTGGTGACGTCGACGCGCTGGCGCTCAACGCGATCGACGACATCCAGGCCTACTGGCAGTCCGTGTTCGGCAGCGAGTTCCGCGGCGAGACCTTCGAGCCGGTGGAGAAGCTGATCTCCTGGAACGCCCGCGCCTCCCGCAATCAGGCGATCGATTTCTGCAAGGAGACCACCTACCACCTGGTCAACGCCGCCTACTGCCGCAGCGACAACTCGATCGGCTGGGACCGCGCGATGCTGCTACCCACCATGACCGAGACCTTCGGGAAGATGTCGGTGGTGATGGTGCTGGCCCACGAGTACGGGCACGCCATCCAGACCATGGCCAAGCTCGTCACCAAGAAGACGCCGGTCCTGGTCAAGGAACAGCAGGCCGACTGCTTCGCCGGCGCGTTCATGCGTCATGTCGCCGAGGGCAAGTCGAAGCACTTCACGATCAACACCTCCGACGGCCTGAATTCCGTTCTGGCCGCTACTGTTTCGATCCGCGACTCCGACCCCGACGATCCCGAGAGCGTGCACGGTTCGGCGTTTGAGCGTGTGACGGCCGTGCAGATCGGCTTCACCGACGGCCCGCGCGGCTGCAAGGGCATCGACGACGAGGAGATCGACCAGCGCCGGGGCAACCTGCCGCAGAGTTTCTCCGGCGACCAGGGCCGCGGCGAGTACCCGATCACCCAGGACAACCTGGTCGAGTTGAGCAAGGCGCTGCAAGCCATCCTGCCGGTGCAGAACACCCCGACCTACGACTACTCCGGCGCCCGGATCGACTGCAAGGACGGCGCGGCCACCGAGCCGGTCACCTACTGCCCCGCCAAGAACGTCATCGCCACCGATGTGCCCGGCCTCGCCGCGCGCGGCTCGGCTGACACCGACGACGACGGCCCGCTCCCGGTGAAGGTCAGCGGGGACTACAACGGCTATGTCGTGTTCATCTCGCGCTACACCCTCGCCGTCCAGCGCAGCCACGGCCAGCAGCTGACCGGCGCGAAGACCGGCCTGCGCGCGGCCTGCCTGTCCGGTGTCGTCACCGGCAAGCTCGCCCAGCCCGGCCGCCCGGCCAGCCAGGGCGACATCCAGCTCTCCGCGGGCGACCTCGACGAAGCGGTGTCCGGCTTGCTCACGGACGGTCTGGCCGCCAGCGATGCCGAGGGAAAGACCGTCCCGAGCGGGTTCTCGCGGGTCGATGCGTTCCGGGCGGGTGTTCTCAATGGCGAAACCACCTGCCTGTCGCGGTATTCCTAACCGAACGGCGGCGGCGCGGCGGGTTCATACCGCAGCACCCGGTTGCCGATCATCACCTCGGTGCCCGGGATGAGCACCATCGGCTGGTTCGGCGTGAGCCGGACCCAGTCGCGGTAGCCGGGCAGACGGGAGCGGGTGCCGTTGGTCGACCCGCGATCGATGAGCTGGACATCCCAATTCACCAGGTGCACTTCGGCATGCGCCCGCGACATACCGCCGGAGGTGTCGTCCACGCGCAGCGGGATGAGGCCGCGCTGGGCCGCCTCGGAGTTCTCCGGATCACGCCCGATCACCGCGTCGGCGGCCAGCAGGTAGGTCATGCCGTCGTCGAGGACGAGCATGCCCAGCGGCGGGCGCACCACTTCGTTGAGCGCCTGTGTCTGGTCGACCGGCATGCCGCACACGGTGCAGAACGCCGAGCGCGGATCGCTGGGATGCGCACGCGCGCACTTGAATCCCATCACCTTGACCGTGAGCACCGTCGCCCGCGCGGTCGCCTCCAGGCGTCGCTGCAGGTCCGGGTCGGGTTCGGGCGCGGGGTTGGTGCCCGCGAGCCGGGTCTCGGCATTGTGTGGATCGACAGGCGGCGCAACCGAATACGGGTCGACCGCCGAATGCGCCGGTCCGGTCGCGCTGGTCGCCGCGTCCATCATCGAGGTCGCGGGCTGCATGCCGGTGACGGGCGGTTCGGCCGGACGTGAATCCGCCTGCGCGGGACGCGGTTCCCGATCGATCCGCGCGGTGGGCGGTGGCGGCCTGCGCGTCTCGCCCGCCGGATCGGCGGTGCGGACCCGCGACCGCACCCCGTTGGACCACACGACAGCGCCACCGGCCTGCGCGATCCCCTCGACCAGCCACCCCACGCCGCGTTCCGGCGGCAGATCGGGGATGCGGCCCTTGGCATCGTCGACGAACAGTGCGACCGCCTTGGCCGGCTCGGACGCCACCCGGTCGACCGTGAACGCGGCATCACTGCCCCGGTAGTACTCGGTGGTGCCCTCGCCCGCGAGCACCGCGGTGACCGCGCCGTGCAGGAAGATCGCCACCCCGCCGTTGTCGGCGGCCGAGAGCACCCCGAAATCGATCGGCCTGCCCGGCGAGATCTGTTCGGCGTACTTCATCAGCCAGCGGGTCGCCTCCCGCGCGACCACCGAACCCGGACCGGCCGGTGAGTCCTCGGCCGCAGCACGCACCAGCTCGGCCAGCGACTCCAGTGCGACCGCCGCGGTGTCGTCGGGGGTGAGCCTGCCGTGCCCGCGATGGGCCACCACGATCACCGCGCCCGCGACGCGCGCGACCGCATGACTTCCGAGCACAACTTCGACCTGCCGATCCCTCACAGGTATCGGCCTCCACCGGAACCGCGCAGCAGGGTCGTCGCCATGTACTCCAGACTATGGCAAACCCGCCGGGATTGGAGAACCGGAAATTCTTGGCGTCCCGTCAGAACGAACGGCCACTTCGTGGCTCTCTGATGAGTTCCTGTTTCGCCGGGGCTCGCTTCCCGCTAGGCGGAAAGTCTGACGGCCCCTCCGCAGGCGTTTAGCCACTCCGCTCGCCCAGCGGCGTGGATATTGATAGCAGCGTTGAGATCGCGATCGTGGGCAACACCGCAGGACCGGCACGTCCACTGCCTCACCGAAAGCGGCTTCGGGCCGTCCACGACTCCGCACCGCGAGCACAGTTGCGACGACGGGAAGAACCGATCAACCCTGGCAAATATCCGCCCGTAACGGGCGGCCTTCTCCTCCACCATCCGCGAGAACATGCCCCACGAGGCGTCGTGGACGGACTTCGCCAACCTAGTTCGCGCCAAACCTTGAACGCACAAGTCCTCGACGAACACCGCTTGGTTATCGCGGATGATCTGCGTGGACTGCTTGTGCGCCCAATCCCGGCGTGTATCGCCTACTTTCGCGTGCGCCTTAGCCGCGCGAACACGCGCCTTCACGCGGTTGTTGCTGCCCGGGTCCTTGCGCGACAACGACCGTTGAGCCATGCGGAGCCTCCGTTCGGCCCGACGGAAGAACTTCGGTGACGTGATCCGCTTTCCGTTCGACAACACGGCGAACACGGACAGACCGAGATCGATGCCCACCTCGGAGGCCACCTCAGGCAGCGGTGTGGTGTCCACTTCGACGACGAAGCTCGCGAAGTAACGGCCCGACGCGTCCTTGATGATCGTGACCGAGGACGGGTCCGACGGGAGATCTCTCGACCACGCCACTTTCAGTTCGCCGACCTTCGCCAAATACACGCGGCCGTTGTCCCGAATGCGAAACCCGTTGCGGGTGAGCCGGATCGTCTGACGGTGGCACTTGCGAGAACGGAAGCGTGGCCGACCGACCTTACGCCCCTTGCGCTTACCCGACAGAGAGTCGAACCAGTTCCGGTACGCTGCCCTTGCGTCCTGACAAGCCTGCACCAGCACGACCGACGAGACCTCGGCGAGCCAGGCTCGTTCAGGAGTTCGCTTGGCTACTGTGACAACAGTTTTCTGTACTTCGGCGTCAGAGATCTTCACCCCGGCCGCGTGCGACCCTTGTCTCACCCGAAGACAGTCGTTGAAGACCACCCGAGCGCACCCGAACGCTCGAGCCAGCTGTATTCGCTGGCTAGGCGTCGGGTAGACACGGAATTGGTATCTCAACAACACACGGGGACAATAGCATTGGGCTATACAACCTGGCTAGGGGCCTAAAGAAGGCATGATCATGAGCAAGCTCATCGACCAACCTTCTATCGGCCGCTGGACACAGGCAAACGCGGCTATCATCAAGTCGACGGAGAACGATCCGGCTGGTGGCGGTTGTCTCGAATCCGGGCGGATCGTTCGATTGGCGCCATGGCGGCGAGGGGCCCTGATGATTCATTCGACCACGATCCGGATCGCGTCCGCGCTCTGTTACGCCACGATGGCAGCCTCGCTCACCGGATGTGCGGTCAGCGGCACCCCAGTCGCCGCCGAACCCGATGTGCGCGGACTGGAAACAGGTACCTACGCCGTCGAGCGGCACAGCTACGACGACACCGCGGGCAGCAAGGGTGCCCTCGTCGAGGGAACCCGGATGTCGGCGGCCGTCGTTTCCGCCGTGCGGATCGACCCGTCGCTGTCGTACGGCCGCGGCGGCACCGTCGTCCCCGATGTGGAGCGGGCGCTCGACTTCGTCGCCAATGTCTCCAAGCCCGTTCTGGAGCGCCGCAAGTTCGTGACCGGCTACGCTGCGCTCGGCTCCGACAAACCCGATCCGGACGGTCAGAAGCGTCCCGCGTCCGAGGCGACCGCCGTCACCACCGCGGTCTTCCGGTTCCCCGACGCCACCGCGGCCACGCTCGCCGCCCGGGAACTCGAGGACGTCGACCTGGCGGTCTCCCCCGATAACCGCAAGCTCGCCTCCACCAAATACCCGGAGGCCTACGTGCATTGGCGCCCGAACGTGCCGACGATCGGCGCGTTCCTGGCACACAAGGAGTTCGTGATCTCGCTGTTCATCCAGCGACCACGCGCCGACGCCACCGACCTCACCTCCTGGGTCGACAAGACCCTCGCCGCCGCCCTCACCCAGCTCGGCAAGTTCACCCCCACCCCCTTCGACAAACTCGACGACCTCCCGATCGACCCCGAACACCTGCTCGCCAGGGCCGTCGTCAAGGACCGCGCCGGCCTCGACCCCGACCAGCATTCGTTCGCCGTCTACAGCCCCGCCCACCTGGTGAACAACGCCGACGACCAGACCGCCCGCCAGCGCCTCGTCGACTCCACCGGCGCCGAGAACATCGCCCTCGTCGACGGCGGCTCCATCACCCGCGTCCGCGATTTCGCCGCCGCCCAGGCCCTGATGAACGGCCTCATCGATACCGCGGGCCACTACGACACCCTCCCCGCCCCGGCCGACATCCCCGGCGCCAAATGCCTGCAACTCAACAATCAGGGCGACGCCGAAGAGGAATACAAATACCGCTGCTACGTGCCGTACAAGCGCTATCTGGGCATCGTGAGCTCCGACCAGGAACCTGATGTGCGCCAGAAGATCTCCGCTCAGTACGCGCTGCTGGCCAACAGTTTGTGAAAGATCGAGCCCACCCCTTCCCGGATTCGGTGACGTAGGATTCCGCCGACCATCGTTTCGGGGAGGGATGATCGCGTTGCGAGCCACCAGACCAGCCTGTGCCGCGCTTGCGGCCGCACTGCTGACGACTGTTATCGCGGCCTGCGGAGGCGGTGACGAAAGTCCGGCAGCGACCGAGGTGCCGGTGGATCTCGCCACTCTCGACGTGGGTGGCTATGCGACACAACCACGTCAGGTCGGGGTGGTCGCGAACATGGATCAGGCACGGTTCGTCGAAGCCGAGCGGCTCGGTGATTTCGTGCCGTCTCCCGCCGATATCGACCCGCGCTTCGTCCACAGCAATCCGTTCATCGCCTCGGTGTTCATCGATCCCGAGGCGTCACTGGGCAAGATCATGGCAGTCGACCGGTTCGCCGAGATCGCACCCGATTTCATCGGTGGATTCGTGAGCTCCGCGGAGACCGAGCACCAGAACATGGGCATCGACATGGTCAATGCCGTCATGATCTTCCCCGACGCGCAGAAGGCCGCCACCGCCGCTACCGCACTGGAACAGCTCGACTTCGGTTACGCGCCGAACAATCAGCCGATCGAAATCCCCGGTTACCCTGCGGCGAAGGCACATTGGCAGCCCGACCAGCAGTCGATCGGTTCCTGGTTCGCGATCGGTCATCTCGTCGTCTACACCTGGTTCTTCGACTATCTGAAGATCTGGCTGGAAAAGGTCGACAAGCAGGCACTGGTCGACCTGGTCAGCAAGAGCCTCGACACCATCTTGCCCTCGGTCGCGAAGTTCACTCCGACGCCTGCCGACCAACTCATGACGCTGCAGCGGGACCGCGACGGCATGCTCGGTCGCACCGCGCCCCGTCCCCGCGAGGATTCGTGGACCAACCCACCCGGTGTCTACGCGGGCCGCACTGCCCGCCACTTCTCCTCCAACCCGGTGAGCAGGGGGAAGATGATCGACGACAACGGCGTCGACCTGTATGCCAACGACGGTTCCGAGGTGTACCGCGCTCGCGATATCGCAGGTGCCCAGGCTGTCGGCGACGAACTCGGCGGCCTGACCCGCAAGTTCACCGCCGTCGAGTCGCCGAAGAACCTGCCGAGTGCCCGATGCAAGGAGTACATCGGCAGGGAAAGACTGGCGGTCCGCTTCTACTGCGCGGTGTCGCATGACCGCTACGCCGCGTACGTCTGGTCCAACCAGCTCCTCGACGTCCAACAGCGCATCGCCGCCCAATACGCATTGCTGGTGAACGGCCGATGACCATGCCCAAACGCACCACGACCATCTTGCTCGCGGCCGTTCTGACAACAGTCCTGACGGCCTGCGGTTCCACCGTGTCCGGCACTGGCGTGCCCGGCGAAATCGATGTGCGAACCCTCGACGTGGGCTCGTACCCCACCGAGCCGGTCAATGCCCACGACGACGATCCCGTGCCCGCGTTCTACGAAATGGACACGGTGGCGTCGATGCGGATCGCCGACCACACGATCCACGCCTATGACATCGACCCGCAGATGATCTACGGCAACCGCGCCGATGCCAACTACGCCCGTTTCCTGCCTGCGGAACTCGGCGACAGCACCGCGATGCAGGCCATCGCAGAGAAGCACAAGATGCTCTACGGCTTCCATTCCAGCGGCGCGTCGAAGGACGTCACCCCCAACGTCAGCGGCAGCGACTGGCCGTCCAAGAAGGACGACAACCGGCTCACCGCCACGACGATGGTCTTCCAGTTCCCCGATGCCGAACGCGCTACCGCGGCGGCCAGGGAATTCCACGACACCGACTTCGCCGCCAAGGAGGGCCGCAACCAGCCGGTGACGCTCCCGAAATATCCTGCGGCCCATTCACATTGGCGCCCCGACTCGCCCTTCTTGCGCACCGTGCTCCCGCACGGCCCCTATGTGATCGCCTTCCTGCTGTCGGTGGCGACCCCCGACCTGTCCGCGCTCACCACCCTCGCCGAGAGCGCCTACACCAAGCAGATCGAGGCGCTGGCCGAAACCACCCCGCTGACCGACGAGCAGATCATGGCCCTGCCCTGGGACCCCGAGCACCTGCTGATGCGCACCCTCAACCCGGACAAGCTGACGAAGCCCGATTCCTCCTACTTCTTCGTCGGCGGCAAACAAGGCGCCGTGCACCATTCCGGCGGTCCCCTCCCTGACGACCGCCAGTACATCGACCAGCAGCTCACGAAGATGAACCCCCAGCAGGTCGCCGTGTCCTGGGGCTCGATCGGCATCCGCACCCCCGATGCCGAGACGGCGCGCCGAGCGGTCACCGACAAGCTCTTCCCCTGGCGGACCGAAACGGACGTGGCGCCCCCACCCAACCTCGCCGATTCCGCCTGCGTGGAGAACAAGAGATTCGCCGCGAAGAAGCGCTTCAGCTGCATCGTCGCCTATCACCGGTACGTCGGAATAGTCAGCAGCGAACAGCTTCTCGACGCCCAGCAACGCGCGGCGGCACAGTACGCCATGTTCGCGAACAGCCGTTGACGTGATGACTGGCGGCGGCCAGTATGTTCCCGCCGGAGCAGGGCAGTGCAGCAACGAGTCAGGAGATCGTGAGAGATGGCGATGAGCCCGGGCACCATCGTCGGTGGCTACCGAATCATCCGCAAGATCGGCGCAGGCGGCATGGGCTCGGTCTATTTGGCCGATCACCCGAGCCTGCCCCGCACCGACGCGCTCAAGATCCTCAGCGCCGAACTCAGCCGTGACCCCGAGTTCCGGGCCAGGTTCGAACGAGAGGCCAATCTCGCCGCCGGACTGGACCATCCGAATATCGTCTCGGTCTACAACCGCGGCGAAGAGCATGGTCAGCTGTGGATCGCGATGCAGTACGTCGAAGGCACCGACGCCGCCGCCGAACTCACGCGCGACCCGCACGCGATGACCCCGCTACGCGCGCTGCGCATCACCACCGAGGTCGGCAAGGGCCTCGACTTCGCCCATCACCGCGGCCTGCTGCATCGCGACGTCAAACCGGCGAACTTCCTGCTGTCGGAAACCTACGGCGACGACGAGCGGGTGCTGCTCACCGACTTCGGTGTGGCCAAGTCGACCGACGACGCCTCCGAGCTCACCCAGACCGGCAGCTTCCTCGCGACCATCGCCTACGCGCCCCCGGAGCAGCTCTCCGGCGACCGGCTCGACCACCGCGCCGACATCTACAGCCTGGCCTGCGCGTTCTACAAGCTCCTGACCGGCCAGAACCCTTACCCCGCAACACAACCGGCCATGGTCATGATGGGCCACCTGCACGAGCCCCCACCGCGCCCGACCAGTGTGCGCCCAGGGTTGCCACCCGCCATCGACTATGTCATCGCCCGCGCGATGGCGAAGAATCCGAACGAGCGTTTCGCCACCTGCCGGGAATTCACCGACGCCGTCGCCACTGCGCTGATCCCCGGGTCCCATCCCACCGGCAACCACACCTCGCCGACCTATCCGATCCAGACGCCGCCACAGTGGTCGAGTTCAGCCCGCACGGAAGCGTTCACCGCCCACGGCGCGGCGAATTCCGGTAGTGCGCCGAAGAATTCGAAGCGCAAACTCGCGCTCTCGCTCGGCGCACTGGCCGCTGTCGTCGCGGTCGCCGCCGGTATCGGAATCTGGGCATCCAGCGGCAATACTCCCGCCTCGGCGCCGGCCCCCACCACGGCCCAGGCAACCGGAAGCCCGATCGAGCAGGCCCGAGCAGCCAACCCCGCCTTCGCGGGCAAAACGGTCCTGATGGTCGACGTGGACGCCGACAACAAGATCGCCACCTACCTCGGCGGCACCCTCCCGACGAAGTTCCTCGAAGACCTAGGCCTCATCTACAACTTCAACTACATCAAGACCGGCGAAGAACCATCCCCACGCCCGGTCGCCACGTCATCCGACCGTATCAACGCCGCCGAAGACACCTACATCCTCGCCGTCCGCAGCGACGCGAAAGCCGGCGGCGGCGGCCTCCTCGGCCTCCCCTTCCAGATCACCGGATCCCGCGCGAGCGTGATCCCCATCGACGACCCGATCACCGTCACCGCGATCCGCACCTGGACATCGAACTCCGAGCAAATCCTGCTGTCCCGGCTGGTCCCAATCCTGCAGAGCCGCATCAAATAAGGGTCAAGTGGGCGCACGGTTGGTATGTCGCGGCACCAGCCGTGGATTCCCCCGTCGTCTGACATGGTTGCGCTGCCGAAGGGTGCGCTACGATGCCCGCGAACCAGATCACCGGGGACGGGGTGGGCTGCGACTGAGATCGAGTCGCCCCACGATCGGATCAGCTAGTCAGTTGGAGGGGGAGAGCGTGAGGCTCAACCGTGGTGGATCGATCACGCGCGTAGCGGTTCAGGCGGCGGTTGCTGTCGTCATCTCCGCCGCCGTGATCGGTTGCGGTTCACAGGTATCCGGCACCGCGACGCGTATCGAGCCGAATACGTCGGATCTCGATTTCGGCAACTACCAGACCCAACCGCGCACAGTCGGAAACGCCAAGAGCCTGAACCAGGGGCGGGCGTGGGAAGCCCAGCGTCTCGCGGACTATGTGGCACTTCCCTTCGAGATCGACCCTGCCTACGTCTACGACAATCGAAAAGAATCGTTGATCCAGCCCACTCAGATCGTGCTGAATCGCAAGGGGCTGGGCAGGCTCATCATCAACGACACCTTCGACGAGGTCGCCGAAGATCTGGTCGCGGGCTGGCTGAACTCCTGGGCGACCGAGCCGACCGGGGGCAACCCGCGACGCAGCCTCAACCTCTCAGTCCTGATCTTCCCCGATGCGAAGACCGCCGAGACGGTCGCTCCGATCCTCGAACACGACGACTTCACCTACAACAGCGACAACGAAAAGGTGTCGATCACCAAGTTCCCGAAGACCTACGCACACTGGCGGCCGTCGATCTCCTCCATCGGTTCCTGGACGGTCCACGACCGCTACGTGATCTTCATGAAGCTCGATGACGAGACCCGCGCACCGGACCTGCCCTCGCTGCGAGCGCAGGTCGAGCGAGCACTCGAGGTGCAGATTCCGCTGCTGGACAAATTCGTGCCGACCCCGTCGGACCAGCTCGAACGGGTACCCCTCGACCCGACCGGGCTACTCGGCCGAACTCTGCCGTCGGATCCGTCGGCACCGGCCCGGGCCCAGCCCGACGGATACTTCACCGGACGCGGCGCGCTGAGCTTGTTCCTCGATCCCGATGCCGAGTTGCTGAGCACCTTCACCAAGCACGGCATCGACTTGATCTCTTTCGGCGACACAGTCGTCTTCCGATCCACCACCGCAGCGGGTGCGAAGGATCTGTTCACCGAGTGGAAAGCACCGGACGAAGACGCCATCGAGGCGCCCGCTCCCAAGGAGCTGGGCGATGCGGTCGCCTGCCGAGCCAACACCTACGAGTCACAGGGCGAGGTGAAGACCTCCGATCACCTCTGCTATCTGCAGGTCGACCGTTACGCCGTGCAGATTCGCGACAAGAACTTGCAGGATCTCCACCAGCAGGTTGCCGCGCAATACGTTCTGCTCACCCGCCGATGAGGATGCCCGACATGAAGAACACCCTGCGGCTGGCTGGGCTGCTCACGATCCTGATCGTCGGGTCCGGTTGTGCGGCACCCATTTCCGGCCAGGCCAAGCCCGGGATGACACCGGTAGACCTGGCAGCACTCAAAACCGGCGCGACCGTCACCGAGCCGACCACGTTCGAGTTGAAGTACTCCGACACCGCGAAAACGGTCAGATTGATCGAGGGGCGCCGCCTGCTCAACGTCCTCATCCAGTCGATCGACGTCGACCCCGAACTGACGATGCGGGTCACCACCAGGGTGTTCGCCGATGGTACGGACATGTCGAAAGACGACGGCCTCCCTGAGATTTTCAAGGCCGCGGTGACCGACAACAACTTCATCGCCGGTGTCACCGCATCGCGGACGAACGGCAGCGTGCGAGACACCAAGGGCCTGCACATGAGCGTGCTGCACTTCGCGACCGCGCAGGACAGCAAGAACGCGGCCGCTGCGATGTATCAGGTGGGCACGACAGGCGAAAACCCCCGGCAGCCGGTGACGATTCCGGGATACTCCGATGCCAACGGGTCGAGCAAGGATGGCACCGCGGTCAGCGCTTTCCAGGCGCACGGCCCCTTTGTGATCGGGGTCAGCATGTCGCAGGAGACACCCGACTCCGCCGGTTTGGCCACCAAGATCAAGAAGGCGCTCGATCTGCAGACTCCAGCGCTCGACAAGTACCGGATCATCGCCCCCGACGATCTGCTCGATCTGCCGCTCGACCCCGACGGGATCATGCGCCGTGCGACGGGCAAGTCCCCATCGGGCGACCCGTACGGCATGAGCTACCACGAAGAAGACTTCGGCACCTTCGAGCCGTCGGGGATCCTGCACTTCGAACGAAATCCCGCCGAAACCCGCACAGCCTTCGAGGAAGCCGGTGTCGACCTGGTCGGCCGGCGCTTCAGCACGGTGTACCGGACTCGCGATGTCGAGTCCGCGTTCAAGCTGCAGACCGTCCTCGCCAAGAGAGGCAAGAGCGACACCGAGCTCGACCCGCCGCCCGGCATCGCCGACGCCCAATGCCTGCGGCTGGAGGAATCGGACCCGAACCGTGCCTACAACGGGATCTGTGTCCTGGTGTACGACCGCTACGTTGCCGTCGTCATGTCGCTGGCGAGCGTGTCGCGTGCGTCGCTGCAGGTCGACCCGATATTGCAGGAACGAACCGCCGCACAGTACGCGATCCTGAAGAAGAGCGAGTAACGATCATGCGAAAGATCCGTGCGTACAGCGCTGTCATCGCACTCACGATTGCATTGAGTGCCTGCGGAGGCGGGCCGGACGCCGCGACACCGGCGGCGCCGGAAGTAGACATCACCAAGCTGGACTCCGGCAACTACCCGACCAAGCCCACCGACGTGGAGGCGAACCGGCATCCGGCGGCAGGTGCCCTGCGCGAATCCATCAAGATCGGCGCCGCGTCACCGACGCCGTACGACTTCGACAATCGCTTCATCTATGTGAAGCAAAGGGGCGGTCGTCATGTGACCGACGACAATCCGCCGTTCTACTCAGGCGCCGGCTTCGAGAATGCCAAGGAAGGCCTCGCTGTCATTCCCGGCGTGGTCGCCGGTTGGAAGACCTCGGCCCAACGCCGAGACGAATTCGATGCCGGACGCGGTGTCGCCACGATGGTCGTCCGGTTCTCCAACAGTGATCAGTCACGATTCGCCTACGAGGAACTGGCGAAACGTACCGAGGGCAATCCCGACCAGATACCCGGCTACCCGGATGCGCACGTGCGCGTAGCCATCAAAAAGGGCTCGTACACAACGCAGTACATGCGCGCGTGGCTGGTACGCGGCGACCTGCTGATCTACATTCACCTGTCCGATCCGGTGAGCATGCCCTTCGATGGTCCCGCGAACGCCGAGATCGTGAAGAAGTATTTCGACAAGCAACTCGAGATGCTGAAGTCCTACTCGCCGACACCGCTCGCCGAGATCGACAAGCTGCCCATCGATGTCGATGGACTGCTGAGCCATACCTTGCCGTCGGAATCGGGCAAGAACGGCGGCGCCGCCGTGTATCCCACTCAGGCGCTACTGCACACTGCGAGACGACTCGACACACTATCGCTCGCCCTGGCCGACGCGGGCGTCGACTACACATCCTCCGATCTCGGAACCGTCTACCGCGCCCGTGATTCGGCAGCGGCGGTTCGCTACATGGCAGCGGAGGAAGCCGGCTCGACGACTCCGAAGCACACAAAGGTCGACGGCCCACCCGACATGCCTGGCGCACACTGCTATAACGCCAAACCCGAAGAAAAGTACGCCTCCGATGCACCACCGTTCTGCTTGACAGTGGTGGGCCGCTACGTCATCAAGTCGAACAGCACGAACTTGCAGGACGCATACCAGCGACTCGCCGCCCAGTACAAGCTGTTGGCCGGATACAGCTGACCCGGTGGGGTGTCGCAGCACCTGCTAGATTTGCCCAGGTTGGGACGTGCACTCCGGGGCGCGCGAAGGATGAGGAGACGCGAATGGCCTTGCGGCCCGGCGCAATTGTTGGTGGCTACCGAGTGATCAAGGTACTCGGCGCCGGTGGTATGGGCACCGTCTACCTCGCGCAGAACCCCAGCCTGCCACGCCGCGATGCGCTCAAGGTACTCAGCGGCGACCTGTCCACCGATCCCGAGTTCCGCGGTCGTTTCGAGCGGGAAGCCAATCTCGCTGCCGGCCTGGACCATCCCAATATCGTCGCGGTGTACAACCGCGGCGACGAGGACGGCCAGCTGTGGATCGCCATGCAGTACGTCGACGGCACGGACGCCTCGGCCGAGGTGGCCAAGGGCCCAGCAGCCATGCCGCCACAGCGGGCCCTGCGCATCATCGGTGAGGTCGGCAAGGGCCTCGACTACGCGCACCGCCGCGGCCTCCTCCACCGCGACATCAAGCCCGCCAACTTCATGATCGCCGCGGCCGAAGACGGCGACGAGGAACGCGTCCTGCTGACAGACTTCGGCGTCGCCAAGTCCGCCGATGACGGCCAAGACCTCACCGCCACTGGCAATTTCATGGCCACGGTCGCCTACGCTCCCCCAGAGCAATTGATGGGTAGCAAGCTCGACCACCGCGCCGACATCTACAGCCTCGGCTGCTCGCTGTACAAGCTGATCACCGGCCAGAACCCGTACCCCGCCACGGTGCCGGCCATGGTCATGATGGGTCACCTCCACGAACCCCCACCCCGGGTCACCGCCGTCCGCCCCGACCTCCCACCCGCGATCGATCAAGTGATCGCCAAGGTGATGGCGAAAGACCCGGCCCACCGCTACAACACCTGCCGCGAATTCATCCAGGACGCCCACAACGCCCTCTTCGGCGCCCCCATGCAAGCCCCCGCGGCCCAGGGCTTCCACACTTCCCCCAACACCCCGATCGCCAGCCCCATCACCGCCGCCACCGACATCGTCTCCCCCCAATGGGGAACCGACCCCAGCCGCGCCATCGTCGGCTACCCACCCCAGCCCGGCGGCGTCTCCGAAAACGACATCCTTACGGCCCGCAACCCCAAGCCCTACCGCCCCAAGCGCGGCCGAAAAGTACTGCTGACCAGCATTATTGCCGTCGTCGTCGCAGCCTTGGTCGGCACCGGCGTCTTCGTCCTCACCAGGCCCGACGGTGGATCGACCGGCGGTGGAGACCCGATGGCCCAGGCTCGTTCCCAGCACCCCGAACTCAGCGGTAAGACCATCACCGCCTACAACTTCGGCAATTCCACCCTGTCCGTTGTCCTCAATCCGAGTGATCAATGGAAGTTTCTGCGGGACTTGGACTTCGACTACAACTCCGAATACAAGGCTGTCGGCGACGAGAAGTCACCACGCGCATTGTCGGTAGGCGACTACAGCCTCAAGAACAACACAGACGTCGTCATCGTGCTTCGCACGGATAGCCAAGCGGGCAACGGCGGATTCCGTGGGCTTCCTTATGCATTGACTAGCGGAAATGGCAAGGTCGTCGTCATCGACGACCCGTCGACAGTTCAGGCATTCCAGGTCTGGAGCGACCAGTCGCAGCAGATTCTCATCGACAAGATGGTGCCCGCGATCTCGAAAGCCGTGAAATGACCCGAAAGACGACCACACTTCGCACGGTGATAATCCTCGGAGTTGTGGCGCTTGCCTCAGCATGCGGGGCAACAGTCTCCGGCAATCCGCAACCCGGTGCGACCTCAGTCAATCTAGACCATTTACGTCCCGGCCCTTTCAAGAACGATCCGAGCCCATTCGAAATAACTTGGAATTCAGATACCCCGAAGGTAATTCGACTTATTGAAGCCCGAAGGCTGCTCAACTATCTAATACATCCATTCGATATCGACCCGACCTTAATAAAACCAGAGGGCACTAAGGTCTTCGCCGACTACGCCGAAATGCAATCACGAGGCGGACTCAGCGATGCATACACAGCTCCACTGCGGTTTAATGTCAAGTTCATTGGCGGAGTGTCCACTTCTCAATCCAACGGAAGCGTCCGGTCCCCCAGAGACCTAGCAATCTCGGTAATGCAGTTCGCAACCGATGCCGAGGCGACACGGGTCGCCGATGAATTCCAGCGCATCACCCTGGAGTCGAGCCCACGGCAAGTCGTCAAGATCCCGGACCGGCCGAATGCACGCGCGTCTACGGAATCCGAGAGTACGGTCGACTCGTGGGAGCCACGTGGCTCATACATTATCTGGACCAGGGTCAAGACCCCTACGCCCGACCTCAGCGGCGCTGTCGCGACCGTCAAGAAGACGGTTGATATGCAGATTAGATCGCTCGACAACTTCAAGCCGATTCCACTGGACGACGTCCTCGATAGCCCCCTCGACCCCGAGAACATCATGCGTCGCGCCGCGGTCCGCGACAGCAGGGACGGCGTCGGAATCAGTCGCTCGCAGGAAGATTTCGGGCCGTTCGAGCCTGTCGGTATCCTACATTTCGAGCGATTTCCCGCCGAAGCGCGTAAGAAGTTCGAGGAGACCGGCGTCGATCTCATCGGCCGCAGAGCAAGTACGGTTTACCGGACTCGCGACCTTGCATCCGCATTTCGTCTACAAACTTTCTTCGCTACACCAGGTAAGAACGACATTATACTTAGATCACCACCAGGACTCGCAGATGCGCAGTGCATCAGATTGGATATCGCCGACAGCAGCCGAGAGTACGATGCTCTGTGCGCGGTTGTCTACGACAGGTACGTTGCCGTCGTCACCGCGAAGTCCATCAGCACCGGCGAGATCGAGAGTTCACTCTTGGAGCGCGCCGCCGCGCAATACGCGATCTTGAAGAAGTGCGAGCAATAGATGCGAATTTTAGCGCTCACCTCGATACTCACCACCCTGGCGATTCTCGCAGCCGCGTGCGGTGACAATGCAGCGACGGACTCCGCAACTGTGGATATCGATAAACTTGATGCTGGAAACTACCCAACGACCCCGATTGATATCGAAACCACCAGAACACCGATGTCTGCCGTGGCACGAGAATCGATCAAAATCGGAAAAGCCACGCCATTGCCGGTCGATTACGATGGTCGATTTCGCTTTGCACCGCTACATCCGGCGCGGGTAAACCGGGTAACGCCGGAAGAACCGCCCTACTTCGAAGGCACTAAGATCGAAAAAAGCCAGTTCGCAGCCGAAATTCCCGGGTTGATCGCAGGCTGGCGGGCCTCCGCAAATCGGCGCGATGAACTCGGCCGAGGGCGCTCGATCGAGACATTCACTCTCCGCTTCGGCGATTCCAATCTAGCTCGCAACGCGGCGACCAAGTTATTGGAACGTACTCCGGGCGATCCTTTTGAGGGAGTCAGCGGACGCCCGGACGCCCAGTCGAAGATTACCCAAACAGATGCCTTGGGTGTCACCGCCCTTCGGACATTCCTGGTCCAGAATGACATGCTGCTCTACATCCAGATCTACGATCCGCTCAGCCGCCCGTTCGACCCTGTCGACAATGCCGGGATCACCAAAAGCTATCTCGACAAGCAGCTCATCATGCTTCGTGAATATTCGCCGACCCCAACCGCAGAGCTGGAACGACTTCCTCTGGACAACGAAGGGCTGCTCAGCAAAACTCTCCCCCGGGACAAGCCGCTCTCTGGAGCGGCTGTCTACCCGGCCCACGCCGCGCTGTTCCTCTCAGAGCGGCCAGCTGCACTGTCTGCAGCGTTCGCGGACGCCAATGTCGACTATGTCGCGGTAAACGGTGCCACCGTTTACCGCGCAGCTGATGAAGCCGCCGCGAAGCGGTTGATGGCGGCCATGGAGAATGGTGCGTTCAATCAAACGGGTCTCGTCGACGTCGAAGCACCGGCGAATCTTACTGTCGCGCACTGTTACGATCTAGATCCCAACCTCGACGTCAGCGGTTTGAATAGTACCCGCTGCCTTGTATCGGTCGGCCGATACGTTGCCTCGGTATCCGGCAACAATATTCAAGATGTGCGTCAACGTATCGCGGCCCAGTACAAGCTACTGGCAACTGCCGGCTAGGCTCCCGAATTTCGACGCACACAAGCAGGAAGGCGGGTTCGAACCTTCGAACCCGCCTTCCTTGTCAGAAGCTCGTTGACTAGCCCATCAGCATCTGAGCGAGGCGTGCGTCAGTAGCCTTCATGTTGTCGGAGCCCGAGAGGGTCTTGGTACCGATCGCCTGAAGCTTCGTGTTCAGGTCGATCGACTGCGACTGCCACTTGCTCTGGAGGATCGTGAAGGCGGTCGAACCCTCACCATCGGACCAGTGCTCTTCGATGAAGCGCTGGAACTCGTTCTCGTAGTCCTGCAGGGCAGTGGTGATTTCCCGCGCCTGCGTCTGGAGGCCGGAACCGGCGTCGTTGATGGCGGCGAAGTCATACCGAATCGAACCGATATCAGTCATTGGCGTTCCTTACGTTGTCAGCAGGAGGAGTATCAGGAGTTCATGTTCAGAGTCGGAGTCGGCGTGTCAGCAGACTCCGCGATGATCTGCTGAGCGTTGTCGACTTCCTCGTCGGTGATCGTCTTGGCGATCTTGGAGACGTTGTCCGAGCTGTTGTACAGCTGGTTGTTCAGCGCTCGAGCAGACTCGAGGTACGACGTCATCGCCTTCTGGAACGCCTCACCCGCGGCACCCTGGAAGGCCGGGTTGTTGACGTTGGTGGCATGACCTTCCGAGTTCCGGATCATCGCCTCGATCGTGTCGTGCTTGTCTTTCATCCTCGTCGAGAACGACTCGATCTCGGCGGGCGAAGCGGAAAAACCCATCTTCTGGCTCCTTCGTGGTCAACGGTGGACCAGACCCCCCTGCTGGCGATCTGAGCCCTTCATCTTGGTTGGACGCACCATCGGTGCGTTCGGTTCCATCATCTTCGGAGAAATTTCCGAAACCTACTGCGAGATCGACACTGATCGCATCACTTCCTCGCACGCAGTACTGACAGTCCCCCATCCTCCCGAGCCGTGCTGGCAGCCGACGTTGGTCTGGACGCCATGGTCGAGTAGGACGTACCACCTGACGACGGAACCGTCGCCAGGAAGCTCTTGGTAGCCGATCCCCCGGCGCCCAGCGAACACCACGTCGCGTTCGGGTGTACCGAACCGTCCTGGCTCGGCGCGAGCGATCCGCGCTGTGATGTCCCTTAGCACTTCATCATATCCAGCCTGTTCTGCAACAGTGTTGTATGTCACAGTAATTCGGCCGGGGGTGGCTGTCTGCGGAACGAGGGCCGCTCGCTCCGGGTTCTCGCCGACGATGGTCCGCCAGCCCGCTGGAATATCGAAGGCGACGCGGCCCATCGTGTGGCGGCGTGGCGCATCGGCAGGCTGGGTTGTCGATGGTTGCGCCGGAGTCGATGCCGCCTGCGTCCGGGTCGCGGGTGCGCTCGAGTCGGCGGGCGCGGTGGAACCTGCCGCTGTGGCCGCATCCGCACCGCTGCCCCTCGTGGTCGCCACTGCGACAACACCGGCCGTGATCACCGTGAGCAGTACCGCTACTGCCGCAATGATTTTGGCCGTTGCGACGCGGGGTGACGGTGCTGTGGCGGCGGCGCGCTCGCGCAGGGTGCCGACCCACTCGGCGTTCTCGGCCGGGATCGGGCGCGTCCGCTGGTCGGTGAGACTGGATTGCGGCAGCAGCAGTGCCGTCAAGGCAAGCGGCTGTACCAGTGGCGTCGGTTGGGTGGTCCACATCTGTGCGGCGAAATCACGCAGACGCTCCAGCAACAGCTCGTCGTGCGGTCCGACGACGAGCACCGATGTCGGCCGGGAGCCGTCGACTACCTGTCCGATCATCGCGGTCAGGCATTCGACGGCGGCGTCGTTCCATTCGCCTGCGCCCAACGTTGGTTCGTGCTCGCAGGCCGCGACCGCGATCTGGTCTCGGGACCGATCGACCGCACTGACGGTGACATCCAGCGGCTCGATCTCCACGACGACGACGAGTTCCGAGGTCGCGAGGGACTGCCGCAGTCTGGCGACACGGACGGCGATCGACTCGAGGAGAACCGAACCGGAGTACCTGCCGAGGGAATGCCCGAGGGCCGACCGTCGCACCGCCGACCACGAACTCGGATGTGCGACACCGATCGTCGCGCCCGGTGTGGTCGGGGCCAAACCCGTGAGCACCTCGCCGACCACGGCATCCATTGCCGCGGCGTTCGACATCGGATTCGGTTCGAACCCGATCCACGCAGAGTCCGCCAGCGCCAGTGCGGACACCGACGGTTGCGTCGGTCCGACCGGCGCACCGACCACAATCCCGTCCGGGACGGGCATCACCGTAGGAACGACATCCACGTGCCGGGCAGCGGTGCGCGCCAAGATGCGCGCATCGCTGACCACGACATCGATGTCGGTCACAAGGCCGGCGACCATGCCAACTGCACCAGATCGATCGCGTTCCTCGTGACCAAGGTGCCTCGGCCAGGCGGCATCGCGCTGGCGCGCACGGTGCCGAACAGCTGACCTTCGTCCCGGCTACCGCTCATCACCAGACCGATGCACCCGACATCGCGCATCCGAGATACGACAGGCTCGTAGAGCGCCCGGGACGCACCGCCGGAACGGCGCGCGATGATCAGGTGGAATCCGATGTCCTTGGCGTGCGGGATGAACTCGACCAGCGGCGAGAGCGGGTTGCCCGACGTGGTGACCACCAAGTCGTAGTCGTCGATGATCAGATACAGCTCCGGGCCCGTCCACCAGGAACGCGCACGCAGCTCCTGCTGCGTGATATTGGCACCAGGCATCCGGGACTTCAGAATTCCGACGACCTGCTGGATGAATGGGGTGAGGACCTCCGACGAGGGCGCATAGCCCGCCAGGTGATTGGTCTCGATGGTGCCCAGCAAGGTTCGCCGGTAGTCGCCGAGGATGACCTTGGCCTGCGCGGGCGTATTCGACTCGACGATGCTCTGAGCGATACCCCTGAGCAGCGCGGTCTTACCGCACTCACTGTCACCGAAGACCAGGAAGTGCGGGGTGTCGGCCAGGTTGAGCATGACGGGCGCCAGCTCCGACTCGTTGACGCCGATCGGCAGCTGCATGTTCGGCCGCGACCGGTCGATCTCGGCAGGCCAGTTGCGTATCGCGCGCAGCAGATCTGCACGGTCCAGGAGGTCCGGCAGAGTGCGGGTGCCGGGCGCGGGGCGACCTGGGGTGCGCTGCGCGATCAGTTCGACCGCGTTTGCGACACCGACACTCAGGTCGAGCGGATCGGAGCTGCCATCGACGCGGGGCAGGGCCATCAGCATGTGCAGCGCGTCGGGCGTGATACCGCGGCCGGGACGACCCTGGGGAACAAGCGAGGCGAACTTGCGGCCGATGTCGGAGTCCATCGGGTCACCGAGCCGGAGTTCGATGCGCGTGGCGATCTGGTCCTTGAGGGCGGGGCGTGCCTCCATCCACCGGGACAACGCGATGACCACGTGGACACCGTAGGAAAGTCCTTGCAGGGCAAGGTTGGTGATCTGCTGCTCGAGTGCCTCGTAGTCCTGGCGGATCGTGCCGAAGCCGTCGATGACCAGGAAGGCGTCGCCGTAGGGGTCGGCGTGGGCGCCGGCCGCGGCGGGGCTGCTGTTGGGGTCCATCGCGCGCAGGCGGCGGTACTCCACCATGGACTCGATACCCAGCTGGTGGAAGCGCTGTTCGCGCTGACGGACCAGGGTGCTCATCTCGGCGACCGTGCGGCGGACCTTGTCCGGGTCCAATCGGTTGGCGACCGAGCCGACGTGCGGCAGCCCTTCCAGGCTGGACAGCGTGCCACCACCGAAGTCCAGGCAGTAGAACTGCACCTGTTCGGCAGTGTGGGTCATCGACATGGCCATCACGAGTGAACGCAAGGCCGTCGACTTGCCCGACTGGGGGCCACCCACGATCGCCACGTGGCCACGGGAACCCGAGAGGTCCAGCATCATCGGGTCGCGGCGCTGGTCGTACGGCCGGTCGACGATGCCGATCGGCGCGCGCAGGGTGGCGGCGGCGGAGTACTCGCCGGTGAGGATCGACCGCGGGATCAGCTGGTCCAGGGTCGGTGCGTCATCGAGCGGCGGCAGCCAGATCTCGTGGGCGGGGCGGCCGTGGCCGGTGATGCGGGATACCAGCATGTTCAGGTTCGACATCTGGTCGCCGTCGTCGCCGGTCGGTTCGGGTTCGAACGTCGATTCCGGAGCCACCGGGACCCGGTCGGAGGTGCGGAAGCCGACGTGGTTGGCGCTGAACGGGCGGGCGTTGACGTCGATTTCGCCGCCGACGATGCCTGCGCTGGTGACCTCGCGCTGCGGGCCGCCGCCGACGTAGGGGCCGGAGACGTAGGAGGCCTGGAAGCGCTGGATCTCGCCGGAGTCGGCCTTGAGGTAGCCACCGCCGGGGGAGTTCGGGAGGTTGTAGGCGTCGGGGACGCCGAGGACCTGGCGGGACTCGTTGGCGGAGAAGGTCTTCAGGCCGATGCGGTAGGACAGGTGGGATTCCAGGCCCTTGAGCTTGCCCTCTTCCAGGCGCTGCGAGGCGAGCAGGAGGTGGACGTGCAGTGAGCGGCCGAGGCGGCCGATCATCACGAACAGTTCGGCGAAATCGGGGTGCTGGGTGAGGAGTTCGGAGAACTCGTCGAGCACGACGAACAGCGCGGGCAGCGGGTCGAGGTCGGCGCCTGCGGCGCGGGCTTTCTCGTATTCGGAGACGTTGGCGAAGTTGCCCGCCTGGCGCAGGACTTCCTGGCGGCGGTTCATCTCGCCTGCCAGTGCGTCTTTCATACGGTCGACGAGGTCGGCTTCGTCTTCGAGGTTGGTGATGACCGCCGCGACGTGCGGGACGCCGTCGAGGCCGAGGAAGGTCGCGCCACCCTTGAAGTCGACCAGGACCAGGTTGAGCTGGTCGGGCGAGTGGGTGGCGAGCAGGCTGAGCACCAGGGTGCGCAGGAACTCGGATTTACCGGAACCGGTTGCGCCGATGCACAGGCCGTGCGGGCCCATGCCGTTCTCGGCGGCTTCCTTGATGTCGAGTTCGACCGGGTTGCCGTCGGCGCCGACACCGAAGGCGACTCGCAGCCGTTCGCGACCGTAGCGCGGGCGCCAGGCGCTGGCGGGGTTGAAGTTGCCGATGTCGCCGAGGCTCATCAGCTGCGACCAGGTGGAGATGGCTTCGTTGTCGTCGGTTTCGACATCGCTGCTGCGCTGGGTGGCGGCGCGGTAGGGGGCGAGGCGGCGGGCGGCCTGCTGGGCCTGCTCGGCGCTGACGCGGTCGATGGTGGCGAAGCGTTCCTGGTTGCCAGTGGCGCCGCGGCCGAGGCATTCGCCGTCCTCGACGACCATCTTGATGCCGCGCGAAACAGCCAGGCGCGGTGCGTAATTGCACAGGTCGATGATGGTGACGCCCTCGAAGCCGGATTCGCGGAGCTGGTCGTCCTCGGCTTCGAGCAGGCCGCCGTCGACGACGATCACCACGTGCACCAGGTTCGGGTTGTTCGGCTGGTTACGCGAGTAGCGCACGCGGTTGCCGAGCAGCGGGTGCAGGCTGCTCAGGGCTTCGCGGATGGAGCCGTAGAACATGCGCTGGGTGCCGATGCCGTCGGAGACCTCGGGGTGCTGGGTATGCGGGAGCCACTTGGTCCACTCCCACTCGCGCGCGGTGTCGGGGCCGCAGACCACGGCGACCAGCACCTGGTCGGGCGCCTGGAACATGCACAGCTGCAACAGCATCGCGCGGGTCATGTCGCGGGCCTGGGCGCGGTCGCCGTCGAGAGCGATGGTGCCGAAACCCTTCACCGCGATCGCGGTGGGCAGGTCGGGGACCGTCGAATGCGCGCGGACGAAGCGGCGCAGCGAGACGGCAGCGATCGGTTCCAGTTCCTCGACCGGGCCGGTCTCGGGGGCGACCAGGCGGGTGGCCAGGCGCTGACCGCCGAGGCCGATGCGGGCGTGGCAGAAGTCCTTGTCGCCGGAGCGGCGCTCCCACATGCGGCTGGTGCCTGCGAGCATCCAGATGAGGCCTGGCTCAGGGTGACTCCACTCGACGGCGGCGCGCTGCTGCTTGGCGGTGTCGTCGACGTCCTTGCGGACCTGGTCGAGGTAGCGCAGGTAGTCCTTGCGGTCCTCGTTGGCCTCGGCGGCCTTGGCGCCCTTGCCGCTGCCCTGGCCGAACATGGTGACCATCGACATGATCATCATCAGCGGGAACATCATCGACATCGGGTTGGACAGCATGCCGCTGCCCTGCGTGAACATCAGCGCCATCATGCCGACCATGCCGACCACCATGACGACGGGCATCAGCTTCATCAGCAGGTTGCCCGGCGTGATCCGGGGGATCTCGGGCGGCGGCTGTAGGGTGACCTCGCCACCTGGCGTGCGCGGCATCTCGCGCCGGGCACGGCGCTGGAACCTGACTGTGCTCATGGTCGAAGACTCCCCCTGCTTGACTATTCGCTGTCTGTCCTCGCGACGGGCTCAGTGTAGAGGTCGCGGCCGACATGTCGTATGGTTCGTCAGGCATTCTGCTGTCCGAACGGTGAGTTCCGCAAACTGTCGATCGTCTGAGCGGTCGAGCGGAAACACGAGGTAGAGACGGAGTTGGGGGAGTTTTGACGCACGCGCGACTCGATCATCTTGAAGAGGATTCCGCGCGCGGCATCGTTCGCGCACCGGACCTGGCCAGGGTGACGATTCTGGCCAAGCACACGCAGGTCGACATGGCGATTCCGGTCGATGTGCCGGTCGCGCTCGTCATTCCGAGCGTGGTCGACATGGTCGCTCAGCACAGCCGGTCCAATGATTTCGACAACGACGGCGAGCGCTACGAGCCCGCCGAATGGGTGCTCGCGCGGATCGGCCATCCCCCGTTCTCGAACTCGCTCAGCCTCGGTGAGCACGGCGTGCGCGACGGCGAACTCCTCATGCTGGAGAGCGCCTCGCACACCGCGCCGACACCGCTGTTCGACGACATCATGTACAACGTCGCGATCGCCGACGCCGAGCACTACCGGAGCTGGACGCCGAAGACGGCCCGCATCACCGGTTCGGTGCTCGCCGCGCTCACGATGCTGGTCGGCTGCTTCGGCCTGCTCGCCGCACCGGATGCGCTGCCGTTCTGGGTAACTGGTTCGCTCGCGCTGTTCGTCGCCATCCTGTGCGTCGTCGCGGGCACGGTGCTCAGCCGCATGTACGGCGACACCTCCGCCGCGCTGGTCCTCGGCGGCTGCGCGCTGCCCACCGCGTTCACCGGTGGCATGCTGCTCGTGCCCGACCATTACGGCTGGGCCCATCTGCTGCTCGGTTCGACGCTGTTCGGCGCGACCGCGGTGCTGGCCTGGCGGGTCACCGGTGTCGGTCTGGCCCTGTTCATCGGCGCGGCAACGGTATCGGTGTTCGTCATTCCCGCGGCGATCGTCGGGCTGCTCACCGATCAGCCGATCAAGGCCATCGGCGCGGCCGTGGCCGCGATCGGGCTGGCCGGGCTGTCGCTGTCCCCGCGCGTGTCCATGCTGCTGGCGAAGCTGCCGCTGCCGCCGGTGCCCTCCCCCGGCACCCCGATCGACCCGACCGAGGACGACCCGGACGACCACCGCGCGCTGCCGACCCTCGACGCGCTGCGCGCCAGGTCGGAGCGGGCCCGCAACTACCTCGCCGGCCTGGTCACCGCGACCACGCTGGTCACCGTCGTCGGCGCGCTGCTCGCGGTCGACGCGGGCGCCGACGACGCCTACTGGCCCGGTATCGCGCTCGCGCTGGTCTGCGCGGCCGTGCTGATGTTCCGCAGCCGCACCTACGCGGGCGCCGAGCAGGCCATCGTGCTCATCGCGGGCGGCGCGGCGATCGTGCTGATCATGCTGATCGGCGTCTCCCTCGAAATGCGCCAGCCGCTGGTGGTTTTCGGTGCCGCGCTGGCCATCCTGATCGCCGCGCTGGTGATCGGCCTGATCGTGCCGAACCAGTCGGCGACACCGCCGATGCGCCGGGCTGTCGAACTGCTCGAGTACGCGTTCGTCGCCGCGGTGCTGCCGCTGGTGTTCTGGGTCGCCGAGCTCTACTCCCTCGTCCGCGGGCTGTGAACGCGAGCCTGCGCGTCGCGGCGGCGGCCGTGGCGCTCGGTGTCGGCGCGTCGTTCGGGCTCGGGGCCGCACCGGCTTCCGCCGATCGTCCGCCCGCGGCCGATCCCGCGAACCTGCCCGCTGGTGATCCGGCCGCGCCGCCCGAGAAGACCGAAGTCGGGTCGAACGCGGTGTGCACCACCGTTGCGACCGGAGGCGACAGCGCCGCCGTGCCGGATGCGCAACGGTCGCTCGATCTGACCCGTGCCTGGGAATTCTCCCGCGGCGCAGGCCAGCTGATCGCGGTGATCGACACCGGGGTGAGCAGGCACGACCGGCTGCCCGACATGATCGCCGGCGGCGACTTCGTCGCCAATTCCGGTGACGGCGCCGAGGATTGCGACGCGCACGGCACCTTTGTGGCCGGGTTGATCGCGGCGACCCAGATCCCCGGACAGGGTTTCGCCGGCGTCGCGCCCGAGGCACGCATCCTCACCATCCGGCAGACCAGCAAGATGTATCAGAAGGAAGGGGCCAATCGAAACAAGGCTCCCGAGGACCTGCCCGACGGATACGGCAACCTGAACACCATGGCCTCGGCCATCCGGCGCGCCGCCGATATGGGCGCGAGCGTCATCAATGTCTCCGAGGTCTGGTGCGGCACCAACAAGGGTGTCAACGACAGTGCCATCGGCGCGGCGTTGCAGTACGCGGTCGAGGTCAAGAACGCGGTTCCTGTTGTCGCCGCGGGTAACTCGGATACCTGCAAGACCGCGAACACCGTGATCGACCCGCTCGAGCCGAACGCCGACCCGTGGACCAAGACCGCGATGATGGTGAGCCCGGCGCGCTGGGACGACTATGTGCTCGCCGTCGGCTCCATCGACGCGAACGGCGCACCGTCGAAGTTCACGGTCGCCGGCCCGTGGCTCAGTGTCGCGGCGCCCGGCGAGAACATGACCTCGCTGAGCCCGCGTGGCGCCGGGACCGCGACCGGGACGGTCAACCAGCAGGGCGCGACCGCCGCGATCAGCGGGACCAGTTTCGCGACGCCGCTGGTGTCCGGCGTGGTCGCGCTGGTCCGTGCGCGTTTCCCGGAACTCAGCGCCAAAGAGGTGATGAAGCGGGTCCAGGCGACCGCGCACGCGCCGGCCGAGGGCTGGAACCAGTACATCGGTTACGGCAGCGTCGATCCGATCGCCGCGCTCACCGCCGAGGTCACCGGCTCGCTGCCGCCCAAGCGGCCGTCACCGGCCAAGCAGGTACAGCTCGCGGTGCCCGCGCCGGCGCCGGTCCCGGACAACACCGCCCGGAATGTGGGGTTGATCGGCGCGGGCATTGTCGGTCTGCTGTTCGTGCTCGGCATGCTCGCCTCGTACCCGATCCGCCGCCGGTTCGGAGTGCGCGAAGACGTCTGAGCTCGCCGGTTCGACGGACGCGGTACCGTCCTCGGGTACCAACCCGTCGAACCAGGTAGCAGCATGGATCCGTTGACCACCGACTCCACCGCGGAGCGCCCGCCGACCCGCAGGCAGCGGTGGGAACACGCGACCAATCTGCCGTTGATGGTGCTGGCCGTGCTGTTCCTGCTGCTGTACGCCTGGCGGGTGCTCGACACCGACGCCTCGCCGACGCTGGATTCCGGTCTGCTGTGGGCCGATATCGGCATATGGGCGGTCTTCGCTGTGGACTTCGTGGTCCGCCTGCGTTTGTCCACGGATCGCGTGCGGTTCGTCCGCAAGCATCCGCTGGACCTGCTCGTCGTCCTCGTGCCGCCGTTTCGCCCGTTACGCCTTGTGCGCGCCGCGCTGCTGCTGCTCGACACCCTCAACCGGGCGACGAAACCACGCACCCGGCTGGTCACTTTCGTCGGCACCAGTTCGCTGCTGATCCTGCTGCTGTCGAGCCTGGCCTTCTTCGACGCCGAGTACGGCGCACCCGACAGCAAGATCAAGACCTTCGGCGACGCCCTGTGGTGGTCGGCTGTCTCGGTGACGACCGTCGGCTACGGCGACGTCTACCCGGTGACCACCGAGGGCAGGCTGGTGTCGCTGGTCCTGATGACCCTCGGCATCGGCCTGATCTCGTTCGCCATCGGCACGATGACCAGCTGGGTCGTCGAGCAGCTCAAGACGGTCGACGAGGCGGCCGACCGCGCCGAGCGGACCCTCGCCGAACTGGTCGACGAGGTCCGCTCGCTGCGCACCGAGGTGGCTGAACTCCGAGCGCGATCCGAGGCCCCGCCGGGCTAGTTGGCGGCGGGGTTGACCGTCGCGACAGGCTGCTTGGCCGGCGACGGGTCGGGGGCGACACCGTCGTGCGCGACCATGGCGTCCTCGCGGCCGAGGCTCGGACCACCCGCGAGCAGACCGACGATCGGCCATGGCGCGGGTTCGGCCTTCACGTTCTCCAGCCCGAGGGCCTTGACCGCGTCGGCGTTCTTGATGCCGAAACGGACGCCGGTGTCGGCGATGTAGAACAGGCTGTCCTTGCGGCGGCTGTCGGGTTCGATGCCGGTGGTCTGGACGTAGGCGCCGGACGCGGGCGGGATGTAGACGGAGTCGGCGTTGGCCTTGGACCCGTCGGCCTGGGCCAGGTTGACCAGCTTGGCCTTGTCCGGGATGGGCAGCGCGATACCGGTGAGCACGGCGAGCTCGGCGCGGGCGGTGCCGTCGGCATTGTCGGTGGCGCCGGCGATCGGCTTCCAGGTCAGGCAGCTGACGGGCTGATCCTTGGCGGTCACCAGCGTGGGCTTGACGCTCGGGTAGTTCTGCACCTTCAGCGCCTTCGAGACCGGGGCGTTGGTGCGCTCGGTGGCCTGGATCGTGGTGCCGGCCATCTGGGTGTTGTTGGAGTTGCGGACGATGTGGGCGGTCAGCGACGACACCGGCTGCAGTCCGTCGTAGAGCACCACGTAGTTCTGGTTGGGCTCGTTGAAGACCTGGACGACGTCACCGATCCGGTGGCCGCTCACGCTGTAGGACGGTGTGCCGCCGGGGTTGTCGATGACGGGGGCGATGATCGGCAGTACCTCGGGGATCGCGTTGAGCAGACCCTCGCCGACCGATCGCGGGGTGGCTCCGGTGATCGCCAGCGCGTCGGTGACGGCGCGCTCGCTCATGTTCACCCTGGCCCGCTTGTCGCCGTAGACCAGGTACGCGGAGTCCTTGCCCTGCACCAGCAAAGCCTTGTCCTCGGCCATCTTCGACGCCTTGTCGCCGAGATCGGGCGAACCGGCCAGCACCGAGGTGGTCAGGTCGGTGCTGCCATCGGCTTTGAGCTGGTCGCACACCGACCACTGCCTGCCCTTGCCGTCCTTGTCGTACATGATCGACGACGGTGCACCCGGGATACCGATCAGCTGACCGCGCGGCTTCTTGCCGAGCTCGGATTCCTTGACGATCACGGCTTTCGACGCCTCACCGGCGGCCAGCCGGGCCGAAGCCAGGTTGAGCGCGGGGTGCACGACGTTCTCGATCACGACATAGACGCCGCCGGATTCCTTGCCGATCAGGATCTTGTTGTCGCCGATCTTGTCCTGCGGACGCAACAGCGCGAGGATGCCGCAACCGGCCAGGACGACGAGGCCGAGCACCAAACCGACCGCGTACGCACGGGTCTGGGCGCGCATCGGATCGTGCAGCATGCGCACGTCCCGGCGCACCAGGGCGTGCTCCATCCGCCGCACCAGGAAGCGGTAACCGCTGACCTGCCAGCGTGTAGTGGGTTTTGAAGGCATGGTTCCTCCCCCGAACAGTGCTCTCGTCCGGGCAACACAGTACAGTTCCCGGCAGCACTTGTTCACATTCGGGGGAGGAACCAATGGCCGAGTTCACCGGTGCGGGTCCACATCCACTGTTCGGTCGCATCTCGTTGCCGCACCTGCTCATCGCGCAGGTTCTCGGCTTGACCGCAGGACTCGTCGCGCTGGTGTGCGGCCTCGGTCCCTTCCCCGCGCTCGGCATCGCCGTCGTCGTCGCGCTGGTGCCGTTGATCCCGGTCGGCAAGCGGACCCTCCTCGACTGGATGAGCACGATCCGCCGGTACGCGGGCAAGCCCGACTACACCCTCGGCGACACCGTCGACTTCCGTGACACCGACGGCCGTTCGCTCGGCCTGTACTGGGACGGCAGCCGGGTGGTCACCGTCGTCGAGGTGCTGCCGCCCAAGGGCGGGCTGACCAGGATCGCCCGCAATGCCGTGCACGCCTCCCACCTGCTCCCCCTGCCCGAGCTGGCCGCCTGCCTCAACCAGCACGACATCCTGCTCAGCGGCATCGACATCATCAGCCACGGCCACCGCAGCCGCTCCGGCACACCGGCGGGCGCGATCTACGAATCGCTGCTCGGCCCACTGCCCGCCACCGCGCATCGCACGGTCTGGCTCGCGATCAGCTTCGACGCGGTGGCCTGCCCCGACGCGACGGCCCGGCGCGGCGGCGGCACCGGCGGCGCTTCGCGCGCGGTCACCATCGCCACCCAGCGGATCATGCGCACGCTCGAGGACGCCGACTGCAGCGCCCGCATCCTCACCGCGCCCGAGATCCGCAAGGCCGTCCAGCAGATCACCGCGGGCCTGGACCCGCGCACGCTCACTCAGCGGTGGAAGTACGCCGAGATCGGCAACACGGTCAATATCGGCAGCGCGGTCGATCCCAAGCAGCTCGGTTCGGATCTGCTCGCGCAGCTGTGGGTCGCGCCGTCGCGCGGCACGACGGTCGCTGTGCGGCTGCGTCCTGGTAGCGATGCCGAGTCGGTGAGTGTCGGCGCCGCATGGCGATTGACCGCCCGTGAGCTGCCGGAGAATTCGACGACCAAGGGCATGGTGTCGATGAACGGCAGGCACCGGGACGCGCTGCTCGCGCATCTGCCGATCGCGGTGCCCGGCGTGGACGACACCGTCCCGACCACCGAGTACCCGATCGATGTCATCGGGGCGCTGCACCTGCCGTCGGCGGGCTGCGGTCAGCTGCTCGGTTCCGACGACGAGGGCAACGGCGTCGCCGCCAGGATCATCGGTGCCGGTATCTCCTCGGTCTATGTGGCGGGCGAGCTGTATCTGGCTCAGCAGCTGGTGTTCCGCGCACTCGCGGTCGGCGAGCGGGTGCTCGTGCGAACCGACCGGGCGCACGCCTGGGAGCAGCTGGTGAACACCGTCGGCAACCCGGAGCGGCTGACCATCGCGGTCGAAACACACCAGTCCGACGCGGGTTTCACCGCCACCGTCGTCGACGGTGTGCTGGCGCCCGCTCCGCACGCCGGTGTCACCACGATCTATCTGACCGGTGATCCCAACGGCTGGCCCGCTTCCCGTCCCGATCTGGAGATCTACCAGCCGGGCGCGATCGGCAACCGGGTAGTGCTGCGCACCGGAACCACCAGGGTCAACCTCACCCTGGTGTCGATCCCGCGTGAGGCGACCTACATCGGCCAGCCGCGCGGCCAGCGCTCGATGGCCCCGGCCTGATCGGTCACGGTAGCTCGCGTAACCACGCGGGCCGCCCTGGCATGCCGCGAGGACGCAGCCTGATCGGTCAGCCGGGATAGGGGTCGGCGGCGCGGGCGGCCCGCAGAGTCCGCCCCCACCAAGCCAATTGGCCGAGCATCCGGGCGCTGGCGTCGATCGCGGCGTTGTCGTCGGTCGCGCCCTGTGCGTCGAATCGGCGTTTGGCCTGGGCGAAGCTCACCGACTCGCGCACCGAGACCATGTGCAGTTCGGCGACCACCTGCCGCAGCTGCTCGACCGCGCGGAGGCCGCCCGAGAGCCCGCCGTAGGAGACGAAACCGATCGGCTTGGCCCGCCATTCGTGTTTGGCGCTGTCCAGTGCCGTTTTCAGGGAGGCCGGGTAGCCGTGGTTGTACTCGGAGGTGACGACGGCGAACGCGTCGGCCGTGGCCAGCCTGGCCCGGAACGCGTCGACCTCGGGTGTCTCGGTGAGGCCGACGGGCAACGCGATGTCGAGCAGGTCGAGCACGCCGACCTCGAATTCCGGCCGCTCGCCGACCATCCCGAGGAACCAGTCGGCCACCACGGGCGCGAACCGCTCGGGGCGGGTACTGGCGACGACGACCTCCAACCGCAGCGGTGTGTCCATCCCCCGAGCTTATCGATGCGGGCGTGACCCCCCACCAGCGGCGCACAGCGGATCGGGCACGATGGCACAGTCTCATGGAAGGGGGCAGAACGTGATCATCGGGCGGTGGCAGCTGGTGGAGACGCTCGGCGCACCGGATACGTGGTCGATGTTGACCGCGGGCTCCACCCCGCGGGACTGGGCGTCGTATCAGCGGGCGATTCCGGCCGCGCTGCAACCGATGGTCCGCGCCGCCCACGATTCCGGTGCGCCGGTCGAGCGGGTGCTGCCGAAATCCCGGAATCCGTGGTCGGAGTTGCGATTGCGGGCCGAGCCCGTGGTGTGGCCGGGGTCGCGCACGCACGCGGTGAAGGTGTGGGTCGGTGCGCAGGCGCCTGCCGAGGAGCTCGGGGTCGCACCGTTCCAGATCGACGCGCGCGCCAGGATCATCCGGACCCGGCCGGCCGGCTTGGGTCCGCATTTCGGTTCCGCGCCGACCGAATACCGCGGCGCCGAGCCGTTCCAGCGGATCGAGCGCTTCGATCGCGCGCTGGATATCGTCGCCGCGCTGACCCGCTCCGAGCCGGACAGCCGGTGGTCCGGGGTGGCGACCGTGCACTCGTCGGCAGGCCCGCGGTCGCTGCTGGTGGCCGCGCGCAACGGGTCGGAGCCACAGCGGTTCTCCTGGCGCGGCCTCTCGGTCGATGTCACCGACAGCATTGCCCCGCAACATAAGTCGTTCGAGGCGGCGACCCTCGAGTTGCTCAGGACCACCCAGCCCGGCCTGTATCTGTGCATCCTCGACACCGCGCAGGTCCGGCAGGTCAGGTGGGTCACCGAGCCGGTGCCCGGGCTGCGCTGGCGCGAGATCGACGAACGGCTGATCCCGCATCCCGACGACCGGGCCAGGATCGCCGACGCCCGCGCGCAGATCCTGGCAGGCGCCACCCGCACCGGGCTGACCGGCGTGCGGCTGGCCGCGGAGCCGGGTGGGTGGCTCGTCGCCGATATCGAGGTGTCGCCGTTACCCGCGGGCGGCGCGGCGCCTGACTTCGTGCTGGCTCAGCTGCAGGTCAACACGCCGCCCGCGTGATCAGGGCAGTTCGAAGGGCAGCGACACCCCGGCGTGCACGAGGCAGTGCTCGCAGGTGTCCTCGCTGTCGACCGCGGCGACCGCGCGGCGCATCAGCTCCTTGAACGGGCCGAGGTTCTTCTTGAACTCGGCGAACACGTTCACCGCGTGCACGCCGTCGCCCTCCCCGAGACCCGCGTCCAGGTCGGTGACGAGAGCGACTGCGGCGTAGCACATCTCGAGTTCCCTGGCGAGCACCGCTTCGGGGTGACCGGTCATGTTGACCAGGTCCCAGCCCTGCCCGGCGAACCAGCGGCTCTCGGCCCTGGTCGAGAAGCGGGGGCCCTGCACGACGACCATCGTGCCGGAGTCCTCCACCCGCAGGTCGTCGTCGGCGGCCTTCACCGCGGCGGCGCGCAGGTCGTTGCAGTAGGGGTCGGCGAAGGAGACGTGGACGCCGCCGCCGTCGAAGTAGGTCTGCGGGCGGCCGGAGGTCCGGTCGACGAGCTGGTTGGGCACGGCCACGGTGCCCGGACCCCAGTCGGCGCGCAGGCTGCCGACGGCACACGGCGCGAACACCCGGCGCACGCCGAGCGAGCGCAGCGCCCACATGTTCGCCTGGTACGGCAGGGTGTGCGGCGCGAACTCGTGCTGCTTGCCGTGGCGCGGCAGGAACGCGACGGCACGACCGTCGACCTCGCCGACCGCGACGGGCGCGCTCGGCGCGCCGTACGGTGTGTCGACCTCGACGTGGGTCACGTCGTTGTCGAAGAAGTCATAGAAGCCGCTGCCGCCGATGACGGCGAGGGCGGGCCGGGGAAGCGAACTCATACCGATGATTCTCCCGTCCGGGCAGGTCGCGCGCATCACCGGGATCGCACAGACGGCCCTATCTGACAATTCCGGCTTGAAACTGTACCCTAGGGGGGTATCAGCTCGCACAGGCGAGCATCCCGGCCGGCGAGGAGACCTTCGGTGACTGCACCCACCCCCGACACCACAACCGGCGGCGAGCACGCGGGCCATGGCGGCCACGGCTACATCACCGCCAAGGACGACTACCTCAAGCGCCTGCGCCGCATCGAGGGCCAGGCTCGCGGCCTGCAGCGCATGGTCGAGGAGGAGAAGTACTGCATCGACATCCTGACGCAGGTCTCCGCGATGACCAAGGCCCTACAGGCGGTCGCGATGGGCCTGCTCGAGGATCACATCTCGCATTGCGTCGTGGACGCGGCGGTCGCCGGTGGACCCGAGGCCGAAGCCAAGATCAAAGAGGCGACCGACGCGATCGCGCGGCTGGTCCGCTCCTGACCCCGTCGGCGCGACCACGACCGCCCGTCCGCCGCGTGCGTAGTCGGCGCTGTTCACGGGTCGGCGGCCGCGCCTAATGAGGCGAGCGCTGCCCGGCCGTCGGCTCAGGCAGCGATGAAGTGTTCGGCCCGGTCGCGGGTGGTGTGCAGCATCCAGTAGTCGAGGGCGATCTCGTCGGGCGCGCGGTAGGGGACGCCTTCGGGCGCCTGAGTACCGATCAGCAGGTTGATAGCCACGTTGACGGCGTAGACGCCGTTGCCGGCGAGGGTGTTGTGCAGGTTGATCGCCCAGTTACGCTGGCCCGCTTGGGCGATGTTGGCGTCGGCGAGCATCGGGTACGGGTTGACCGCGCCGCCGCCGGTGGTGAACAGCAGCGTGCCCGACCCGGCGTCGAGCATGCCCGGCAGCACTGCTTGCACGGCGGCGACCGCACCGAACAGCAGGGCGTCGATCTGGGGGCGCAGGGTCTCGGGCGTCACATCCTTGGGCGCGGTCATCGTCAGACCGGCGTGCGGGGAGAACTCCAGAACGTCGATGCCGCCGAACCATTCCGAGGCGGCCCGCAGGGCGCTGGTGAGCTGGTCGGGGTCGGCGACATCGGCGGCGAAGGCTTCCGCGGTGATCCCGGCCGCGGCCAGCTCGCCGACGAGGGTGTCGAGTTTGTCCTTGCTGCGTGAGATCAGGGCGACGTCGAAGCCGTGGCCGCCGAAGACCTTGGCGATGGACAGGCCCAGGCCCGGACCGGCTCCGACGATGGCGATGGTGGGCATGCGAACTCCTTGATCAGGGGTGGTTCCGGCGGGGGTGCCGGTGGGTGGACATGAGTGCCCCGGCGGTCACTCTCGGTCGGCGGAAGCGCCCGGGGAGGCCCAGTCGGTGGGGCACGGCGCGTCGAGGGCGGCGAGGATGCGCTGGGAGGCGGCGCCGAGTTGGCGCTGCTGGGCCTTGGTCAGCGGGTCGAAGACCAGGCGTCGCACTGCCTCGACGTGGCCGGGGGCCGCGGCGGCGACCTTCGCCATGCCGTCGTCGGTCAGGGTGGCCAGGGTGACCCGGCCGTCGGCGGGGTCGGGGTGGCGCCGGACCCAACCCCGCTTCTCCAGGCGGATGATCACGTTGGACAGCCGCGACAGCGTGCTTCCGGCGTACTGGGCGAGCTCGCTCATCCGCAGGGTGCGCTCCGGGGCGCCCGAGAGCGCGGACATGACGACGTAGTCGAAGTGGGCGATGCCCGCCTCGCGCTGCATCTGCGACTCCAATGCCGCAGGCAGCTGGGTCAGCACGTAGGCGAAGGCGTACCAGTGTTGCTGCTCATCGGCATCGAGCCAGCGCGCCTCGCTGGCCTCCCGTTCGGCTTCCACATACCCAACATACTCCAAGCATGGAGTAATTAGCCACCAGAGTTACTCTTAGCGTGAAGTAATAAACGGGCCTCAACCGTGACTCGCGCCTCCGCGTTGCGTCGCTGCCCAGTCACGGAACGCGGCAACGAACTCCTCGGGCGCGTCGGATTCCACGTAGGTTCCGGCTCCCTCGACGATCACGGTCTTGTGCTCGGGGAAGGCGGCTTCCAGGCGCAGGCGCTCCTGGGGACGGAAGGCGATGTCGGCGTCACCCCACACGATCAGCGCCGGGAGGTGGGCGATGTCGGCAAGGCCCGCCTCGACCTCGGCGAAGAAGTCCCGACTGGTGCGGACCCGGTTGGGGAGTACCGCGGAGGCCTGGCGCCGCTCGGGGGTGCCCAGCGCCCGGCGGTAGTGAGTCATCTCGGCCGCGGTCGGCTTCCGCCTTCGGTGACCGGTGGGTATGAACGCGTTGACGAGGAGGTTGAGCCGCCGAACCAGGAAACGGCCCGGGAGTCCGCCGAGGATGCGGGAGAAGGCCTCGAAATGCAGGACGCCGTTGACCGGCCAGGCCCAGGTATTGGCGAGCACCAGTCGATCGAAGACTCCCGGCCGCCGCTGCACGACCGCCAGGCCGATCAGGCCGCCCCAGTCCTGCCCGACCAGAGTGACCCCATCGAGGCCGAGCGCGTCGACAAACCCGGTGACCACCTCTGCGTGCTCCTCAGGCAGATAACGGTAGCCCGGCTTCGGCGTCGACAGCCCGAATCCCGGGTAGTCGAGGGCGATGCACCGGAAGTCTTCACGAAGCGCACGGATTACGTCGCGCCAGAGGAACGACCAGGTCGGGTTGCCGTGCAGGAGCAGCAATACGGGACCCGATCCCTCGTCGACGTAATGCACGGTGTGCCCGTCGATATCGACGAAGCGGCTCTCGAACGGGAACAGGTCGTCATCGACCCAGGCGGGCCGCACGCACTTCGTGGTATCGGCCATAGCGGCCCCCTCTCGGCTCGGTCTCGCGATAGACTTGAGTTTCTCAAGCACACTTGAGACAGTCAAGCGCTAGAAGGATATGATGCGGAGTTACGGCCAGTACTGCGGGCTCGCCCGGTCGCTCGAAGTCGTCGGCGACCGGTGGAACCTACTCATCGTCCGCCAGCTCCTCATCGCCCCCGCCCGCTACCGCGACCTGATCGACGGCCTCCCCGGCATCGCGACCAACCTGCTCGCCGATCGGCTGCGCGACCTCGAGGGCTCGGGCGTGGTCGAGCGGCGACTGACCGGTCAGGGCAGCATCGTCGAGTACGCCCTGACGCCGTGGGGTGCCGAGCTGCGCCAGCCGATCGAGAGCCTGATCCGCTGGTCCACCCCTTTGATGGTCCGTGGTGCCGACGGCGACTCGTTCCGCCCCGAGTGGCTCACCCTCGCCGTCCCCGCCCTACTCGACGCCCGGGTCAAGGTCCGGCCCTCGGCGACGGTCGGCCTCGAGATCGGCGACCCGCCTTTTCAGCTCCGCGCGACGCGCTCCGGCTTCGAGGTCGGCCCGCATGACGGCCGCGAGCTCGACGCCACCGTCCGCGCCGACCCCGCCTCCGTCCTCGGCCTCGCCGCCGGCGCCCTCACCCTCGGCGACGCCCGCGCCCTCGGACTGGTCGAGATCGACGGCGACGAGGCCGTCGTCCGCGCCGTCTTCGCCGCCTGACGGGGCCCGGGCACGCGGTGGGCCGTCGGATGGCAGTCTTCGGCGGCGCCCGATCCTCAGGCGCCTGCGAGTTCGGCGCGCACCGGTTCCCGCCGCGCGACACGGCCGCTCGGTACCCGGAAGCCCTCGGTGCACTCACTGTGCGCGACCGGGCGCACGGCCCGGGTGAGGTCCAGATCGGCGAAGAGCAGACCTTCCGTCCCATCGGCCAGCGGCGGGGCCAGTTCGAGGCCGCCGGGACCGAAGATCCGGGAGACGCCTCCGCCGCCTCGCAACAGCCGGCGATCCGGCAGGCGCGCGTCGACGACTTCCCAGCCCGCGACCGGCACCACGGCGACCGGCGCGATCACATAGGCCGACCCGTCCATCGCATAGCGCACACTGGCCGCGGTGTTGAGTTCCGGACCCCACTCCTTGCCCTCGCCGTAGTACACGGTGAAGCCCGACCACGCGGCGATGTGGATCTGCTCGCGCTCGTCGTGCATCCGGGCGCGCACCGCGGGCCGCATGTGGTCGGCCCCGCCGAGCACACCGATCCGGCCGAGTTCGGTGTCACGCACCAGCAGCTTGCCGTCGGCGGCGCTGAAGACGGTGCGCTCCAGCCCGGTCGGCTCCGCTTTGCGAGCGATCGCGATCTCGCCTTTCACGTCGATGAGCGCCTGGGACATGAACACCTCGCGGCCGGCGCGCTCGGCGAAACCGATCGAGACGTGAATGCCCTTGCGACGGGCGGCATAAGCGATCGCCCGCAACTCCGGCCCGTCGGCGGTCAGTGAGTTGGCCAGGTAGCGCGCGATGAACTCCTCGCCCCAGTCGACCGAATTGAGCCACATCCACCACGGGAACCCCGGCAGGAATGTCTCGGGGAAGGCGACCAGCCGCGCACCACCATCGGCGGCCTCGTCGATCAGCTCGATAGCCTGCTCGACTCCGGCGGACAAGTTCAACCACTTCGGCTCGGCTTGCACCGCAGCCACGCGTACCCGACCAAACATCGTGACCCCTTGTCGCTCAATCCTTGAAAGGTGTTCGATTCACTCTCTCGCAGATGGCGGCGACATAAACTGTCATAGCGTGCCACTCGACTGACCGTCCGTGCCAAACCGGCGAATCCCCCCGGAAGTCCGGCCTGTTTTCCGTCCAAAGGCTCGGTAGAACCGATTTCCGTGAACATCAGATCGTGTCCCGCACTAAGCATTCCACACGCACGCCGAACCGCGAATCACTATCACCGTTCAGAAAAGGGACATCGTCGATTCTCCGCTGTCACAGGCCGGAACAAAGTCGGTACCCGGCGCGGTATTCGCCGGGAGCCATGCCGAATTCCGCGTGGAAGACGCGGTAGAAGTGCCTTTCCGCGGCGAATCCGGCGGCCGCGGCCACTTCCTCGATCGACCGCATCCGCCCGTCGCACAACAATTCGCAGGCATGCTCGAGCCGCATCCGCAACAAGCGGCGGGCCGGACTCTCCTCGCCTTCGAACAGGCGGTAGAGGGTGCGGCGCGAAATGGCGAAGCGGTGCGCGACCACGTCGACGGTGAGGTCGGCATCGGCGAAGCGGCGCCGCATGAACGCGATGACCCTGGCCCGGGTGAGCTCGGCGGCCGACGGGCCGCGCGGCGTCGAACCGGCGGCGAGCGCCAGCGCCGACGCCATCATCCCGACGCCGTGCCGGGCCAGTTCGGCGGCCACCTCGGGGTCGTCGTGCTGCACCCGCGCCAGGCCGCGGAAATACGCGCCGACCGCCGATGCCGGATGGTCGGGGCCGAGCGCGATCGCCGAGGGGACCGTGCCGAGCGGGGCGCCGACGGTGTCGAGCGCGGAGATCGGCACCTGCACGACCACCTTGTCGAACTCCTCGTCGATCTCCCAGCGGTAGGGCCGGGCGCTGTCGTAGAACACCATGCTGCCCGCGTCGACATGGGCGGCCCTGCCGTCCTGGTGCATGACCCCGCGCCCACCCAGGTAGATACTGGCCAGGATGTAGCGATCCTCGGCAGCGCCGATCAGCCGCGGCGTCCGCCGCACCGTCTGCGCGCCGGCCTGGACCGAGGTGACCAGCAGCCCGTCGAACTCGGTGGCGGCGATCCGGCCGCCGAACCGCTCGGTCGCGTGCGGCGACACCGCGAGTGGGATGTAGGTCTCGCTCATCAGCGATTCCCACCGCTCGACCACACGGTGTGCAGGCTGATCGGGTCCGGTACGAACGCTGACCGTCGTCCGCCGATTCAGCACCACCCCGCGCCTTCCCTCGATCGCCATGCAGCCGCCCTCGGCGTGCGCGTGTGGACCCCGGTCACGCGGTGTGGCGGCCGGCTTCGCCGCGACCGGAAGCGGATACCGTGACCAGCCGGTATTCACCGGGGGTCATCCCGGTCTCCAGCCGGAACGCACGGAAGAAATGGCGTTCGGACGCGAAGCCGGAGGCCTGTGCGATCGACGCCGTCGACCGGCCGGTATCGCGGATCAGCAGGACCTGCGCGCACTCCACGCGCATGCGTCGCAGCACCGTGCTCAACCCGTCACCGGTCTCGTCGAACAGCCGGTACAGGCTGCGCCGCGACACCAGGCACGCGCGGGCGATCTCGTCGACGGTCAGGCTCGCGTCGGTACACCGCGCGCGCATGAAGGACAGCACCTGCTCCCGCGACAGCGCCTGCGCCGATGCCCCCGCCGGGACCGAGCCACCGGTGAGCGTGATCGCCGAGGCCAGCAGCTTCACCCCGTTTTCGGCCAGCACCGTGGCCTGTTCGGGCGCGCTCTGCTGGATCCGGGCCAGGTCGCGGAAGAAGCCGGCCACGACACCGCCGGGGCTGTCGGCCTGCACCGTCACGGCGGTGGGCAGCGCACTGCGATCGGTGGGGACGTGTTCGCCGAGCAATGCCAACGGGACCCTGGCCACGACCTGCGCCCACGAGCCGTCCAGGTCCCAGTGATAGGGCCGGGTGGTGTCGTAGAAGACCATGTCCCCCGGTCGCACCACCGCGATGCGCCCGTCCTGGTGCATCCTGCCGAAACCCGCGGTGAGAATGCTGACGAACAGGAACTCGCCGTCGGTGCGGGCGATGCCGCTCTTGGTGCGCCGGACGCGCTGGCCACTGGCACCGACCGTCGACAATTCGAAACCGGGCATAGCGCCGCGCACGATCCACCCGTGGAATGCCGCATCGCGTGCGGGGTCGACCGCCAGCGGCACATAGCTTTCCGACAGCGACGCCTCCCACTGCGCGAAGGCCTCGCCCGCCGGCAATTCCGGACCGTCGTTCAGTCGCCACTCGACGAGATGCTCCGACGACTCCACGCCACCCACCCCGCTCTCTTGCCAACCGGCCAGCAAACTGCAGGCGTCACAACGAATCACCCGTCGCCTGGTGCCAGAGCCTGCCAGATTCACCGATGCGTCGCCACCATATGATTCAGAATGGAATATTCAGCGTTCATCAAATATTCAACCGACCCCGGCTTTTGCAGGAGATTCGGGCCGGACCATTCAGTCA
Source organism: Nocardia sp. NPDC057663 (assembly GCF_042799895.1). Taxonomy (NCBI): domain Bacteria; kingdom Bacillati; phylum Actinomycetota; class Actinomycetes; order Mycobacteriales; family Nocardiaceae; genus Nocardia; species Nocardia sp. NPDC057663. Next base: position 255,442 of record NZ_JBHVHX010000008.1, on the reverse strand, counting down.
TGCATGGCCGGTTTGTGACGCTTATCACCGAGGGCCGGGCCGCGTCGTGTCGCGCTCAGAGTGCGACCGGGCGGCGCCGGGCAACCATCCGGTATTCCCCCGGCGTCATGCCCGTCGCCTCCCGAACACGCGATAGAACTGACGTTCGGAGGCGAATCCGGAAGCGGTGGCGACCATCGTGATGGAGCCGATATCGGCGGACTCCAGCAACTTTCGCGCACGCTCCACCCGCAGGCCGCGCAACAATGCCCCGAGGAGAATCGGGCGGGCGGTGTCGCAGAAGATCATCGAGCCCGGCGTACACCATCTCCGCACTATCAGCGAGCCGGTGACGACGCCCGCCGCGGCCGGGCCACGATCTCCAGCGCGAGCAAGGCCACGCCCGCGACGACCGCGATCAGCACCGCCACTCGCACGGTCGGATAGTCCCAGAACACCAGCACCGTCGCGGCGACGATCAGCACCGCGTACCGCAACCAGCCGATATTCGCCGCGACAAAGCCGGACACCGGGCCGCGCTCGCCCCGGCGGAGTCGATCGAGCACCCGGTCCGCGGTCGTGCGCACCCAGGTGGCCGGCGCGGACGGACCGGCCAGGAAGGCGACGAGCGCGACCAGCGCACCGAGCACCGCGAGCACCCGCATGCTCACCCGCAACGGAAGCAGCAAGGTGTCGAAGACGATGCGCGCGACCTCCGTCGAGACGACGTGCGCCGAAACATGATCCAGATACACACCGCGCGCGAGCATCAGCGCCACCGCGAGCACGACCATGGCGACCAGCACGCTCGTGGCGACACCGAGGATCGCGCGCCGCCGAAAGCCGGTGCCCGCCACCAGGACCGCACCGATCGCGCAGGCGAGCGCGACGACCGCGAGCCCGGTCGCCGCGCGATCGAGCAGGCGCACGGCCCGCTGAGCCTTGGCCAGCTCGTCGGACTCGACGATCACGAATTCGGACTGCAGGTCGACGACACGGTCCGCCAGGGCGAATCCACGACTGTCCAGCTCGTCGCCGACCTCGTCCAGCATCTGGTCCAGCGAGATCGACACGACGCCGCCGGTGTCTACCTGGACGACACCGGAGTCCACTCCGGTCAGCGCGGCGACCAGCACGCGATGCGCCTGCCGGTTCGCCGCGTTCCACAGGCGCGGAAAGGCGTCGCTGCGCACGAGGGCGGTCGCCGCGTCCCGGACCAGTTCCTCGGATCGGGCCGCCAGCATCGAGGGCAGGCTACGCACCAGCGCCGCGGCGAGCGGGCCACGGTCCTCGGCGTCGCCGACGGACTCCAGCAGATCGGACGCCGCGCTCTCGACATCTATGCGGGCCATGACGGTCCTGGTCAACGCGTCCGCGACGGCATTCTGGACCACCGGATCTTCGGCCAGCGGGGCCACCGTGTCGACATAGTGGTCGGTATCGAGGACCTCGGCGCGCAGATAACCGGCGACGACGGCGGTCAGCGTGAACAGCCCGGTGGCACACACCAGCAAGACAACGGCTATCCGCCGAATAATGCGAACCCGGCCACCAGAATCATCAGTCATCTGCCCGGCTTTCTCGCTGACGTCGAGTCGGGCCATCGTATCCCCGCCAAGGCGGCGACAGCCGCAACCACGCAGCGACTAATCGCCGCAGCAGCCTCCCGCGGCGGGCAGGGTCCTGCTCTCCCTGGTCTGGGCATTGCGCGCGGCGAGGTCGGCGTCGGCCGGGTAGTCGACGGCGACCAGGCTCAGACCGTGGGCGGGCGCGACCGTCACCGAGCTCGAGCGCTCGGTCTCGGTCAGCAGGCTCGCGACCCACTCGGGTGTCCGGCGGCCTTCACCGACGGCCAGGACGGCGCCGACCAGGCTGCGGACCATGGACCAGCAGAACGCGTCGGCGCTGACAGCGGCGTTGAGCAGCTCGCCGTCGCGTTCCCAGTCGAATCGCTGCAGCTCACGCACGGTCGTCGCGCCTTCGCGGCGACGGCAGAAGGCGGCGAAATCGTGCAGCCCGAGCAGTGTCGCGGAGGCGGCGCGCATCGCGTCGAGGTCGAGTCCGGGCTTCGCGGCGACCACGCTGCGCGCCTGCAACGGCTCGGCGCCGTAGCGCGCGGTGGTCAGCCGGTAGATGTAGTGGCGGCGGATCGCGGAGAAGCGGGCATCGAAATCCGCAGGCGCAAGGGCGATCTCGGTGATGCGCACGTCCTTGGGCAGGAAACGCGCCATCCGGTACAGCAGCTTGTCGGCGTCGAGTTCGCCGGTGGTGTCGAAGTGCGCGACCTGCCCCTCGGCGTGCACCCCGGCATCGGTGCGCCCGGCGACGGTGAGCTGGATCGGCTCACGGAACACCTTCGACAGCGACTCCTCCAGCGTGCCCTGCACCGTACGCAGGCCGGGCTGACGCGCCCAGCCGGTGAAATCGGTGCCGTCGTAGCTGATCCCGAGCCGCACCCGGATCGATTCCCGCTCGGTGTCGTCCATCGCTTCCTCCGCACCCTGATGTCACTGGCAAAAGAACGAGCCCGTCACCCACGAAGGGTGACGGGCTCGGCCGAACTCCTGAGAATCAGGCGTCCTTCTTGTCCTCGGCGGCCTCGTCGGCGGCCGGAGCCTCGGCGACGACCTCTTCGGTGGTCTCCTCGGCGACCTCGGCGGCGGGCGCCTCGGCCTTCTGCGAAGCGGCGACGCGACGGGCCCGGTCGGCCTCGTTGGTCACGGTCTTCTCACGGACCAGCTCGATGACGGCCATCGGCGCGTTGTCACCCTTGCGCGGCAGCGCCTTGGTGATGCGGGTGTAGCCACCCTCGCGACCCTCGAACGAGGGGCCGATCTCCGCGAACAGCGCGTGCACGATGTCCTTGTTGCGGATGACCTTCATGACCTCGCGACGGTCGGCGAGAGTGCCGCCCTTCGCCTTGGTGATGAGCTTCTCGGCGTAGGGGCGAACCGCCTTGGCCTTCGACTCGGTGGTCGTGATACGACCGTGCTCGAAAAGCGCCGTGGCCAGGTTGGCGAAGATCGCCTTCTGGTGCGACGCCGACCCGCCGAAGCGAGCACCCTTCTTGGGCTTAGGCATTGGATTCTCCTTGGGAAAGATCGTCCGGGGTGCCCCCCGAAGATCTAGAGCTGTTCGGTCTCGGCGTAGTCCTGCTCGCCGCCGTCGGTGTCACTGAACGTGCCGCTGTCGCTCCACGTTCCGGTGCTCGCGTCGTAACCCACCACGGAGGACGGGTCGAACGACGCCGGGCTGTCCTTGAGCGAGAGGCCGAGCGCGTGCAGCTTGACCTTCACCTCGTCGATGGACTTCTGGCCGAAGTTGCGGATGTCGAGCAGGTCCGACTCGGTACGGGCGACAAGCTCGCCCACCGTGTGCACACCCTCGCGCTTGAGGCAGTTGTAGGACCGGACGGTGAGGTCCAGGTCCTCGATCGGCAGACCGAAGGAGGCGATGTGATCCGCCTCGGCCGGGCTGGGGCCGATCTCGATGCCCTCGGCTTCGACGTTGAGCTCACGGGCCAGGCCGAAGAGCTCGACCAGGGTCTTGCCCGCCGAGGCGAGCGCGTCCCGCGCCGTGATGGAGTTCTTGGTCTCCACGTCGAGGATGAGACGGTCGAAGTCGGTGCGCTGCTCGACACGGGTGGCCTCGACCTTGTAGGTCACCTTGAGCACCGGGGAGTAGATCGAATCCACCGGGATCCGGCCGATTTCCGCACCGGTCGCCTTGTTCTGCACGGCGGGCACGTAACCGCGGCCCCGCTCGACGACGAGCTCGATCTCGAGCTTGCCCTTGTCGTTCAGGGTGGCGATGTGCATGTCCGGGTTGTGCACGACGACGCCGGCGGGCGGGACGATGTCACCAGCGGTGACGGTGCCGGGGCCCTGCTTACGCACGTACATGGTGACCGGCTCGTCCTCTTCGGAGGACACGACCAGACCCTTGAGGTTCAGGATGATGTCGGTGACATCTTCCTTCACACCGGGAACGGTGGTGAACTCGTGCAGGACACCGTCGATGCGGATGCTCGTGACCGCGGCCCCCGGGATGGAGGACAGCAGGGTACGACGCAGCGAGTTGCCGAGGGTGTAACCGAAGCCCGGCTCGAGGGGTTCGATGGTGAACTTCGAGCGGTTCTCCGCCACAACCTCTTCGGTCAGTGTCGGACGCTGGGAAATCAGCATGAGGATCTACTTCCTGTTCAGGGCATCCGCTATTTGATGCCTCGTCAGTGAGTGCGGGGGTCGCCATGTGAGCGACCCCCACCAAAAGCGCTTACTTCGAGTAGTACTCGACGATGAGCTGTTCCTGCAGCGGCACATCGATCTGCGCGCGCTCGGGAAGCTGGTGCACCAGGATGCGCAGACGGCCGGGGACGACCTGCAGCCAACCCGGGACCGGACGGTCGCCGACGGTCTCGCGCGCCACCTGGAACGGCAGCGTCGGCAGCGACTTCTCCTTGACATCGATGATGTCGTACTGGGAGACCTGGTAGCTGGGCACGTTCACCTTGACACCGTTGACGGTGAAGTGACCGTGGCTGACCAGCTGACGAGCCTGGCGACGGGTACGCGCCAGACCGGCGCGGTACACGACGTTGTCCAGACGGGCCTCGAGCAGGCGGAGCAGGTTGTCGCCGGTCTTACCCTTGAGGCGGTTGGCCTCTTCGTAGTAGCGACGGAACTGCTTCTCCATGACGCCGTAGGAGAAGCGAGCCTTCTGCTTCTCCTGCAGCTGCATCAGGTACTCGGATTCCTTGATCCGCGCGCGGCCGTGCTGGCCGGGCGGGTAAGGACGACGCTCGAACGCCTGGTCGCCTCCGACGAGGTCGACGCGCAGACGACGCGACTTGCGGGTGATGGGGCCTGTATAACGAGCCATTTTTTAGCTGTTTCCTTTCCCGCTAGACGCGACGGCGCTTGGGCGGCCGGCAGCCGTTGTGCGGCTGGGGGGTGACATCGGAGATCGAGCCGACCTCGAGGCCAGCGGCCTGAAGCGAACGGATCGCGGTCTCGCGGCCCGAACCCGGGCCCTTCACGAACACGTCGACCTTCTTGACACCGTTCTCCTGCGCCTTGCGGGCAGCGTTCTCGGCGGCGAGCTGCGCGGCGAACGGGGTGCTCTTACGCGAACCCTTGAAGCCGACGTGGCCCGACGACGCCCACGAGATGACATTGCCCTCGGGGTCGGTGATCGAGACGATCGTGTTGTTGAACGTGCTCTTGATGTGCGCGTGGCCGTGCGGGATGTTCTTCTTATCCCGGCGACGCGACTTCTGAGTCTTCTTCGGGCCAGCGGCCCGGCTCTTCGGAGGCATACGCTATCCCTACTTCTTCTTGCCGGCGACGGTCTTCTTCGGACCCTTGCGCGTACGCGCGTTGGTCTTGGTGCGCTGACCACGAACGGGCAGGCCACGACGGTGGCGGATGCCCTGGTAGCAGCCGATCTCGATCTTGCGGCGAATATCGGCCTGAACCTCGCGGCGCAGGTCACCTTCGACCTTGAACTCCGACGCTTCGATGTAGTCGCGGAGCTTGGTCAGGTCGTCGTCGCTGAGATCCTTCGAGCGCAGGTCCGGGCTGACGCCGGTCTGAGCCAGGATCTCGGTGGCGCGGGTGCGCCCGATTCCGAAAATGTAGGTCAGCGCGATCTCCATGCGCTTTTCGCGCGGGAGATCGACGCCCATCAGACGTGCCATGTGGCAGGTTCCTTAATGGTTGCGGAGGTCTGCTCCCTGTCCGTCCCCCCGTCTTTACAGTGGGGGCACCGGCCTCCGTACCGGTGGTTGGCGCGCACAAGTGCGTGCGTGCTGGAGCTGGGAGTTCTTCTTTTCGGTCAGTCCGATCAGACGATCGGTGCCCGGCGGTGCTGCTGGATCAGCCCTGGCGCTGCTTGTGGCGCAGGTTGTCGCAGATCACCATGACCCGGCCGTGACGGCGGATCACCTTGCACTTCTCGCAGATCTTCTTGACGCTCGGCTGAACCTTCACGTCCGTCCAATCTTTCCTTGGCTCACAAGGGTCTGTGAACACAGTTTTTCCCCAGCCGACGACTGGGGAAGTCTTGTAGCGCGCTCCGGCCTGGGCCGGAACACCATGCGACGCCGCGTGCCGTTCAGGCTCGCGGCGTCAGGCAGGCATCACTTGTAGCGGTAGACAATCCGGCCGCGTGACAGGTCGTACGGCGACAGCTCGACGACCACGCGGTCTTCCGGAAGGATGCGAATGTAGTGCTGCCGCATCTTTCCGCTGATGTGCGCGAGAACCTTGTGACCGTTCTCGAGCTCGATCCGGAACATCGCATTGGGCAGCGGCTCGACAACTCGACCCTCGACCTCGATGGCCCCGTCTTTCTTCGCCATATCCTCCGCGATCCCGGTTATGCTTCTAACCTGAGTTTGGATTGCCTCGTAGCTGCTCGCTGGCATGCGAACAGTCGGCGCATAGGTGCACCGCCGCTCAAGCTTACCGGGCCGGGTGTCCAGAGGCAAAAATGCCCCGAACCGTACACCCGGAACCGGCGTACCGCCCGCCCAGACCGCCCGCCATGACTCCCGGGTTGTCGCGTAAACTCACCGGCGTCCAGATGTGGGTCGAGCAGATCGGGGGACCCTGGTGAGCGAGGCGCGCCGGTGAGCCGCAACAACGACAGTCTCCCCATGTTGCCGCCGTGGCTGTCGGAGAGCGACGTCACACAGGCCGGTTACGAGGCACCTGTCGAGAACCTGCCCCAGGACGACCTGATCGACGAGGCGCCCAAACGCCGCCGCTTCATGAGCCGCGGCGGGAACGACGACGCCAAGAAGGACAAGCGCGGCCGCCGCCGCAGGGGCGATGACCAGCAGCCCGAGCAGCCCGCGCCGCAGCGGCAGCCCGAACCCACCGCCGAGCGCGCGAACCAGCGCCCACCCGCCGAGCGGCAGCAGTCCGGCAGGGGCACCGATCCGCTGAACCCCGGCGAGCAGCCGAACACCGGGTGGCAGGGTGGCCCGAACACGGCGGCTCCCGAGGCACCGTCCGCGGGCCCCGGGATGACACCGCCCTGGCCGCAGGAGCAGAGGCCGCCGTACAGCGAGGGCCCTCCGGCGGTCCCGCAGCCACCCGCTCCCGGGCCGTCCGCCCATGCGCCGACCCACACGGGCCCGACCGGCGCTTCTTTCACGCACACCGCGCCACCTCAGCACGGCGGTCCGAGCAGCGCGTCGCCGCACATCGGCCACACCGGCTCACCCGAAGCCGCCTACGCCGACCCGACCGCTACTCCGTCTTCGCACGGCGGTCCGAGCAGCGCGTCGCCGCATGTCGGCCAGACCGAAGGCCCTGCCGCCTACACCGACCCGACCATCGCGCAGGGTGACGACCGCTCGGGCCCGGCCCTGCCGACCCGCACGCCCGCGCCCCCGTCGACCGGATTCACACCGCTCGGCCCCGGCCAGCGCCAGCTCCCCGACCTCCCGCCTCCCCCACCGCTGCCGGATCCGCCCGCCCGCCCCCGGCCGACAGAAGCCCCGCCGCGCCTGACGGCACCGGCCGAACCGCCGGTCGGCGCTGCGGACCCGCTCGGCCCGACTGCAGCGGACCCGCTCCTCGGCCCGCTGCCGACCTCTCCTGTCGAGCCGCCCGCACCGTCGTCCGGCGTCGGTCCGGCGTCCGCGGGCGCAGATCTCTCGGCCGGCACGAGTGCCCCTGCGACCGACGCCGACCCGTCGGAGCCCCGCGAACAAGCGGGCACCGGCGGCCGCCACAGTCTCGATCAGGCCGAATCCGCAGCACCTGCGGCGACCGGACCCGAGACCATCGGCGACCCGGATCCGCGCCCGGCCGCTCCGGACGCCACGCGGACTCCCCCGCGCCTGCCGGAACCGCCTGCGCGCCTGAGCAACCCGTCCACCTCCGACACCGCCCTGTCGAGCACAGCGACGCATATCCCATCGCCCGCCGATGATGCCGCGCCGACGAACGTCCCTGTCCCGCAAGCGCCGTCCGACAGCGCCGCCTCCACGGGCGCCTATGTCCCGTCTGCTGACGACGCCACGCCCACCGCCCAGGCTCCGGCCGAGGCGACCACACGCATGGCTCTGCCGACGGATCTCACCGTCGGCACCCCTCCGGATACCGCGAACACGTCCGCCGCTTCTTCACAGCCGTCCACCGATTCCGGATCCGCCTACACCGCAGGGGGATCCACCGGCGGGGCCTCGCCCTACCGGTCCGGTGAGCCGGTCGTACCGCCGCAGCACGCACCGGGTCCCGACCACTCGCCGTACGTCCCGCAGACGCCGACGTACGATGTGGCGCAATACAACTCGGTCCCCGGCGATCCCTCCCCCGGCGCCCAGTTCGCCCCGGACGCGCAGACCGAGATGTTCCGGCCGGACGACCCACGCGTGCAGGCCGCTCGGAACCAGGCCCCCGGTGGCGATTCCGCGCAGCCGACCTGGCAGAGCCCACCCGAGCAGCAGCCGTACTCGCAGCAATCCGGTTACCGCTCGGGCGAATTCGCACAGCCGGGCACTCCGGTTCCGCCGTATCAGCAGGCCCCGGCGCAGTTCCAGCCGGGGGACCCCGCGCAGCAGTTCCACCAGCAGCCGGACGGCTCCACGACGCCGCCGTACCAGCAGGCCGAGTACCCCCGCCCGGACGGCACACCCCCGCAGCACTATTCGCAGCCCGACGGCTCGCCCGCGCAGCCGCACCAGAGTCCCGACAGCGCAGCCACGCGGCACTACCAGCAGGCCGATGGCGCTGCCGCCCAGTCGCACCAGCGACCGGACGGCGCGGCACCGCAACAGTTCCCCTCGCAGTACCAACCGGACGGTTCCCCGGCGCCGCACTACCAGCGCCCCGACGGCGCCCAGCAGTACCAGCCCGGTGACGTTGCGCCCCAGCAGTTCCAGGGCGGCCCCACCGCGCAGCCGTACCAGCAGCAGCCCCCGGGCCAGTATCAGCAGCCCGGCTGGGGCGCCAACCCGCAGCAGGGCTACCAGCCGCCGTCCCTCGACAACGTGCCGGTCAAGCGCGTCAAGAAGGCGCCGGGCAGTGGCTGGCGTAAAGCGGTGCACCATGTTTCGGGTGGCGCGATCAACCCGGGCATGTCCGCCGAGGAGCGGCGCCTGCAGGAGCTGGTGGCGCGTATCCGCCAGCCCGTGCGCGGTGACTACCGGATCGCGGTGCTCTCGCTCAAGGGCGGTGTCGGCAAGACGACGACCACCACCGGCCTCGGTTCGATCTTCGCCTCGATCCGCGGTGACCGGGTGATCGCGGTCGACGCCAACCCCGACTTCGGCACCCTGTCGCAGCGGGTGGCGCTACAGACCCGGTCGACCGTGCGCGACCTGCTGCTCGACCCGTCGATCGAGCGCTACTCCGATGTCCGCAGGCACACCTCGCAGAGTTCGAGCAGGCTGGAAGTGCTTGCCAGCGAACGTGATCCGGCCGCATCGGAATCGTTCAACGACGAGGAGTACCGGGCGGTGGCCCGGATCCTGCAGCGGTTCTACAACATCATCCTCACCGACTGCGGCACCGGCCTGATGCACTCGGCGATGAGCGGTGTGCTCGACCTGGCGCATTCGCTGGTGCTGATCTCCTCGGCCGCGATCGACGGCGCGCGCAGTGCCGCGGCGACGCTGGACTGGCTCTCACTGCACGGCCACGACCACCTGGTCCGCAATGCGGTCGTGGTGATCAACCTGCCCCGTGAGGGTTCACCGAATGTCGGTGTGCAGCAACTGCGTGAGTACTTCCTCTCGCGCTGCCGCGCCGTGCACATCATCCCGTTCGACGAGCACCTGTCCGAGGGCGCCGAGATCGATCTGCACCGCCTGCACAAGACGACCAAGCGGGCGTATGTGGAGCTGGCGGCCACGGTCGCCGACGAGTTCGGCGTCGACCACCACCGCTTCGGCTGAGCGGAGTAGGTTATTTCACCTCTCGTCGCAGGAGCGGCAAGAGTTTGTCGAGCAGGATGGCTTCCCCCTGGGGAGACCAGTTCCGGACGACCTCGATGACGGCGGGGTCGTCCACCACGATGATGGTGCTGTCCAGCCGGATCAGGTTGCTCGAAACACCGGCAATGCCACCACCGCCCGCCTTGTCATCGCTACGCAGCAGGACGAGGAAGTCCAGACCATCGGTCGACCCTATCGGCTCGAGTTCGCTCGCCAAGTCCGCGACCACTCTATTTCGCTCGGCCGCAGCATCATTCGAGTAGCGGGGGTCGTACCGGAACCCGAGGTCGGCAAGGAACTGCGTTGGACCACTGGGGTGTAGGTGCACCGTGCTGCGGTTATACGAGGTGTACTCGGCCAGGGCGATCTGCCGCCCGAGGAATTGCGGATTGCCGGCCTTGGCCTGTCCGACGCTGGTCGGTTTCGGTGTAGCGGCGGTGGTGGGCGCGGCAGTCGATGCGCGCGGTGCCGCTGCTCCGGTCGTCGACGACTGCGGCCAGACAATCGCGCCAACCACAACGGCGGCTACCAGCACACAACCGGCGACGGCAATCGGCCAGCGATATCGCGGCTGCGCAGACGCGCGCACGGGCGTGGTCGGCCCGACACCAGCCATCGCAGCGCGCAGCGCATCGGTGAACTCACGGCATGTCCCGAAGCGCTCGTCGGGCCGCTTGGCCATTGCCCTGGCCAGCACCTGGTCGATCGCAGGAGGCAGGTCATGCCGTAAATCCGTCGCTCTCGGCGGTGGCTCGTTCAGATGCGCCATCAACACGACGGTCGGCACCGCACCGACGAACGGATTGCGGCCGGTCAACAGCCGGAAGTATGAGCAGGCAAGGCTGTAGATGTCGGCGCGATGATTCACCGGGCCGCCGAGCAATTGTTCCGGCGAGGCATAGGCAACGGTGGCCAGGAGATCGCCGTCCTGGGTGAGTTCCTCGGTGTCGCTCATCGCTTTCGCGATACCGAAGTCGGTCAACAAGACCCGTTCTTCCTCGCCAAGGCGTGGCGAGAGCAGAAAGTTGGCCGGCTTCACGTCCCGGTGCAACAGACCGGACTGGTGCGCGTAGTCGAGGGCCTTGCCCACCTCGGTGACGATGCGCAAGGCACGCTCCGGCGTCATCGACGATGGGTCTGCCGACATCGTCTGTGCCGCATCGGCCCCCGACACATACTGCATCGCGATCCACAGCCGACCCTGATCCTCGCCCCGGTTGTAGACCGCGACGATATTCGGATGATCCAGTCCTGCCGAAAGATTCGCTTCTCGCTCGAATCGGGCACGAAATTCCCGGTCATCGGTGAAGCGCCGGGACAAGACCTTGATCGCGTCATAGCGGGGCAGCGCAGGATGGGCGGCGAGGTAGACGGCGCCCATCCCGCCCTCTCCCAGCATCCGTTCGACGCGGTATCCAGCGATCACTGTTCCCGGTACGGCCACAGCGTTCCTCTCAACTGTTGGTCAGCAACGCGTATTGGGCGGCGGCACGCTGGCGTACGTCGGCGATCTGGTCACTGACGACGGTCGCCACATATCGTCCGTACCGCACGTTGCAGGAATATTTGCTCTGGCGCACAAGATCGACTTGGCGACAAACGGTGTCGGGAACGCCGTCGGGACCGGCGATGACGCCAGGCTTGCCCTCGGTCAGGTTCCGCTGCAGTGTGTGCGCTGCCGCGGGGTCGCGCGCCCGCAGGAGAATCGTGGCGTCCACGAAAGCCACACCATCGACACCTGCTTCGTCGTACGTCCTTCCAATCGCCGCTTGATCCTGCTGGACAAGGATGGTGCCGCGTCGATTCAGCACCGCCAGGTAGAGCCGGTCAGCTCGGGGGAATCGCGGGAGTCGCGAGCCTGTCTCGTTCAACGTGCGCCGCAACAGACCGGACGGGTCGTCCTCGAGTCGGTAGATGTCCCGGCGGGACAGCGGCGGCAACGAATCCAGCAGCGGCAGCTGCTTTGCCAGTACCCGCTCGGTCAGCGTGGTCAACGCGGCGAGATCCGGTGCGGATTCTTGCGCGGTCAGGTCGATCATGTACGCACCGTGCGCCAACCGGGTGCCCAACGACCTGACCTCGGGTCGCCAATGCGACCGAGCAGACGGATAGCCGGCGAGCTGAACGCGCGTGTTGTCCTCGGCTGCGACTCCGAAGTCCACCGCCTCGAACTCGGCGGCCGCCGCGGCAGCCGCCGTCGCATCGGGAAATTGGAACACTGCGATCGAGAAGCCGACCGCGCCGCGAGCCGTGTCCAGATCGGCCTTGTCGGAAGCGCTCGCGCTGGCCAGGAGGCCATAGACAAGCTGATTGCGCTGGAGAACCCCCTGGAGATCCGCCTGCGCTGCACGGGTGGTGTAGTCGGCTGGTTTCGCGATGGGTTTGAATCCGGTGCCGAACGCGATCTTCGCGTCCACTTCGTATCCTGTCACCATATGTCCGGCCAGCCGCATGATTGCCAGCTCGGTGCCGTTCTCGACGCTGTGCCGGTAGGCGGAGTGGAACTCTAGCGGCTCCACCGAATAGTTGCCGATGTCGAACGGGCGCACGTCGACCTCGCCGGCAACCGCGGTGCCCGGCACCGACGCGGACAACCCGGCCGTACCGCAGGTCACCGCCACTGCCGCGACTACCGCGACGGCGGCGGAACGGCGATAGCGCAGGAGTTTCATCGCTCACCTCACCTGCTGTTGACCAGGATTGCGTACTGTGCGCTGATGCGCTGCTGCGCGTCACGCAACCACGCGGAATACACCGTCGCCGTGTAGCGGCCGAAAGCGACCGAGCAGGTGTACTTTTCGGTCCCATCGCCTTGTCGCAGACTGCGGTTGCGCGCGCATCGCGCCTGCGGCAAAGCGGCGGGCGGTTCCTCCTGCGCCAAATACTTGCCGACCGCGATATCGGCCAGGTATCGGCGCGCGCTGTCCGCGTCGCGTGCACGCACCAGCGTGGCTCCGCGATAGGCGACCCGGTCGACTCCGTTCTCCTCGTAGAGACCGGCGTAGCGCTGCGGATAGCGGCGCAGGTGGAGGTCTGCGCGCGCGTCGTAGGTACCCCGTTGGTTCGCGTCCTTGTCGCCGGTGGCTTCCGGCACCGTCTGGCGCAGCAGCCCATCGGTATCGAGCGGCATTGCGGCCAGCTGATCGAACGGGGTCGGCCGAAACGCCGCCAGCCGCTCGGACAGCACTCGCAGCGATCCTTCGACGAGGGAAGTCAGCGGAGCCAGTTCCGTGATGCCGAGGGCCCGATTCTCGGGGCTTTCCGCGACCACGATCACGACGACCGAACCGATCACGTGCCATGCCGCCTGGACCTGTCCCTTCGGTTGCCATGCGGACCGCGACGCCGGATACCGCACCAACTGCACGGGCTCTGCCTCGCCGGTATTGAAGCCCGCGTCGGCGAGTGCCGTGGCGCCGATCGCTGCCGCGGCGGCGTCACGGTATACGAGTCCGGCGTAGGACAGCGTCTGGCCGAGCCAGATGCCGTCCTCCGATGATGCTCCTGAGGTGGCGAATCCCGCGACAAACCCGGCCGAAGTGAACGCGTCACCCGTGATCGGTTTCAGGCTCACGTCGCTGTGGATCCGCGGTGAGCCGTTCGTCTTCTCGTCCAGGAAGATGTTGTCGGAAAAGTCGTCCAGCACCGTCAGCGACGGATCCACTTCGGATGGAAGTGGAAAGACTTCCGCCAGTCGTTGCGCCTCACACACCCGGTGTAGCACCATCCGGTCCGCGCTCTGCGTTCCGTAGTCGACCGGCTGCGTGGGATAGGCGCCCACATCGAGTAGTCCGAGGTCGACCGTCGGTTCGTCAGCCACTGTGTCGGCGGTGCCCGAACAAGCCGCTATCAACAGTGCCATCATCGAACAGACGGCCAGAATCCAACGTCGTTGAACCCCCATCGACCATCCCCCATAGAGCTACCGGCCTCGATGGCCTCGCTGAGGCTAACACGGAGGCGAGTTCCCATGCCCCTCGAAGTCCCTACAAGTCAAAGGCTTTCGTGTTTGCTACCACTCCGGCAATCGCCTGCGACCGGCGATCACATCGCGGACCAGGTCGTCGTAGGCGTCGGCCAGCTCGGCGAGGTGGTGCCATGCGCAGTGCAGCATCTCGTCTTGGGCGGCCAGGGTCATCAGGGCGTGGTGCGCGCGCACCGAGGACTCGGCCAGCCGGTCGATGACCGCGCCGATCGTCTCGGTGTGCAGGGTGGCGCCCAAACGGTGCTGCGGGACGCTGCGGTGCACCCAGTCGTCGATGGCGAGCACCAGTTCGGCTCGGCGGCAATCGATCTCACGCATGACCACGGGATCGGTGTCGACGAATCCGCCGCGCCCGACGATCCGCTTCTCGTGCAGCACCGCCAGATCGCGCGCGAACCACAGCAGCGGTCCGCCCACCACCCGATGTCCGCGACACGCCCGGACGAGAATGTCGGAGAGGGGAAGCAGACCGGTAGTCGCCGGCGGCCCGGCGGTATCGACACACCGCAATGTGTCGGGGAAAGCCATTACAACCGTAGAACTCTCCGAACCAGCCACGTTGCCTCGCCGTCATCGCCGCACAGCACCGGATCAGGACGTTCATTACAATAAACCTCGCAAGCTTCCTGTCAAGCATTACTCGGCCGTAGGTAACCCTGACGAGTACACTTCGTTACCTGCACGACCTACCGAGGAGCATGATGGCGGACGGTCCGACCTACCTCCGGATCGCAGACCTCCTCCGTGAGGAGATCCGCGCGGGCACGTGGAAACCGGGCGACCGGCTGCCCAGTCATTCCGAACTGGCCGAGCAGATGCAGGTCTCGATCACCACCTCGCGCAACGCGATCCAGGTGCTCGTCGCCGAAAACCTCGTCTACACAGCTACTTCCCGTGGCACCATCGTGCGAAACCAGGAAGTGCTGGAATCCGTGGTCACCGACCACATTCGCCCTGATCGGCCGCGGTCGGCGCACGACATCTTCGAGGAGATCGCGCGTGCGGCCAACCGCGAACCGGCCAAGGAATTCAGCACCAGGATGGAACCGGCCGACGATCAGGTCGCGCAGTGGCTCGGCGTCCCCGCCGATTCCTGGGTCCTGGCCCGCACCGTGGTGCAGTACCTGGACAACGAACCGTGGTCGTGGGAGGTGAGTTTCTACCCACGCGATCTCGCCGAAGCGGCGAGCATCGACTCACCCCATGACATTCCCGAAGGCACGACCCGTCGCCTGGCCGATCGCGGCCACGGCGAGACCGCCCATCGAGACACCTTGACAGCGCGACCGGCCACCGCCGAAGAGGCGGCCGTGCTCGGCGTCGCCACCGGCACAGTCCTGCTCGACCACCTGCGCATCGGCGCCAACCACGAACGGGTCACCCGGGCGACCCGGCATCGTTGCCTGGCCGGCCGTAACCGGCTGGCCTACCAACTCGGCGACGCGGCGGGCACCGCCGTCATCGCCCGCACCCTCGGCATCGCACCCGGATCCGCCGTCGCATTGCCATGACGGTGGGGATGCGTCCGGCCGCCCTGGGCGACCTACCGCTGATCTGCCGCCTACGGGTGCAACGCACGGCCTGGCTGACCGCCCGCGGCTCCGACCAGTGGACCGTCGCCGGTCGCGGCCGCCCCATCGAGATCTTCGCCGGCGCCGTCGGCCGGGCCCTGGACGCGGGCGAGACCTGGATCGCCGAGGTCGACGGTGAACCGGCGGGCACCATCACCGTCAACCACCGCGCCGACCCCGGACTGTGGTCGCCGTGGGAGCTGGCCGAGGCCGTCGTCGTGCATTTCATGATCGTCGACCTGCGTTTCGCGGGCAGGCAGGTCGGCCACCACATGCTCGCCCACGCCGCCGAACTGGCCCTGCACCAGGACCGTCCGTGGGTCCGTCTCGACGCTTGGACCACCAACACCGAGCTGCACGACTACTACCGCAGAGCCGGTTTCACCATGACCCGCATCGCCGGCCCGGCCGCGACCGGCCCCTCCCGCGCGCTGTTCGAGCGCCGCACGAGCCCGTGCCCACCGCACCCGAGCCGGATCACCAGCGTGGCGCGTCCGTTCTCCGCGGCTTCGATGCTGGATTGACTCACAACTGCGGCAGGTCGGCGATGTGGACCATCTCGATGCCCCGGCTGCGGGACACGAGGGTGCCGCGGCCGGGTGGCATCTTGCTCGGGCGGACCTCGCCGATGAGCTTTCCCTCATCGCGCGAACCGCTCATGATCAGCGTCTGCACCGAGAGGTTCTTCATCGCGCCGAGGATCGGGTCGTAGAGGGCGCGGGAGGCACCACCGATGCGGCGGACGCAGATCAGGTGCAGGCCGATGTCGCGGGCCTGGGGCAGGTATTCCAGCAGCGGCGCGAACGGGTTGATGGAACCGGTGACCACCATGTCGTAATCGTCGACGACGACGTAGATCTCGGGCCCGGACCACCAGCTGCGTTCGCGGAGCTGCTGCTGGGTGATGTCGGCGCCGGGGATCCGCTTGGACAGGTAGGTGGCGACCTCCCCGATCATCGTCCCGCAGGTCTGCGAGGACGTGGAGTAGCCGGCCAGCTGGTCACCCTCGAGGACGCCGAGCATGGTGCGCCGGTAGTCGATGAGGATCACCCGCGCTTCGTCGGCGTTGGACTGCTCGGCGATGCCCATCACGATATTGCGCAGCAGGGTCGTCTTGCCGCATTCCACGTCGGCGAAGGCCATGAAGTGCGGCTCGACCCCGAAATCCAGGACCAGCGGCTGCAATTCGGACTCGCCGAGCCCGACCACGACGCGGGTGCGGTTGAGTTCGATGCCCTGCTCGCGCGCGGTGGCCATGACCTGCTCGCGCGGGAAGCTCAGCGGCAGCATGCGCACTTCCGGCGCGCGGCGGCCGGCGTAGAGCGCGGTGAGCTCCTCGCGGGCCCGCGCCACGCCGTCGGCGACGGTGGCCGGGTCGGAGTCGGAATCCAAGCGCGGCAACGCGATCAGCATGTGCAGCTGTTCGGCGGTGAGACCGCGGCCCGGCCTGCCGACCGGAACCTGATGCGCGACCCGGCGACCCATCTCGGAGTCGCTGGGATCACCGAGCCGCAGCTCGATCCTGGTGCCGATCTGGTCCTTGACCACCGGCCTGATCTCGGCCCAGCGTGCCGCGCCGATCATCAGGTGGATGCCGAAGGAAAGACCCTGCGCGGCAATGGCATTGATCTGGTCGCCCAGCAGGTCGAATTCCTCGCGGATGGCCGCCCAGCCGTCGACGACCAGGAAGACGTCACCGAACAGGTCGGCGGCCAGCGGATCGCCGGGTGCGGCGGTGGTGCCGTTGATCTGGCGTGCCTCCAGCGCGGAGAACTTGCGCCTGCGGAACTCGATCATCGATTCGATGCCGAGTTCGGCGAAGCGTTCCTCGCGCTGGCGCATCAGGGTGGTCAGCTCGGCGATGGTGCGGCGCACCCGGTCACCGTCGAGCCGGCCCGCGACCGAGCCGACGTGCGGGATGCCGACCAGACCGGCCATGCTGCCGCCACCGAAGTCCAGGCAGTAGAACTGCACCTGTTCCGGCGTGTGGGTGGCCGCGGCGGCCATGATGATGGTGCGCAGCGTGGTCGACTTGCCCGACTGCGGGCCACCGACGACCGCGACATTGCCCTGTGCGCCCGCGAGATTGATGGTGAGCACATCGCGGCGCTGCTCGTACGGCTTGTCGATGACACCGATCGGCATCCACAGCTGGCCGTGCCGGTTGACCGGCGAACGCCAGTCCGGATCGGGCAGCAGCATGTCGGCGGTCGGTGATTCCTCCAGCGGCGGCAGCCACACCTCGTGCGCGGGCCTGCCGTGGCCGTTGAGCCGTTTCACCACGACGTCGAGCAGCGAGTCCGGAATGCCTTCCTCGGCAACGGGTCCGGTGGGCGGCGGCGGTGGCAGTTCCGGCCTGCCGCGCAGCGGGCTGTCCTCGGCCTCGACCGGCTCGGCTTCGGTGATCTCGACCGGCGCCGCGGTGAACACGACCGGCCGCTGTCCCGCGACGGGGGCGCCGTCGTCACCGGTGACGGTGCCCGCGGGTGCCACGTACGGCCCGGACACGTAGCTGGCGTTGAACCGGAGCGGTTCGGACGCATCGCTTTTCAGGTAGCCCGCGCCGGGCACGCTGGGCAGGTGATAGGCGTCGGTGATGCCGAGCACCGCGCGCGATTCGTTGGCGGAGAAGGTGCGCAGGCCGATCCGGTAGGACAGGTGCGATTCCAGCCCGCGCAGCTTGTTCTCCTCGAGGCGCTGTGAGGCCAGCAGCAGGTGCACGTGCAGCGAGCGGCCGAGGCGGCCGATCATCACGAACAGTTCGGCGAAGTCCGGCTTCTGCGAGAGCAGTTCGGAGAACTCGTCGACGACGACGAACAGCGCGGGCAGCGGATCCAGCGGAACGCCCGCGGCCCTGGCCTTCTCGTAGTCGGTGACATTGGCGTAGTTGCCCGCCGAGCGCAGCAGTTCCTGGCGGCGGTTCATCTCACCGGCGAGCGCGTCCTTCATGCGGTCGACGAGGGAGAGTTCCTCCTCCAGGTTGGTGATCACGGCCGCGACGTGCGGCAGCGAGTCCAGGCCGAGGAAGGTCGCGCCACCCTTGAAGTCGACGAGGACCAGGTTCAGCGCGTCGGGCGAATGCGTGGTGACCATCGACAGCACCAGCGTGCGCAGGAATTCCGACTTGCCGGAACCGGTGGCGCCGATGCACAGGCCGTGCGGGCCCATGCCGTTCTCCGCGGACTCCTTGATGTCGATCTCGACCGGCGTGCCGTCCGGGGTGATGCCGATCGGCACCCGCAGCCGTTCGCGCGCGGTCCGCGGCCGCCACACGCGCGCCGGATCGATCTGGGCGGCATCGGGAATACGCAGCAGGGCCATGAGGCCGGGGTCGCTGGTGGTGCCCTCCCCCAGGCTGACGATCTGCGCGGCAGTGGCCAGCCGGTAGCGGGCCAGATTGCGGGAGAAAGATTCGGCTTCGGCCACGCTGACCTCGTCGGCGGTGGCGAACTTCTCCACCCCGGCCGCGCTGCGCGCCGACACCGCGCCGTCGCCGACGACCAGCTGCAGGCCGCGCCGGGCGGCCAGGCCGTGCTCCGGTGCGGTGAGGTCGAGCACGGTCACCGAGTCCAGGCCCGATTCGCTGATGATGCGTTCGTTGCCGCTGATGTAGCCGTCGTCGATCACGACGACCAGGTGCAGGCGGCCCTGGGTCGGCTGCGGATTGCGCATGAACCGGCCGCGTTCGAGCAGTTCGGCCTGCAACGCCGACTCCAGCTCGCCCAGCGAGGTGTACATCATCCGGGACGAGCCGAGCCCGTCACGCTGGCTCGGATGCTGCACGTGCGGCAGCCATTTCGCCCAGGCCCAGTGGGTGTCGGGGTCGGCGCAGACGATCGCGATCGCCAGATGGTCGGGGCCGTGGAAAGTGGTCAGCTCCATCAGCATCGCGCGCACCAGCTCGCGGCCCTCGTCGTCGGCACCGCCGATATTGATCGCCGGGAACGCGCGCAACGACACCGCCGTCGGCAGCTCGTGCACGACGGAGTGGGTGCGCACGAACCGGCGCAGCGCGACGGTCGACACCGGCTCGAGGTCCTCGAGCGGACCGGTTTCCGGCCTGGCCAGCTTGGTGGCGAGCCGGTGGCTGCCGACGCCGACGCGCACGTGCCCGAAGTCGGGATCGTTGGGCCTGCGCTCCCACATCCGCCGGCTGCCGATCAGCGAGGCCAGGTCGGCCGGTTCCGGATGGCTCCAGCCGAGGGTCTCGAGCTGCTTGGATCCGGTGTTGCGCACATCTTTTCGCACCTGGTCCAGGTAGCGGAAGTAGTCCTTGCGTTCCTCGTTGAGCTCGACGGCGCGCTTAGGGCCGCCGCCGCGCATGCCCGCCATCATGCCGACCATCGACATCAGCATCATCATCGGGAACATCATCGACATGGGGTTCGACAGCAGGCTGCGGCCCATCGTCGCCATCATGGCGATCATGCCGACCACGGCGACGACCATCACCACGGGCATCAGCTTCATCATCAGCGGCGACGGGATCGCGCGCTGGATCTCCGGCGGCGGGGTGAGCGCGACTTCGCCACCGGGCGCGCGCGGTGGCGCGATCCGGGGGCGTCGGACGAAACCTTCGGTAGCCATCGTTGCCTCTACTCGAATTCCGAATTCAGGTCGGCCCGCCGCTTGCGGAACGGAAAGCCCAGTGCGGCACCGACTCCGAGAACAGTGAGCAGGGTCAGCGAACCGATGATCGCCACCTGGCGCGGACGCAGGTCCGGCTCGGCGGGCGACACGGGTGCCGCGATCGCGTGGCCGCGGTCGGCGCCCGCGCTCACCGGTTCGGCGGGCAGCGGCGCGGTCAGCGCGGCCAGCGGATCGATCAGTCCGGCCCCGATCGCGTCGTCGCGGCCGCGCCCCGGTGCGTGCGCGGTGCGGGTGATCCGGTCGATCACCTGCTGGGCGCCGAGTTCGGGGAACTTCGCGCGCACGAGCGCGGCCAGGCCGGCGACATACGGTGCGGCGAAACTGGTTCCGTCGACCGGCTGCACGCCCTGGGCGGTCTGCACGCCGTCGACCAGGCCGATGCCGCCCGGTTTGCTGTCGAGGGAGACGATATTGCGCCCGATCGCGGCGGCACCGATCCACGGCCCGCGAAGCGACAGCGCCGAGGGTGCGCCGTTGGCGTCCACCGAGGCCACCGACAGCACGTACGGCGTGAACCACGCCGGGGTGGGGATGGTCGACACGCCATTCCATCCGGACCCCTGGTTCTGGGCCTGGCACGCGCCGCCGGTCTCCACATTGCCCGCCGCGGCGACCACCACGACATTGCGGTCGTAGGCGAATTTCACCGCGGCGCCGAGTGAGCTGTCGGCGGTGTCGGAACCGGCCGAGGTGCAGGAGACTTCGGAGATGTTGATGACGGTGGCGCCCATGTCGACCGCGCGCACCACGGCCGCGGCGAGGGTGAGCACGCTGCCGTAGCCGTCGCTGCGCAGCTCACCGGGCGGCTTGGCCGCGCCCTTCCGGTCCTTCGGTTCGTAGGCGAGGCTGAGCTGGCGGATCGAGAGGATCTCGGCGTCCGGCGCGACGCCGGTGAAGGCGTCGTCGGGCGACGGCTGCGCGGCGATGATGCCGGCGACCAGGGTGCCGTGGCCGTCGCAGTCGACAGTGCCGTCGGTGTCGCTGACATAGTCACCGCCCGCCTGTAGCGCGGGCAATCGTGGATGCCGGTTCACCCCGGTGTCGATGACGGCGACCTTCTGTCCTGCGCCACGGCTGAACTGCCAGGCCGCGGGCAAATCGAGGACCTGCTGTGCGATCGGCGGCTCGGTCGGCGCGCTCCCGCGCAGCACCGGCTCCGCGCACAGTTCGCGCTGTTCGGTCGGTTCCAGCGGGGCGGGCCTGCCGCTGAGGATCACCGCGGCCTCGAGCGCGCCCGGATCGATCTGGGGCGGGGCGATCGCGACGGCGGGCGCGGGCACACCCGCCGCGGCGGACAGGATCGCCACGGCACAGGTCAGCCGGACCAGGACACGGACGCGGGTCATATGTTGCGAGCGGTCGAGTACACGTCCATGACCCACAGCGCCAGCGGGATCAGCGCGATGATGAGCAGGTACTCGAAGATCTCGATCATCCGCCTGGTCACCGGCGTCACCTCGATGTGCGGCCCGATCACGCCGAAGCCGACCACACCGAGCGCGGTGACCAACAGGATTGCCACCACACCGTATTCGAGCGAATCGTGTCCGAGACCCAGGCCCGACATCACGGCCAGCATGGTCAGCGCACCGGCCGCGATCAGGGTCGCCGCCTGTCCGAGGTCCGCGTAGGAGCGGCCGCGCAGGCACAGGATGATCGCGGTGATCACGGCCAGCGCGACACCCCCCGAATGGAACGGCCCGAACGGGTCGGCCGCACCGAGGGCACCGAGACCGGCGGCGGCCGCGCAGGCGGCGACCAGGCCGGTCTGGATCTGGTTGGCTACCCGCGCCCGCTCGCCGAGACCGGCGGCCGAGGGCAGCGCGATCGCGCCGATCGCCCCGATGCCCTCGATGGTCGGGCGCTGTTCGTGATCGGCGGGGTCGATCGCGCCGCCCGCGGTCGGCACCGGCGGAATGGGCAGCCGGGCGGCCACCGCGGCCAGCCGCGGCACCGAGGACAGCAGCACGATCGCGGCGATCAGCACACCCGCGAACAACTTCGGCGTCCCTGGCTCCCAGAGCAGCGACACCGTGGCCGAGACCGCCGCGATCACGCTCATCGTGATCGCCGCGGCGAACAGGCCCGCCCCGATACCGGTCACCCGGTATCCGGCGATCGCGGCGACCAGCACCACGACGCTGCCGAGCAGGACGTGTGCGGCGCCGAGCTGGCCGGGCACCAGTAGCGCGCCGCCGCCGAGCAGCAACAGCAGCGCGTCGAGCGACAACCAGTTCCCGGTCACCGGGTCCCGGTATTTGCGTGCCGCGATCCCGGCCGCGGCCGAGGCCACGATCCCGGTACCGAGCAGCGCGAACGCGGGGGCGAGCGGATCGCCGTCGGCGCGCGCGTCGACGAGCAGGGCGAGTGCGGCGAGGATCGCGACGGTGGCGAGCACCAGGCCGGTCCAGCGCGCGGCCGACCCCGACCAGCTGCGGAATTCCCCTGCGGTGAGCCGGGATACGGCATCGATCACGTCGTCGAACAGCGCGGGCGATTCCTTGCGCGTCACCGGGCTCAGGATCAGCAGCTCACCGTCGTAGACCTCGGCCTCGGTGAGCGTGCGGCTCGGCGCCAGCGGGTCCTGCCCGAGCCGGGCGAGGGTCCAGTGCTGGGCGCGTACCGGCGCCGCGTCCTCGTCGCCCTCCGGCAGACGGGGATCACGCGAGCGGATCAACGCCACCAGATCGCCGATGAATCCCGCGATCGGTACCGTGGCAGGCAGTCCGATGTCGAGCTGCGTGTCACCCCCGATCACCGAAACCCGGCATAGTTCGGGCTCATTGCCTAACAACGTCGACACCAGTGATGAACTCTCAGTCGTAGCTGACTACTTCCGTTGCGACCACCCGGCAGCGTTACCTAATCTAACGGACAGAGCAAGCCGGCGCGATCGTAGCTTCGGTGGCCGGGTTGAACGTAATGCATACACCAGACGAAGATTTCGGGGTCCGACACCACATGCCAGACATTCGCCAAGCCCAGCGTGCCTTCGACGCAGGCGTTCTGTCGCTCGGCCTGTCCATCGATGGTCAGGAGTCCGCGCGCGACAACGAATACGCCAAACTGGCATTCCAGCGTGCCACCGAATGGGACCCGTCCATGTGTGACGCGTGGCTGGGCCTCGCCGCCGCAGGCGAGGTAACCAAAGAGGTGCTGTTCAACCTGCACCGCACCAGCCTGGACTCGCTCGGCCGCGAACAGCGCAGGCTCGGACTCGCCCCGCGCGCGATGGCGGGCCGGTTCCTGCCCGGCCTCTACATCGACTACCCGCTGGCCGGGCTCACCGAGATCTGGCTGGCCTGGGCCGCCCAACTGATCGCCG
The DNA here is from genome assembly GCF_042799895.1 of Nocardia sp. NPDC057663. Lineage (NCBI taxonomy): Bacteria > Bacillati > Actinomycetota > Actinomycetes > Mycobacteriales > Nocardiaceae > Nocardia > Nocardia sp. NPDC057663. The sequence goes on along the minus strand of NZ_JBHVHX010000008.1, from coordinate 231,983 downwards.
ATCAGGACTACGACCAGGCCGAGAAGGTCCTCGACGACCTGGCCGAACTACGCCGCGGCCGCGCCGACGACCCGGACAAGCAGATCGACGACCGGATCTCCACCTACATTCGCGGAATCCTGCACTACAACACGCAGCGCTGGTCCGACGTGATGACCGTGCTCGCCGGGTCGGCGGACTGGAAGGACCCGTACCTGGCGACCGGCGCGCACGTGATGGTCGGCACCGCCTGCGCCCAGCTCGGCCTGTTCGGCGAGGCGATCCGCCGGATGGAAGCCGCCGAGGCGGGCCCGATCCCGTCCGCGCGGTTCACCGCCATGTACAACCGCGGGCTGTGCCTGCGCGAGGCGGGCAACGAGTCCGAGGCCCAGGCCCTGTTCGAGCAGGTCTATTCGCAGCTGCCCGACTTCGCCGCCAATACGACCGCCATGCGCGATCGCACCTTCCGGATCGTGGTCACCAGCCGCGAATCCATCGACGCCAGAACGAACAAGTGGGATCCGGCATCGGCGCCGACGCTGGCGCAGATGGATCAGGCCGACGCCGAGGACCGCGCCAAGACCGTGCTCGCCGCGGCGCGCGCCGAACTCGACAAGCAGGTCGGCCTGGCCTCGGTGAAGACCCAGGTGGCCAAGTTGCAGTCCTCGGCGCAGCTGGCCAAGATCCGGGCCGAGAAGGGCCTGTCGAGCCAATCCCGTGGCCAGCACCTGGCTTTCACCGGTCCGCCCGGAACCGGCAAGACCACCATCGCGCGGGTGGTCGCCAAGATCTATTGCGGTGTCGGGCTGTTGAAGACCGACAAGGTGGTCGAGGCCAAGCGCGTCGACTTCGTCAGCCAGAACCTCGGTGGCACCGCGATCAAGTCCGAGAAGCTGATCGACAGCGCCATGGATGGTGTGCTCTTCATCGACGAGGCCTACACGCTGATCCAGACCGGCCTGTCCGGCGGTGACGCGTTCGGTCGCGAGGCGGTCGACACCCTGCTGGCCAGAATGGAGAACGACCGCGACCGGCTGGTCGTCATCATCGCCGGGTACGACGGCGAGATCGACCGGCTGCTGACCGCCAACGACGGTCTGGCGTCCCGCTTCTCGAAGCGCCTGCAGTTCCCGTCCTACACGCCCGACGAGCTCGGCCGGATCGGCGAGATCATCGCGGGCAGCCGGGATTCACAGATGTCCGAGGCCGCGCTGGCAGCCCTGGTCGAATCCTGCACGTTCCTCTACGAATTGGAGAGCACCGACCAGAGCGGGCAGCCGCGTCGCGGTGTAGATCTGGCGGGCAACGGCCGATTCATCCGCAACGTCATCGAGGCGGCCGAGGAGGAACGCGAGTTCCGGCTGGCCAATGATGTCGACGTCGACCTGTCGGAGGTCGACGACGACGTGCTGATGCGCATCGAGGAATCCGATATGCGCACCGCGCTGACCAGCATCATCGCCACCCTGAACGTGGGTCGGCCGAACTGACCCGCCGCGCGCGATCCGGGCACGGATCGTGCGCGGCCGCAGGCTATTTCGCGGCGGGCAGCGAGTCGAAGCTGGTGAGCGCGTCCTTCGCCGACAGCGTCGGACCCGGCACGAGCTGGCCGATGATCGACCACGGCGCCAGTCGCGGCTTGTCGCCCAAGCCGAGGACGGCGGCGGTCGCGGCGTCCGGGATGCCGTAGCGCACACCGTTGTCGGCTACGTAGAACAGCGATTCGCGGCGCGGGCTGCCCGGCTCGGTGCCGGTGACCTGCACGTACTCACCGGAACTCGGCGGCAGGTACACCGCGTCCATGCGGTCGCCGGTGCTGTCGGCAGTCGAGAGCACGACCGGTTTCGCCGAGTCGGCCAGCGGCAGCTGGGTGCCGGTCAGCAGGGTGACGACCGCCCGCTCGGCCGGACCGTCCACCGACTTGCCCGGCGCGGCAGCGGCTCCCGGGTTCTTCGACCAGCTGACGCAGGCCACCGGCGCGTCCTCCGCGGCGAGCACCCGCGGTGCGCGTTCCGGGAAGTCGTCGGTCGGCAGACTGTGCACGATGGGCGTGCGGTCGAGCGCGTCGGGCGCGACTACCGCGATCTCGCGCATGCCGTGTGAGTCGGCATTGCGCAGCAGCTGCGCGGTGAACTCCGAAACCGGCTGCACACCGTCCGCCAGCACCACATACAGCGTCTCGCGCCCGTCACGGTCCAGACCCGGCACCGAGATGATGCCGCCCACCGGCACACTCGACAGTTTGCCCGGTCCCGGCTGACCCGCCTGCGGGACGGTCGGCACCGCGAGCGGCGGGCCCTCGGTGGTGGCGCCGAGGAAGCCGGTGCCGATCGGGCGCGGCTTCTGCCCGGACAGCCCGAGCGTGCGGGCGATCACCGAATCGGCGGGATTGATCTCGGCCCTGGTGCCCTGGTGCACCAGGTAGGTCTTGTCGCCGCGGCGCACCAGTAGCGCGTCGTCGGGGCGGGCGGCCGCGATCCGCTCGCTCAGCGCGGGCTTGCCGACGATGGCGGTGGTGAGTCCGCCCGTCGCGCCCGCGGCGCTGCCGGTCGCCGAGAGCTGGGTGGTCTCGCACAGGGTCCAGTCCGAGCTGTCGCCCTGGCCGGAGCCAGGCAGGGCGGCGGGAGCGCCGGGGATGCCGAGCAGCGGGCCGCGCGGCAGCGCGCCCAGCTTGGCGTCCTTGACGGAGTTCGGGGTCTCCGCCGCGCCCGCGATCAGCCGCGCCGAGGCCAGGTTCAGCACCGGGTGCAGCGTTTTCGCGCCGTCCTTGCTCTGCACGACGACATACATCGCCCCGCTCTGCTTGCCGGTGACGATCAGCGAGTCGCCGATCGCGCCCTGCGGCTTCAGGAATCCCAGGATGGCGGCACCGGCGACGACGATCAGGCCGAGCACCGCGCCCACCATCAGCGACCGGCTCTGCGAGCGCATCGGATCGTGCAGCATCCGCACATCACGTCGGATCAGCGCATGGTCGAGCCTGCGCAGAAGAAACCGATAACCGTTGACCTGGGCCTTGGTTGTCAGCTGTGCCGGCACACGCTCTCCATTGCTGCGATGATCACGTTCTCGCTCGACACGGTACCGTAATTCCGGAATTGCCCTTCACCATGATTCGACGTATGCCAGCCAGGGACAACGATTTTGAACAATGGGATGAACAGCCGGGAAACCGGTAGCGACAACGTTTACGACACCTTGCGCGATCCGGAATTCTGGCTGTTCCGCATCTTCCCGCTGTGGGCCTGCGTGCCCGTCGCGGTACTCGCGGCCGTCGTGGCCTGGGTGGTGCTCGCCACCACGCAGTCGGTTCCTGGCGCGATCGGCGCCGCGGTGGCGGTGCTGCTGATCGGGCTGGTCCCGATCCGGCGTCGCACCGCCGCGGTCCGGCTGGGTGGCTGGCTCGGCCGCAGGCTGCGCGGCCACACCGACACCCTCGACCGGGCGCCCGCCTTCGACGTGCCGCTGGCCGAGGGCGGTGGCTGTGGCGTGCGCTGGGACGGCGATCTGCTGCTGACCATGCTGCGTATCGACCCGCCGCCGGACACGCTGACCCTGCTGCGTCGCGGGGCCCTCAGCGCCGACCAGCTGCTGCCACTCACCGAGATCGCCCGCTGCCTCGATCAATTCGACGTCCAGCTCGTCGGCATCGACGTGATCGCCACCGGCGCGCGCACCGCGGGCACCGGCGCGGCCGCGCACCTCTACGACCGCATCCTCGGGCCGCTGCCCGCCATCGCGCATCGCACCTGCTGGCTGGTGCTGCGCCTGGACCCGGTCGCCAATGCCTCGGCGGTCGACAAGCGCGGCGGCGGCGCCGAGGGCGCGCTGCGCACGATGATCATCGCGACCCGCCGGGTCGCCAACCGGCTGGCCACCCACGGCATCGACGCGGCCGTGCTCACCGCCACCGAGATGAACAGCGCGGTGCGCCAGCTCACCCACGGTTTCGACCCGTTGCAGCTCACCGAATCCGCCTACGGACTGGCCGGCGAGCACCGGCATCTCACGCACTATCAGCTGACCGCGCCGATGATCGGCACCAACGGCCTGGCCGAGATCTGGGCGACGCCGAGCCTGTCGACGACGGTGACACTGCGCCTGCACCCCGGCGCGCGACGTACCGGCCGTCGCGACGACAAGGCGGGCACCGTCGTGCTCAACGCCGTCGTCCGCTTCGACACCCCGGTGCCGCTCGACGAGCAGCCGCTGCCGGGCCTGCGTGAACTGCCGGGCAGCCAGCGCCGAATCCTGCTCGACACCTTGCCGATCGGCGCCGCCGACGACCTCGGCGGCCGCGACGGCTACCGCGGCACTCTCACCGCGCTCACCGACATCGCCGTCCCGACCACCGGCTGCGGCCAGCTCATCGGCGCCGACGAACAGGGCCAGGGCATCGCGGTCCCGCTGATCGGCGAGGGCACCCGCCACGTCGACGTGATCGGCAATCTCGACCTCGCCCAGCAGGTGGTGCTGCGGGCCACCGCCCTGGGCGCGCACGCGGTCGTGCACACCACCCGCCCGCAGGCCTGGCAGTCGATGGTGGCGAATCTGGCGACACCGCAGCTGCTCTCGATCGCGCCGCGCGCGGCGGGCGCGACGCCGCAGCCACAGCCGGGCCCGCCGCCGGTGCCCGCGGCGCCGTATCCGACCACCACCGTGCTGGTCTACGACGGCATCGCGCCGACGGCGCATCTCGGTGGCGCCACGATCGTCGAGGTGCGCACCACCGAACGCGAACCCGATGCCGTCGAACCGGATGTCACCCTGGTGCAGGATCCCTACGCGCCCAACCGGATCACCGTGCGCACCAGCACCGGCAGCGCGACCGTGACGATGGTGACCACGCCGGACGAAATGCATTACATCGGCGAATCACTCGCCGCGCGCTGAGTGATACGACGAAGGCCGACCGGAAGGCGAATTCCGATCGGCCTTCGTCGAATTCGGGATTTCAGAAATCCGCGAAACCGTCGCCGACCTTGCCGTCGGCTTCCAGGGCGCGGTTGAGCGCCAGCTCGACCTGGGCGGCCAGGTCGTCGAGCTGCTTGAGGGTGTCCTTGAGCTCGCCGGTGACGGCCGTGTGCGCGATGTCGAAGTTGGTGTGCGCGTTGTCACCCTGCAGGGCGGCCTTGAAGTTGGAGGCCGCGGTCTCCAGCTCGGAGATCTCGCCCTGCATCTTGCTGCCGTAGGTCTGCAGGTCGCTGAACAGCTCGTTCATCGCCTTGGGGTCGTAAAGAATGGTCATGCTCTAGTTCCTTGTCGTGTCGAAACCGGTTGTGGTCGAGGCGAACGATCAGACGCCGAGGTTGGTCGTCGGGGCCGCACCGGTGGAGCCACCGCCACCGCCGAGACCGGCCTGGTCCATGCTCACGATGGTGTTCTTGCCGGAATTGATGGCTTCGTTGAACCGGTCGAACTTCTGGTTCAGCGCGTTGGCCTCGTCGTGCCACAGGTTGGCGACCTCGACGAACTTGTCGTGCGCGTCACCCTTCCAGCCGCGCACGACGGCCTGGGCGGCGTCGTCGATCTCGTTCACCGAGCGACGGAGGTTGTTGATCGTCTCCTCGAGCGCGGTGACTACGTTGTTTACGCCACCGGCTTCTACACCAACTGATCCCTGAGGGGGCATTGTCGAACCTTTCCTTCTTGATGGGTGACACGGGAGATGGCTATACGGGCTGCCACCCCCCACCGGGAAGCCCCTCGAGGAGCGCACCGACCGCCTGGCTGAGGCGGTGGTCGGTGCCCGGCGTGATGGTGGACCACACCTGCCCGTCGGGCGCCGTCATCGGCGCCACGACGATCCGGCCGCGCGCGGTGTCGTACACCGCGACCGCGCCAGGGGCTCGGGTGGTCAACCCGTCGTGGTGGACGGAGGCAGTGATCTCGGTGTAGCCGTGGCAGGAGCCGAAGGCCGCACCGAGCACTGTCGCTTCGTGCGCGTCGATACCGAGCGCATACATCGCGTCCACGTAGTCGGAGGTCGTGGTGGCGGCGTCGAGGCGCCGCGCGAGGTCGTCGGCCGCGACGCTGACCGTGCTGATCTCGGCCTGCGGACAGGCGGTCAGCGCGGTGAGCAGCAGCCGGGTGAGTTCGCGGTCGGACCCGTCGATGCCCGGCGCGGAGATCTCGAACGAGGATCCCGTCCTGGTGGCGACGGCATGCCGGGAACCGCGGCGCGCCAGGCAGATCCGGCGCTGGCCGTCGTCGCGGTAGCTGCGCGCGGCCAGTTCGGCCTCGGGCTGGGCGAGGGTGAACAGGGCGTCGGCAAGTCCGGGATCGACATCGCCGTACCCGTCGAATACGCCCCTGGCCGTGAGTTCGGCGACGGCGCCGTCCCGGGCGGTCTGCCAGGCTTCGAACGAGTCCTGCTGCGGTCCGACCGCCAGGACCAGCGGCAGGGTCTGCACACCGAGGCGTTCGGCGACCGCGAGCAGGGAGTCGTTGGTCAGGGTGGTCATGCCGCACCACCCGATTGCATGGTCCCGGTCTGCGGCGCCGCGCGCTCGGCGACACCGAGAACCGCGGGTGCGGCCTGGATTTCGCCCTCGGCCACCAGCTGATCGGATTCCTCGTATGCCAGGCCCGCGCGCGGGAAACGCGCCGCGTCCTGGGCGGCCGCGGCGGGCGCCATCGCGCCAGGCACGACAGGTGCGTGCCCGGTCGCGGCGGCGACGGGCGCCTGCTGTGCGGCCGGAACGACCGCGGCGGTACCGGACTGCACGAAAACCGGCGCGCGATAGGCGGTTTGCACGGGAGCGGGCATGACCGGGAGGCCACCGAGCCCACCCATCATGCCCAGGCCCGGCATCGCCGGCGCAGTCGCGGACGAGGCGGCCTGCGCGCCGGATTGCTCGGCCACGAGGGCGGCCTCGGGCACGATCGGCGGTGGCGGCACATGCAGCCACGGGTTCGCCAGCGGCTCGGTGGCCGCCTCGTAGCTGCGCATCACCCGCGAGGCAACGGCTTTGGCGACATCGGCATCGGCGTCGGTCTGGGCCGCGATGGCTTTGATCGGCGCACCGAGCGCCGTGCCGATCTGTTCCACCGCTTTCTGCATGGCGGCGATCGCGGCGATGTCGCCCGCGTTGGGCATGGCACGGGCGGCCACCTCGTAGGCGAGCACCTGCGCCTGCATTCTGGCCGCGTTGGCCGTCGCGGCGGCCGCCGTTTCCAGCAGCCAGTCACGCAAGGTGGAAACCCGTTCCCACACTTCGTCACTGCGTCCGGACTGCCAGGATCCGCGCAGTGTGTGCAGCACCTGCTCGTAGTCGAGCACGGCCGCGCCGAAGGCCGCGGCGAGCCGCGTCCAGGCGGCGGCCGCGTCGGCCATCGGCATCGGTCCGGGACCGGTGGTGAGCTCGGTGGCCAGCCGTTGCGGCTCGCGCGCCTCCCACACCACACCGGTGAAGCCGGGCTGCGGTGGTTCGATCATCAGGCGGTGAAGCCGCTCGTGTTGCCGGTCTCCATCTGATCGAACTCGGCGACCTGCGCCCGCAGGGTGGCGGCGAGCTTGCTCATCTCGCGCGCACCCGACTCGGCGCCGGTCAGATAGTCGTCGGCGACACCGTTGGCGGTGGTCGCCGCCCGCGCGGACACCTCGTCGACGCCCGCGGGCGCGACGTGCAGCGCGGGCGCGACGGCGGTCAGCTCGGTGGAGAGCCGATCGACGATGGCGTCCAGTGCCGAGGCGGCCTTGGCCGCTGCGGCCGAATCGAATTCGAAGGTGTTGCTCATTGCCACTCCTGTCGTGGTCGTACCCGCGTCACAGTGTGAGTTCCTTGTCCGGCGGTGCTTCGGTGGTGACGGGCTCGGCGGCGCCGACCACCGGCATGGACACACCGGCGATCTGGCCGACGACCTCGTCGCCGTGATGGCCGGTGACCAGCTGGGTGTGCACGGCTTCGTTGCCGCCACCGTCGACCGCCCGTGCCATCGGCCCGCCTGCCGCGCCCGCGCCCATCGGCATATAGCCGGGTGCGGACGAGGTGGCCGTGGTCGTGGTGCCGCCCGAGGTACCGGAGGCGCCGGTGCCCGCCGCGCCGCTGAGACCGACCGTGGACATGCCGCTGCCGCGACCGCCCTGCCACGGGCTCAACGGTGTCGACGCGGCGGCGGCCACGCCACCGATCCCGCCGATCGCGCCCATGCCACCGCCACCGCCCGCGCCCGCCATTCCTTCGGCGGCCGCGGCGTCCTCGGCGGAGATCGGCTCGCCGGTAGCAGTCGTATCGGTGGTGGCGTTGTTGGTCGTCGTCGACAGCGAGCTGACCTGTTCGGCCAGCGAACCGAACGAGGAGACGGCGGTGCTCGCGGTGCTGATCAACGGCGTGATCATGCTCATCAGCTGCGACAGCGACTCCGACGAGTCGACACCGGTCGGCGCGTTGGTGACCTCGACCTTCTCGCCCGCCTGCGTCATCTGCGCACTGTGCCCGACCATTTCGACCTTGGTCTGGGCGGTGATCGCCAGCGCCTCGGTCATCGCCTCGACCGTCGCCGCGACCAGCACGCCCTGCCCGACCGGGGTCAGCGCGTAGAGCGGCGCCAGCGCCACCGTGGCCGAGTAACGCGCGATCACCGCGCCCAGCTTCGCCGCGCCGGTCGCCACACTGCCCGCCGCGCCCGTGAGCACGGCCTTCTCCTGCGTGCTCTGCGTGGCCAGCTTCGCGCCGTCGGCCTGGGCCGCCGTCGCTTTCGTCGTCGCCTCCGACGCCGCGGCGCTCTGCCACAACGACATCACCGTCTGCAGCGCCGTCGAGCCGAGCGACATCACCGTGCTCAGCACCGAATTGACGTTCGACAGCATCTCGGTCGGATCGAACGAGGTGTCGGTGCCGGAACTGGTGCCGCCGAGCTGGCCGGTGCCGAACGCGGACGCGAGCTGGGTCAGCGGCTGCATCAGCGCAGTGAGATCGATCGTCGGCAGCGGCGGCATCTCCGGCAGCTGCACGACCTGCGGAAGTTGCGGAAGCTGCGGCAACCCCATCGAACTCAGCGCCTGACTCACCGGCTGGTCGAGCAGCGGAGCCAGCGAGCTACCGCGCATCAGCTCCAGCACCGTCGGATCCAGCGACACGCCGTTCGAGGGAGCTCCCCCGGGAAACGTCATGACTACCTGTTCACCGCGGCGATGCCGAGCTTGCCCGCCATGTCGGCGCCCTCATAGGTCGACGCCGCCTGGGCCGCAGTCAGCGCGGTACCGGCGTGCACGGCCGCCAGCTCCGCCACCGAGGTCAGGTGGTTGGCCTGCGCGTACGCGAACGACAGCAGGAATTCCTGGCCGATCAGGCCGAATACCGGCACGACCGCGGCGACGGTCGCCGCCTGATCGACGGCACCCGCCTGCGCGACACCGGCGGCCATCGTGGCCGAAGCACCCGCGTAGGCACGAACTGCATCGGGAACTACCGCAACGTGATTCATGACCATCGTCCAATCTCGAAACAGCCCATGGTGTTTCGTTACTTTATCTACCCGTTCCAGGCCGGCGCTACGCATCGCGCCGGTGAAGACCAGTTGAATCTCACGTACCCGCTTCGTTGAACGCCGTGATCAGGCCCGCTCGGTCGGCATAGGCGCGATAGGCGGCCGCGTGCGCGGTCTCCACCAGCACCCGCTCGAAACTCTCGGGGGTCAGCTTGCTGATCGCCGCCGAGAACTCCAGCCCGACCAGCGCACCGTTGCCGTCGACCGTCACCGTCACCGCGCCGTCGGGCGAGGTCTCCTGCGCGCGGATGCCCTGCGTCGCCTCGCTCAGATCCTGCAGCCGGTACAGCTGCCCTTGCACGCGCGCGATGAGTTCATCCATCGTCTCGACCATCTCAGCTGACCTCCTCCTGGTCGACAATCCTTGCGAGCTACCTACGAGATCGGCGACTCACACCGAACGCAGCCAGCTCTCCGGCTCGGTGTCGTACTCCTGCTCCTCGACGATCTCCGCCGCCGCGACCTCGGCCTCGGTCGGCAAGCCGGTCGCCGCGAGCAGACCCGGATCGAACCCCGCCTCGGCCAACTGGTTTCGCCGCGCCAATCCCGCCCGCTTCGCCGACTTCTGGCACAGCCGCAGAATCTCGGCCGCCAGCGCGCCTGGATCACCACGCAGCTGATCGGCAGCGATGGTGATGCCCACCGGCAGCCCCTGCTCGGTGGTGCGCACCTCGATCCCGCCCGTCAGCGACGCCGCGGTGAACTCGGTAGGAAACTCGTCCATCAGCCCTCCCTACGCCCGATCATCCTTGATGGCTCTGACAACTTCGGCGATCTGGGAGTTGATCAGCGACACCAGGCGCTTGCGATCGGCGGGCACAACCCGCGCAGGCGAGCCGGGGACAATCACGTACCGCCCGTCGTCGACCACATCACGCCACACCAGATACAGGCGCAGGATGCCGCGCGGGCCGAACCGCGACGAGCCCTGCTCGATCTCGATGGTGCCGGTGAGATCCTCGGGAGCCCGCATAAATTCGGCACCGAAGGCGGCGGGGTCGTCGCCGTCGTCGTGCACGAGCGAACGACCGAAGGAGAAATCCACGTCCGCGCTGGTGTCGACGAGTTCGAAGTCGCGCAACCGGCCCGCCTCGGCGGCAGCGAACTCCGCTGCCACCGCGTCGCCGAGCGACAGCGCTTCGTGCCTGGTCACCGTGAAACCAGCCGAGTCGAACATGGTTTCGCCGGGCTGCTGGCGCACCACGAACGCGTCGTCACCCTTGCGGACAGCGTGCACACGCAGCGACCGCTTCGGGTTCTCCGGATCCCGCCCATCAATCCCCCGCGCGATCACGCGAATATCGGGGCGGGTGAGCGCCTCGGTGAGCAACTCGAGCTCGGCTCCACCGCGGCGCCGCAGCGCATGCCAGGCTTCGCGTTTGATGCGGACGCTCTCGGTATAGGTCTGCGCCGCACCGCGATAGCTGAGCGGATCGGGCAGACCCTCTTCCCTCAGCTCGTCGTACATCGCGGCGAACTCGACCGGCGTGAACTCCAGCACGGTTGTCACTGTTCGATGACCGGTCTCGCCACGATCGGCGCGGCGCCGATCGCCTCTTCCAGGTGCTCGACCGAGTCGAGGAAGTCGGCGCGCTTGTGCTCTTTCTGCTGTCCGCCCGCGCCCGCTCCCGCGCCGCCCATCGGGGCCATCGGCATGCCGCCCATCGGCGAACCGGCGCCGGCGATGCCCGCCCGACTCGCCATCGCTTCCATGCCGGTCGCGGTGACGGCGGCACGGGGGAACAGGCTCGACGCGTTCTGCAGGTTCGAACCCGGCAGGCCGGCGCCCGCACCGCCACCCGCGCCACCACCGGCTCCGCCGCCGCTCTTGGCGGCCGAGGTCAGCTTCTTCGCCTGGTCTTCCAGCGCCGAACTGAGCCCGGCCAGGCCGGGGACCGAAGACAGGGCGCTTTGATCGGCGGCCGAACTCGCCTGGTCCAGCGCCGACTGGGCGGCCGAACTCGCCTGCTCCAGCCCGGAAGTCAGAGCCGAAGCGGCCTGCTCGAGACCCGAGGACGCCGACGATGCCGCCTGCTGGGCGGCTTTCGACGCCTCCTCGGCGGCCTTCGCCGCCTGCTCTGCCGCGGCCCGCTGCGCCGCCTTGGCTGCGTCACTGGCGGCGAGCTGGGCGGCCGACTGAGCTGCCGTCTGCAGAGCGGACATGCCACTCTGGAATCCGGAGGACAGCCCGGAACTGCCCGCACCGGATCCCGCGCCGGACCCGGACCCGGACCCGGTGCCGGTACCTGTCCCGGTGGGCTTCTGCCCCGTCGTCGGTGGGACCGGGTCGGGCAGCACAGCGATCACGTCGGCGGTGTGGTCGACGCCGAGCACGTAGGTGTTCTTCATCGCGTTGGCGTAGCCCGCCTGGTGGGCGAGCTTCTGCCGTGTCTCGTACGCGCGAACCGACTCCGGCGACTGGTACTTCACCTCGGTGGCACTCACGGCCTGCAGCGAGGTCCTGGTTGCGTACAGCCAATCCGAGACGTACTGCAAGATGTCACCGAGCGCGTTCATGCTGTCGACGAGGTTCTTGTTGCCCCGGCCATACGCCTTGATCGCCTCGCGTGCGCGGCCGGCGGCCCCATCTTTGCCTGGACTGCGCCAGCTGCCCTCGGAGTCGATCATCTTGATCGTAAGCTCTTCGAACTTTTCGTTCAGCCTGCCCGCCAGCCATTTCCAGTCCGCGCCTGCCTGCGCCGCGGTGATCGACATGTCCGGGCTGGACAGTGACGTGATGACCTGCTGGTACTGGTCGTAATCGAACTGCGTCGGATCCTCGGCGGGGACGATCAGCTCATCGAACTTCAATTCGCCTTTGGGCATGAGCAGGCTGTCAGGCACCCCGCCGCCATCCTTCTTCAGGACGGTGATGTCCATGCATCGTCCGAAGACCTGGGGACGGGTCCCGAGACTCTCGGTCTTGCCCTTGTCCGTCTCGATCCGCCGGCGCAGGCCGTCCAGATCTGCCTTGCCGCCGGTGTCGGTGTCGCTGTATGCCTTACCCGCAGCGAGGAAGGTATCGCCCATGTCGTCGAGGATCTTGACGTGATCGTCGAGGATGCCTTTGAGATCGCGGCCTTTGGCGGCGAAGCGGCCGGCCAGCGCCGCCGCCGACGGAATCACTGCGGCGAACGCCTTGAGCTGATCGACCTTGCCCAGCTCGGCCTTCACCGAATTCACCCGGATGCGGACTTCGATCGCCTCGTTGACCAGGCCCTCGATAACGCCTGGCTGCAGTTCCAGTGCACCGCTGAGCGACTCGCTTCGCAGCCCACTCCACGGATTGGGTGTCTCACCCATACGCGACCGTCCTCCTCATCACCACACGGGCGCCCCTGCGACGAGAGACCCTGCCTGCGCGATCGATTCTTTCGTCGTAGCAACGATTCTAATGTCGCAGAAATGAATCCCGCATGTACAGCGCGGATCTCGCTGGTGGCAGCGGATCGACAATCGGTTGCCGCGGGTCAGCGGTGCCGGTCGACCGCCGCGTGGAGGTTCTGATCACGCAGGTCGAAATGTGGTGAATGGTAACCGTTCTCGCGGATGTGGTCGAGGAACTCCGCAGGTAGGGCCAGCGCGTGCGCGGCGTAGTACTCGAGGAGATCGGTGCGCCAGATCCACTCGCCGTCCGAGTGCAGGGAGGCGCCGCCGGGGATCCAGCCGTCGCCGGCGAGCAGGTCCGGTACGGCCGACATCACATCGAACACGCCGGGCGCGGCGCGCAGGTACGCGAGCACCCGTTCGTGATCGGCGGGCGGTGCGGGGAGCAGCGCGTCGTGGATAGACGGTAGGTCATCGCGTTCGCCGTCGTACATCTCGCGGTACATGCCGAGTGGTTTCAGGTCGAACACGTCGCCGGGCGCACCCGCCACCAGCCGATGTTCGATCAGCACGCCGTTCTCGTCCCAGCGTTTACGCAGGCGCAGATAGCCGGGGCGAGCGTACACATCGAGGGTGGCCAGGGTGCCGTCGCGGCGCCACTCCCGCCACTCGCCGACAGCGAGCCCACGCTGCATGATGCCGTCCGAGGCCTGCACTCCGTTGTCGTGCCACGCCTGGCTCGGGCCGTCGTCGTAGCCGTCGACGAATGTCCAGGCGCCCACGATCGTGCCGTTGGGGTGGGTCTCGACTGCGCGACCGGTGTACGGCACGCCCCGATAGCGGGTGAGGTCGTCGCCGGAGCTCAGTTCGAACTCCGGATCGTCGATGTCGATCGCCGGGTTCTCGGTCATTCGTCGGCGTCCTTTCCGGTCGCGCCTGCCATGGTGAGCTCGAAGAACGCGCCGTCGATATCGAAACGCCCGTCGTCACCGAACAATTCGGTCAGCGTGGCGCGGGTGACCCCGCCTGCCTCGGCCGCCGCCACCAGCGCCGTCACGGCGGCGAGCCGGTCACCGGTCGCGCCGACGACGTCGGCGACGACCTCGATCACCGTCGCCGTGGTCCAGATGCCAGGGACCGCCGGGGCCAGCTCGTCCGAGGCGGGTGAGTCGCCGCGGTGCCACGCGCCGTCGTCCCACCAGTAGCAGAACGACAGCAACCCGTCGGCCGCGCGCCCGTTGAGCACCGGGTCGGCGACCCAGACGGGCGCGCCCGCGTAGAAGTCGGGCATCGGGGCGCCGCCCTGGTAGGACTCGCGCAATCGCTCCGCGTTCCAGACACCACCCGAGAGCACCGCGCGCCCACCGGGCAGCGCGAACAGGCTCGCGCCGCTGCGCTGTGCGCCCTCGAACAGGCAGACCCCCGGCGCGATTCGCGGACCCATCGGCGAGCCCACCGCGACGAACGCCGCAGCCAGCATCGCCCAGCGGCGGGCGATCAGCGGGAAGGCGGGAAAGTCCTGGCCCGGCTCGGAGCGGACCGGATCCCGGCCCAGAATGCGGTCACGCAGGTCCTGCTCAGCGGCCTGCCGGGGGGTGCGCACCTGGCGGTCGCCGTGCCCGATGTAGGCGGCCAGCCAGACCGGCAGCGACGAACGCGGATAGATCTCCAGGTCGCTGCGGTAGGCCGCGGCCGCGAAGAGCTGGCCTTCCGGGAAGGGGTCGGCGCCGTAGTCGTAGTCGACCTCCATCTGGCCGTCACCGGTGAGCTCCAGGAGATATCGCCACCACGGCTCGCCGTCGCGTCGCACCGACAGGCTGCGATGTTCCCTGATCAGCGCGAGCACGTCCTCGGCCGGGAAGACCCGCACGGTGCGGCCCTGCTCGTCGGCGAAGACCACCACCGCCGACTCGGCGGTCACCGTCATCGCGAACGACGCCGTCAGCCGCCACCAGCCGGGCGGCCCGAGTTCGACGAGTTCCAGGCCGATCCGGTAGCTCAGCGCCGACATCTGCGCCGCCACGTCCTCGGCCGGGGGATCCAGCGCGAATCCGACGTCCGGTTCGATGTCCATGTTCTCAGCCATGCCTCTCCCGGAACCGACGCTCGAAATCGTCGATGAATATCGATGGCGCCACCGCTGACGAAGACCGTTCCAGCACACCGTCATCGGCGACGTAGTAGATCGCCCTGCCGATCGCGATCTCCCCCGCTTCGACGGGCACGTAGACCATCCAGCCCACCGGCAGCCGGTCGGCGTGCAGCCGCGCGACCGGATAGGTGGCCGGGTCGACGGCCGCGTCGGTCAGGTGCTTGCGGACCCGGGCGATCGCTTCCCGGCGCGGGATCGGCGCCGACGACTCGGCGGTCGTCACACCGGCGACGTCGAGCTGGAACAGGGCGCCGTCGATATCGAAAAAGCCTTCGTCGCCGAAGAGCTCGACCAGCGTGCCGCGGGTGACGACGCCGACCTCGGCCGCGGCGACGAGGGTCGCGGCGGTCGTGCGCAGCAGTTCGTCCGGCTCGTCGTCGATGAGCAGGGCGACCGCGTCGGCGGTGGCTTGCGCGGACCAGACCTCCGGCAGTGCGGGGGCGATCGCGTCCGGCTCGGGCGATTCACCCTGGTACCAGGCTCCGTCGATCCACCAGTAGCAGAACGACAGCAGGCCGCCTGCCGCTCGGCGATCGAGCGTCGGGGTGGCGACCCATGCGGGGGCGCCCGCGTACAGCCCGGGCAGTGGGGCTTTTCCGTGGTAGGCCGCGTCCAGTGCGGGCGCGTTCCAGACGCCGCCGGAGAGCACCGCTCGATCGTCGGCGAGCAGCGCGAGGGAGCAGCCGTGCCGCTCGCCGGTATCGAGGCGGGCGACCGAGGGCAGAAACCTTGCTCCCCAGTCGGATTCGACCGCGACGGCGGTGGCGGCCAGCACGGCCCACCTCGCTACGAGCAGTGGCAACGGTGGGAGTCCGGTCACCGGGACCGGGGGCAGACTTGCCGCGCGGTCGGCGCGGGCGGCGATGGCTGCCGTCGACGGATCGCGCAGCTGGCGGTCGTCGTGGTGGAGATAGGCCGCCAGCCAGAAGGGCAGACCGGCACGGGGGAAGGCGTCGAGGTCAGCCTGGTAGGCCATGGGCGGGAACAGGTGGTCGGCGGGGAAGGGCTCGTCGCCGTAGTCGTAGTCGACCTGGATGCGGCCCTCCGGCGTCAGGCCGAGCATCAGCCGCCACCATGGTCCGTCGCCGAGTTCGGCCGACAGCAGCCGGTGGGCGCGGATCAGCTCGAGTACCTCGGCGGACGGGCGCAGCCGCGTCACCCGCTGCTCTTCGTCGGAGTACACCGCGAGGACGATCTCGGCGGCGACGGTCATGGTGAAGACCGCGTCCAGCCTGCGCCAGCCTGCGGGTCCCTGGCTCGCCAGGGCGCGGGCCGCCCGGTGCAACAGGTCCCTGGTCTCCTCGGCCACGTTCCTGGTGACCGGTTCGGGGGCCATGCTGAAACTGACGTCTACCTCGACCTCGTCGACGTCGTCCGCGAGGGATGCGGGTGCCTGTGCTCGGTCTGCCGGGTTGCCCGTCTTATCCGGCTGTCCGTTCGTCGGCGCGCCTTCGGTGGGCGGCCGGTCGACCGTCGTATCGACGATGGGCGGCTGGCTGGCGGTCGCCTCGACGGTAGACGGCTGAACGGCAGTCGAATCGACGGTGGGCGGCGGGTCGGTCTCGTCGGTGGGGCTGGTCACTTCGCGCAATCTCCTGGCGAGTATTCAGTCTCGCGGTAGGCCGAGCAGGGGCAGATCCAACGGGCGATTGCCGGACGACTCGTCCCACGCGTCGTAGGACAGCGCAGCGGGCTCGGCGATGCCGAAGCCCGCGCGCAATCCCTCCACGACCATCGCGGCCACGGTCCGGTACTGCGCGGGAGTGGCGGGCCACGGGGTATCGATCCACCAGTTGCCGACCTCACCGTCCGCGGGCGGTTGCCAGCCCGCCTCGGTGATCACCTGGATACCCGCCGCACCGGCGCGCAACGGCTCGTCGAGCGCCGCTTCGCACACCAGTTCCGCGTGCAAAAGATCGTGGAGCTGCCGGAACTGCGCGTATCGCGGGGACCGCGTACGGGTTTCGTGGACGATCACCACCGCACCCGCGCTCAGCACCGCGAGTTGCTCGGCCAGACCATCGGCGAGGGCGGACCACCCCGTCACTGCTCGGCCTGCCTCTCGACCTCGATATTGCGGTCGTCCATGGCCAGCCGGGCATTGGTCACCAGGTAGAGCACCACCGAGACCGGCGACTGCGCGAGGACCACGGTCGCCGCCTGGTCTGCCCAGCGAATCTGCGGCCACTCGCCCGGAATTCGCGCGGTCGGTGCGCCGAGCGCGTCGGTCAGCACTCCCGCCATCTCGGCGAACGCCGTGCGAATTCGCTCCGTGCCCGCCGCGTCTTCCTCGACGAAGTCGGTCAGCCGCGTCTCGATCCGCACGGCTTTGCCATCCGCACCGTGCACCTTGCCGCTGCCGACGCCCAGGCCGGTGTCGAGCATGACCCAGTTCGGCCTGCTCAGCACCGCGCGCCACCCGAACCGCGCCGCGAGCTCGGGAACATCGGCCAGATCCCACGACCAGTCGAGATCGCGCAGCCCGGCTGCCAGGTCTGTCAGCTCGGCGGCCGACGGTGTGCGCCATTCGGTCACTGCGTCGCCTTCCGGTCGAGCTCTTCACTCATGCGTGCCAGCGCTTCCCTGCGCGCCCGCCTGTGCGAACCATCGAGTTGGGCGGCGAATTCGGTGCGCGCCGCGGTCACCAATTCCTCCGGCACCTCGGGGAAGGCACGCGCGATCGCCCACAGCGCCAGCTCGGTCTCGTTGTCCAGACCGGTGTCGGTGCGGAGTCCGCCGCCGCCGCGCACGGAGGCGAGCATCTCCTCGAAATTGGCGCGGATCTCGTCCTCGGCCGGATGGTCCGTGCGCATGCTGCCTCCTCGTAGTCGTCTCGGGCCTGATCAGTGGGCAAAGATCCCGGCGCGCTGAGCCGGGTCGGCGAGCACCTGCCCGACATACGCGCCGAGATCCATCTCCCGCGGCAGCGATCGATAGAACAGCTCGCAGACCAGGGCGCCGGCGACGGTGACCGCGAACCGCGTGTGCCGGGGATCGACCGGCCCGTGCTCGATATCGACCGGACCATCGAGGTCGATCATACGATCGCCGACCCGCAGCGCGAGCCCC
Organism: Nocardia sp. NPDC057663; assembly: GCF_042799895.1. Lineage (NCBI taxonomy): Bacteria > Bacillati > Actinomycetota > Actinomycetes > Mycobacteriales > Nocardiaceae > Nocardia > Nocardia sp. NPDC057663. The sequence continues at coordinate 213,964 of NZ_JBHVHX010000008.1, read as the reverse complement.
GCGCGTTCCCGGTAGAAGACCACCGGAACACCGCCCACGTCACCGTAGACGCCACCGAGCCCATCGGCACCCGGTGCGGCCGCCCGCAGCGCCCCGGTCACCGGATCGAAGTCGGCGCGCACACCGTAACCGACGAACGGCCGCACGGAGATACCCCCGCCCTGCGCCGACTGCGCTGCCGAGGAGTACCCGTTCCCCGGCGCGCGATCACCCCAACCCGACCGCCGGGCTTCCTGCCCACCGGCCCCCGGCGGTGCCATGGGTGCCATAGGCGCGTACGGCATTGCGGAACCGGAATCCGGCGCACCGGAGGACAACCCGTTCGCCGACACAGGCACACCCGTCGGCGGCGTCGGCGCATCCGGAATCGACACCGGCGGCGTAGGCAATGGGCGCGGCGCGAGCGTGGTTGGTTCCGACAGTCCCGATCCCGAACCCGGAGGTGCCGATGGTGCCGACGCCCATTCCCCAGGCTCAGCTGGAGCGGGCGGACGCGGTTGCTCCGACGGCATCGGCCAGGTCGAGGTCGGTGGCGTGGGCGACGACCACCGAGGACCCGGCGACTGCTCCGCCGGATTCTGCGCAGGCGAGGACTGCGACGGCGTCGACCATGGCGGCGTCCCGCCGGAAGGCGAAATCGACGGTTCCGAAGAACCAGGCGCCGGCCACTGCGGCGACGGCGCCAAGCTTCCAGCGTTCGGCAACGACCACGGCGCCTGGCCAGGCGAATTCGGCCCCGATGGCGACGGCATCGCCCCAGCCTCCGACGGCACCGCCGGATGCCACGGCGGAGTAGGCACCGACGGAGTCTGGCCGGAAGGAGTCGACTGCCACGGCGAAGTGCCCGCAGCGTTCGGCGGCGAGCCGGGAGACGACGGCTCGGCCGGCAGCATCGGCCAAGACCCCGGCGGCACCGGTGCCTGCCACGGCGGAGTGGCCACCGGCGATGCCGTGCCAGTAGGCGTCGGCCCAGGCTCCGACGGCCACGGCCGCGACGGTTCCGTAGGAGTTGGTGTCGCCCAAGGCTCCGGCATGGGTGCAGGCTCCGCAGGAACCGGCCACGGCTCTGACGGCGACGGTGTAGGCCACGGCGGGTTGGGCACCGGCGATGCGGGGGCGGTAGGCATCGGCGCAGGAACCGAGTGCCACGGCGGCGCCGGGTTCGGTGTGTCAGGAGCAGTCGGCGACGGGACCGTGGGCCCAGGCGCAGGCCACGACGGAGTCGGCGGATTCCCCGGTTCCGGCAACGGCGACGGCACAGAAGGAATCGGCGACGGATCCGCGGGGTTCGGCGGCCGCCACGGCGGAGTGGGTGTCGCCGGATCCGCCGGACCCGGCGTAGGCCACGGCGGCATCGGCGGATTCCCCGGTTCCGGCAACGGCCACGGCGGCGACGGCGTCGGCGTCGGGTCCGTGGGAGCAGGCCACGGCGGTGTCGGCACCGGCCACGGCGGTGGAGGAGTCGGTGTAGGCGGAACCGGGGGTGTCGGTGTAGGCGGCGCTGGAGGCGTCGGCGGAACCGGAGGCGTCGGCGTCGGCGTCGGCGTCGGCGGAACCGGAGGCGTGGGTGTAGGTGGCACCGGTGGAGTTGGAGTCGGCGGTTTTGGTGGTGTGGGTGGGGTCGGAGGTTGCGGCGGGACCGGTGGCTGCGGCGGCACCGGGGGCTGCGGGTCGGTGGGGTTCAGGTCCAAGTTCGGCCAAAGGGTTGGCTTGTAGTGGAACAGGTCTGGGAACTCTGGGTCGAATTCCCTTGGGGGGTGCGGGATGTGTGAACGGAAAGTAGGGGTCGAGGGTCGCGGAGTGGCGTTGTCCTCGTCGGGTGTCGCGGAGCGCGGCGGAGCCGGGTTGCCGTCATCGCCGGACAGGGCAGATGATTCCGGTTCGTCAGGGTCGGGGGTCGGGGCGGTCGGCGGGACAGCAGCGCCGTCACCGCTCGACGGAGCAGGTGATTCCGGGCCGTCAGGATCGGAGGTCGCGGAGCGCGGCGGGACAGCAGTGCCATCATCGCCGGGTGGGGTGCGGGATTCCGGTTGGTCATTGCTGCGGGAACCGGCGGGGGTCGGCTGCGTTTCGTCGTGAGCCTGCTGGGCGAGCTCCGCGTCCCGCGCCTCGTCGAAGGCCGCGAGCGCTTCCTCCCGAGCCTGCTCGAGATCCCGCACCGCCGCTACGTATTCGGTGTGCGCCTCGATATCTCCGTCGATCTGGTCCAGATCATCGGCAATCCGATCGTGCTCGGCGGCGGACTTCTCATCGGCCTGTTCGAAGGCCTTGTCGAGTGCCTCGGATTCCCGGCGGGCGGCTGCTTCGATCCGGGCCGACGGATCCTGGGCCGCCGTCGGATCGGGATCGCCTGGGGTACGGCCGGTTCGGGCATGGCCCGCGTCTGCGCCCGAGGGAGTCTGCGTCGAGCCGGAAAAGGCCCGCGACGAGGTCGGAGGTTGCGTAGGCGTCGGATTCGCATGGCGGTCCTGCGACTGATCCGCGTCCCGCGCCTCGTCGAAGGCCGCGAGCGCTTCCTCCCGAGCCTGCTCGA
>NZ_JBHVHX010000008.1:0-211332 GCF_042799895.1 Nocardia sp. NPDC057663 | reverse complement strand
AGATCCCGCACCGCCGCCACGTATTCGGCGTGGGTCGCGATATCCCCGTCGATCTGGTCCAGATCATCAGCGACCCGATCGTGCTCGGCCGCCGACTTCTCATCGGCGTCGGTGAACGCCTTGTCGAGCGCCGCTGACTCCCGTTCCAATGCCGCGTCGATCTGGGCCAACGGATCCGGCAGCTGGTTGTCCGGCTTCCGACTCGGCTGTGATTCGTCGGGCGCCTCGCCGGGAGGACGTTGATTTCCGCCATCGGCGGACGGATCGGTCGAGCCACTCGGATCGCTGTCCGGTCCCGAATCGGGCTCCTGCGGCGTCGGATCGGGGGCGCCCGGCAACTGGCCGGAGTCGTCTGTGGGCAGCCCCTCGGCACGCATGGCCGAGTCGAGTTCGGCGAGCAGGCGCTCGAGGGTGTCGATCTGGTCGGCGCGCAGACGGATCTCGCCGCGCAGGGCGGCGAGCTCGGCGACCAGCTGCTCGGGGCTCAGGCCCTCGTGCTTCTCGATCCGGCCGTCGCGGTACGCCTCGTACACCTTGCGGAAGGTGGCGTCGTCGGCGTCGGTGATGTCGACACCGACGATTCTGGCCCAGTCCCGGCTCGCGGTCGGGCGCCGCGACGGATCGCTCGGCAGCGGCCCACTGTCGGGCCGGGCCGCGGCCTCGGCCACCACCTGCGCGAAATCGGTGCCGTCCCGTCCACGCATGGCAGCGGCGACCACCTCGCGCAGGCTGTAGACCGCGTCGGGATCGTGCATGGGCAGCCTGCCGTCGACGACACGGGGATCGGCGGATTCGTCCCCGCGCGAGGCCGCCGAATACACGTCGACCTGGTGCAGCGCGGTCGCGTATTCGGTGAGGGCGTCGCGCAGCAGCGCGTGCTGCCCGTCGCGCTCCAGCATCCGGATCAGCTTGCGCAGCTTCTTGGCCGAGAGCTCGCTCTTGCTCACCGCGTAGACGCGCTTGCCGTCGGGAGCGTCGACGTAGCCCGGGGCCAGCAGCGCCATGATCCGGGGATCCATGTTCACGCGGGCGATGAACCGCTTCGGCACCAGTCTGCGGGCGGTGTCCTCGGAGACCAGTCGCAGGGCCAACTGGTCGCGGGCGGCGTCGACCGCGGCGGGGTTGATCTCGCGCAACTGCTTGGCGTAGGCGACAAGATCGGCGACCTGCTGCGTACGCAGCGCTCTCGCCGTCGAGGTGTCGGTGAGCGCGGCGGCCAGCGTGTCCGGTGTGAGCTCGGCCTGGGTGAGACCGAGCCGGGTGGCGAGGTGACTGCGCGCGTCACTGACGTCGTGGAAGGTCTGGATGTCGTTGGCTGAGCGGGTGAAATCGCTCAATGCCTCGATCTGGGTCGCGCGCACCGCGTTGTCGAGCCGCAGGTCTGGTATCAGCTCGGCGAGCTGATCCGGGTTCAGTGCGAGCGGGTTCAGGCCGAGGTCGCGCACTGCCTGCACCAGGTCGGTCAGCACGGCGGCGGGCGAGCGCGGCGGGGTGTCGGGATCGGCCTGCGGCGTGGGAGCGACCTCGTCGGCGTTGAGCACCGGGCGCCACGGCCCGTCGCCGTCGCGCAGCAGCGTGACGGCCAGTTCCCGCCCGTCGACGACCTCGCGCCGGAACCGCACCTCGGGCGTCTCGACCGGTTCGATCCGCACCTGACCGGACCAATCGGTCTGTGCCACACCGTAGTTGAGGACCAGCTCACCCCCGTCCAGCTGCCGAGCGAGGTCGGGATCGTCCGCGAGCAGACCAGCGAGCACGTGGTCGCGGGAGGACAGCCCGTCGACGATGATCAACCGCTCCGGACCGTTCGCGAACGGCACCCGCACCGCCTGATCGCCGAGCCTGGCGCCGGCCGGCGAACTCTCGTCGCTGTCCGGGAAGAACATTCGCTCGGCCATCGCCGCGAACTCGGCGACCCTGGCCGTTCGGGCGATGCTCTCGGCGCGCAGCCGCTCCAGGAGCGCATCGGCAGCCGCCCTCGTCGCCACCTCATCGATGCCGACATCGCGGCTGGCCGCCCACGTGGCCAGCTCGTCGCGCAGCTGATCGCGACGCAAAGCGTGCTCGAAAAACTTGCGCAGCCCGTCGTCCCGGCCGAGCTCGTCCGCGTCGCCGAACTCCGGCAGTGGCTCGGCGCCGTTACCGATCGGGACGGTGTTGAGCAGCCCGGGATCGTGGCCGAAGGCGCGAAGGAACTCGTCTCGGAGGCGGCCGAGCGGGTTCTGGTCGGTGAAGCTGACCGAGCCGCCGATCGGCACCGGCCGGCCAGTGGGGTCGGGATCGTCGTATCTGCCCGGCCGTCGCGTCGTCCCGGTGGAGTCCTCGTCGTCGAAATAGTCGTCGTCGTCGAGGAACTCGTCGTCACGACGACCGCCCGGCTCGTCGATGGCGGCGGGCTCCGGCCGCCCCGGCAGACCGTTCGAATCCGGTCTTTCGATGAAATCAACCCTGCCATACGGCATCGTCTGCTCTTCGATGAACCGCTGCACCGCGGCCGCGAGACCTTCGATCGAGCCGACCATCCGCATCGCGCGGTACTGCTGCTCGTCGATGACGCGCTGCACCGCGGGCAGCGACTCGTCGGTGAGCTCGATCCCGAGCAGCCGCTGAGCTGCCTCGGCCAGCGTCTCCCCTTCGGGCCGCGGCCCGGCGGGTTCGGGCAGCTGCGGCGTGGCCGGCGGTTCGTCGGCGAGCCGATCCGCGTCGTCGGGCGAGATCAGGTCGTGCTCGAGCAGCGCCTCGATGATCCGCTCCCGTTGTCCGCCATCGGCATTGGCGAAGGCGAGCAGCAGTGCTTCGCGCGCCTCGTCGGGTGTCGTACGGTCGACTTCGAGATCTCCGGTGACCTGGGTCCGGACATCGTCGGCGTTCACATCGGAGTACCAGGGCTGATACTCCGAGCCGTCCGGCAGGCGCATCGGCAGGTGTTCGCCCGCCGAGTCGCGCATCCGGGCGGAGAGCCTGCCGAGGAGCGGGATCTTCTCGCGGTTGGCGATCCAGATCGGCAGCTGCTGCGCGATCCGGAGGAAGGTGGGATCCGGTCCGCCCGCTTCCGGCGGAGCCTGGATCACCGGCGTATCCGGCGATGTCGGCGGCGTGGGGTTGACCGGCGCGGCGGGCGGAGCGCCGGACGACTCGACGAGATCGGTGACGCCGCCGATGCCGTCGGCGATCGCGGCCTGGCCCTTGCTGTCACCGACGGGCGAGCCGGACGGGTACTTGATCTGCTCCACGTGCTGGGGCCACGACTCGCGGATGAACTGCATTTCCCGGCGCAGCCGTGAGGTCGGCGCCGCGTCGGCCAGCGGCGCGTTCTCGTCGACGACCTCCCAGCGGTCATCGCCGTCCGGGCGCACGTTCAACGGCACCTGTTCGCCGTCGACATCGATGGTCACCCGCGGCGGGTGGCCGACGGCGGTCGGCTCGATCGGGTCGTCCGGGTCGCGGCCGGCCGTTTCGTCCGGCGACCGCGATGGCTCGCCCTGTGGCTTCTTCGCGCCACTGTCCGGGTCGGACTCGTCGCCGAGGCGATCGAACGGCGCTTCGGCGAGATCGCTTCGCACGTCAGGGTTACCGTCGCGGTTCCGGTCGGCGGACGTGGTCGGGTCGAGATCGGCGGCGGTGTCGAGTTCCGGGTTCTCGCGGTATTTCATCAGCAGGTCGTGCAGGGCGCGAACGGGCTTGCTCACGCCGTCGGTGCCCAGCATGACCGTCTGGGCGAACGCCTCCGCCAGTGCCTCGCCGGGATCGAGCATGCCGTCGTCGAGGCTGTAGTTGCTGAGCTGATCCAGCCAGTCGCCGTAACTCTGATCCGGGTCGAGCCTGCTCGATCGGAGCAGCTGCGCTTCGGCGACGAGCCTGGCTTTGAACTGGCCCGTGGCGTCGAGCACATGACCGAATTCGTGCACCGCGATGTAGTACACCGGCCGCGTCAGCGCGACCGGGTAGAAGTGTCCGCCGTCGACCGAATCGCGAACCTGCCCGTGGAAACCGCCGGCGCTGGTCGCCTGGTCGTAGTTGAGCATGACTTCACTGCTGTACCCGCCGGTGTCGAGCAGGCGGCTCTCGGTGCGGGCGAGAATGGTCCACGGCAGCGGCCTGATCGAGACCGTGCGCAGATCGACCTCGGGATGCAGGGTCGCCATATCCACCATGCTCCTGGCGAATTCCTGCACGATCTGCCAGTTGAGGCCCGGCAGGTCGAACCCGATCGTCTCCATGTCGGGGTAGTCGAGGATCCGGGCGAGTTCGTCGCGCAGGCGGGCGCCGACCTGGTCCGGGCTCAGCCCGGTCCATTCATCGCGGCCGGGTACCCCGAGCAACCGTTCGTTCTCGGCGTCGAAGGAGTCGACATCCTCGTCCGGCGGCCGCAGCTGGAATCCGTCGCCCATCCGATCGAAACCTGGTCCGCCCGCTTCCGGTTCGATCGCCGCGATCCGGTCGACGACGGGTTCGGCGCGATCGGGGGACGACCCGAACGGCAGCCGCTCGATGAACCTCCCGAAGCGTCCACGCGGCTGACTACGGTCGTTCAGATCGGCAGCCGGGTCCTCGAGCATCCGCGCTATGCGGTTGACGAGCTGCACCGGATCACCGTCGGTCAAACCCTGGAAACGGGTGGCGAGCACGTCGGCGACCGACGCGTCCCCGCGTGGGGCGGGCACGCGCCAGCGGCCATGACCGTCGGGCTCGAGCTGGACAGCCATCCGGACGGGGCCGACGGTGACCAGGTGCCGGCGGAAGTGCGGCGGATACTCCCCCGCCGACGGCAACAGCGGAATGCGGCGGGTGGCCAGGCGATGGGCCACCTCAGCCGGATGCGGCGGCGCGGGCACCGGACCGTCAGGCGTGGCGGCGGCACGAACACCGTCGTAGTACAAGTCTCCCCGGTAGCGCACGACCGAGTCGCGGTGCTCGGGCTGTGCCTGTCGGCGCCTACGGTCGGTCTGCTCCGGGTTGTCGAAATGCTGCGGACCGAGCTGATCGAACCAGTCGCCGAAGCCCAGGTTCGTCGAACCTTCCTGCCGGTACCGCAGATAGTGGCCGAGCATCTGCGCGAGGGCCTCGTCGCCCTCCGGGCGGCGGAGCGCGCCGAGGGCTTCGCTCTGGGGGATGTAGCGGAGCGCCGGTTCCCCACCTGGCCCCCGCTCCGGCACCGCGAATTGGGCCTCGTGGTCGAGATAGTTCCACACCGCGGTCGCGTACTCGGGCCTCGTCGCCGCCAGCTCGTGCAGTGCGTCCATATGCCCGCCGGGCTCGGCGACGACGTGCAGGCAGCGCCAGGTGAACAGACCTCGCTGGCGGAACTCGGCGACCTGGGGGGTGAGGCGCACACCGTCGGGATCGAGGTCCAGGTACCTGGCCAACGCGCGATCGGCGAATTCTCTGCTCGTGGTGTCGGTGTCGCGGACGCTCGGCGACTCCACCCGATCCGTCACCGCGGGCCTGCCCCAGTGCGGATTCGTGCTGTCCCCACCGGCACGCGCCACGTCGAGCACGATCTCGGCATGCTCGGGACCAACCCGATTCAGATACCGCCGCAACGCATCTCGGCCCGCCTCGGCCGCGACCCGCTCGGGCGGCGGCGCGTCGGCATCGCGCTGCTGCGCCCGCTCGGCCTTGGTGTGCGCCTTGTCGTAGGCATCGGTGTACGCGCGTTCGGCGGGGCTGACCGGAACGTAGTCGCCCATGTCCCGGATCGATCGCAGGGATTCGATCTCCATGGCGAGGAACGGTGCCCGCGCGTCCTTCCGTCCCGTCGGCGCCGGGGTGCGATCCGACGGGGCATCGACGGCCGGTTCAGGCGGCGTGATGCCGCGGGCACGATCCCATTCGGCGCCGAAGTGGTCGTGATAGTCGCGGCCACCGATGAACGGTCCCTGGTCGGCGAGTGCGGCGCGCACGGCCCGCACACCTGCTCGATGCGCGGCGGCGTGGAACAGGTCGTCGGTGGCGACCGTCCCGAGCTTGGCGTAGGCCTTCGTCGCCGTCCGCAGCCCGTCCCGGTAGGCCTCGTCGTAGACGCGCCGCAGCGGCGTCTCGTCCACCGTGGGGACGACCTCGCTACGATCGGCGTCGTAGCGGAACGACAGCGCGAGCGCGTCGGCCACCCGGTCCGCCATCCGATCGGCGTATTCGTCCCGGCTGAGGGTGAGCCACTCGGGCAGCCCATCGACGTCGGCCAGCAGGTCCGCCATTCTCGCGGCGAAGACCATCTGCTTGGCCTGCTGGTCTGTGGACGAGTCACGATCCAGCACCAGGGTGTTCGTCACCGGGTCGTACGGGGGAGCAGCGCCCCGGCCGGGACCCGACCCCGGCCTGGTCCGCAAACCGGGCTCGATGGTGAAACGCACCGACACACCGCGCGCGGCCACCTGCTCCGCCGCCCACCGGCCGAACCCCGCCAACGGCGTCACCGGCACCCAGCCGGTCAGTTCCCCGAACGGCTTCAGGTACAGGCGGTTGGCGTGGTCGACCAAGGCGGCATGGTCGGCTCTCGCCCGGGCGAGAGCTTCGCGAGTGAGGTCGGGATCGGACAACCAGGACGCGGGCGCGACGTCGACATTCGCCTCGGGACCGGTATCGGTGTCCCGGATGACGCGCAGTACACCGGATTCGTCACCGTGCACCTGGACCCGACCGATATCGACGGGCGCGTTCTCCTGCTGTGCGAGGTCGCGCCGGACGGTGTCGGCGATCTCGTCGACGAGGCGAGCGCGATCGACGGTTGCCCTGGTGTGCTGGGCGGTCAGCTCGTTGAGCAGCAGCGCGTTGTCCATGCCGTGCCAGATGTCGATGTCCATCGCGCGGCGCAGCAGCGTGTCGCTGATCTCGCGCCTGGTGCTCGGCAGTTCGTCGGCGGGCAGGTTGAAGCCGCGCACCAGGCGATGACAAACCCGGTCCCAATCGGCTTCGACGCGCATCAGTGCCCGCGAGGCCGCGGCCTGCTCGCGCATCAGGCGGTCGAGGTCACGGGCCGTGTCGCGGTTCGACGGCACGTACTCGTCGAGTCCGGCGCGCAGTGCCGGATCACGATGCGCGTCCCATTCCGCGGCGGCCTCGTCCCGGCGGCTGAAACCATCCGGAGTATCGAACAATTCGTGTTCGAGCAGCCGGGCGACACCCGCTTCCCTACCGATGCCGCGCAACTGCTCGGGGCTCGGCGCGGGATCCTGCCCGACGGCGGCGTCGACCGCCGCGTCGTAGGCCGCGAGGTAGGCCTCGTCCAGCGCCCGTCGCATCGCGGTATCCACCGGATCGCGGGTGGTGCCGCTGAGCGGATCGTGGCCCGCGGCGTCGACTTCGCGATGGAATTCGGCTTGCCTGCCGAATGCCTCGGCCTCGGCCCGCACGCGGGCGGTGATGTGGTCGTCCCGGTCGAGCGCACGGATCTGCGACGGCGTCGTCTCGACCCGGCCGGCGATCACCGCGTCGGCGAGCGCGCCCACCCGCACCACCGCGTCGGCCTGTGCGACGCGATCGTGGCCGTCGGCGCCGACGAATACGTCCATCGCCCGACCGTCGAACGAGGTGGGCGCCGGATCGTCGAGCTCACCGACCCGCAGCCTCGCGTCGACGGCGTCGAGCACGCCGAGCGCCTCGCCACCGATGACGGTGCGCGCGAGCAGATCTCGCACCTCGATGGTCGCCCGATCCGGCGCGCTGAGCAGCCAGCCGTACGGTTGCCCGTCTCGTGGCAGCGGAACCTCGTCGCCGGGGTCGCCGAGATAGTGGATGACCTCGTCGTCGGCGCCCATGGTGTCCAGCTGGGCGATAGGCAGTGGAACATCGGCGAGGATATTGACTCCGTCGCGCTCGAGCAGCAGCTCGGTCACCGTGACCTCACCGCGAGCAGACGCGTGCACCAGGTGGTATTCGACCCGCAGCGTCCCGTCGCGCTGCGCCTCGCGGAGCTCGCGCACCGCGTCGATCAGCGCCCGGCCCGCCTCGCTGTCCGGGTCGAGACCCCGCGCGGCCATCTCGGCCGGGGTCTCGTTGAGGATCACCCGCAGATTGCGGTCCATCTCCAGGGTCCGCCGCAGGTACTCCGGCGAACCCTGTTCCGCCCGGGCCTTCTTCGATCCACCCAGTGTCGAGCCGACACCCTTGGCCTCGACGACGACCAGCGTCGGCGGCTGACCGTCGACAGCGCGCACCATCGAGGCGATGTCGACGGTTCCCGCACCGTCGAAAGCGCCGACATACGGTGACAGCAGGACGGCGCCCGGCCGGACCTGCGGATCGAGCGCGAACGCCCGGCCCGCCAGCTCACCGAGTTGTTTGGACGCGTCGACCAGCTTCGGGCCGAGGTCGTTGTACTTGGTCGCCGCCGCTTCCAGGTCGGCGAGCTTGGTGAGCTTGTCGATCAGGTCTGCCTCGCTGAGCGTGGGATCGGCTTCGACCCTGGCCTGCTGGCGCTGGATCTCGGGGCCGAGGCGCTCGGCCGCCAGATCGGCGATGCGCTCGATGTCGAAGTCGGCCATGAGGCGTTTGACCGTGTCGCCGATCGGGTCCCGTTCGGCTTGCAGCTCCAGCCGGAGGATGGAGGCGTCGCGCAGTTGCTGGGCGAGGTCGGGATCGATGACCGTGTACTTGGCCGAGTCACCCTTCTGCACGTGGAACTCGTACTCCGCGGCACTGAGGTGATCACGCAGGAACCAGTGCGTGTCGGCATCGTGGTAGCCGAAGCCCTTGTCACGGTAGGTGTTCGGGGCGTCGTCGACCTGGTGCCAGGTGCCGTCGGGGTCGCGGTAGCTGTCCGGGCGATCGCCGGGACGATGCAACAGCCCGTCCTCGCCGCGGAACATCCCGGCGGGCACCGGATCCTGGTTCGGCACGGTTGGCGAGGTCGGGTCGGCGCCCGCATCCACCGAATCGTCGTCGCCCATCCGATCGAACGACGGCGGGGCGGCCGGTTCCCGCAACGCCTGGCCGGGCGCGGCCGGGGGCCGCGACGGCGGAGTCTCGGCGGGCACACCGCCGGTGGCCTCCGGTCCTTCTTCCCCCGGCTCGATCTGGTTCGGTCCCGGCTCGGAGACGAGGGGTCGTATCCCCGCGGAGTTGTCCGGCGTGCTCCGCAGCGGCGGTTCGTACCGGATGTCCGCGCGCCATTCGGTGAGCGGTCCCCGGTTGCCCTCCCAGTGGTCGCCCGGCAGCCGCGACACCTGGTTCTGGATCTCCTCCCAGGTGAGAATGTCGAACCGCCGCTGGTTGGCAGTGACGTCGTCGCTCTGCGGCCGCGATACCAAATCCTGGAACTCGTCCCAGGTGCGGGTGAAGTCGTTGGTCTCGTAGCTGGCGCGCAGCCGCTGCGACCACTCCCAGGCATCGCTGATCAGCAACAGATCGCCGGGCTCCGGCTCGCCGCGGGTCAATCGGTTCCAGGCCTCGGCGACGTGTGCGAGCCGATCCAGCGGGCGCCAGCGGCGTTGACCGGAATCCGGGTCGGTCATCAGCAACGAGTCCTGCATGAGCAGGCGCTTGATCTGCTGGATGTTCTCGGGTGTGAGCTCGGGCAGGCGGGACGTCATCTGGTCGGCGATCGAATCGGCGATGACGTGCGGGTGGACGCCCGAGTCGAGCCAGTCGAACACCTGCCGCACACGCTCGCGGCGGGCGTCGGCCTCCGCGTCGTTGCGGCTGAAGCGGACGTCGGGGTCGGCGAGGATCTCCTTGACCTGGTCGATCAGCCCGCGTCGGTGGGTATCGGCATCGCCGTCGCCGGGCAGTTGCGCGGCGGCCTCGTCCAGCGCGCGCTTGACGGCGTCGACCATCTCCCGCGCCCGGGTGCGCTGATCGTCGGCGCGCTGCTGACGCAGGGTGTCGGCGATCGCCGCGACGTCGCTGTCGTCGCGCAGGAACGTCTCGTACTGCTCGTCGGCCCAGCGCTGCACCCGGGTCCACTCGGCCCGGCGCTCGGCCTGCGCGTTCCACGTCCGCACGGCCTCGGCGGGATTCCGGCCGACGATGTCATCGCCGGCCGGCGGGTTGACGAACGGCTGCTGTTCCGCGGTGAACCGGCGGATGAGTCGTTTCGGTTTGAACCCGGGCTTGATCCGTTCGGGATTGCTGGGGTCCTGGAACAACGACCAGCCGGCGAACTTCATCACTTCCAGCGTGATCCGCAGCAGCATGGACGCCGCTTCGGGAACCGGGTCCGCGTGACTGTCCATGCCGGGATTCAGCGGCGACAGACCACCGGGAAGTTTCGGCAGGAACGCCTCGTTGATGCCGGGCCCGGACGAACCGCTGATCGCGTCGACGACGGCCGCCTGCGTCGGCGAGACACCGACACTGCTCACACCCTCCGGCAGTGGCCTGCCTTCGAAATGGGCGGGCGTGCGGTCGGAGCCGCGGCGGTTCTCCCATTGCGTGCGATCCGGATTGACGTCGTGCCACGTCCCGTCGGCGGAGCGCCAGCGCGCGATGTCGAGACGCACGTTGCCGCCGAAGTTGTCGGAGATCGTGTAATCGACTGTCCTGCGCTGGAACTGCAGGCCGTTGTCCGGCACGGGGTCGACCTGGAAGTTGCCTTCACGGTCGGCGGTGATCCGGCGGAACTCCACTGTCGCGTGGTCCCGGGTGAATGCCCTGACCACCGCGTCGGAGGTGGTCAGCGCGTGCCGCAGGGCGTGCTCGTGATCGGAGAGCCCGTCCTCGCGCGGCATGTAGCCGGGTTGATCGCGCGGTCCGTAGACGATGATCCGCGGCGGATCGCCGTTGGCGACACCGACATCCCTGGTCGCCATCCGACCGCCGTCGGCCTCGATGTCGGTCCTGGCGGCGCCTGCCGCTCGGGCCATCTCGTCCTGGAGGCGGCCGATCCGGTTGTGCGCCTCGTTCACCTCCCTGGCCGCGAGGGCGAGGGCGTCGATCTCCGCGGTGCGGCCGTCGGGATGGTCATTGCGCAGCTGATCGATCGTCGCGGCGAGGTTCTCCGGGGAGAGCGCGGCCTCGTCGATCACCCCGTCGTCGTCGATCAGCCCGAAACGGTCGGCCAGATCGTCGCGCATGCCACGGCGCGCCTTGATCCGCAACAGCTCGTTGGCCCGCTGACGCGCCAGCTTGTCCAGTTCGGCGGCGGCGTCGGCACTGGGCGGCCTGCCGTCGAGGGCGCCGCTGACCTCCAGTTCGGCGATCCGCCGATCGAGAGCCGCGAGGTCTTCGCGCATCTCGATGACCCGGCGCGCGGCCTCTTCCAGCTTGGCCGCAATCTCCCGCCGGTGGGCCGCGTCGGCCTGCGACCGTCGCTCATTGACCTGCCCGCCGGCCTCCTCGCCGATCGGCGCGACCCTGGTCGACTGCGAGGCCTCCTCGGACGCCAGGCGCCGCATCGTGTTCGCGAGGTCGGCGCGGGTACCGAGCGACTCTTCCGGGTCGACGATCCCCATCAACCGGTTGATCCGATCGTCACGCTTGGCGCGCCAGAACTCCATCTCCCGCGCCAACCGGTTGCGCTCTTCCATCATCCGGTCGTACTCGGCCTTGGCCCAGTCGTCGGCTGCCGAGAGATCGGGCCGCGGTCCCTGCGAGCCCGGATCCGGTTGCCCGGAATCGGCATCGCGATCCATCATCCAGGCGGCTCGCGGATCCGGTGTCGACGGATCAGGCTGCGAGGCAGGCGGATCCATCATCCAAGCCACGCGCGGATCAGGGCCAGAGGGCTCCGGCGAATTCGTCGGGCCCTCGGTCATCCACCCGACCCGCGGGTCCGGCGTCGTCGGATCAGGCTGCGAGGCAGGCGGATCCATCATCCAAGCGGCTCGGGGATCCGGGCCCGAAGGTTTCGGCGCTGCCTCAGGCCCGTCCGAGGCGGGCGTGACATGCAGATCCGAAATCGCCGAATCCGGCTGCGAAGTAGCCGGATCCATCATCCAACCAACGCGCGGGTCCGGGCCCGAAGGCTCGGGTGAAGTCGTAGGACCGTCGGTCGTGGGACCGCCCCGCCGATCCGAGGTCGAGGAATCCGACTGCGAGGCAGCGGGATCCATCATCCACGCCGCTCGCGGATCCGGGCTCGACGGATCCGGCGACGTCGTCGGAGCATCGGCCATCCAGCCGGCTCGCGGGTCCGGCGCCGACGGATCCGGGGTGACCGTGGGTCCTTCGGCCGTCGGACCGACCTGCGGGTCCGGTGTCGGCGCCAGGGCATCCGGGCGACCACCGGCGGAGGTCCACAGCAGGTCGGCGTCGGCTCTGAGCTGGCGGGTGTTCCAGTCGGCCTGCCAGGCGCGGCCGCGCGCGGAGTCGACCGACTCGCCTTCGCGGGCGATCGGGTCCGACTGGGCTACCGAATCGGCGAGCCCGTGCAGGAATTCCGCCCGGTTCGCTTCGACGTCGGCGCGCAGGTCGGCCAGTTCGGCGCGGATCCGGGCGGCCCGCTGGGCGGGGGTCTCGTCGTCGCCGCGGCCGGTGCGGTCGTCGGGCGGCGTCCGGCCCGAGTCGCCGTCATCGTCGGCGTCCGGTCGGGCGGGTTCGTCCTCGCCCATCCGATCGAAACCGTCGCGTCGATCCGGCCATGCCTGTTGCGGGGGTTCCGTGGCGCGCAGATGCGGAGTGTTCGGGTCGACGCCCGCGGCGGGCAGTTGGCGCTGAACTTCGGCCAGGAAGTCGGCGAAGTCCCCGCCGTTGGCTTGTACCGCGTCCAGCGCCCTCTGGATCGCGACCGCCCGCACGTGGCCGAAGCTCTTGCCCTTGGGGTGGGCACCGACACCGACGCCCTCCATCACCTGCTGCGTCATCGGTGGCGCGTCGAAGAGGAAGACGTCACCGGCCCGGTCGCGATAGTCGCTCAGCCATCGGGTCACCTGCTGCACGTCGTCGAGATCGCGCACGTAGACCACGATCGCGTCGGACCGTTCCGCCGTCGGCGTCGTGATCTTCGCCGTGCGAACACCGGGGAAAGCGTCGGGACGGTCGATGATGTCGTGCACCAGATCTCGCATCAACGCGGGCGCGGCATCGATCCTGGGGTTCACGTACACCCGGTACCCGACCTCGATGGTGCCCGCGTCGCCCGTGCGCTGGAAGTGCACGAAGTGCCACGGAAGCAACCCGAGCGCGTCGCTTTGGCCCGGCTCCATCGGAAAGCTGCTGGCGGCCTGCAGCATCGCCTTGCGGGCCTCCGACGGCGTGTCCACGATGTCGCCGACCGCGCGGGTGTACGCGGCGGGATCGCTCGCGACATTGGGTTCCGGGGCCCCCGAGTAGAGGTTGTAGACATCCATGGGGTCGTGCACCGAGTCACGGTTGGCCCAGACTTCGCGCAGGAGATTGTCGAGGCTCTCCCGCGACAGCGGTGGCGGCTCGATCCCCGCATCCCGATACGACGCGTCGCGCAGGTCGAGCAGATCGTCGAACGTCAGATCTGGATCCGCGCGGCGCAACTCTTCGAGCGTGCGCGGCGGCCCCGCACCGTCCGGCAGGTTGAGGGGCCCGTCGGCATCGACCGCAGGCCCGAACGGCGCGTCACGCTCCAGGTCGGGATTGCGACCCGTCTCGTAGGCGTCGACGGGATCGTAGAACCGGATCGGTGGCTCGGCGATGTCCGTTGAGTCGTTGCGCGCCAACGGCTCCCATGCGCTGTGGTCACGCACGGTGCCCTGGATCGCGTCCCGTACGGCATCGGGCGAGGTCCGCGCGAGGAGCTGGTCGACCGCGTCGGCGATGATCGCCCGGCGGGTCGTGGCATCGGTCGGCGCGAGCCGGTCGCCGAGCTCGCCGTCGAGCCGGGCGATCAGCCCGTCCACCTGGTTGCGTAGACTCGCCAGGTCACCGCGCGGATCGATCGCACCGGGCTCGGACAGCGTCCGGCGGATGTGGTCGACGACGTCACCCGCCCGATTCGACTGTTCGGCCATGCGTCGCGGATCAGTTTGCTGCGCAGGCGCTTCCGCGCGGTTGCGCGGATCTGGAGCCGAGTCGCCGGGCCGAAGCCCGTCACCGGCAACCTGCTCCGGAGACCTACCCAGTGCGTACGCCTCGTCGGGGTCGAGCAGCCGGACACCATCACGGTCGGCACCCGCCACCGGATCACCGCGGTCAGCGCCCGCCACCGGACCGCTCTGGTCGGCCGCCGACACCGGACCATTGCGGTCGGCGGCGAGCAGCAATCGCGGGTCGGCGGCCGGGGACCGAGGGTCGCTCGGCGCAGCGGACTGATCGGGCGCAACCGGGGACCGCGGGTCGCCGGGCCCAGCCGACTGATCGGGCGCAACCGGGGCCTGCGGCGCCGCATCCCGGTCGGCACCCCACGACTGTCGCGGGTCCGCGCCGCGCGGTGGCACCGCATTGCCCTGGGAATCCATCAGGACCGCCGAAACGGTGTGCAGATCACGCGGTGTCGGCATCGGATACGGATGGCGCGTGCCGGTGTTCGGGTCGAGGATGTCGACGCGATGCTGCCCGGTCGCGGGATCGAGCCCGACGACCATGGCGTAGGGCTTGCCACCGACGACCAGTCCCTGACCGGGGCTCACGAACTGGTCGACGACGAAGGCACGTGGACCGGCGCCACGGGCGATGTCGCGTGGGTCCGTATCCCTGGCCATGTGCATCAGCTCGTCGACGATCCCCTGGTGGCGGGGCAGGTCGCCGCCGGGGTCAGGGAATTCATGCAGCGGGCCACCGAGTGCTGCCTCCAGGTCGGCTCGCGACCTGCCCTGCTCACCCATCAGGTCGTTGTCGACGAGATCACCGAAATCTCTCGGCGGCCAGGCGGAATCAGCCGAATTCGGCACACCGTCACTTGCGGCGATCCCGGCGGCGCCCTCGACCAGTCCGAAGGTCTCCCATTTACCGCCGACCAGTTGCGCGGGCTGGTCGGGGAGGTTCGTCGTGCCGACTTCCCGGGTCGGTGCCTGCACCGGCGCGCCGATCAGATCGGACAGTTGCTTTGCCCAGCTGCCGTCGGCACCGGCGTGGCAGGATATCAGCCGGATGGGGGTACCGGGCACGTAGTCGGGATTATCCCGGATCGCCTGGGCGATCACCTCCGGATCGACGCGGTCGCTGCGGCCAGGGATCGGATGCCCCGACCTGCTGCCGTGCACGATGACGTCGTGTGCGCCCTCGTTGCGAAGGTTGTTGCGGACATTGTGGGTACTGGTGTCGTTACCGATGGACGTGGCGGTCGGCGTGTAGACAACGCCCTGACCGTTCGGCAGGAAGTGGTCGTAATCCGGTGTGCTGCGGTCTGTTCCGGCATCGGAGTCAGAGCTCTGATCAGCGCGTCCGGTGCCGCGATCGGCGTCGCCGGCACCGACCGGGCCCGGATCGTTGAGCGGGACACCCGCCCGCCGCCGGGGCCGGTGCGGCGGCGCGCCCTCACCCACGCCGACCGGCAGAACCGGCGCCACAGCGCCGTCGAGATCGCCCGTAACCGGCTCGGCGCCACGGGTTTCCCCGGCCTGGGCGACGTCGCGGGCGCTCGCCGCCTCGCTGTCGGCATGCTCGGCGCGCACCGTCGGCTGACTGTCCGCGCCGGCCCGGCCCGCGTCGGCGAGACCTGCGCGGCTGTCACCGGCAGACGGCGCGACGGCGTCGGCCGTACCAGCACGTGACGATTCGGCCGAGGACTCATCGGTTGCATCGACGGTCGCATCAGAGGTCGAGTCCGCCGCAGAGTCCCTCGCGGAGTCCGTGGTCGAGTCTGCGGCAGAGTCGGCCAC
The DNA here is from genome assembly GCF_042799895.1 of Nocardia sp. NPDC057663. Classification (NCBI taxonomy): domain Bacteria; kingdom Bacillati; phylum Actinomycetota; class Actinomycetes; order Mycobacteriales; family Nocardiaceae; genus Nocardia; species Nocardia sp. NPDC057663. The sequence continues at coordinate 195,664 of NZ_JBHVHX010000008.1, read as the reverse complement.
CGAGTCGATGACACCATCGCCGGACGGCAGCGCCGAGGACATGTCCGGCCCTACAGCTTGTCGCAAGTCTGGGGTGACACCACGCGTGGCACCGGAAGCGGCTGGGGCACCACGTGTTTCGCCACCCACCGGGGCATTCGTCGCGGGCGCAGGATTGGCGGCCGCTGGAGCCGCGTGCGCGACAACCGGCGCCGCACCAGCGGCCGCGGCATTGGTCGCGTCGCTGTCCGCGACAGCCGACACCGGCGCGCCGGTATCCGCGCTCCCCCGGACACCGAGGTCGGCGCCCTGCAACCCATCGGCACCGAGCGGAACCCCCGCCCGCTGGCCGCCATTCGCGTCGCCCCGCGCCAACGGCGAATCTGCCGCTCCATCAGCACGATTCGCTGCTGGCGATTCGTCGGCGGATCGGCCGCCGTTGTCCGCCCGCACGCCGTCAGCGCTCGAATCATCGGTGCGCGAATCCTCGCCGGTGCGCTGGGAGCCCGCGGCGTCGTTCGCCCGCCCGCCATCGGTCGCGTCGTCGCCCTCGGCAGTGGCCTGCTGGTTCCCGCCGTCACCGGCCTCGCTGCGTCCCGACCCGGAATCACCACCGGCCCCACTCGCGGAAGCCGGCCGCATCGCCGACCCGTCGCTACCACCGGAACCGAGCCCCGCGCCACCGGCTCGGGTCGACCCCTCGTTACGGGAGTCGGTGGAGGTGCTCTCACCATCCCGCGTTCCGTCACCGGCGCGGCTCTCGCCCTGCCCAGCCTCGTCGCCGGACCGGGTGCCCGCACCCTCCCCCGCGCCATCGTCGGTGCGTGTCGCCCCGCCCTCACCAGTACCTTCCCCCGCACCGTCGTCGGTCCGGGTGCCCCTGCCCTCTCCAGCGCCGTCGTCGGTCCGAGTGCCCCCGCCGTCCCCTTCACCCTCACCGCCGTCGGGCCGGTTGATGCCGACGATCGCATCGATCTGCTCGCTCAGGCTCGGGGCACTCATCGTGTCGACGCCCGGCGTGGTGATCCCGCGGTTCTTGAACGCGTGCGCGCCGGTTCCGCTCAAGCTGGACAGCAGGCCGTTGGAGGCGCCCGCGGTGAACATCAGCGGATCGTGATTGCCGAGGCTCTTCGTCGCGTTGTCCCACGCCTTGTCGAAACCCTGGTCGTGCAGGTCGATTCCGAACTGGGTGCCGATCGCGGCCAGGTTGCCCGCCTCGGCGCCCATCAACCCGGCGGCGGGCCCGGTGATGGCGGCCTTGAGCCACTTGTTCATCCGGTCTTTGATGATCCGGTCGCCGAGCAGACCGGCGAACGGCCCCGCCGCCGCACCACCCGCGGCCGAACTGATCATGGTGACCAGCAGCTGCCGGTGATTGATCTGGTCGCGGTGGCCCTGGCCGACCTGCCAGGCCTGCGTACCGAGCTCCTGCAGGGTGCCGAGGGTGAGGTCGATGGCCACGTGCCTGGCCAGGAACTTCAGGATCGTCTTGATGACGGCCTGGCGGGCGATGCGGACGAGGGCTCGCGTCAACGTCTGCCCGAGGAGCCGAACCGCGACGCGGGTCATCGCGATCGCGAAGGCCTGCAACCCCGGTGACGCGGGCGTCGGCGGTATCCAGCACAGCGCGATCTCGGCCGCCAGCAGCGCCAGCGACGAGACGAACATGATCTTCGTGTATTCGATCTCGGTGCCGGCGTCGTAGGCAGACTTGCCGACCGCCTCGAAGTATTCGGCCAGCTTCTCCAGCGACTGATCTTTCTCCGACCCGTCGCCGCTGCGCATGGAGTCGAAGCCCTTGATCATCTCCTCGACGCCCTTGCCGACCGGATACGCGGTCAGCGAGGCGGCTTTCGCCGCATCGATGTCGTCGAGGATCTCGCGCAGCTCGGCGGCCGCCTGCTTCCAGTCGCCGGCCAGCCCCCACAGCTGCTCTTCTTCACCCTCGGGCCACTCCATGCCCGCGGGATACTTCAGCCAGGCGAGTTCTGCAGGAAGTTCTGCCATGCGTGATTACTCGAGTCACCAGCTCGAGTCGGTCGCCGCACCGGGTCGATGCGCTGGGGGGTACTGCGGTTCGGTGGCCGAATCTTCCAGCCGCTCGGGCGCGTTCGGGGCAGCCAGCGAGGCCTCCACCGCTTCCGGAATGCGGAGGTCGGGCATGTCACCGACCAGGTCGTCGAGCTTCGGTAGCCGGGCGTGGTTCTGCTGGATCGGCGACATCATCACCGCGGTCTGCCGCGCGACCTCCGCGCAGGCCTGCTGCGCCGCTTCGGTCACCGCCCTGGCGATCTCGGGGTAGGTGAGGTCGTCGATATCGGTGCTGAACTTGGTCTCGATGACCTTGTAGTCGGCGTTCACCGACACGGTGACGCGCTTGCGAACCGTCGCGGTGGCAACAATTTTCGCGCGTTCCTGCTGCACGTGTGCGATGGCACGCATCTGCTCCTGCACACCCTCGAGGATGTCGGCGAGCTGTGCCTTGGCATGTTCGTTCGTCATGCGAGAGCGGGCTCCTGATCAGTGCATGCCGTCATAGTTGCCCTTTTCCATCTTCTCCAGCAACTGCGCGCTCTCGATCTGCCCGGTGGAGAACGAGTTCATGTTCTCCGCCATGGCGCGGGCGCTGTCGGTGGTGTTCGCCTTGGAGGTCTTGTAGCCGTTGTCGGCGTCACCGTTGTAGAAGTTGTTGCCGAACGTGTCGTTGCCCCAGCAGGTGCCACGCGCGTTCGTCGCCGCCTCCAGCCGATTGATCACACCGTTGATCTGGTCACGCACCGAACCGGTCTTGGCGGCAGCCCGCCGGAAGAGCAGCGGCTCGTACTGGAACTTCTCCGCCATCGCGCTCCCCATTCCTCCGCCGTCGGTGCACCGACCACACCACAACTCGTTTGCCTGCGCAACAGAATGGCAGTGGTGAGCGAATCCCTCGTTACGACAACATGAATGGTGAGTATTCGACGCCGCCGCGACGACGTCGGCTCACCGTCGCGCGAGCTGCTCGCTGTAGTGCGTGCGCACGGCTTCGAGCCGGTCACGGTCGAAACTGCCTGGTTCGGCGGCGAATATCGCCTGTCCCGCGTCGGCGAAGAAGGCCGCCGCAGGCACCGCCGACGCGGAGTCAGGGATGAACTTCACCACTTCCTCGACGGCAGCCAGCGCCGTCGCCAGGGCGTGCCGCGCCGCGGCGGATTGCGCGTCGTCGCCGGGCCCGGCCTGGTCGGCGCAGATACGCGAATAGTGCAGCCATTCACCGGGGTCGAGCAGCTGCGAGGCCTGCGCGCCGCCGAATCGCACCCGGCCTGCGGGCGGCGGCAGAATCTGCTCGGGCAGCCGGAACACATACTCCCGATGCGCGCCGCACGACTCGCACTGTCCCGCATACCTGCTCGCAGGCCCGTCAGCGGCGATGACCGAGCTCCGGAACTCGCACCGCCGCGCACCACACGCTGCGCACGGACGCAGCCGGAGGAACAGGCGTGCCTCGGCATTCGTCCGCGCCAGTGGCAACGCCGTCGTCATGATGGGTCCTCTCCCGCTGATCCGTCGGCGAGCTGTGGGTACATGGCCCGTTCGACTGGGCGCAACCGCGCTACCTGCAACTGCCCCGCACCGCGGCAGATCGGGCAGACCCGCTGCTCGCGGCATTCCGGGCACGGTTGCCGCAGTCCCGCGTCATCGAGTACCCAGCCGTTGCCACCACACGCCGGGCACCAGCCGAGTCCGCCGCATTCGTAACAGAGCACGTGACCCGGCTCGACGGTGCCTGCGGTGCGGACCGGGTCGGGCAGCTCCTGCGCTCGCGGTGTCCGCAGCGCGAGCATCGGGGTGACACCGGCATAGACGACGTCACCGGTCTCCGGCCACACCCGCACCTCGATCCGGAATCCGTCCCGGCTTCCGGTCACCACGATGCGGGAGGCGACGGTGCCCGCACGCCGATCCTCGACGATGTCGAAACCACCGGCCGCGAACGCCTCAGCGCTTCGATGCACGGCTGCTGCCGCGGATTCCCCGGCAGCCAGGGCGGTCTGGACGCGCAGGCTGTACCGATAGCGCAGCGGCTCGGTCCATTCGGCGACCTCGGGAGCGTCGGGCAGCGCGGAGTCCGGTATCACCGCGTCCGGTGTGACGTGCGCGGCAACGACCCGCACCTGCTCGAGCAGATACACACCGAGCCTGCGCAGCTCCTGTTCGGCTCCGGGAACCTCAGCCATTCATCCTCCGACCACGCACCCTAGCACCGCCGGCGGCGGTCCCCACCTCACTCGATGGTCGACTCTGCGCCGATCGCGGAGCCCTCGGCGTCGGCCTCGGCGTAGTCGATGGAGCAGTCGATTCCGGCAGCCCGGCAGGCGCCTGCGAGCACGGCGAGCCGCTGCGCGGCTGTGGCCGGCTCGGCCTCGACGACGCCCTCGAGCAGGTAGAAGGAGTCGCCGGTTCCCGGAACGGTCGCCTCGTGGCAGTACACCTCGATGGTGTCGTCGCGGTAGGTCGTCTCGTAGCCGGTCCGGCGCAAAGTCATCGACAGCTGTGGTTGCGCGAGCCAGTCACGCACGAGCGCTATCACCACCTCGTGGCCGGCCGACTCGATGTCGCCGTGGAACGTTGTGCGAGCCATGCACCGAGCATGCCATGCCGTCACACACCGTCGCAGCGGCCCGGTAGTCGCCGACAGTTCAGATCCCGTTACCGTTGGCATGGTTCAGAATTCATGTAATGATCGAAACTGATTCACCCAGAAGAGCGAGGTGCGACATGGCTGATCCGGTCGAGGTCTACATCAGCAATCTGCGCGGCACGGGTGGCGATCTCGATGGCCTCGCGACCCGGATCGACGAGATCCTCAACCATGTGTCCGCGGCCTCGCGGGCGCACTGGGGACGCTGGGGAGCCGACGAGTTCGGCAAGAACTTCGCCGAGGGCGAGCAGGGTTACAGCGCATCGGATACGAACCTCCAGGCGGTCGTGTCATCGAAAGTCGAGCTACTGCAGTCCTATTCGCGTGCTCTGGTCGAGGCCGCGAACCGGTTCCAGACCGCCGAACGCGCCAACGAAGACGGACTCAGCTGACCTACCGACACCGAACACGGCACCGCAGCGGACGGGGTAGGTAGGAGGAACCGATGGCGAACGAAGTGGCACACAGCCAGCTCGAAGATCTGGCCGACACCGTGCGCGCGGGAATGGCCGCCATCGCCCGCACCCAGCAGGAGCAGTCGCAGCTGACCGCGACCGCGACCGCGGCGGCGGGCCGGGTCAGCGTGGTGGTCAACGCGGAGAATGTCGTGATCCAGGTTCGCTTCTCGGACAACATCGATGACCTGAGCTTCCCGGAGATCGCCCGTGCCGTCACCACGGCGTCCCAGGACGCCGCGGCCGCCATGCACCGCAAGACCAAAGAGCTGCTCGACACACTGCGCGCCGACACCGCGCGCATCCCCCGGCTCTCGGAGTACCTGCCCGGGATGCCCGACGTTCAGGACATGATTCCCGAACCCCCGCGAGCCCCGGTCACACCACCCAGCGCACGCAAGCGCGACGACGAACCTTCCGACGGCACAGTGCGGTTCACCGCGCTGTCGGAGACGGCCGAGTCCGCCTGGTGATCGCCATCAGCGGAGGTGACTCATGTCGGGTCTAGCCTCGGTTTTCGATCTCGTCCCCGGCTGGATCCTGCAGGCGCTCAATTTCGGCACGGCGTATCCGAAGGGCGACGAGGACGACCTGTTCGCCCTCGGGGACGCGTGGAAGCAGGCCGCCGAAGAACTGCGCCGGCTCGAGCCGGATCTGCGCGCCGTCACCGACGCCACGGCGAAGTTCTACAGCGGCGATGGCGCGGTCGCGGTCAAGCAGGAGTTCGACAAACTGTTCGCCGGGCCGCATTCCGTGGACGAGCTGGCCAAGGCGCTGGAGGAGCTGGGCACCTATACCCGCAACGGCGGCACCCAGCTCGAATACACCAAGATCATGGAGGGCAGCTTCGCCCTCATCACCGCCTACGCGATCTACGCGCTGATCGCCGCCTGGCCGTGGGGGTCGGCCGGGGTGCCGCTGGCGTTGGCCGCGGGCCGAACCGCCATCGGGACGGCCGCCAATCGCGGCCTCCAGCAGCTGGCACTGGAGGCGGGCCGGGTCGGCCTGCGCAATCTGCTCAAGCCCTATCTGAAGCAGATCGCCATCGCGGGCCTGAAGGCGGGCGGCATGGGTTTGGGCCTTGACGGCCTTATCCAGGCCGATCAGCTCCGTAGGGGTCACCGTGATTCGTTCGACATCGGCCAGAACCTGCGCACCGGATTCGAATGGGGCGCAGGCGGTTTGCTCGGCGCCCCGGTCGGCATGGGCATGCACAAGCTGCTCGGCCGGACCAGTTTGAGCCCGGCCATGCGTGGACTGACCAGCGGCGTGACCGGCGGCGCCGCGGGCGGGCTCGGCATGTACGGCGCCGGCCTCGCCTGGCAGGTCGGCGACCAGCTCACCCACGGCTACTTCGACGCCGACAAGATCGACACCACCTTCGACCCGAAGCTGGTCGTCGTCGGTGCGGCACTCGGCGGCGCGCACGGTGTGCGGCACGGCGCGGGACTCGGGAACGCGCCGACCATGGATTCGCCCAGGATGTCACCGGCCGGCGCGTCGGCGGCGAAGGCGCCCATCGTCACCGAAGCTTCCGTGCGCGAAGGCAAGCAGCTCTACAACGATCTGGTCAAGCAGACCCATCCCGACCGCGTCGGGACGGGGCCCGAGCAGAAGCGGGCCGAGGAGATCACTCGACAGGCGAACGGCGTCAAGACGGATTCGAAGGGCCAGTACAGCGACCAGCATGTCGCGCGGCTCGAGCAACTGCACGAGAAGTGGAACAGCTCCGGTTCCGCGTCCCGTGACGGCAGTGCGGTGCGACCGTCCGAGGCGGCGATGCGGGCCGAGTCCCAGGGCCGCACCGACTCCGGCGCCCGGGCCGAGGGCACCGCGCGGCCCGCCGAATCCGGTGTGCGTACAACGGATTCGGGTGCCCGGCCCGCTCCCGCCGAACGTCCGGGTACCACGGCGCCGGAATCGCGAGCCGGTGAACGTCCGGCCGCCAAGGACGCTGCGGGACAGGGCGACGCGAAGAGCAACACCAGAGCCGGGCTCGCCGAACAAAGTGGCGCCAAATCGAACGTCACGGCGACGTCGAAGGACCGCGCGGCCGAAGTCGCGGGCGCGAGCGAGCAGCGCCGGACCGAGTCCGGTGCCGAACAGGTCCGTGTCACCGCCGAGGCGCCGGCGAGCGCGGGCGAGCACAGTACGCCGAAGGAACCGGCGGTACCGGAACGAGCGCGGGCCGGGGAACCCGAACCCGGCCGCAGCGAGCCGACAACTAGCGAACCGTCCCGCAGCGAGCCGACGAACAAAGAGCCGTCCCGCGCCGAGCCGACGACCAGCGAACCGTCCCGCGCCGAGCTCGCCGTCCCCGAGCAGGGTCGCGGCGAACCCGTCCCCGCCGACCCCATCGCCGCGAACGTGCGCGCCTGGATCGCCGAACGCCCCGGCAAATTCGAGCTCACCTACTCCGAGGCGGAGCTGGCCACGATCATCGGCGAGGGGCGCAAACTCGGACTCGACCAGCGGACCATCCAGGACATGGTGCAGGTCGGCTCCCGGACCGCCAAGCCGATCACCGCACCCGAACTCACCGAGCAGATGCACAACTGGGTCGAGGTCGTCACCGAACGCGGCTACCCGTACAAGTTCACCGACGCCGCGGAGTTCCGGAAGTTCAGCAGTGACCTGGTCGGCGGCCTCCGGGAGGCGGGCCTGCCGGTCGGTGACGTCGTGATCCAGGGGTCGTCGCTGCGCACGCCGCGGGCCAACGATGTCGATCTCGCGGTCTTCACCGACCAGGGCACCTTCGATCGGATGCTGGTCGACCGGTTCGACGGCAAGGTCGCGCTCAAGCCGGTCGGTGAAACCCCGCGCGTGCTGGTGCCGTTGCGTGAGCTGTCCCATCCGCAACTGGTCGAACTCGCCGACCACATCATGGCGAACCGCCCGCTGTACAACAGCGAGGCGAAGACCTTCGCCAACGCCACCCTCAACGGCATCATCAGTTCCAAGTCCGACATCAGCATGCCGCTGAAGTCGGTGAGCAAGAACATCCAGGAGCACTACCCCGGCCAGAACATCGAGTCGATCTCGATCCTGGTGCGCGACGGCCTCTTCGATACCCGGCCCGCGCTGCCGGTCGTCGAGCCGGGTACGCGGCCCGGTACCACGCTGGATCCGCACCACGGAGCCGCCGCGAGCGTCGGGGAGTTCCATGGTGATGCGCGCCCACCCAACCAGCCGAATCTGACCACCCGCGAAGTCGTCCATGTGGTGGAGGACAACCTCGCGCTCGTCACGCCGGAGGACGTGGCCTGGAACCGCGACACCAAGCATTTCCGCCTGCCCGACGGCCGCACTATCAGCGTCCAGGTCGAACCGACGACCGGCGGCGCTGTCGCCGAATTCCGGAGCCGTCCCGACGGCACGGGCTACGACGTGCACGTCTCACCGCGCGCACGAGACCAGGATGTCGTGCGTGGCATCGCGCACGAGATCGCCGAGATCCGGCTCGCGCAGGAACCCGAGATCATCATCGATCCCGTGGCGGAGCGTCCCGATCGGCTGACCGATCACCTCGGCGGCCGGTTCGCCGAAGTTCGCGTGCTGCTCAACAAGATCGACGCGGCCACCATCGATCCCGCACGGGCGGAACAACTCCCGGGGCTGCGCCGCGATCTCGCCGATCTCGCCGGGCGCATCGACCTGCGTCCGGGCAGCACCGCCGAACACCTGCTCACCAGCCACGATCCGGTTCTCGCGCACCGCTATTCGCTCGAGCGCTCGGGCCTGACCGAGCAGCGCCCGATCTTCGGCGAATCGCTCACCGCGGCCGAATACGATCGTGGCAGTGCCGCTCACCTGGCGACGCTGAGCGAGCTGGCGGCGGGCGAACACGTGCGCGACCTGGTCACCAACGAACGCCGTGGACTCGACGCGCGCATGCGCGAGGAGCTTGCCCGGCGCATCTTCGACCCGATTTTCGAGAACCCGAATTTCCGCGAAGCCCGTCAGCACGTGCCGACCAAACACCTGATGGCGGCCATGGACCCGCTCAATATCGCCATCAACGATCCGAATCCGGCTGCGGCACAGCGCGTGCGCGATCTGCACGAAGCCATCGACCGATTCCACACGGCGATGCCGGAACCGTTCCGTGCCGCCATGGGTCCCGAGGCGTTCCAGCGCATGTACGACGCGGCGGAAACACTGGCCACCTCGCCGAACCGGTTCGCGGCCGTCCTCGAGCACGGCACCGGCCGCCTCGAGGTCGACGGTGTCGCAGGCTCGATGAGCGAACTCCTGCACAGCGTCGACCGGGCGAACCGCACCGCCGCCGAGAACGGGATCAATATCGAGTACACCGTGATGATCCACGACCCGGTGCACGGCGTCTCGGCCGTGGAGATCATTCCCCGGCCCCAGCCGCTGCATCGACTTCCCTTGGAGCAGAACGTCTTCGGCACAAACAACGAGAGGGTGGAGCTCGTCCACCGGCCACCGACCGGGGTGCCGAACGGGCACACCGTCGACGTGGGTGTCGGGCGCAGCGCGTTCGGTGTCGAGATGACGCCACCCGCCGACCGCGCCGGCGGCGGGCTGGTCGTGAAAACCGAACTGGCCGAATCCTTCGCGATTCCGAGCCAGCGCAGGCGCAGCCTCGGGATTCTCGATCCCGGCCCGCTGACCGAAGCCGGGACCGTGCTGGTCTTCGGCGACATGCTCGGCGGCGGACACATTCTGGGCGACGGCACCACCGGGGGTGTCGGCCGGATCTTCGTCAACAATGTCAGCGCCAAGCTCCCGCCCGAGGCCTACCTGTCCATCGCGGCGAATCTGGAGCACACCCTCGCCCCCGGCGGCCGGATCGAATTGCAGTGGGACATGAAGTCCGAGGCCGCCGACCCGAGCAAGGGCACCCCCGGCGATCGTGGCCACATCGACGGCGACCAGCTGTGGACGGCCCTGCTCGACCACTACGACAACCGGCCGCCGTTCCGCATCGAGGAGTACACGGAGTTCCCCGGCGCGGGCAACAACGATTACGACTACACCATCGACGCCGGCGCCAGCAATGTCCTGAACAAGGACAAGATGGACTCCTTCTCCGCGCCGCGGCCGGACCATCGGATGGTCATCGTGTACGACCCGACGCTCAGAGGGCTGCCCGCCCCGCCCCGGCCTCGGTGACGCCGGCCAGGGTCAGCTGGTACATCGCGGCGTCGACATCGAAAGTGCCGTCGTCACCGAATATCTCGACGATCGCCTCGCGGGTCGCGACGCCGCGCTCCGCAGCGTCGACCAGCGCGCGGGCGGCCGCTCGCTGCCGGTCGCTCGCCTCGGCGTCGAGCAAGCCGGCGACCACCTGCGCCGCGGTGTCGGCCGTCCAGATTCCCGGCACGGCTTCGGCGAGATGATCGGCGGCGGGAGACTCGCCGCGATACCAGGCGCCGTCCTCCCACCAGTAGCAGAACGACAGCAGACCGTGCCCGGCCCTGGTGTTGACCACCGGATCCGCCACCCACTCGGGCGCACCCGCGTACAGCGCGGGCAGTTCGGCGTCCTCGTTGTAGGCGGCATCGAGCGCCATCGCATTCCACACGCCGCCGGAGAGCACCGCGCGGCCACCCGGCACCTCGTACAGCGTCGAGCCACTGCGGGAACCGCCCTCGAACCAACCGAGGGCAGGCAGCATCCGCGGGCCCCGAGCGGAACCGGCAGCCACGAACGCGGCCGCGATCACCGCCCAGCGCGCACGCATGATCGGGTACGCCGGAAAGTCGAACTCCGACACAGTGGCTCGCACTTCTGCCACGACATCGAGCCGCGCCCGCTGCGCCGCCGCACCCGGTGAGCGCAGCTGCCTGCCGCCATGGTGCAGATAGGCGGCCAGCCACACCGGCAGCCGGCGTCGTGGATAGACCTCGAGGTCGGCCAGGTAGGCCCGCGGCGCGAAAAGCTGATCATCCGGGAACGGCTCGTCGCCGTAGTCGTGGTCGACGTCGAGTTCGCCGGTGCTGCTCATCGTCACCACGAGCCGCCACCACGGTCCGTCGCCGTAGCCTGCCGACAGCTTCCGGTGCTCGCGCACCGCGTCGACGATGTCGGCGTTCGGCAGCGCCCGGACCGTCGCACCGTGCGCGTCCTCGAACAGCAGATGGGCTACCTCTGCCTCGACGGTCAACGCGAACACGGCGGTCAGGTTCCGCCAGCCCGCCGGGCCGAGTGCCGCGGTCTCCCTGGCGATCCGGTACGCCAGTTCGGTGATCTCCTCGGCCGGATCCGGCGCCGCGGACTCGCGCACCCGAGGGCCGAGCGAGAACGGCACATCGGGCTCGACGTTCTCGCCGAATCCACCCAGGCTAGGCACTTGCCTCCCAATGTGATTCGACGCGGGCCATCATCCGGGCGATGGAGGCGTCGATGGCCGCGAGCAGGTCGGGACGGGCCATCGGCACGGCGGTGGGCTCGTCGGAGGGCAGGGCGATCACATAGCGGCCGTCGTCCGGGAGATCACGCCACAGCAGAATGTCGCGGTGCATACCGCGCGAGCCGAACATGGATTGGTTCTGCAGGATCTCCACGAGCCCGGTCCGCTGGGCCTCGATGTCGAAGAAGGCGGCGCTGCGGGCGGCGATCCCGGTGTCGGCCTCCTCGAAGATCATCGACGGACGCGACTCGAAATCGGGCTGCCCGGTCGGTTGCCCACCGACCAGCGGAATGATTCCCGACTTGCCCGCACCCAGCTCGGGCATGTGCCCGACGATCGCCTCGGCCACCCCGTGCGGACCGCACTCGACCACGGTGTAGCCGGAGCTGTGCCACGACGTGATACCCGGCTTCTGGTACAGCAGATATCCCTGTGCCCCGGAACGAGCGGCCCGCGCCTTGATCATGTACTTCGGATCCTCCGACGCGCGGTCATGCCACCCGCGCAGCCGCACATAGACCTCCGGCCGAGCCAATACGTCGATGGCGGCATGCAATTCGCCGTCGATCGTCTCGCGGAGCCGCTGCCACGCCTCGTGTGCCAACCGCTCGAATTCGAGCGCGTCCTGCACCTCGGTCACGAAGGAGAGCGGCCGCGGCATGGTCGTACCCACCAGCCGCTGCCAGAGCACGTGGAATTCGACATCGGTGAATTCCCAGGTGCGGGTCACGACCTGCTCTCCACGTGCGCGCCGTCGACCTCGGTGGCGATCTCGGCGGGTTCCGGGAGCACGGGCGCGGCGACGCCGGTGCTCGCCGCGACAATGGGCGAGACAAAGTCGGCGAGGGATCCCAGATTGCTGAAATCCGGCAGTGCGGCGCGGGGGAACGCGGCCGCGCCGACCGACGCTGTCGTCGGCTCGCTCGTCGCCGGCCCGGCCGCCGGTGCCACCCCGGCGGTCGGCACCGCGACAGCGGTCGGGGTGTCCACCGTCAGCCCGATGGTTTGGGCGGCGGGCACCAGTTCGGGATGCTCGGCCATCAGCGTGGCGAACTCCGGCGAATCCGAGATCGCCGCCCGCAGGTCGGGGAACTGGCTCAGCGCCTGTGTCAATTGCGTCAAGTCCGGCGTGAGCGCGCTCGTGTCGATCGAGGACAGTGCCGCGATGACCGACGGCAGGGCCTGCGTGACCGTGGAGACGACCCCCGAAATCGCGGAGACCAGCGAAGAGATGCCGTCGGAGCCGCTACTGGAACCGGTCCCGGAGCTGACGGTTCCCGTGCTGCCGGTACTCCCCGAACCTTTGCTGCCGCCGGAACCGGTCAGGCCACCGCCGGTCTGATTCTGCCCGGCCGCGTTCTGGAGTTGCGTCGCCTGATCGGTGAGTTGCTGCTTCTGCTTGTCCAGCGCCTGCTGCTGGCCGGCCAGATCCGCACGCTGCTGTTGCAGGGCATCCTGTTGCTGCTGGGAACCGGTCTGCTGGCTGCCGCCGCCGCCCTGGCTTCCGGCGCCGCCCTGGCTTCCGGCACCGCTGCCGCCGGAACCGCCGCCGGTGTTCCCCCCGCCCTGGCCTCCGGTGCTGCCCCCGGTGTCGTCGCGCTTGCCCGGGTCCTCTTTCCTCTTCTCCGGCGGCGGACCGAGCGCGCCCTGGGGCGCCGTGGGTTCGGCGGCCACCGGGAACATGTTCTGCACGTCATCGAAGCCGACGTAGTAATGCTTGCGATACAGCTCTTGCACCTCACCGACATCGTCACAGGTCTCGCCGTTGGCGGGCACCGGCATCGACGCCGCGGTCGCGTGCAGGAAGTCGGCGGTGTACTGCAGGGCCGAGTGCATCATCAAGAAGCCGTCACGCAGCGAGCCGAGGGACCCGACGAACCCCTGCACGGCGGCGAAGGCGGCGTCACCGCCATTGCTTTCCCAGTTCGTCGTGGTGATCGTGCGGACCGCCGTCTGGAAGTTCGTGCCGACCGACTCCACCTGATCGGCCAGCACCTTCCAGGTCGGTATCTCCGCCGACACGTGGGACCATTGGATTCGGCGGCCGAGGTCCTGCAGATCCGTCCACCCCATGCTCGATGGTCCGCGCGCGTGATGCTTGAACACATCGGCGCCCTCGGCCCTGGCGAGCGCTGTCTTCACGGACGGCTTCTTGGCCACCTCGATGTCGTCGTCGTGCACCGTGTAATTGCCGGTCACCGCCTGGTAATGCGGCGGCAGGTACACCGGGGACTTGGCGACAGCGTCTTTCAGATTCGCCGCGCCCGGCGAGGTCGATACGCCGCTGAGATCCTTCTTCAACGCGGCGAGGTCGCTGGCGGACACGCCGTCACTACCGGTGTACTCCGCACCGGCCGCCTTGAACATGTCGCCCATGTCGTGCAGCGCGTCGATGAACCGACCGACCGAATCCGACGCCTGCTTTGTCTCCTCGATGAACCGCGTCCGCAGCGGTTGCGCGTGCACCTCGGTGCCGCCGATCGCGGCGACGGAGAAGTTGTTGATTTTACCGGGTGCGAGCAGCTCCTGGCACCCTTTCAGCACCGCGATGACGTCACGGCAGGCATTGGCGGCCTGGAGCGCGGCGCCGGTCTCGACCCGGATGCTCGCCTTTCCGGCCGCCCCATCCCACGGAGTCTTCTCTCCCACACCAGCTCCTCGACGCACGTCAACGCGGCCCGTCTCCCTCGGACCGGAATGCCCCGAAGCTTAGCCACCGCAATGGAATCTGCACAGCCCCAGAGTCTTCCGGCAACGACAACTTTCCCCCACCGTCAGCCGGGCGGCTCGCACCGATCTGTGACAGACTCGATCGAGCAGCAACCGCCGCGTCGCTGCACTAGCACCAACGATTGATGGGGTCGGAGATTGACGTCGCGATGGAACTGCTCATGACCGACCTGAGCGGCCTCGAACGGCGCGTCGCGACCGACCGCACTACTACCAGGAGCCAGCACCCCGAGGATTACCTGCGGCTGGCCGGCTCACTCACCGAGCTCGCCCAGGGCCTGCTCACCACCCGCGACGACCCATCGGGTCGCGACCGCACCGCCGAGGCGCTGGAGCCGGCGCAGGAAGCGGTGGCGATCCGGTTGCACTGGCTCGTCGGCGGCTTTGTCAGCTACGAATACGCCGGTGCGCTGCAGGATTCGCTACGCCTGTTCGAGCAGGCGACCCGGCTGGTCGGGCACCGGCAGCTCGCCACCAACACCATTCGCAGTGCCTGTCAGGCGTACCGGCAGGTCGCGCGGGACTATCCCGACGTGTCGCCGATGTGTGCCGACGGGCTGTCCAAGTGCGGCGTCTGGCTGATGCGGCTCGATCACGACGCGGCGGTGGCGGCGACCGAGGACGCGGTACGGATCAGGGCGGCCAGGTACGCGCGCGATCCCGAGCAGCCGGGTAAGTACCTGGCGAGCCTGAGCACCTTGCTGCGCACCATGATGGTCGGCCGCTCACGCAAGCAGGCCATCGCGAGTTATCGCGCGCTGTATTCGGAGGTGACCTCGGCCGCCAGTACCGCGCGTTTGCGCGAAACCCGGGTCGAGGAACTCGATCTCACCGTCAAGACCACGCAGGCCCTGGTGAAGCTGGGAGCGTCGACGCTCGAGCGCGCCGGCAGGCTCACCCAGCAGCAGATCCTCTATCAGTCGGGTGGCGACCTGGCCACGATCGACGAGATCAACTGGCGGCTCGCCCTCGTCGGGCTCAAGCCTCTCGCGGCAGGCGCGATGCCGGAGCCGCCCTCGCGACCGGTGGAGATCTCGGCGACCTACGGCGCGCTCGCGGTGCGCTGTTCGGCGCCGGACGCGCTCGACCAGGTGCGGGCCGCGATCGTGGCGGCCTACGCACGCGACGGCGCCGAACCGGTGGATGCGGGCAGGTTCGCCGGTGTGCACGAAAAGCACTGGGGTGTGAAGGAACCCGTCACCAACACCGCGACCGAACTCGCCGCGGACGTAGTTCTGGTCGAAAAGTCTTCCGGCAGCTGGATTTCGGTGAAGAGCCTGAACTGGGAGATCGGCGGGCTCGGCAACCATCCCCTCGCCGTTCGCCTCTCGGAGAAGTGGCCGGTGCTCACCGTCGCCACCATCGAGAACATCTCCTACGAACTGTGCCTCTACGACAACGGCGTCGCCACCCAGTACGCCGCACTCGGCAGGCCGAGCGGCCAGGCGCCGCTCGACGCACCACTGGCCCCACTGGATTTCGCGACGCTGGCCGACTACGGCGCCGACTACGCCTCCGAAACCCAGGTCCGCGCGGCCTTCGGCAACGCGGAGATGTTCGCCAAGGTCACCGAACTGCCCGGCAGCGGTATCCGCCAGGCCGCCGAGAACCGCCCGCTCACCGAGTACGGCCCCGACATCCTGTTCTTCGGCAAATCCTGACCCGGATCCGGCGCCTGGCATGATCGGGTGCTGTGCGAGTACTGCTGCAGCGGGTGACCAGTGCCCAGGTGACTGTCGACGACAAGGTCGTCGGCCGGATCGATCCGGCCGAGGCGGGGGTGCCGCACGGCCTGCTCGCCCTGGTCGGCGCCACCCACACCGATACCGAGGCGACGGCGAAAGCCCTCGCCGACAAGGCGTGGCGACTGCGCATTCTCGACGGCGAGCGCTCCGCCGCCGATCTCGGCGCACCGATTCTGGTCGTCAGTCAGTTCACGCTCTACGCGAATACCGCCAAAGGCAGGCGCCCGTCCTGGAACGCGGCCGCTCCCGGTGAGCTCGCCGAACCACTCGTCGACACCTTCGCCGATACGCTGCGCGAACTCGGCGCGACCGTGGCCACCGGGCACTTCGGGGCCCATATGCGGATCGAGCTGACGAACGACGGCCCGGTCACCATCCTGCTGGAAGGCTGACCGGGCCGTCGGCGGAAACTTGTGCGCGCGAACTACTCCGGGCGCAAGGTGAGGATGCGCGGGCCGTCCTCGGTGACGGCGACGCTGTGCTCCCAGTGCGCGGCGCGGGAGCCGTCAGTCGTGACGACAGTCCAGTCGTCATCGAGGGTCCTGGTCTCGGTGGTGCCGAGGGTGAGCATCGGCTCGATAGCCAGCACCGAGCCGACGACCAGGCGCGGCCCCTTGCCGGGGGCGCCTTCGTTCGGCAGGAACGGGTCCATGTGCATCTCGCGGCCGATGGCGTGGCCACCGTAACCGTCGACGATGCCGTAGGCGCGGCCGTGCTCGCGCTCGGCGGCGCGGGTACCGAGCTCGATGGCGTGCGAGACGTCGGTGAGGCGGTTGTCGGGCAGCATCGCGGCGATGCCCATTTCCATCGACAGCCTGGTCGCCTCGCTCAGCAACCGGTCGGCCTCGATGATGGTGCCGACGCCGAAGGTCCAGGCCGAGTCACCGTGCCAGCCGTCGAGGATGGCACCGCAGTCGATGGACACGAGATCACCCTCGGCGAGGATGTCCGTCGCCGAGGGGATGCCGTGGACCACACGGTCGTTGACCGAAGAACAGATCGAGCCGGGGAAGCCGTGATAACCCTTGAACGACGGGACGGCGCCCGCGTCACGGATCGTCTGCTCGGCGACCTCGTCCAGTTCCAGCGTCGACACGCCGGGCTTGGCCGCGGCGCGGACGGCGACGAGCGTCCGTCCGACGATCGCGCCGGCTGCCGCCATGGCATCCAGCTCGCCCGCCGAACGGAACGGCACGACCTTCTTCTTACGGCTGAAGACCATCAGCGTCCGAGCGCCTGCAGCGCCCGCGCGTTGACGTCGTCGACCTCGCCGACGCCTTCGACCGTCACGACCAGACCGTCGTAGTACTCGAGCAGCGGCTCGGTCTCCTCGCGGTAGACGCGCAGGCGGTTGTCGATCACCTCTTCGGTGTCGTCGGCGCGGCCACGGGCGAGCATCCGGTCCTTGAGCAGCGACTCGGGCACCACGAAGCACAGCACGGCGTCGAGTTCCTTGCCGTGGTTCTCGAGGATCTTCTTCAGCGCATCGCCCTGATCGACCGTGCGCGGGTAGCCGTCGAGCACGAAGCCGTTCGCGGCGTCCGGCTCGGCCACGCGGGCCTCGACCATGCGGTTCGTGACGTCGCTGGGGACGAGGTCGCCCGCGTCCATGTACTTCTGCGCTTCACGACCGAGGGCGGTCTGCTGGCTGATGTTCGCGCGGAAGAGGTCTCCGGTGGAGATGTGCGGAACGCCCAGCTTTTCCGACAGCAGGACGGCCTGAGTACCTTTGCCGGCACCCGGCGGACCGAGCAGAACAACTCTCACTTGAGGAACCCTTCGTAATTTCGATTCATCAGCTGGCTCTCGATCTGCTTGACCGTGTCGAGACCAACACTGACCATGATGAGCACCGCGGCACCGCCGAAGGCCATGTTCGCCGACTGGCCAGTGCTGCCCGCGCCGAGGAACAAGCTCGGGAGGACGGTGACCGCGCCGAGGTAGATCGAGCCAGGCAGGGTGATGCGGCTCAGAACAAAATTCAGGTAGTCGGCGGTCGGCTTACCCGGACGATAGCCCGGAATGAAGCCACCGAACTTCTTCATCTCGTCGGCGCGTTCCTCCGGATTGAAGGTGATCGCGACGTAGAAGTAGGTGAAGAACACGATCAGACCGAAGTAGATGGCGATGTAGACCGGGTTGGTCGGGTCGACCAGATACTTCTGGATGATCTCCTGCCACCAGCTCGGCTCCGTCGCCGTGCTCGACCCGGTCAGCTGCGCGACCAGGTTGGGCAGGTACAGCAGTGAGGACGCGAAGATCACCGGGATGACACCGGCTTGGTTGACCTTCAACGGCAGGTAGGTCGACGAACCGCCGTACATCTTGCGGCCGACGACGCGCTTGGCGTACTGCACCGGAATCCGGCGCTGACCCTGCTCGACGAAGATCACCGCCACGATGATCGCCAGCACGGCGACACACACCAGACCGAAGACCAGACCACCGCGGGTGTCCAGGATCGCCTTGCCGTCGAGCGGGATGCGCGCGGCGATACCGGAGAAGATGAGCAGCGACATGCCGTTACCGACACCGCGCTCGGTGATCTGCTCGCCGAACCACATCACCAACGCCGCACCGGCGGTCATCACCAAGACGATGATGATCATGCCGAAGATGCTGGTGTCAGCCAGGATGTCCTGCTGGCAGCCCTGTAGCAGCTGACCGCGGGCGGCAAGCGCGACGAGACCCGTTGCCTGCAGGATCGCCAGGGCGATCGACAGATAGCGGGTGTACTGCGTCATCTTGGTCTGGCCGGACTGGCCTTCCTTGCGCAACTCCTCGAAGCGCGGGATGACGACGGTGAGCAGCTGGATGATGATGCTCGCGGTGATGTACGGCATGATGCCGATCGCGAACACCGAAAGCTGCAGCAGCGCACCACCGGAGAACAGGTTGATGAGCTGGTATATCCCGGCGGACTCGCCACCGGAAACCAGCTTCACGCATTCCTGGACTGCTTGGTAGTCGACGCCGGGGGACGGCAGCGCGGCACCCAACCGGTACAACGCGATCAACCCCAGCGTGAAGAGAATCTTCCGCCGTAAGTCCGGAGTCCGGAAGGCCGATACGAAGGCGGAAAGCACAGATCCTCCTGGCGAACGACATGGTCATGCCATGCGACTGAACCAACACCGCATCGTGTGGGATACGTCAGCCGATGACGAGCTTGGCAGACAACACTTGAACTCTAACAGTGACACCGGACGAGCTCTCGACTCGTCCGGTGTCCACTGCTAACTACAGTACCGTCAGGCCAGTTCGGTGACGGTGCCACCGGCGGCGGCGATCTTCTCCTTGGCGGAGCCGGTCACCTTGTCGGCGGTCACCTGGACCGCCACACCGATTTCACCATCGCCGAGGACCTTGACCAGCTCGTTCTTGCGAACGGCGCCGGCCGCGACGAGCTCGGCCTTACCGACCGTGCCGCCCTCGGGGAACAGCTCCGCAATGCGGCCCACGTTCACAACCTGGTACTCCACGCGGAAGCGGTTGGTGAAGCCCTTGAGCTTCGGCAGGCGCATGTGCAGCGGCATCTGGCCACCCTCGAACGCCGGGGAGACGTTCTTGCGGGCCTTGGTGCCCTTGGTACCACGACCAGCGGTCTTACCCTTGGAACCCTCACCGCGACCCACACGGGTCTTCTCGGTCTTGGAACCCGGCGCAGGACGCAGGTGGTGCAACTTGATGGTCATGTCAGACCTCCTCAACTGTTACGAGGTGGCGCACGACGTTGATCAGACCGCGGTTCTGAGCGTTGTCCTCACGGACAACCGTCTGGCGGATCTTGCGGAGGCCGAGCGTACGCAGGGACTCCTTCTGATTCGCCTTGGCGCCGATGGTGCTCTTGATCTGGGTCACCTTGAGATCAGCCATGTCAGGCTCCCTGTCCTGCACGCGCACGCAGCATGCCCGCCGGAGCGACATCCTCGATCGGCAGACCGCGACGCGCGGCAACCTCTTCGGGACGCTGGAGCATCTTGAGCGCGGCAACCGTCGCGTGAACGACGTTGATCGCATTGTCGCTACCGAGCGACTTGGCCAGAATGTCGTGAATGCCAGCGCATTCGAGCACGGCACGCGCCGCGCCACCGGCGATCACACCGGTACCGGGCGAAGCCGGACGCAGCATGACGACACCGGCCGCCGCCTCACCCTGAACCGGGTGAGTGATGGTCGAGCCGATCATCGGGACGCGGAAGAAGCCCTTGCGAGCCTCCTCGACACCCTTCTGGATGGCCGCGGGAACTTCCTTGGCCTTGCCGTAGCCGACGCCGACCAGACCGTTGCCGTCACCGACGATCACGAGGGCGGTGAAGCTGAAGCGACGACCACCCTTCACGACCTTGGAGACGCGGTTGATCGCGACTACGCGCTCGAGCTGGTTCTTCTCGGCGGCCTGGTCCCGACGGTCACCGCCACGACGGTCGCCGCCACCGCGACGATCGCCACGGCCGCCCTCGGGGGCATTGGGGTTCTGTCCGGCGGGTCCGCTGCCGCCGTCACGCCGCTGACGTCCCGGCATCAGACGTTCCTTCCGTTCGAAATAACAGTCATCAGAACTTCAACCCGCCTTCACGAGCGGCATCGGCCAGCGCCGCGATACGGCCGTGGTAGTCGTGACCACCACGGTCGAACACGACCGCCTCGATACCGGCAGCCTTGGCACGTTCGGCGATCAGCTGACCGACCTTGGCGCCCTTGGCGGACTTGTCGCCCTCCAGCGCACGCACATCGGCCTCGATCGAGGACGCGGCGGCGATGGTCTTGCCGACCGAGTCGTCGACGAGCTGGGCGTGCAGGTGCCGCGAGGAGCGGTTGACCACCAGGCGCGGACGCTCGGTGGTGCCGACGACCTTCTTGCGCAGACGGAAGTGACGGCGGGTCTTCGACAGACGACGCTTCGTGGAAACGTCCTTGCCCAGCGGAACCCGCTTGGCCTTCTGGTTTTCGGTTTGCGCCATGATCACTTACCCGTCTTTCCGACCTTGCGGCGAACGACCTCGCCGGCGTAGCGGATGCCCTTGCCCTTGTACGGGTCGGGCTTACGCAGTCCGTGGATGACAGCGGAGATCTGGCCGACCTTCTGCTTGTCGATTCCGGACACGGAGAACTTGGTGGGCGATTCCACCGCGAAGGTGATGCCCTCCGGGGCCTCGATCGGCACCGGGTGGCTGTAACCCAGGGCGAACTCGAGGTTCGAGCCCTTGGCGGCCACACGGTAACCGACACCGAAGATTTCCATCTTCTTCTCGTAGCCCTTGGTGACACCCTCGATCATGTTGGCGATCAGGGTGCGGCTCAGGCCGTGCAGCGAGCGGTTTGCGCGCTCGTCGTTCGGACGCTGGACCTCGAGCTCGTTGCCCTCGCCCTTGGCGACGGTGATCGGCTCGGCCACGGAGTGCGACAGGGTGCCCTTGGGACCCTTCACCGTGACGACCTGGCCGTCGATGGTGACGTCGACGCCGGCCGGAATCTCGATGGGCTTCTTACCAATACGCGACATTAGTAGTCCTCCCTTACCAGACGTAGGCGAGGACTTCGCCGCCCACGCCCTGCTTGGCCGCCTGACGGTCGGTGAGCAGACCGGTCGACGTGGAAATGATCGCCACGCCGAGGCCGCCGAGGACCTTGGGCAGGTTGGTGGACTTCGCGTACACACGCAGACCCGGCTTCGAGACGCGACGCAGGCCCTGCAGGCTGCGCTCACGGCTGGGGCCGTACTTCAGATCGACGACGAGGGACTTGCCCACGGTCGCGTCCTCGGTGCGGTAGTCGGCGATGTAGCCCTCACGCTTCAAGATCTCGGCGATGTTCGCCTTGAGCTTGGAGTGGGGCGCCTTCACCTGATCGTGGTACGCCGAGTTGGCGTTGCGCAGACGTGTCAAGAAGTCTGCGATCGGATCAGTCATGGTCATGGTTAGACCTCGACACCTTTCTCGCTGCGGTTCCCATGCAGCATCTCCCCGCTTGCGCGAGGTGACCGTGGGCCTACAACAATTCGGCTGGTCCGGACGGCACTTACCGACCGGATGAGTTCTCTGACGAGCTCTCGGTGCCTGGACCGTCCGCCTACGCGAGGCGCCAGCGGACACAGAGGTGCCCAGGCAACCGCTCTAGTGTAGGCAATGCCGTGGTCAGGACAAAATCTGGGGCTCGGTCGCGGCCTTGGCTGTGAGCAGGATCGCCACGGCCGAGACGACGGTGGCCACGATCAGCATCATCTCGCCGCCGACCAGCACGCTCAGCACGCCGCCGAGGAAGGCGCCCCCAGCGAAGGATCCGTACTGCAGCGCGTAGCCGAGCCAATCACGGGAACTGCCGCCGCTGACATGGCTTTCGATGCCCTGACTCAGCTTCACCACCGTCCCGGTGGCGTAGCTCAGCGGAACGCTGGTCTCGCCGTTCTTGACGAAGGCGGTGTTGAGCGCGCCGACCGCGAACGCGACGAAGGCGATGGGGATGAACCCCACCTCCTGCCCGCCCGTGCGGTCGAGGACCCAGTCGACGACGGCTGCCACGGCCAGGGCCGCCGTGGTCACCACGGCCGCGCCGTGGCGGCTGTCGCGCCACACGCGTCGCCGCAGCAGCGAGGCCACGAACACGCCGAGACCGAAGGAGAAGAGCAGTGTGATGGCACCGGTGGCCAAGACCACGTCATTGTCGAACCAGCCGAGGACGGCTCGCTCGGTATTTCCGGTCATGAATGTCACGAAATATCCGGCGGAATGCGTGTAGGCGGCAGCACCGATAAATCCGGCCAATACCGAAAGAAAGGCGACCATCGGCATCGCGCCGGTCGGCATCCCCCGGAACGAGGGGCGGTGGTCCAGGTCACGCCGGGTTTTCTCTGTGGTTACCGTCACAATCCCACTTCCTCCACTTGTCCTGGAATTAGGGATCGTCGTCGACACCCGGTTGCGCCACATTTCCGCGCAACAACCCCGACAGTAGCGACGAAGTAGCGCGCCGACCACCTCGGCACGGAAATTATCGGGAAAAACACAGAGTCTGCCGAAATAGGCAACTCCGCGTTAACCGAACAATACGAAATAAATTCAGGAACGGGCGGTGCGGAACGGGGTCGCCGCAACGGGTAACCTGGGCGGATGGGCGAATTCCGTTCCGCGCCAACTAGTTTCCTGAAGTAAGCATGTGATAGCTTCGCGAGGTTCATCCGATCTGCGCAGGAGGCTCGGCAGTTGTATTCGCGCTCTTGGCGCCGTGGAACTCGCCGCGGCTGGACCCGCGTTCTCGCTGTGCTGCTCGGCATCGGCGCTCTCACCGTCCCGTCCCCCGCCGGCGCGGCCGATCCGTACGTCGATCAGCTCGCCGAGACCGCGAGCACGCCGGGGCTGCAGTGGTCGGACTGCGAGGACGGCTTCTCCTGCACGTGGGCGCGGGTGCCGCTGGACTACCACAGCCCGCAGGGCGAGCAGATCGAGCTGGCGGTGATCAAGCTGCCCGCGACCGATCCCGGTCGCCGGATCGGCACCCTGTTCGTGAACTTCGGCGGGCCGGGACCGTCGGGCGTCGACCGGCTCCGCGAGCGGGCGCGGTGGCCGTGGTTGTTCTCCGCGGAACTGCGGGCCCGGTTCGATCTGGTGTCGTGGGATCCGCGTTCGGTCTCACGCAGCGCTCCGACCCTCTGTTTTCCCTCGACCGCCGAGCAAGAGGCCTACTTCGCGACCTTCCCCGGCATACCGGCGGGTCCCGGCGAGGAACCGGAGTTCTTCGCCCGCTCCGCCGATATCGCCGCCCGCTGCGGCGCGTCCGCGGGCCCGATCCTGGCGCACGCTTCGACCACGAATACCGCCCGTGACCTGGAGTTGCTGCGACGCGCGGTGGGCGACGCGGCGCTGACCTATCACGGCATCTCCTACGGCACGCAGGTCGGCGCGGTCTACGCCAACATGTTCCCGGGCCGGGTGCGGGCGATGGCGCTGGACGGGTCACTGGACTTCGAGGGCAATGCGAACGGGCACGGCGCCGACGGCGCGAACCTGCCGCTCGACACCAGGCAGGGCGTGGCCGACGCCGTCGCCGAGACCTTCGACGTCTTCCTGCGTGACTGCTCGGCCGCGGGTCCGGCCTGCGCGTTCTCGGCGGGTGACCCGAAACTCAAGTGGATCGCGCTCGCCGAACGAGCGCGGCTCGCCCCCATCGTGGTCGACGGCACGTCGTGGACCTACGGGCAGATCGTGGCCGCCGCGGGCAGCCTCGCGCGCCCGGATACCTACCCCGACCTGGCGATCCTGCTACAGCAACTCTTCGACGCGGGAACCTCGCTGCTCCCGGCCGTCACGCACGACGCGGTCTTCGCGAAAGAGCACCCCGCCAACCGCGTCGAGGCGTTCTATTCGATCCAGTGCACCGACAGCGCCGTCCCGACCGACCCCGCCGTCTACAGCCGGGTCGGCGCTGTCGAAGACCTGCGCGTCCCCTATTTCGGCCGCACCGCCGTCTTCAACGCCACCCCCTGCGCCTTCTGGCCCGCCCGTGACGCCGACCGCTACACCGGCCCGTGGAATCGCGAGACAGCTGCCCCGATCCTGGTCCTGAACAGCAGGTACGACCCGGCGACGCCCCTGGGTGGCGCCGTCGCCGGCGCCACCCAATTGGCCAACGCCCGCGTGGTCGTCGTGGAAGGCGCGGGTCACTCCAGCATGTACGTGCCCAGCACCTGCGCCGAGCAGGTCAAACGCGACTATCTGTTCACCGGCCAGCTCCCCCCGGCCGACCTCCGCTGCGGGATCGACCGGCCCCCTTTCGGCTGACCTGCGGGGACGCGATGGTCAGCGGGTCACGCACACCATGCTGAGCAGTGGGCCGTAAGGATTCTCAGCGCTGCCCGCAAGGACGAGCAGGCCACCGACCGGGCTGCAGAGGACATCCAGGCTCGACGAGCCGCTGCCCGCGACCGGCGTCTGGGCATGCGCGGTGGTTGCCGTGACGGCGGGGGCGAGGAGGAACAGTGCGAGGGCGGAGGTTACGGCGAGCTTCTTCATGGCTCCACTGTGCCCGACCACCTGCGCGCCGAGCACGCCCCAAGTTGCTGTGGCACCAAACCTCAGGCTCTGCGAGAGTTCGTCAGCCGACCGAGCCGAGGACGACGCCAGGGGGTGCGGAAAGGCCTCGGCTACCTGCTCAAAGACCGCTTCTCCGACATCTCAGCTCAGCAGGCAGAGCAGGTCATACAGCGGCGGCTTCTCGACACTGCCCGTGGCGAACAACAACTGCGCGACCGGCGAACAGATCAACGCCGTCTCCGACGACCCCGACCCACCCTTCGACGAACCGGTGCCGCCTTGCGCGGAGCCGGATTCGGCGACCGGTGCGGGCGCGACAGGAGCTGCGGAGGCGACGGCGGGCGCCGACAGCAGCGCACACGACAGAACGGCGACAGTAGCGATCTTCTTCATGCGCCAAGGGAACACGACAGAGGCCGTCCATAAGAGTGAAATCCAAATATTTCACCTACCTTCCGGCAGGCCGCTCGCCAACCGACGAGATTTGTCCTTCCCGAAACACGCGAAGGCACGGACTCCCTCGCGGAAGTCCGTGCCTTCGTTCGTTATTCGCCTAGGTGGCAGCGCTCACGAGGAGCGCGGGCTCACCAGGAGCTCTTGTGCACGCCCGGGAGCTCGCCACGGTGGGCCATCTCACGCAGGCACACGCGGCACAGGCCGAACTTGCGGTACACCGCGTGGGGGCGGCCGCAACGCTGGCAGCGGGTGTAGGCGCGGACCGCGAACTTCGGCTTGGCGTTGGCCTTGTTGACCAGTGCTTTCTTGGCCATGTGCTCAGTTCTCCTTGAACGGGAAGCCGAGGTGCTTGAGCAGCGCACGGCCTTCTTCGTTGTTGGTCGCAGTGGTCACCACGGTGATGTCCATACCGCGCGGGCGGTCGATGGAATCCACGTCGATCTCGTGGAACATCGACTGCTCGCTCAGGCCGAACGTGTAGTTGCCGTTGCCGTCGAACTGCTTCGGCGACAGACCGCGGAAGTCGCGGATACGCGGCAGCGCGATGGAGACCAGGCGGTCCAGGAACTCCCACATGCGGTCGCCACGGAGGGTGACCTTCGCGCCGATCGGCATGCCCTCACGGAGCTTGAACTGCGCGATCGACTTGGTGGCCTTGCGGATCTCCGGCTTCTGGCCGGTGATCAGCTCGAGGTCCTTGACGGCACCGTTGATCAGCTTCGCGTCGCGGGCGGCGTCACCGACACCCATGTTGACGACGACCTTGACGACGCCCGGGATCTGCATCACGTTGGCGTACTCGAACTCGCTGTTCAGCGCGTCCTTGATCTCGGCGCGGTAGCGCGCCTTCAGCCGGGGCTGAGTCTGCTCAGAGGTGGTCATGTCAGATGTCCTTCCCGTTCTTACGGGAGATCCGAACCCGCTTGCCGGTCTCTTCGTCGGTGCGGTAGCCGACGCGAGTCGGGTTACCGTCGGAGTCGACGACCATCACGTTGGAAACCTGGATGGGGGCTTCCTGGGTAACGATGCCACCCGAGGAGGCGCCACGCTGGTTCGCGGAATCCGCGACGTGCTTCTTGATGCGGTTCACGCCTTCGACGAGAACCTTGCCGGTCGCCGGGTAGGCCTGAATGACCTTGCCCTTGGCGCCCTTGTCCTTGCCCGAGATGACGAGGACGGTGTCACCCTTGTGCACCTTCATGGTCAGAGCACCTCCGGGGCCAGCGAAACGATCTTCATGAAGCGCTTGTCGCGCAGCTCACGGCCGACCGGGCCGAAGATGCGAGTGCCGCGAGGATCGTTGTCCGGCTTGATCAGCACGGCAGCGTTCTCGTCGAACTTGATGTAGGAACCGTCCGGACGGCGGCGCTCCTTGACGGTGCGCACGACGACAGCCTTGACGACGTCGCCCTTCTTGACGTTCGCGCCGGGGATGGCGTCCTTGACGGTGGCGACGATGATGTCACCGATACCGGCATAGCGACGCGACGAGCCACCGAGCACGCGGATGCAAAGGATTTCCTTCGCCCCGGTGTTGTCGGCGACGCGCAGTCGCGACTCCTGCTGAATCACTTCAGCACCTCCTGGACCTGGATGTATACGTACGCCGGATTGCCGACCCGACGCACATGGTCAGTCACCCACCGGACGCGCGCCTGCCAGCGGAAATACCTACCACTGGGGGTTCACTGCCGGATTGCGGGCGCAGAGCTCCCGCAGGCAACCGGTCTAGTGTAGGTGAATCCCCAGGTCGACCCAAATCGGGGTCGCTCCCACAAATCTGAAGCAGATATGTTTCAAACCTCTGTGGTCGCGGTCATGCCGTTGCTACGGTCCCGCGCATGAAGCTCTCCCAGCCGGCCACCCGCCGCCTCGCGACCACCACGAGCGCCTTCGCCGCCGTACTCGCGCTCGCCATGCCGCACGCCACCGCGGGCCCGATCATCGACATGCTCACCGACACCCTCACGGTCGGCTGCACCTCCAAGATCGACGTCGTCGGCCTCGACGACTATGTCGGCGCCCAGGTGGACTTCGTCGCCAACGGCAAGTTCTTCGCCAGCGACACCGTCGACCTGGAAATAACCGCAGGCGGCGTCACCGTGGCCAAGGCTACCGCCTACTACCACGTCGAAACCGAGGTCGAGGTGCAGCTCTCGCTGCTCCTGCACGCCACCGGCACCCCGCTGGTCACCAAGCGGGTCCCGACCGTCATGAAGATCGTGGACGCGGGCAGCGGACTGGCCTGCGACCTGGCGACCGGCAGCTCCGGAATCTCCGCCGACTGACCGGCCCCGATCGGCCGGTACCCCACCGACTCGGCGTCGCGCCGGTAGCCTGTGCGAGCTGGTTCGCAACGAGCACGGGTGCGGCTCCGCCGCATCGGGGAAGGAAAACCTGTGACATCGTCCGGTCGTCCGTCGGTCGTGGATCGCCGCGCATTCCTGATCGCCATGGGCCTGGTCCCCGTGGCGGCCGCGCTGGCCTCGTGCACGTCCGACACCACCGAAGTGCAGCTCACCGGCGTGGACATGGGCGGCGGCGACCCGGCGATCCGCCCACAGGACGACCTCTACCGCCACGTCAACGGCGCCTGGCTGCGCGACTACCAGCTGCCGCCGGACAAGGCCTCGGTCGGCGCGATCACCGACGCCAACGACCGCACGCTCGAGCAGCTGCGCGCGATCATCACGGGCATCAAGGACCCGAAGCAGGGATCCGAGGCCCAGCAGATCAAGGATCTCTACGACGCCAGGATGGACCTCGACGAGATCGAACGCCTCGGCATCACACCGCTGACCGGCCTGTTCACCGCGATCGACAACGCCGCGGGCAAGCCGGAACTGGCGAAGGTCATGGCCGAGGCGCCGATCGCCGGGTTGATCGGGATGGGCATCGGCATCGACCGCAAGAACTCCGAGGCCTATATCCCCAGCGTCAGCCAGGCTGGGCTCACCCTGGGCGAGCAGTACTACCGCAAGCCCGAGTTCGCGGCGCAGCTCGCCGGCTACCTGACCTACCTCGAGCAGCTGTCCAAGGGACTCGGTCTGCCCGACCCCGCCGGGGTGGCGCAGCGGATGCTGGACCTGGAGAAGCGGATCGCCGCGGCGCACTGGGACAGCGTGCGCCTGCGCAACACCGACGCCACCTACAACCTGATGAGCTGGCAGGAACTGACCGCGCTCGGCCCGCAGTTCGACTGGGAGCCGTGGCTGGCGGGCATGACCGACCGGCCCAAGTCGTTGTTCGACAAGATGGTGGTGGGTCAGCCGTCGTTCATCACCGCGGCCGCGCAGCTGTGGAGCGAGGTCGACATCGCCCAGTGGCGCGACTACCTCAAGCTGCACGTGGCCAACGCCTACGCGCGCTTCCTGCCCAAGGCCATCGCCGATGCCCGCTTCGACTTCTTCGGCAAGTTGCTGGCCGGACTGGAGGTGAAGCCGGAGATGTGGCGCTCCGCGGTGGGCGTGGTCGACGACAATCTCGGCGAACCGCTGGGAAAGCTGTACGTGGACAAGCACTTCCCGCCCGTGGCCAAGGAACGCGCGCTCGTGATGGTCGACGACCTGTTCGCCGCCTACCGCGACAACTTCACCAACTCGACCTGGATGTCGCAGCCGACCCGCGAGGCCTCGATCGCCAAGCTGGACAAGATCGTCACCCAGATCGGCTACCCCGACAAGTGGGTCGACTATTCCTCGGTGCAGATCACCCGCGGCAAGTTGATCGAATCCCTGCTGGCCATCAACACCTTCGAGTCCAAGCGCGCGTTCGCCCGTCTGGGCACCGAGGTGGACAAGTCGGAGTGGGGCATGTCGCCGCAGACGGTGAACGCCTACTACAGCGCGACCGCCAACCAGATCGTCTTCCCCGCGGCCTACTTGCAGCCGCCGTTCTTCGACAAGGACGCCCAGGCCGCGGTCAACTACGGCGCGGTCGGCTCGACCATCGGTCACGAGATCGGGCACGGCTTCGACGACCAGGGCTCCAAGTACGACGGTGACGGCAACCGCCGGGACTGGTGGACGCCCGAGGACCGCGCCGCCTTCGACGCCAAGACTCAGCAGATCATCGCGCAGTACGACGTGCTGGTGCCCGAGGGCGCGCCGGAGGGCCAGCATGTGAACGGCGCGCTCACCGTCGGCGAGAATCTGGCCGACCTGCGCGGGCTGCAGATCGCGCTGGCCGCGTACCAGAAGGTCGCGCAGCGCTCGGGCGAGCAGCCCGATTTCCAGACGATGTTCAAGTCATGGGCCCGGCAGTGGCGGGACAAGCAGACCGAGGAAGCGACCCTGCAGAGCTTGCAGGACACGCACTCCCCCAACGAGTTCCGCTGCAATCAGGTCGTCCGCAATATCGCCGAGTTCTACACGACCTTCGGCGTGCAGGAGGGCGACAAGCTGTTCATGCCGCAGGATCAGCGGGTCACTCTCTAGGGATGACTCCCCCTCCGAAACCGACGTAGGTTAGCCTAGGCTGACTTACGCTGGAACCGGCTCGACGAGCCGATCGAGGACCTTCCTCGATGAAGGAGGATGCAACGATGACGTCTGTTCGGACTTCGCGCGGTTGGCGGCGCGCGGCGGTGGCCGCACTCGCCGGCGCGCTCGCCTTCGGCGTCGCCGCCTGCGGTTCCACCGACGATGCCGCCGGCTCGGGCGAGCCGGTGTCCATCACCCACGCGCGCGGCGAGACCACCGTGACCGGAACGCCCGCGAAGATCGTCACCCTGGGCAACCAGTGGCTCGACACCTCGCTGGCGCTGGGCGTGGTCCCCGTCGGCTACATCGACAATGTGTCCGCGGTGTCGAAGAGCACCCCGCCGTGGCAGCCGGAGAGCCTGAAGTCGGCCAAGGCGCTCAACACCACCGGCAATATCGCCGAGCAGGTCGCCGCGCTGGAACCGGATCTGATCCTGGCCGACCCGTTCATCGCCGACCAGAAGACCTACGACGAGCTGTCCAAGATCGCGCCGACGCTGCCCGCGCTGACCAAGGACGCCGTCACCCCGTGGCAGGACCAGGTCACCGCGCTGGGCAAGGTGCTGCACAAGGAATCCGACGCGACCGCGGTGATCAAGAAGGTCGACGACAAGGTCTCGGCGATCACCACCGCCAACCCCGGCCTGAAGGGCAAGACCTTCGCCAGCACCTGGCTGGCCAGCCCCGCGCAGCTGATGGTGCTGACCGACCCCAACGACGGGTCGGCCAAGGTCTTCACCCAGCTCGGCATGGGCATTCCGGCCAACCTCACCGCGCAGCCGTCCAACCAGGGCCGCTTGGCGCTCTCGCCGGAGCGCGTCGACGAACTGACCGCCGACCTGCTGCTGGCCGGCTACTCCCCCGGCCTGGACGAGAAGTACCGCCAGCTGCCCGGCTACAGCGAGCTGCCGTCGGTGCGCAAGGGTTCGGTCGTCTTCCTGACCACCCAGGAGATCAGCGCCATCAACCAGCCCTCCGCGCTGTCGGTGCCCTACATCCTGGACAAGCTGGAGCCGTCCTTCGCCGCAGCGGCGAAATAGCCTCCGCATCATCGACGTTCGACCCGGCAAGGAACTCGCTGTGCTCGCCTCCCCGTACCCCGCCCAGACCCGATTCGCGCTGCGCGCCGGTGTCACCTGCCTCACCACCCCCGCGGGGGCGGTGCTGCTGAACCCGCCGCGCAATGTGAAATTGACCGGCCTGGGCGCCGGTGCGCTGCAGGCGCTGAAGACGCTCAACCAGGGCCCAGCGACGGCGGCCGAGATGTCGACCGCCGCCGCCGGTGACGACATCACGGCACTGATGCGCAAGCTCACCGACGGCGGCTGGCTGGCGGTGACGGTGCGCGACGGCGGCCGCGATCTCTACAGCATCCGCCCGTTCGCCGAGCCCGCGCCGCGTCCCGAGGTGGCCCTGCCGACCTGGTCGGCGACGCTGTCGAAGTTCGCTGTGCTGCACCGCGATGCCCAGGGTTTCGTGCTCGAGCATCCGCGGGCGTGGTGCGATCTGCGCATCCACGATCCGCGCCTGCTCGCCCTGCTCGACGGTCCGATGGCCGCCGATTCGCCGGTACCCGCCGCGGTGAAGTCGCAGTTCATGGCGGATCTGCAGTGGTGCGGGTTCCTGGTCGACGGTGACGAGGAGGAGCACGAGTTCGCCACCCGCTCCTGGAACGCCCCCGACCTGTGGTTCCACCGCCGCAGCACCCTCGGCGCCCGCACGGTGACCTGGGACGATTTCGGCCCGACCCGCTGGGCCGACGGCCGCTTCCCCGAATTGCCCGCCCGCCGTACGCCGTTCGCGGCCGACCCGATCGCGCTGGCCCGCCCCGACCTCGCCGGACTGCGCGACGCCGACCCCAGCCTCACCGCCACCCTCGAGGATCGCGTGTCGACCCGCGCGTTCGACGACGCGGCGCCGATCACCGCCGCCCAGCTGGGCGAGCTGCTGTTCCGCAGCGCCCGCACCCGCGAGGACGGCTCCCGCCCGTACCCGTCGGGCGGCGGCGCCTACGAACTCGAGGTCTACCCGGTCATCCGCAATGTCGCAGGCCTGGACAACGGCATGTACCACTACGACTCGACCGACCACGCCCTGCGCCTGGTCGCCCCCGCCGACGCCCCCGCCGTCCAGAAGCTGCTCAAAGCCACCTCGGCCACCCTGGCCGGCGGCGCGGAACCCCAAGTCCTGCTCCTGGTCTCGGCCCGCGCGGGCCGCGTCATGTGGAGCTACGAACAGGTCGCCTACGCCAACATCCTCAAGCACGTCGGCGTCTTCATGCAGACCGTCTACCTGGCCGCCACCGCCATGCACCTCGGCGTCGTCGCCCAGGGCTTCAGCGACACCTCCGCCTTCGCCGCCGCCACCGGCATCGACGAACTCGAGGAATGCAACGTGGGTAGCATCATCGTGGGCTCTCGAACCGCCTGATCCTCGGCGTGGACGAGATCCACGTCACCTCGATGGAACCTCCGGCGGGTTTCGCGCGTCCAATCGTTAGACGTGCTTCCTATCGGATCGGGGACTCATGAACGACTGGTCGGCGCCGACGCGGGCTGCCAATGACGCCTTGCGCGCGCAGATCGACTCGATGCTGGACTCGTTCACCGCCGAGAAGTCGGCACTGCTGGACGCACAGTCGCGGGCCACCGAGCAGGTGAGCGTGTGGTCGGCGGACAACCTGGTGCGTGTTTCCGGCACGATCGCAGGGATCTCGGAGGTGCACATCGCGCCGGAGGCCTTCAAACGCGCCACGCCGGAGTCGCTGGGCCGATCGGTCACCGAGGCCATCGCGAGCCTGGCGGCCGAGACGGCTCGTGTACGCGAGGACGCACTGGCACCGCTGACCTCGGGAATGCCCGACCTGCCCGACCTGATTCCGGGCGCTCCCAGCATGAAAGATCTGATCGCCCAGCTCATTCCGCCCCCTCCCCCCGAGCCGGAACCGGTCCCCGAACCGCGCCGCCTCGTCGAGGACACCGACGACGAAGAGGGCGAATACTTCCGCAACCGCGGATACCTGCGATGAGCTCACTGAACGTCGACCCCGCCGCGCTGCGGGGGACCCAGCCGTCGTTCGACTCCGTCGCGAACACGATCACCACCGGCGCCCAGGCGCTGGCCGCGGTGATCGCGGCAGAAGGTGAATGCTGGAGCAAAGACGAGGTCGGTGAGGCCTTCGCAAAGAACTACACGGAGCCACGCCGCACTCGGCGCACCCGTCTCCGTCATACGGATCGGTATCCACCTCACCGGCGCGGCGAACCTCGACGTAGGCTTGGGATCCCGCTCAGCGCAGCCCAGGTCGAGTTCGAAGCGCCGCGATGAGGGGGGATTAGGGATGGATTACTGGACCGGGATCGTTCAACGGATCTTCTACCGTATCCGGTTCGAACCAGAGTTGAGCCCGAAGCTGGCGGCTCGGATTGCTACCGCGCTGTTGGTCGAACCGATCGAGTATCTGACAGCGGCAGACGAATATCGATCGCTCGCCGACGGTTTGCGTCGCCGGGCACCGTTGCCAACCCCCGTTCAGATGCGCCAGCCGGAGGACGAGCTACGACACTTCCTGGCGCAAGTCGTCGAGAACATGGATTCGATGCGTCCATGGCCGACAATTCCCTACACCCCCTTGCCCGCCGACTACCTGAGCGAATTCGGGAATGCCCGACCGATAGCCAGACTCGCGCTCACGGTCAACCAGGTGGAGGGACGCCTTGCTCGCGGATTCAATCGCGACAGCGAGGATGGACCATTCCTGCTGCTGAGAATGAGTTCCGGAACGATCGTCGGATTCTTCTCTCCATACTGGAACGGAAGCGATGACGTCATCGTCTATGCCGCCGACCCAGCTCTTGACCCGGGCGAAGTTATCCGAGAATTGACCGACACCGGAAGAGTGAAACTGGGACGGATTTTCCAACTCGACGAACCAGGCATTCAGCCGAGCGCGACCCGCTATGAGACGACGCCAATACTTCCCACATTTCAAGGAGAACACCTTCCCGGGAACTCTGCATGGGATGGGAAACAGGTCCAATATCTGAACGATACAGCGCGGCAAGCTTTCCGCCTGCACAGCTACGACGGCCTCCTGCACGACCACAAGGGCGAGTTGTTCGACACCACGGCCGCACAGACGCTCTGGACTCCGCAGGGTGGGCGAGCAATCTTCATCATGGATCACGATGGATATTTCTACTCCGCGCCGTTTCATATTCTGGGCGAGTTTCATCATTCAAGTCTATCGGCAGGAGCACCGGTTGCGGGGGCCGGGGAAATTCAGGCGGCGGCCGGACAAGTTCTCCTCGTGAGCGATCAGAGTAGCCACTACCGGCCGACCCGAAAATATACACACCAAGTGGTGGGCAGCCTCCGACGGCAAGGAATAAGCATCGACGATAGCCAGATCGAGTACCACTCTGCCGAATGAAGACCCGATACCGCGGGCATCCGGGAACAACTATTTTCAGCCGAATGAAGGCGAGTGACGTGAGCTACTGGCGGCCTGTCGTGAATGCGATCCTGTACTCGGTGCAGTTCGAGAAGGAGCTCGACGACCATGTCGTCGGCAGGATCGCGTACTCGCTCCTGACAGAGCCGCTTACCACGCTGACCCCGGAGGGGCAGTATCAGGCACTCTCCGACGGCCTCGCGACGGGGGCACCCCTTCCAACACTCGTGCAGATGCCTCAGGATCCGGCAGAACTGCGGGAATTCTTGAGTCGAGTAGTTGCACGCATGGACGATATGCGCCCATGGCCGACGTTGCCTTATCTTCGATTGCCCAAAGAAAGCGTCTCAACTTTCAAGAATGCCATGCCGATCGCACGCATATCGGCACGTGTCGACGATATCCAGGCCCGGATATCCCGTGGATTCTATTGGGGAACCGAATACGGAATCTTCATCCCCTTGAAGATGAGCTCCGGGAGAATTATCGGCATGTTCACTCCGTTCTGGGACGGCAGCGACGATATTGTTCTCGTCGATGCGACACACGACACCGAACCGGGTGCCGTCATCGATGAATTGCTGTCCGCCACGCGAATCGATCCAGGAACGGTCACCCGCCTTACCGCGGAAGACCTGGAGCGGTTCACCGAAGAATATGCGACGACTCCGATTCAAGACAATTTTCGCGGCGAGCATGCACCCGGAAATCCCGTATGGGGCGGGAGTCAAGTCCCGAACCTGACGGGCGTAACGAGCCGAAATGATCCGGTTCGACTGACACACGGATTGACGATAATCGCTGCAGGCACCGATGAGGGGGCACCGATGACCAAGAATTGGGATGAAGTTGTCAGCGCGATCTACAACCGCATACAGTTCGAGCGAGTCCTGAGCGATAAGGTTGTCGATTGGATCACTCTCGCGCTGGTGCACAACCTGTGCAGGAACCTGACTCCGCCACAGGTGTATGACACCATCGCCCGCGGAGTACTGTTCAACGAACCTTTCCCGACGCCGATCCCTACGCGACACACTGCCGAGGCACTACGAAAATTTCTTTCGAGAGTCGTGCGCCGGATGGATGAATTGAGGCCGTGGCCAGAGCTTGCCGTCTCATCGGTACCCGATAGCGAACTCCCCCGGTTCTCGAGTATATCGCCGGCCGCACGGATAGAAACCACAGTTGATGAATTTCAATCACGGCTTTCCACCGTTTTCAGGAACCATCCCAAGGGCGGAACCTACCTGCTGCTCGATCTGCGAACCGGCGCCTTGCTGGGACTGTTCGCACCACCGGACCGTCAGCCCGTGTACGTGATGGTGACCGGCACCTACGGGAGCGATGAGCCCCATGTCCGCGAACTAGTATCGGCGGCAAACCTCGCTCCGAGTCGCGTGACGCGTCTGAATCCCACCGGCCACACAAAGGCGACTATCTCTGCGTGTTGGAGGGCCGGGACCCGCAACAGCCTCCGGCGCCTCCGTGGCTGGCAGAAGTGAACGATTCCATATCAGCAGCATCGGACCCCCGACTGCAGCGTGCGCCCGTGACGGCGCGAGAAGAAGCACAAGCGCTGTTGGAGAACGTGTTCGAGCGTGGCCGGGAATTTCAGGTGATGGAATGCAAACATGGGTGGGTCGCCCAGGCGATCTTGACGGATGAAGAAATCTCGCAGGGCGCCGGGCTGGGGCTCGGGCACTACGTGCTCAACAAGAGGACCGGTGCGGTGACGGCTCATGCGAGCCTGTCGTCGACGACGATCGGCGAGCAGTTCGATGCGGCGATCGAGGCCGGTGAACGGGTGGCCGGATATCAGGTCTACCCCCCGCTCCGGCGAATCCACTTGCAACGAGCGGCGGAAGACTCACGAAGCATCAGCTACCGCGTCGAGGTTGCCCGGTTGGACCGGCCTGGCGAGCGGATGACCACTCAACAGGTCAAGATCGTCAAAAGCCCCCTCGGCTACAACCCGACGGACAGCATCTCACGCTTCGTGGCAGCCTGGGCGGAGATGCGACACCGGACGACCGGGATCTGGCCTATGGAAGGAACGTTCGACCATTAGCGATCCCTAACCACCACACAACCTGACCGGAGGGTCGGTCGGCTTGTGGTCGATTCCCATCGACCCCCAAGGAGCGACACATGCCGGGCCCACCGCTACTCAGCAAGGAACAAGCGCGGGACTACCTGGCGGAAGCGTTCCCGACCCAGACATTCACACTGACCGAGTTCCAGCACGGGTGGGTGTGCCGACCAACGCTGACATCGGAGCAGACAGCGTCAGGCCAAGCCCTGGGACAGACCAGCTACGTGCTGAACAAGCAGACCGGAATAGTGACGGTTCACGACAGCCTGCATCCGTGGACGATCGGGGAGAACTACGACCGGGCTATCGAAGCGGGCCAACCGCCCCAAGGTCACCAGATCTATCCGAGACGCCGCAGGGCGACATTCCACCGCACGGCCGAGACGTCAGCGACGATCACCTACCAGGTAACAGCGACGTCGCTGGAGAACCCGGCGGAACCACCCCAGACCTACCCACTGACGTTCGACAAGCAGACCCTCAAACGGAACCAACGCGGACCGATGGACTCACTGGTGGTCTCGAAGGCGAAGTGGCTCAGCCGTCAGGGCCGGAGCTGGCCGGCGGAAGGGATGATCGAGGAGTAGACGACTCGGCTGGCTCAACCACAGCCGAGCAGAGCGCCCTCGATGACGATGGCCTTGAACGTGGACGACAGTTCCGACGACGACTCGACCGAACTGAGCAGCACCGACCCGACGGCGACCAACCCGGCCGCCACGACACCGACCGGGACCGGCCAGCCGACGGGTGACCAGCCCGCCGGAACCGGTGGTGGCTCCCCTGGTTCCGGCTCGCCCGGCGGCGGTATCGCCGGGGGCCCGACCGCGCCCGGTGCGGGTCGTAGCGTGCCGGGTTCACCGGTCGGCGCGAACCCGGCCGGGTCGGGCGCCCGCGCGGCGGCGGGCGGTGCCGCGGGTGGGCGTGGCATGAGCGGGATGCCCGGCATGATGGGCGGTGGACGGGGCGGCAACGGCAAAGACGACGAGAACGAGCACACCACTCCCGATTACCTCATCCAGGATCGGGAGAGCGAGCTCATCGGGCAGCTGCCACCGACACTTCCGCCGGGCGGGGTGATCGGCGGGTGAACTGGAACCAAGCACTGTCGGACGGCGAAACCGCGCAGCGCAGGCAAGTGCCTGTCGGCCGCTGGGTGCTCG
Organism: Nocardia sp. NPDC057663; assembly: GCF_042799895.1. Lineage (NCBI taxonomy): Bacteria > Bacillati > Actinomycetota > Actinomycetes > Mycobacteriales > Nocardiaceae > Nocardia > Nocardia sp. NPDC057663. The sequence goes on along the minus strand of NZ_JBHVHX010000008.1, from coordinate 158,021 downwards.
ACCCGCACGCGTTCGCCATCGGGCTCGAAGCGCATGGCCGGGACCGGCTGCCCTACCCGCTGACCTTTCAGCCCGAGTTCGCGGAAACCATCGAGATCCATAATGAGCGGCGCGAGGCCGCCGGACGCAGACTGCGGCAGATCTACGACCAGGGTCTGCACAAGGTGTTCGGGGCGCTGCTCGAACCTCAGGTTCGCGTCGAGATCGAGGGCCTGCACGGGCCCGGTCACACCGAGGTCGTGCGCGTGTTCGCCGGAATCATCGAAGACCACGCGGCATTGGCGGTTCAGGCTCCTGGCCCCACCCGCGAACAAGGCGGCGACGTCACCTCGAGCATTGTGCCGCTGGCCGACCTCGCCGCCGAGATCGTCGCGAAACTCCCGCACGCAGCGGGCGGAACCACGCCGCGCTTCCAAGGACGCCGCAGCGATCTCGACGCCGCCACATACGCCCGGCACCCCACCCGCCTGTCCCCCGTCGAACAGACGCAGCGATTCTTCCGCCGGCCACGCATCGGGACCGGTGAGATCACCGTCTACCCCGGATACCAGCTCGACGCCCGTCCCACCGATAACGGCAAGGCATTCCTCTGGCTGGACTATCCCGACGACGGGCGGTACCTGCTCCAGCATCACGACGCCGACAATTTCACCGTCATCCCCGGCCCACCCGCCGAACTGACGCATCGGCTCGCCAAGCACATCGCGATGTTCACCGACCGGCCGGCCCGAACGATTTGATGGCCATCTACCTGGTCTTCCGGCTGCGTTCGGAGACCGAGGACGAAGTCGTCTACGAGTACGCCGGTGTGGATCATCAGTTCGATCAGGTGGTCCTGATCAGGACCGCTGATTACGCGGTCAGCGTGCCGGACGGTGCGGTGGGCGGACTCGCCGCGCGGGTCGCCGGAAAGGCGATCCATGCCCACCGGACCTCCGGGGCGTGGATCCGGTTCGGTTCGCAGCAGTCATAGGCCAGCTCGGTTCGAGCTGAACGATGACCCGCACCGATAACAATTAGTTTGTTAATATAGGTCATGGCATCATCCCCGCTCCCCGGCGAAGGTCCTGTACGCCCCGTCTCGGTCTCGCTCCACGAGGGCACCATCGCGGCGCTGAAAGCTCGCACCGGTAAGCGCGGCATGTCCGCATACGTCGAAGCCCTTATCCAACGCCAGCTCGAACGCGATCGTCTTCGCGAGCTCATCGAGGACGCCGAGGCCGAACACGGGCCGGTCGACCGTGCGGCGGTCGACGCCAAGCGCGCATTGCTGCGTGACGATGCAATCGGCGCAGCGTGAGCGGCAGCCTGGTTCTCGATTGTGAAGGACTGTCCCAGCTCATTCAGCGCACGTCGGCGCTGACCGAATGGCTGGCGGCTGCCGAGGCGGAAGACAGTCGCGTAGTCGCGAGCACGATCACCCTTGTCGAAGCCCGCAACCCGAAGACCCCACAAGCCCGGTTCGACTATGCGGTCTCGCGGGTGAATCTCCTCCCACCGACTGAGGCGATCGCCCGCCACGCGAGCAAACTACTTGCTGCGCATGGGCTACACGGACATAAGTACGCGCTCGATGCAGTCGTGGCAGCAACCGCATTGTCAGCCTCCGGCCCTGTCGTGCTGCTGACCTCCGACCCCGAGGATCTGCGTGCACTCTGCGGGCCCGGAGTTCGCGTCGTAAAGATCTGAACGGCCCTGGCCGAACATCTCCTCAGCAGCAGCTTCAACGTCGGTATCCGTGAGCGGCTCGTGGCAGGACTCGAAATCCGCAACGATCTCCGCGAGACGATCCATCTCGAGGTGATGCCGCACCGCTTCGGCGACATAGACCGACAGACAACGCTTGCCCACGCTGTCGCCTACGCGCCTCGTAGACCGACTGGGTTTCCGTTGGGGTCTGTCAATACGCAGACCCGGACGCCCGGGGCCACTTCGCGTGGCGCGGACTGTTCGGCGGCACCTGCAGCGATCAAAGCCGCGCGGACGGCGTCCACGTCGTCGACGTCGTTGAATGCGACAGGGCCGACGGAGAGATCACCCTGGGGGCTGAGGCCGACCTCGAAGCCGTCGACCGAGTAGCCGACGTAATACGGCTGGTCGGTATGCGGTTCGCCGTAGAGCGCGGTATAGACCGACTTGGCGGACTCCAGATCGGACACGGGGATAACGATGGCGCCGATGGTGGGACTCATCTGGGCTTCCTTCCGGTGACAGCGGGACTGCGTCGGGCGGAGATCGTGATGTTCCTCCAGCCCAGGGTAGCCATCGGGAACGACGAACGCAGGCAGCCTGGGCTACCTGCGTTCGTCGGTGAAGTGTTCAGTTGTCGAGGGCGGCGGCGAGGGCGGCGATGGCCTCGGCCCAGAGTTCGGCGAAGCGTGCTGCCTCGGCTTCGGTGAACAGGGCGGTGCTCCAGCGGAAGTTGGTGGTCAGGGCGGGGCCGGCGGGGGTGGTGCCGATGCCCGCGATGACGTCTACCGCGTAGCGGAGGGGGAGGTCGGGTTCGGGGTCGAGTGGGAGGGCTTCGTCGTGGGCGCCGACCAGGAGGGACCAGGGGTCGCCTTCGGTGCCGGCGAGGTCGATGCGGCCCAGATAGTTGAACTCGACCTGCGGTTCGGCGGCGGTGCGGAGTTCGGGGACGCGGTCGACGTAGCGGAGGAGGCCGTAGTCGAGGCCCTGGTTGGGGATCTCGCGCAGGTGGGTCGCGACACCGGCGAGGAGCGAGCGGGCCGCGGTCGGATCCGCTTGGGCGCGAGCGACATCGACCGCGTGGTCGCCGACGCCGAGGCGGACGGGGAACACGCTGGTGAACCAGCCGAGGGTGTTGGCGGTGTCGGTGCCGAGTTCGGCGTCGGCGCGGCCGTGGCCTTCCAACGCGATCAATGCGCCTGCGGCGGGGTCGTTTCCGTTGCCGGCGTGGATCGAGGCCATGGTCATGGTGAGGGCGGTGAGCAGGAATTCGCGGACGCCCTCGTCCTTGCCGACGCGGTTGAGGAGACGTTCGGTCACCGCGACCGGGGTGGCGACCGAGCTGACGCGCAGGGTGGACCAGGTGTCGGTGGCCGGGGCGGGCACTCGGGCGCCGAGTGCCGCGTCGGGGGCGCTGACCTGGGCCGCCCAATAGTCGCGCTGGGCGAGGACTTCCGGTTCGCTCGCGCGCTGCCACATGGCTTCCGACCACTGCCGGTAGGAGGTGAACTCGGGCAGCATCTTCGGGGCCACACCCGACTGGACCTGCTGCCAGGCGGCAGCCAAGCCGTCGATCATGATGTGCCAGGAGACCACGTCTACAGCGAGGTGATGGATCGACAGCAGCAGCACATCGCCGTCACCTGTGACCACTTCCGCGTCGGCACCAGCGACGCCAGGCACTGAGGCAGAACCCGCGGGGGCAGGACCGGCGCCCCCACCGGCGAACCACACCGCCCGAACCATCTCGCCCGCAGGCGGATCGATGGCGTCGTTCGCGATGCGCGCGAATTCGGTAATGGCCGAATCGAGTTCGGCACCGGCGAGCCCGCGCGGCGCCTCGATCACGACATCGGCCGCGTTCACCACACCGGGCGCCCGGGTGACCATGCGCGGCCCGTCGGGCGTGTCGGTGAGGACGGCGCGCAAGGTGTCGTGCGCGTCGAGCAGGGCCTGGAGCGTGGCTGCCAGTCCGGCACGGTCGATTCCGGCGGGCAGGCGTAGCAGCGCGCTCTGGGTGAAGCGGCGGTAGTTGCCGTACTCGTACATCCAGGAGACGACCGGCAGCGGCGGCACCACACCGTAGGCGTCGGCGCCGGACTGGGCGGCGACAGCGGGACCGTCGTCGGCCGCGGCGGCGAGTTCGCGAATGGTGGGGCAGGCCAGCACCATTCGCGGGTTGAGCGCGATGCCGCGGCGGCGGGCCTTGTTGACCAGGGAGATCGCGACGATGCTGTCGACGCCGAGTTCGTAGAAGTCGGCGTCGACGCCGGGGGCGCGACCGTCGAACAGTTCGGCGAAGACCTCGCTCAGCGCGATCTCGGTGGGGGTCTCGGCGGCGGCATTGCCGTCGGCGGCCGAGAGGGTTTCCGCGGCGAGCTCGTGCAGGGCGTGGCCGTCGAGCTTGCCGTTGACGTTCACCGGGAGCTGTTCGAGGACGACGATCCGCGCGGGAATCATGTACGCGGGCAGGCGCTGTGCCAGGTCGGCGCGCACCCGGCTGACGACCACCGCGCGACCCGCCTTGCCGACGACGAAGCCGACCAGCGACGCACCACCGGCGCGGCGCACCACGGTCACCGCGGCGGTGTCGATATCGGCGGAACGGCGCAGCGCGGTCTCGATCTCGCCGACCTCGATGCGGTAGCCACGCACCTTGACCTGCGCGTCGGCGCGGCCCAGGTAGCCGAAGCGGCCGCCGGGCAGCCTGCGCACGAGGTCGCCGGTGCGGTACATGCGCTGTCCGGGGCGGTGTGGGTCGGCGCAGAAACGGTCGGCGGTGATGGCGGGCTTGCCGAGGTAACCGCGGGCCAGCTGCCCGCCGGACAGGTAGAGCTCGCCGACGATGCCGGGCGGCACCGGGCGCAGGCGCGAGTCGAGGACGTACCCGGCCATACCGCCGTTGGCGGTGCCGATGGTCGGGATCTCCGAGGTGGCGACCGGTGCGACCACGGCTTCGACGGTGGTCTCGGTGGGGCCGTAGCAGTTGTACACCGCCGTGCCGGGCAGGGCGCGCAGTCGCGCCCACAGGGCGGTGTCGATGGCCTCGCCGCCGAGGGCGAGCACGGGCAGGTCGCGTTCGAGCAGGCCGGCCGCCGCCAGCTGCGCCAGCATGGACGGGGTGGTGTCGATCATGTCGATGCCGAATTCGGCCATGCCGGAGACGATGCGGTGCGCGTCGCGCATCTCGTCGGCGTCGAACAGGTGCAGCGCCTGGCCGGCGAAGAAACCGACCATGGGCTGCCAGGATGCGTCGAATCCGAGGGACCAGGCATGCGCGATCCGCAGCGGGCGGCCGAGTTTCGCCATCGCGGGGCGGTAGAAGCGTTCGAGGTGGTCGGCGAAGTATCCGGCCAGTGCGGCATTGGTGCCGACGACGCCCTTGGGTTCGCCGGTCGAGCCGGAGGTGAAGATGATGTAGGCGCTGTGCTCGAGCTCGCGGCGGACCGCGGGAACCTGTGCGGGGCGGGCAGCGATCCGATCGACCACAACCGGGTCGTCGATAACCAGTGCCTGTACGGATCGCTGGTCGGGCAACGCCGAGCCGTCACCAGCGTTGCTCGAGGGCACAACCGCGTCGCCGAGCCGATCACCGGCGGCGGCCGCCACCTCGGCGGCCGACCCGGTGCTGTCCGGCACTACGGCGGCCGATCCCACACTGTCCGCCGGGTCGACGACCGAACCCGCGCTGTCCTCGGATCCTGGCGCATTCGCCGCGCCGAGCCGATCACCGGCACCCGCCGAACCGGCGGTGACACCGCCAAGCAGAGCGTGGTCCTTCTCGAGGACGACGGCGAGAGCCGGGTTCGACTGGCGCAGAATCGATTCGATGCGGCCAGCCGGGAGCGTGATATCGACCGGAACATAGGCGGCACCAGCGGCGAAGGTCGCCAGGATGGCGACGATCGACGCGGTGCCGCGCGGGAGCATCAGGGCGACAACAGTTTCCGGGCCGACGCCGAGCGCGGCGAACTCCCCCGCCATCCGGCAGGCCTGGTCGTGCAGCTCGCGGTAGGAGAACACCTCGCCCGAGGTGGTGGTGAGCGCGACCGCGTCCGGGGTCGCGGCGGTCTGCTGCTCGAACAGTTCCCAGGGGGTAGCCGTCGGTTCGGGCGCGATATCGGTTGCCGCCGAGCGCAGTTCGGCATGTTCGTCGGCGGTGAGCAGGTCGATCGCGTCGAGCATGGCCTCGGCGTCGAGCTGCGGCAGGGTGCGCAGCACCGTGACCAGGCGAGCGCCGAGGTCGGCGGGGTCGAGGTGGCCGAGCAGGGCCGGGATCGCCTCGACGAGGACGAGCAGGTCGCCCTCGCTCAGGTGCGAGACGACGGTGAGCGGATAGTGCGCGAGGCTTTCCATCTCGATCGGCCGGAACTGCGCGCCGTCGGGGGCGGTGACCGTCTGGATGGCGTCGTCGATGGGGGCGTTCTCGAAGACGAACAGGGTGTCGAACAGAGCGCCGTGACCGGCCGCGCGCTGCAGGGTCGACAGGCTGAGGTAGCCGATGTCGCGCATCGCGGACGAATCACGCTGCAGGCGTGCGCATTGCGCGACGACCGGCTCGGCGGGGTCGAGCCGGTGCACGACCGGCACGGTGTTGATGAACAGGCCGACCATGCCCTCCACGCCCGCGAGCTTCTCGGGGCGGCCGGAGATGGTGGTGCCGTAGACGACGTCGCGCCGGTCGGTGATCCGGCCGAGCAGCAGCGTCCAGGCGAACTGGACGGCGGTATTGAGCGTCATGCCGTTGGCGCGCGCCCACTGCTGCAACCGCTCGGTCTCGGTGGTGGACAGGCGGAGCCGGGTGGTCTGCGGCACGGCGGAACCGCGATCGCCGGTGCCGTCGGCGAGCACCAGCGGCGCGCTGACCTGCTGTAGGTAGTCGGCCCAGCGGCGGGCGGCGGCGTCGTGGTCCTGGGCGCCGAGCCAGCCGATGTAGTCGCGGTAGGGGCGCGGGGCGGGCAGGCCGTCGAGGCTGCCGCCCGCGCGGTAGACGGCGAGTAGTTCGGTGAAGAACACCGCGACCGCCCAGCCGTCCATCAGGATGTGATGCGCGGTGAGGATCATCCGCTTGCGCGGTGCGGGCGCGTCGGTGACGTTCAGCAGCAGCACCCGCAGCGCGGGGCCGCGGCTGAGCACGAACGGCACCCGGCGCTCGGACTCGGCGATCGCGTCGAATTCCGTTGTCCGCGCGTCCCGCTCGGTCCAGGGCAGTTCGGCGCGGGACGGGATGATCTGCACCGGCTTGGGCACGTCGGTGTCCCAGAACGCGGCGCGCAGGTTCGGATGCCGGTCGAGCATGGCCTGGGCGCTGCGGCGGAGCAGGTCGGCGTCCAGCGGTCCGTCGATGTCGACCACGAATTGCATCGTGTACAGGTCGATCTCGGTCCCGGCCAGCCGCGAGAGGGAGAACAGACCCTCCTGCAGCGGGCTCAGCGCGAGTACGTCTTCGATCTGCGGCGCACTCATGCTGCGTCCTCTCCTGGCTGATTGATCGTGCTGTGCGGAAGCCACAGCCGCCGGTCGGCCGCGCATCGGGCGCGGCTGGTGCCGAAATCCGCGCACCGCTCCACGCTCGATGCCGTGTTGTCGAATGGCATCGAGCGTTGGTGCGTGCGCGCCGAACTGCTCATCCCTGGGCGGACCAGGCGGCCGTCAGCGCGGACAAAGCGTCGGCTTCCAGACCCGAGGCGCTCATCGGCGCATGCGAGACCTGTTCGGGCTCTTCGGCTTGCGCCTGCTCCGAGGATCCGGCGGCGTCCACCGCGGCGGCGAGTTCGGTGATCGTGGCGCACTCGAACACCAGCTGCGGGGTCAGCGCCAGGCCGAGTTCCACGGCGCGGGCGGACCACTGGATGGAGATGACGCTGTCGCCGCCGAGACCGAAGAAGTTGTCCTCACCGGTGACCTCGTCGATCTCGAGGAGTTCCTCGATCAGCGTGATCAGAGTGCGCTCGGTGTCGGAGCCCGCCACCGCACCGGTGGCGGCGGCGGTCACGGTGACCGGCGCCGGGGCTGCCAGGAGACGCTCGAGGTCCGCCGCGGGCAGCACCCGCAGCTCGGCGACCGGCAGGTCCGGCGTCTCGGCGAAGGCGCGCAGGGTGGCGGCCAGCGCGTCGGCGATGAGCGCCGCGGTGGCCGGATCGTAGAGGTCGGCGTTGACGACGACGCGCACGTCCATGCCGCCGTCGGCAGTCACGTTCAGGCTCAGGTTCAGGTCCAGGAACGAGACGTCGAAGTCGGCGGGCAGCACGGTGACCGTCGACGCGCCCGAGGACGCGAACGGCAGTGTGGTGGGTGCCCAGTCGGCGCCACGGAAGTGGATCATGCTCTGGAACAGGGGGTTCCGGGATCGCGAACGGCGCGGGTTGAGCGCCTCGACGAGACGTTCGACCGGCAGTTCCTGGTGCGCGTTGGCGTCGAGCACCACATTGCGGGCACCGATCACGGTGTCGCGCAGGGTCGGTGCGCCCGACAGGTCGTTGCGCAGGACCACCATATTGGCGAACAGGCCGATCAGGTTCGTGGTCGCCGGATCGGTCCTGGCCGCAACGGGCGTGCCGAGCGTGATGTCGGTGCCGCCGTCGAGGGTGTGCAGCAGCGTGGCGACCGCGGCCTGGCACACCATGAATTCGGTAGCGCCGCTGCGCATCGCGAGCGATTCCAGACCGGACCGCACGGTGGCGGGCAGTGAGAAGGTGACCACCTCGCCGCGCTTGCCGAGCACCGGCGGACGTGGACGGTCGTGGGCGACCGCGATCTCCTCGGGCACACCGGCCAGCGCCGAACGCCAGAATTCGATCTGGGTCTGCGCGAACTCGCTCGGCTCGGCCTGATCGAACAGCTCACGCTGCCACAGGGCGTAGTCGGCGAACTGGATCGGCAGCGGGCTCCAGCCCGGCGCGTCACCCTGCTCGCTGCGCGCCCGGTAGGCGACGGTGAGGTCGTCGAGCAGCACGCCGAAGGACGCGTGGTCGGCGACGATGTGGTGCACCAGCAGCGACAGCACATGGGTGTCCGCGTCGAGCACCAGCAGCTCGGCGCGGATCAGCGGCTCACCGTCGAGGGTGAAGGCGTAGTCGGCGATGGCCGCCAGTTCCGCGGCGAGCTCGCCGGGCGCGATCTCCCTGATGGGCAGCGGCACCGCGGTGGCGGGGTGCACCACCTGGTAGGGCACGCCGTCGTGTTCGGGGAACGTGGTGCGCAGGGACTCGTGCCTGGCGACGACGTCATCGAGGGCCGAACGCAGCGCCGCGATGTCGAGCGCGCCGTCGAAGCGCATGGCCAGCGGCAGATTGCCGACCGAGCCCGCGCCTTCCATACGGTACTGGAACCACATGGCCAGCTGCGAGTACGACAGCGGAATCCGCTCGCCGCGCACGCGTCCACCGATCGCCGGGCGGCTCGACCGTGCGGCCGTGGCTCCCTCGGCGATGCCTGCCGGAGCCGTCTCGCCGTCGGGAACCGAGTCGGCGCTCGCGTCCGCGGTCACGGCAGGTTCGTCGGCGACATCGGAGTCGACAGCATCGAGGTCGATATCGAATTCGGCCAGGAACCGGGCGACCAGGTTGGCGGCCAGGGCTGCCGGGGTCGGGCTGTCGAAGACCACGCGCACGTCGAGCTCGACACCGAACTCCGCGCGCACCTGGGCGACCAGGCGGGCGGCCAGCAGCGAGTGCCCGCCGAGTTCGAAGAACGAGTCCTCCGCACCGACCTCGTCGAGGTTGAACAGGGCGCCGAACAGGGCGCACACTTTGCGCTCGGTGGCCGTCGCCGGGGCGCGATGGGTGCGCACCACCGCGGGGGTCGCCGCGGGCAGCGCGCGCTTGTCGAGTTTGCCGTTGACGGTCAGCGGGATCTCGGGGATCACCGCGAACGCGCTGGGCACCATGAATTCCGGCAGCGCGCCGGACGCGAAGGCGTGCACCTGTTCGAGGTCGATGGAGCCCTCGGCGGGCACCACGTAGGCGGCCAGCATGGCGCCGATGGCGGAATCCTCGGTCACCACGACGACGCAGTGCGCGACGGCGGGATGCGCGGCGATCGCGGCCTCGACCTCGCCGAGTTCGATGCGAAAACCGCGCACCTTCACCTGCTCGTCGGCGCGGCCGACGAAGTCGAGTTCACCGAAGCTGTTGCGGCGCACCAGGTCACCGGAGCGGTAGAGGCGGGCGCCCGGGGTGAACGGGTCGGCGACGAACCGCTGCGCGCTCAGTGCGGGGCGGTCGAGGTAGCCGCGGGCGAGCTGGTCGCCACCGAGGTACAGCTCACCGACGACACCGTCGGGCACCAGCTGCAGCGCCTCGTCGAGGACGTAGGTGTAGACGTTGCGGTTGGGGTAACCGATCGGCACCACACCGGTGCCCTGAGGGCCTTCGACCGGCATGTGCGTCGAGCAGACCACGGCCTCGGTCGGGCCGTAGTAGTTGCCCAGTTCGGCCTCGAGTGTGTTGGCGAACCGGTCGGCCACCTCGCCGGGCAGCGCCTCGCCGCCGACGGGAACCTGACGCAGCGACCGCCATTCGCTCACCTCCGGCATCAGCAGGAAGGTGCTGAGCATCGACGGCACCATGTGCAGCACCGTCACCTGGCGGCGGGTGATGAGATCGGCGACGTAGCGAATGTCACGGAAGGCGTTGGGCTTGGGCACGATCAGCTGCGCGCCGACCGTGAGCGTGATGGCGATATCGACCAGCGAGGCGTCGAAACTCACCGACGAGGACTGCATCAGCCGGTCCTCGGCGGTCATGTTCCAGTCGGCGGTGAAGCAGACGATGTGTTCGGCGATCGCCGAGTGCGGCACCGGAACACCCTTGGGCTTGCCGGTGGAGCCGGAGGTGTAGATGACATAGGCGAGGTTCGCGGGCAGCAGCGGGCGCAGCCGGTCCGCATCCGTCGGCGCGGTCGCGGGCAGCCCGGCGGCCGTCGACTCCGCGTCCGCCAATTCGACTGCGCCGAGCAGTAATCGGGGGTTCGCGTCCTCGACGAGGTAGTCGATCCGGTCCTCGGGATAGGCCGGGTCGATCGGCAGGTACGCGCCGCCCGCCTTCAGCACCGCGAGCACGGCGACGATGAACTCCACCGAGGTGCCCAGGCGCAGGCCGACGATGTCCTCGGTGCCGATGCCCTGCCCGATCAGCCAGTGCGCCAACCGGTTCGCGCGCGCGTGCAGCGCGCCGTAGCTGAGCTCGATGTCGTCGGAGGCCAGCGCGATCGCGTCGGGGGTGGCGGCAGCGGCGGTCTCCAACAGGGCGACCAGGGTGGTCGCGGGCTGGTCGACGAGCACGCCGTGCGACCGCTCCAGCAGCGCGGCACGGTCGGCGGCGCCGAGCATGTCGAGGTCGCCGAGCCTGCGCTGCGGGTCACGCAGCGCGGCGTCGAGGAGCTGCCCGAAGTGCACGAGCAGCTGGTCGACGAGGGCTTCGGTGAGCACGTCGGTCTGGTATTCGGCTTCCACCACCGCGGTGCCGTCGTCCTCGAGCACGATGGCCAGGGCCAGCGGCACCTGCGCGCTCGCGGCGCCCAGGTCGAGCTGGGTGGAGCTGACCCCATCGATGGCGAAGCCGTCGGCGCTCTTGCGCACGCTGAAGCCGAGCCGGACCAGCTGGTCCATGCCGTCGCGACCGGCGACCCGGTCCGGGTTGGCTTCGCGGACAACACGATCGATGCCGACGCCGCGTCGCGCGAAGGCGCCGGCGCAGGTGTCGCGCACGGCGGCGACGAGGTGGGCGAAGTCGTCGCGCGCGCCGAGAGTGGCGCGCAGCAGCAGGGTGTTGCCGAAGTAGCCGATGAGCTGTTCGGTGCCCGCGGGGCGGTCGGTCACCGGGATGGAGACCAGGAAGTCCTCGGCGGCGGTGTAGCGGTGCACGAGGGCGTCGAAACCGGCCAGCAGCACCATGAACGGGGTTGCGGCTTGTTCGCGCGCGAACTGCTCGGTGCGGGTGACCAGGTCGGCCGGGAGGCGGTGGGTGCGGCGCTGGGCGGTGCGGCCGGGGTTGGCGGCGGCGGAGCCGGGCAGCTCGAGCGGCTCGGGCAGCGGGCGCAAGGCGTCCCGCCAGTAGGCGACGTCGTCTTCGGCCGGTTCTGCGGTCGGTGCGATCGCGGCGAACTGCACGGTGTCGGCCGGGGCAGGACCGGCACTTCGATAGGCGGCGTTCAGCTCGGCGAAGAACACGGCCCAGGAGTCGTCGTCCCAGCAGATGTGGTGGATGGCGAAGAGCACCACGTGCTCGTCGGCGCCGGTGCGGATCAGGGTGGCGCGCAACGGCAGTTCGGTGCCGAGGGCGAAGGGGCGGCCGAACTCGCGCCGGGCCAGCACCTCCACCCGCAGGTCACGACCGGATTCGGCGAGGTCGGTCAGGTCGTGGGTCTGCCACTCGGCGCGCGCGTCGTCGGTGAACACCTGGAACGGCTCGCCGTCGGCGTCCGCGCCGTAGGTGCTGCGCAGGATGTCGTGGCGGGCCACCACCGTGTCGAAGGCGGCGTGCAGCCGGTCGGCGTCGAGCGGGCCGGTGAGCCGGTAGGCGACGCAGATGGTGAGGGCGGTGTCGTCGGCATCGCGGGTCTGCAGGAACCACATGCGGCGCTGGCCCGGCGTGAGCGGACGCCGCTCCCCCGCCGCGATCCGCGGCACCGCGACGGGTTCTGGGGTGGCGGCGGCCATGCCGCTCGCGCGCAGCTTCTGCTGCAGCAGCAGCTTGCGGCGTTCCGCGACGGACAGGGTGGCTTCGGTGTCTGACATGTTCTTGCGGCCCCTCAGCCCTGGTTGGTGTTCTGTGCCATCAGCAGCACGACATCGTCGAGCGACGCGCCGCCGAGAATCGCCGCGACCGGCAGATCGCGATCCAGTTCCGCCTTGACCCGCTTGCGGAAGTCCAAGGCCTGCAACGAGTCGAGGCCGAGGGCGACCAACGGCATGGTGGCGTCGATGGATTCGGCGCTGTCGCCGCCGATCACCTTGAGCAGTTCGGTCCGCATGCGAAGGTCGAGTGGTGCGCTGTCGGCCGGTGCGGCGGCCTGCGCCGCGACCTGCACGGTCGGCGCACTGTCGGCAACGGAGGCAGCAACCGGCGAGCTCGCCTGCCGCACAGGCGCACTGGATTCCAGACCGGTGAGCACGCTGTCCTGGCCGAAGGCGCCGAGCACCTCGCGCAGGAAGTCCCAGTCGGCGGCGATGATCATGCCGTCGCGGACGGGCTCGGCGAGCCCGGCTTCGATGGCGTCGGCGGGCACCATCGGGAACACGCCGGCCTCTTCCACGCGGGCGAAACCGGCGTCGTCGAGCGGACCCGCCACGCTCCACAGGCCCCACTGCAGGCTGGCCGCGGCGATGCCACGCGCGCGCAGTCTCCGGGCGGCGACGTCGAGCATGCGGTTGGTCACCGCGTACAGGATCTGGCCGCGGCCGCCCAGGGTCGCCGCCATGGACGAGCACAGCAGCACGCGCGCGTCATCGGCCAGCGGTGCGGCGTCGACGAGGTTGTCCAGGCCGCGCAGCTTGGCGCTGGCGGCGGTGTGGACGTCGTCTGCGGCGATTTGGTCGAGTTCGGCGTCGACGTAGTTGACGGCGGCGTGGATCACCAGGTCGACGGGGCGATCGGCGATCTCGGCCCCGAAGACGGCGGCCGCAGCGGCATCGCTGACGTCGCAGGCCCGCACCACGATCTCGGTGCTGCCGAGACCACGCAGGCGGGTCAGTTCCTTTGCCAGCGCCTCGGTTTCACCACTGCGGCTGAGCAGAGTGACGCGACCGGCGCCGGTCCGCGCGAGGTGGTCGGTGAAGCGCAGGCCCAGCTGGCCGGTGCCGCCGACGATCACCACATGATCGAGATCGGTTCCGAGCGCGCCCGTTTCGACTGCGGTATCGGGGACCAGGCGCTTCACGAACACCTTGCCCGACCGCAGCGCCAGCTCGGCCTCGCCCGTGGAGTGCACCGCGCCGACGATCTTGGCGGCCTGCGCGGACGCGGGTTCGTTCGCGGCGAGATCGAGATGCCGGAACAGGATGCCGGGGTGTTCGATACCGACACTGCGGAATCCGGCGGTGACGCCCGACTGGAACAGGCCGGGGGCCGGATCGCCGTCGTGCACGGTCTCGCCGCCGACGGTCAGCAGCCAGCACTCGCCGCCGGGACGGAGTGCGGACAGCACGGGGGCCCAGGCACGTTCGGCGAAGAACTCGGTGAGCGCGTCGACGGCGGTGGCGCTGTCGTCGTCCGCGGTGGCGGGCAGCAGGACGACCACGGTGTCGGGAGCCGACCCGTCACTCAGGGCGAACGCCGAGGTGTCGCCGTCGGAGCCGGCGAGGTCGGCGGGGCCGAGCACGCGCGCACCGGCACCGTGGCGATCAGCGGCCGCGAGCAATGCGGTGGCGAGGTCTGCGCAGTCACCGGTGTGGTCGACGAGGAGCAGGTTGCGCGGTGCGGTCAGCGACCGGCGCTGCAGCGGGGTCCACTGTTCCACCAGCCGTTGCGGTTTCGGCGTGGTGACCACGAGTTCGGCCGGGGTCTCGTGTGCGCCGAGCGGCGCCCAGAGGCGCTTGGGCGCGGTAATCGTGTGCGGGAAATCGCGCAGCGGGAAGGTGACAGAGTCGTCGACACGCAGTGCGTCCCAGCGGTAGTCGGCGTGGAGAACGGCGACCTGAGCCAGATTGCGGGTGAACTCGGACAAGCCCTCCGCAGTGCGCAGCGAGGTGCCGAGCACGCGGAAGTCGCGCGGGGGCAGGCCAGGACGGTTCGGGACTAGACCCAGGTTCTCCTGCAGGGCCAGTTGCAGCACCGGATGCTCGGCAACCTCGATCAGCAGGTCGACGCCGTCACTACCGGCGCTGACCACGGCCCGGTCGAACCGGACGCGGTTGCGCAGATTCCAGAACCAGTACTCCTCGTGCGTGAGGTCCGGCGTGATCGCCTCACCGAGAGTTGCGCCATAGCAGGCGATCTCGGAATCGACGAAATGGGTGCCGCTCATCTCGTCACCGAGGAAACCTTCGAAATCGGCCCGCACCTCGGCGACGATCGAGGTGTGTGCCGGGTAGGCGACCCGGATCTCCCTGGCGAACTGGCCGCGTGCGGTGGCCGCGGCCACCAGGTCGACGACGGTGTCACGGTCGCCGGAGATGGCGAGAATGTGCGGCGAGTTGACGACCGCGAGTTCGGCCCAGCCCGAATGCCGGGCCATCAGCGCTTCCACACCCTCGCGGTCCATGCCGAACACCGCCATGGAGTAGCCGCGCGGTGAGAGCCGCTCGACCAGCCTGGCACGGTGGGTCACCGCGAGCACCGAATCACGCAGCGTCATCACGCCCGAGACCGCGCCCGCGGCCAGCTCGCCCTGGCTGTGACCGATGGTCGCGTGCGGGTCGACGCCTGCCGCGCGCCACAGGGCGGCCAGGCCGGTCATGTGGAACATCAAGGCGGGCTGGACTTCCCAGACGGTGTCCTCGAACTGGCCTTCGTTGCCGAGCAGGTAGTGCAGCGGCTGGGAGTGACCGAACCGCTCCTCGTGGAGGGCGGCGCATTCGTCGACGACGGCGCGGTAAGCGGCCGACTGCTCGTAGAACAGCGCGCCCATACCGGGGCGCTGGCTGCCTTGACCGGGGAAGACGAAGCCGATCTTGCGCGCGCTCGCCGCGGTATCGGCCTGCACGACCAAGTCGTGATCGGCGCCGGTCGCGATCGCATCGAGGGCGGACAGCAGCTCGCTCGCCGCCTGTGTCCGCGGGACGGTCGGCTCACCTGCTCCTGCGGCAGTCAGGTGGTCGGCCGCGCCACCCGGCGCCGTCGTCGGAGCGGCCAGGATCAGCGCGCGACGGCGGCGGGGTACGCGCGTGCGGAACAGCATGTCCGCCAGGAGTTCCGCCGTGACCTCGGGGTGCGTTTCCAGGTAGCCGCGCAGGGCGGTGGCTTCGGCCCGCAGCCCGTCGACGCTGTCGGAGGACAGCAGGACGGGAACGGTGCCGTCGGGCAGACGGTACTCAGCCATGGTTGGTCTCCTCCAGCACCGGCAGGCCGACGATGGCGTGCGCATTGGTTCCCGCGACTCCGAACGAGGACACCGCGGCATAGCGCAGGCCGTCCGCGCGCGGCGCCCAGTCGGTGAGTTCGGCGGCGAGCCGCAGACTGGTCGCGTCCCAGTCGATGTCGGTGGTCGGGGCATCGGCCCACAGGCTCGGCGCGATCACGCCGTTGGCGCCGCACAGCAGCACCTTGATCAGCCCGAGCATGCCCGAGGCCGCCTGGGCGTGGCCTGCGTTGGACTTCACCGAGCCGAGCAGCGGTCCGTCGTCGCCGCGCGCCGGGTCGCCGTAAGTGGCTGCCAGCGCGGTCAATTCGAGCGGATCGCCGACGGCGGTGCCGGTACCGTGGCCTTCGATCAGGCCGATGTCGTTCGCGCTGATCCCGGCCGCGGCGACGGTGGCCTCGATGAGCCGCTGCTGCGCCGTCGCGCTGGGCACCGCGATCGGCGCACCCGCGCCGTTGTGGTTGACCCGCGACCCGAGCAGCTGCCCGTAGATCCGGTGCCCGAGCGCCTTCGCCCGCGATTCGCGTTCCAGCACGATGACACCCGCGCCTTCACCCCACAGGGTTCCGGTCGGGTCGGCGGCGTAGGAACGGCAGTGGCCGTCGGTGGCCAGGGCGTTGTTCTTGGAGAACTCGTAGAACGCGCCGGGCGAACCCATCACGCACACACCGCCCGCCAGCGCCCACTCGCATTCGCCCGCACGGATCGCCGAGGCGGCCTGGTGCACGGCGGTCAGCGACGAAGCGCACGCGGTGTCCACGCTGATCGACGGGCCGACCAGGCCGAGCCCGTGCGAGATGCGTCCGGCGACCGCGCCGAGTGCGGTGCCGGTGGCCCGGTAGCCGCTGTACTCGTTGACGCCCGCGACGCGCGGCCCGTATTCGACTGTCGACACGCCCATCCACACACCGGCCTGATCACCGTCGAGCGCACCGGGATTGATGCCCGCGTGCTCGAGCGCGCGCCACGCCACTCGCATGGCCACCCGCTGCTGCGGATCCATGGCGACTGCTTCGCGCGGGGTGATGCCGAAGAACTGCGCGTCGAACTCGGTGGCGCCGTCGAGGAAGCCGCCCGCGTCGCGCACCGGGGCCCAGCCGTCGAGCCTGCCGAGGGCGAACAGCTCGTCGAGCGGCCATTCGCGATCGCGCGGGAACGGGCCGATCAGCTCACGGCCGGTGGCCAGCGCCGACCAGAACCCGGGCAGGGTGTCGACGCCGCCGGGCGCCTCGACGCCCATGCCGACGATGACGATGGGATCGATCACGGTGCTCATCGAACGAGCGCCTGACCGGCGAGTACCTCGGCGATGCCGTCGATGTTCTCGTCGATGTAGAAGTGACCACCCGCGAACAGGTTCACCTCGATCCCGGCGCTGGTGCTGGTCTCCCAGGCGTAGAGGTCACGCGGGCCGACGAACGGATCGTCGTCGCCGCCGAGAACCAGCAGGGGCGCGGCGACCTGCACGTCGGTGCCGCAGGAGTAGGCGTCGAAGGCGCGGTAGTCGGCCTTGAGGACCGGCAGCGCCATCCGCATGACCTCGCGGCTGGCCATCACGTCCGCGCCGGTGCCGTTGAGGGCGGCCATGTGGTCGAGCAATTCCTCGTCCTCGGTGGGATGTCCGGGGAGCTCGGCGATCCGGTGCGGCGCGGCCGCCGCGGAGACGACCAGCAAACGCACGGACAACCCGGCGGCCTCGGCCAGCCGGACGAACTCGAACGCGGCGATCGAACCCATGCTGTGGCCGAAGACGGTCAGCGGAGCGCCGGTGTTGTGGGCGGAGTCACGGAAGGCGGCGAAGGCGCCCGCGGCGAGCTCGGGCAGGGTCTCGGCCGCGGCCTCACGCGCCCGGTCCTGACGGCCGGGGTACTGCAGGATGACGGTGTCGAAATCCTGGCCCATACGCTTGGCGAACACCCGATAGGCCGATGCGCCGGAACCCGCGTGCGGGAAGACGATCAGCGGCGGTAGGGAATCGGTCCGGGGGGCCTGGAATTGCCTGATCCAGCCGAGTTCTCTTGCCATGTCGCTCTCCCTCACCGGCCGCGCAGGGTCGCGCCGCCGTTTCACACTGTCCAACTCCGTACCGAGGCACGGACCGGCCCGGCACAGTTGTCCGGGACCGGGGCGAATCCTGTTGCACCCGAGGCCGACCCCCGGTTCTGCCGGGAACCGGCAACCACCGGGCGATCGGTCGGGCAACAGTAACACCCAGGCATTAGTATAGGCTAGCCTTACCAATCGAGGTGACCAAGATAACGATTGAACGGAGCACCGAGCAGATGAACCCCGCCGGGACCCCCTACGCGCTACCCCGCGAGCAGACCGATCTGCCCGCCGAGGTGGCGGCAGCACCGGCGCCGGCGCTGCCCGTCTTCGCGGCGCCCTTCGCCCTGCGCGTAGCCGACCCGGACGGCACCGATCCCGAACTGCTCGCCGAGTGGATGGCCCGCCCGCACCTGCTCGAGTCGTGGGAGCAGGACTGGGACGCCGACCGCCGCCGCACCGACTTCCTGGTCCAGCTGGCCGGAACCTATTCGCGGCCTTGCATTCTCAGCCTCGACTTCGCCGTGCTCGGCCGGCCCGAACTCGGCACCCGCGATATCGCCTACCTCGAGTTCTACCGCGCCGCCAAGGACGAGATCGGCCGCCTGTACGACTCGGCTCCCGGCGACATCGGCTTCCACATCGCCACCGCCGACACGACCGTGATCGGCAAGGGCATCATGACCGGCTGGATCGCCACGATGGTCACCGCGGTCTTCGCCGCGAACCCCGACTGCCGCCGCGTCCTCGGCGATCCCGACCACCGCAACCAGGCCATCTGCCGCAGCCTCACCAAGGCCGGCTTCCACCGAGTCGACGAATTCGACGTACGCCCCGGCCGCCGCATCGCGCTCTACGCGGCGCCGCGCACCCCGGACGACATGCCGGTCGCCCGCGCCTGAACCACCGACGACAACAGCCCCGCACCTTCCGGCGCGGGGCTGTTCTTCGTTCGGTACCTCAGCGCGCGGCGAGATGACTCGCACCGGCACGCGCCCTGGCGGGCTCGGTCCGCAGCACGCGGTCCGAGAGTTCGCCCAGGCAGCTGAGATTCGGGAAACCGGGGCCCTGGGCCATCGCGGCCATGTTCGGCAGGTACAGCTTGCCCGCCAGTCCGGTGACGGCCAGGTCGTAGCCGATCGCGGACTCGATGCGCTGCTGGGTCAGCGGGCCGCCCACCGCGAGCTCGAGCAGGTCGGCGGTCTGCTGGTCGAACATGTCGAGGAACCACAGCGGCTGACCGCCGGTGGCGTCGACGACCAGGTCGAAGTTGTGCACCTGGTCGGCGCGCATTTCGTTGGTCAGGGTCAGCGACAGCGACTCGCCCTGCGGCGCGATCTTGGTGACCCGGCCCTGCAGATGGTGCACCCGGTTGTCGCCGAGCAGGCTTTCCTGCACGCGCACCGAGAACACACCGCGATCGGTGCGCCGGATGACGTCGCGGCGCTCCTGGATGCTCAGCGCGTTCCACTTCACCGGGTCGCTGAACAGCGAGTTCTCGAAGAAGCTTTCGCCGCGGGTGTACAGCGTTGCCATCGGCGAGATCACCGAGATGGTGAGCATCTCGTGGCGAACCAGCTCGTCGAGCGCGGAGCCCGCGGTCTCGCCGCCGCCGATCACCGCGGCGCGGGAAGCGGCGGGCAGGCTGCGCTTGCCCGCGAGGTCCCAGAATTCGGCAATGCTGAGCACACGGGGGTGTTCGGCGAGCGCGCGGCTGCTGCGGCCGGGCCCGGTGATCATCAGGCCGTCGGCGGTGAGTTCGGTGCGGTTGCCGTCGGCGTCGACGACGCCGACCTGCCACTGGTCACCGACGGCGTTGCCGCCGTGGCGAATCCGCTCGACCCGGCCGAGCACGAGCTCGAGGTCGATGGACTTCGCGACCCACTGCAGATACTTGGCCCACACGTGGTGCTGCGGGCTCGGCCTGCCGCGGTCGATCCACTCGGCGTAGGTGCCGTGCTCGATCAGGAACGAGGTCCAGCTGAACGCGGCCATCGCCTGGTCGATGTCGCGGTTGCGCCCGCGCGCCCAGGTGGAGTGGTACGGGAAGCCGATGTCCTTTTCGGGGCTGGTGCCGAGCCGGTGCTGGCCGTCGGTCCAGCCGCCGCTGGGTAGCCAGTTGCCGCCGACCGCGTGCGACTCGACGACGACCACGCGTGGCGCGGGCAGGCCGAGAGTGCGCAGTACGTGCGATTTCGCTGCCACCGCAAGGGCTTTCGGCCCCGCGCCGACTACCAGGAGGGTTTCCACCGGTTCGTTCTCCACTCTCTCACGCATCTCGCGCCGGGACCGTCCACAGGGCGATTGCCCGGACACGGTCCCCATATTTGCATAGGCTTACCTTATCTGACCAATGCGCCCCGGGACGCCCATGCAGACAAACAAGTGACCTTAGGCTAACCTAACGACATGGGTAAGGGATTGAACGGCCTGATTACCAAGGCCTGGGGCGGCGCCGACTACAAGCTGACGGTGACATCCACCGAGCAGATCACCGACAAGTTCGTGCGGATCGGCTTCACCATGGGCGGACTGCTCGCGGACCACCCGGTGCACCCCACCCAGTGGGTCCGACTGTGGATCCCGGACGCCGAGAGCGACAAGCTGCACCACCGCGGCTACACCCTCGTCGACCCGAACCCGGAAGCCGACACCGCCAGCATCGACTTCGCGCTGCACAACGGCCCGGCCGCCGACTGGGCCCGCCGCGCCGAGCCGGGCGACCTTCTCGACGTCACCGTGCTCGGCTCGGACTTCCAGCTGCCGGAACAGACTCCCGGCGAGTACGTCGTCTTCGGCGACACCGCGTCGCTGCCCGCCATCAACTCCCTGCTGGACGCCATCGGCGACACCCCGGCGCGGGTCTGGCTGGAATGGCAGTACGAGTCCGACCAGACCATCCCGGTGCACAACAAGCCGCACCACCAGCTCACCTGGCTGCAGCGCGTCGACGACGGCCGCCTGATGCGCGAGGCCGCGCAGGAGATGAACTGCGCCGCGGACGCGTTCGCGTGGGTGGCCTGCTGCGGCCACACCACCCGCTCGATCGTGAAGACCCTCAAGGGCCAGCACGCGCTGCCCAAGACCTCGATCAAGTCGCAGGCTTACTGGAAGTGAGGCCGGGGGTCATCCCCCCGGCTGATCCGACTGCGCCTCGTGGCTGATGCGGGCGTAGCCGATGCTGCGGCATGCTGGTCTGACAAGTCGGGTACTCCCGAGCCGAGCAGATCGAATCGAGCGCCGTGTCTGCCATCGATGCCGTGTTGCTGATTTCCACCGTGACGCTCGCGATCGCGCTGGTCGCGGTGCCGCGGATCGGCAGACGGGTGGCGCCGTTCGCCCTGCCGGTGCTGATCATCGGCAGCCTGCTGCTGTGGGTGCTCGAAGGCTATTGGCACTGGTGGCCGCTCTACCTGCTGATCGTGCTGATGTTCGCGTTCGTGGTGACCGATGTCGCCGGTACGCGCCGCCGGGTGTGGTTCCGCGCCGGGATCGGGGTGCTCGCCGCGGTGTCGATCCTGCCGTGGGCGGTGCCGCCCGCACCGGAGCTGCCCGCACCCACCGGCCCGTACGCGGTCGGGTCGGAGATCTTCCGTTGGGTCGACGAACAGCGGCCCGAACCGATGACCGCGGCCGATGATCGGCGCAATGTCATCGTCCAGGCGTGGTATCCGACCGACGTGGTGTCCGGTCGGCAGTGGGAGTATCTCGACGGGCGGGAGCGGTTGCCGTCGCGGGTGTCCGGGATTCCGAGCTTCTTGCTGCCGGACCACATCAATACCCACGCGACGGCCGATGCTCCGGTGTCGCCGGCCAAGGACCGCTGGCCGGTGGTGCTGTTCTCCCCCGGCTACGGTGGGCCGCGCGCCTTCTACACCGGCCTGGTCGCCGACCTAGCCAGCCGCGGCTTCATCGTCCTCGCCGTCGACCATCCCTATGAATCGGCCGTGACCGAACTCGCCGACGGCACCATCGCCACAACCGTCGAGAACATCGCCGCCGACGACCCCGACGGCATTCGCTACGTCACCGAACGACTCGAAACCCGCACGGCCGACCTGCGATTCGTCCTCGACCAGCTGGCCCGCCCGGACACTCTCGGCCCACTCGAGGATCGGGTGGACCTCGGAAACCTCACCGTGATCGGACATTCTCTCGGCGGTGCCGCCGCACTGGGCACCCTGGCCGCCGACCAACGACTCACCGCCGCAGCCAATCTCGACGGCACCCTCTACGGCGAGCTGCCCGAGCGCGCGCTGAACCGGCCGGTTCTGCTGCTGGAGAGCGATCATTCCGAGACCGGCCACTCCCAGCGCTACTTCGACGGGAACCGCACTCTGCTGGAACGGTTGCAGGCGCCCGGCTTCCGGTACGAGCTCAGCAAGGCCGACCACTACAGCTTCACCGATGTGCCCCAGTTCCTCGCCGCACCGGTGCGTTTCGTGGTGACCAGGCTGATCGGCGGATCCAGGGGCGCGGCGAGTACGCAACGCGCCACCAACGACATCCTGACGCCGTTCCTGCTCGGCAGACACGGCGAGGTCGACCCCGCCGCTACCGGCCATGCCGGGGTCACGGGCGGGCCGATACCGCGCTAGCGAGGCGGGTGGCGCGCGGGGGCGATTTCGGCCATGGTGGACGGCAGAACGATGTACGGAACCCACCACTCGCGAGGAGTACGCCCGTGTCCGTTCTCGATGAAAACACCCCCTTCGGAGCCACGGTCGCCAAGCGACTGGCCGACGAGCACGTCATCTGGCTGACCACGCTCGGCGCCGGCGATACACCGCAGCCGAATCCCGTGTGGTTCCTGTGGGAGGACGGAACCTTCCTGATCTACACCGAGCCGACGGCGAAGCGACTGCGGCATCTCGCGCGCAACCCGCGGGTCGCGCTGAACTTCAACAGCTCGGCCGCCGGTGGCGAGGTGGTCGTGTTCACCGGCACGGCCCGGATCGGCGAGGCGGTGCGCGAGGACGTGCGCGCCGACTACGCGCGCAAATACGCCCAGGGCTTCGTCGAGATCAAGATGTCGGAGGCCGACTTCTTCGACACCTACTCGATCCCGCTCCACATCACCCCGGACCACCTGCGCGGCTTCTGAACACACGAACGGGCCGCCTCGCCGTGTCGGCGAGGCGGCCCGGTCGGTGCGGGTGAGGCGGGGACGTGCTCCAGCCCCCAGCCGGTCGCGCGCTCGCGTTCGTTCCAGAACGCGGCGTAGCGGCCGTCGAGATCCAGCAGTTCCTGATGGGTACCGCGTTCGGCGATGCGGCCCTGGTCCAGGAACAGGATCTGGTCGGCGTGGGCGATGGTCGACAGCCGATGTGCCACCACCAGCACCGTCTTGTCCTTGGTCAGTTCGTGGATGCCACGAACCACGACGGCCTCGCTGTGCGGGTCCAGCGCGCTGGTCGCCTCGTCGAGCAGGACGATCGGGGCGTCCTTGAGCAGGGCCCTGGCGATCGACACGCGCTGGCGTTCACCGCCGGACAGCGACGCGCCGCCCTCACCGACCGCGGTGTCGAAACCGTCGGGAAGCCGGTCGACGATCTCGTCGACCCTGGCGGCGACGGCCGCGCGGTCGAGTTCGGCGTCGGTGGCGTCGGGCTTGCCGATGCGGATGTTGTCGGCGACCGAGCGGTTGAACAGGTAGACGTTCTGGAAGACCAGCGAGAGCTGGTCGAGCAGGGTGTCCGAAGGCTGTTCGCGCACATCGTGTTCGCCGACCGAGACCGCGCCGGAGTCCACGTCGTAGAAGCGGGCGGCCAGCCGCAGCAGGGTGGTCTTGCCCGCGCCGCTGGGTCCGACGATGGCGGTGGTGGTGCCCGCGGGGACGGTGAAGGTCAGGTCCGACAGCACGGGTTCGCCGGGGCGGTATCCGAAGCTGACCTCGTCGAAGACCACGGCGGGCGCACCGGGCGTCACCGGTTCGGTGGGCGTGGGCAGCGGCTTCTCGGCCAGCAGGCCGGTGATCCGGTCGGCGGCCGCGGCGGCCGAGCGCAGCGCGGCGCCCAGCTGGGCGGCCTGGTTCACCGGCTCGATGAACCGCGAGCTCACCGCGATCAGCGCGATCGCCGCGGCGGCGGAGATCGAGCCGTCGGTCACCTGGACCACCGCGATATAGGCGAGCACCAGAAACACCGCCTGCACGAACAGCGCGAAGACGATCAGACCGGGCACGGTCGCGACCATCATCTTCCGCACCGCCGTCCGCTGACCGACCAGCGCGGCGTCCAGCGCCTTGTTGCCCGCGCCGACCGCGCCGAACGCCCGCAGCACCGGCTGCGCCTGCGCGAATTCCACCACCCGCGAATCGGCTTCGGCCGCCGCGGTGTGCAGGCGCGCGTCGGCGCCGGTGTAGGCGCGGTTCGCGAGATTGTTGACCAGGTAGAGCACCGGCGCGGCGAGCAGCATGGCCAGCCCGATCCGCCAGTCGATGAACAGCATGCCGATCGCGACGACCAGCGGCACGATGATGCCGGTGAGTACCTTGGTGAGCAGGTAGGCGATCAGACCCTGCGTCTCCCTGACCTGCTCGACCATGACCCGCGAGAGCGGACCGGCGTCGCGGTCGGAGAACCAGCCCAGCGGCAACGCGTTCAGCTGATCGCCGAGGCGGGTCTGCAGGCCACGCTGCATGCCGAGACCGATCCGCAGGCCGATCACGGCCTGCAGGTAGCCGAAGACGATCACCCCGGCCACGGCCGCGGCCATGCCGAGCGCCCACAGCCAGGCGCCGCCGAGGTCGTCACCGAAGAGGGCCTCCAGCACCGGAACCAACAGCAGATACGCAATGGCCTGGCACAGCGCCTGCACCACGATGGCGGCGAGCAAGCGTGGGATCAGCGGAGCGAACTCCGCGGGAACGAGGCGGAAAACCTTGCGAATCATCGTGTTTCCTCCACCAGGGCGAGCGTGCCGAGAGCGGCCTCGTTGATCTCCCACAGCCGCTGATACAGCCCACCGGCGGCGCGCAACTCGGTGTGCGTGCCCTGCTCGACGAGCGTTCCGTTCTCCAGCACCAGGATTCGGTCGACCCCGGTGATGGTGTGCAGCCGGTGCGCGATCACCAGCACGGTGCGGCCTGCGACGAGCGCGGCCAGCGCGTCCTGGACCGCGGCCTCGGATTCGGGGTCGGCGAAGGCGGTGGCCTCGTCGAGAACGAGCACCGGGGTGTCGGCCAGCAGCGCGCGGGCGATCGACAACCGCTGGGCCTCACCGCCGGACAGCGAGGCGTCGACACCGATCTCGGAGTCGTAGCCGCGCGGCAGGGCCATGATCCGGTCGTGGATCTGGGCGGCCCTGCTCGCCCGTTCGATGGCGACGTCGTCGGCGTCCGGGCGCGCGAGCAGCAGGTTCTCCCGGATCGAGCCGCGGATCAGGCGCACGTCCTGGAACACGAAGCCGACGGTGCGGTAGAGATCTTCGCTGGTGTACTCGCGAATATCGCGGCCGTCGATGGTGATCCGGCCCGCGCCGACGTCGTAGAAGCGGGGCAGCAGTTTGGCCAGGGTGGACTTGCCGGAGCCACTCGGGCCGACCAGCGCCGTGATGGTGCCCGGCATCAGTTCGAGATCGACGCCGCGCAGCACGTCATGGCCGGTGCGGTAGGCGAATTCGACGCCGTCGAAGCGGACGACACCCGCTTGGCTCGCGGGGCCGGTGCTCGTCGTCGGCGCGGTATCCAGCTCCGGCGTCTGCTGCAGTTCGTGCAGGCGCAGCGCCGCCGCGCCACCGGCCCGCAGCGCCTGCGAACCGTAGCCGAGGCCGAGCAGCGAGCTGCCGATACCCAGGCCGACCAGCAGGAACGGCAGCAGGTCGAGGGGATTCACCCAGTCGAGGCCGACGAAGGCGAGCCCGCCGACGACCACGATCAGCATCACGAAGACCGGCATGACCACGATGTCGGAGGCCGACTGCACGCGGATGATCGGCATCTTCATCCGATGCGCCGCCTGCACCTGACCGTCGACCGCGTTCTGGAACTCGGTGTGTGCCTTGCCCGCCTGACCGAACGCCCGCACGACCTGGATGCCGTCGACGAATTCGATCGTGGCCTCGGAGGTGCGCCGTTCCCAGCGGGTGTAGACGGCGAGGCGGTCGCGGCCGTCGCGGTCCATGATCTTGCCGAACAGGACGAAGTAGGCGATCAGCGGGATCAGCAGCACCAGGGTGAGCCGCCAGTCGACGGTGAACAGGTAACCGAGGGTGACCAGCGGGACCACCAGCGCGCCGACGAACTCCAGCCTGGCATGGGCGACGAGGTAGTGCAGTGCTTCCACGTCGTCGCGCAGATACGTCTTGACCTCGCCGGAGCTGCGTTCACCGAACCAGCCGAGCGGCACCCGGGTCAGTTTGTCCGCGAGCAACCTGCGCAGGGTCAGCTGGTAGCCGGCGTCGACGGCGTGCGACCAGGTCAGCGCCACCGCCTGCAGCAGGGCGCGCACGATCAGCACCACCACGGCCGCGCCGAACAGCCACCACACCCGATCGGTGTCGACCGGGGTTTCCAGCAGCTCCCGGCAGGCAGCCACGATCAGCAGGAACGGCACGACAGTGCAGACCGAGGCGATGGCGACGAGCAGGCTCGCCACCGTCAGCATCCCCGACACCGGTGCCAGAATCTCCTTGCGCGCCTGCGCTTCCTGTTGCTTCTGCGCCTTCGCGACCGCCTTGGGTGGCCGGTTGCCCGACTCCGCCCCCGGCGGCGGCGCTACCTGCACCGTCATAACTTCTCGCCCTCTCGACCTGTCCACGGCAAACGTGCCAAGGGTAGGTTAGCCTAAGTTGAGCGCTCGTGGCCGACCGGGGAAGCTTGTGTGAACTGCCAGTCAACCCCCTCGGCAATTCGACATTCCGGGCGTAATTTCCTCCCTACCTCTAATTCTCTTAGCGCGGCGGGAGAGCGAAAATGTTTGTCACATCAATAATTTCGGCGATTGCGGACTGCCAGACCGATCCGGGAAACCTGACACCCGACCAAGCGCACCGGGCCATGCAGATTCATCTCGAATGCAGCGTCGATCTGTGCCGGGTGCGCAGGCGGGCCCGGCGTACCCTCGTCGAAGCGAAATTGATGGTGCTCGATCAGCGCGCTGGTTAGGGCGCGAGAATTTCTTGCAGAGAGGGGTCGTTATCTCAGCGCCGGCGGCGGCCGTGAAGACTGTGTTCATGCGACGCAGGCAGCAGCCGCCGCTGCCCAAGCGGCACGGCCTCGATCCAGCCCGGCTCCGGCTCCCGGAGGACGGGCACTGGACGACGGTGCGTGACCACCTCGTCGAGCGGCTGCCGCGGGTCGATCCTGGGCGAATCGACGAGATGCTGCGCGCGGGCGAGATCGTCGACCTGACCGGGCCGCTGGGGCCGGAGGCTCCCTTCGTGCCGGGCGGGGCGGTGTGGTTTCACCGGGACCTACCGGTCGAGCAGACGGTGCCGTTCGAGATCGGGATCGTCCATCGCGACGACGACATCCTGGTGGTCGACAAGCCGCATTTCCTGGCGACGATCCCGCGTGGACAGCACATTCTGCAGACGGCCCTGGTTCGCCTGCGCCGCGAACTCGACCTGCCGGACCTGATCCCGGCGCACCGGCTGGACCGGGTGACCGCGGGGCTGGTGCTGTTCGTGGTGAACCCGGCGGCACGCGGGGCGTATCAGACGATGTTCCATCACCGGACCGTGCGCAAGGAGTACGAGGCCGTCGCGCCCTACGATCCGGCGCTGGAGCTGCCGCGGACCGTGCGCAGCCGGATCATCAAGGAGAAGCAGGTGCTCGCCGCGCAGGAGGTGGACGGCGAACCCAATACCGAGACCGAGGTGGAACTCGTCGAGCACCGCGACGGACTCGGTCGCTACCGGCTGCGGCCGCACACCGGCCGGACCCATCAGCTGCGCCTGCACATGAACAGCCTCGGTGTGCCGATTCTCGGTGATGATTTCTATCCGGCGATCACCGACAAATCCGTCGACGATTACACCCGGCCGCTGCAACTGCTGGCCGCCTCGCTGGAATTCACCGATCCGATCAGCGGGCAACCGCGGCGATTCGAGACGAGGCGCAGTTTGCGGGCGTGGACGGATCTGCCCGGATGGTCCGGATCGGCTGTCGAGTAGCTCACAGCGCGGCGATCTTGATCGATGTTCCGCGGGGCCGGTCGGCGCGGGTTTTCGCCTGAATCGGCCGCTGACCTGCACACGCCTGACCGTTTCCATTTCGTGATATTTCCGTACACTCGGTCGGGTGCCCGAATCCGCCGCCCTCGCCGATCCCCGGCCCAAGCTGCACGCCTATGTCGATATCGCCGTGGTCGTCGTCGTGCTGGCCGGGACCAATCTGATCGCGCATTTCACCACCGCGTGGGCCAATATCGTCATCGTGCCGGTCGCGGCGTTCGCACTGCTGGCGCTCATGCGCAAGCGCGGCCTCGGCTGGGCCGAACTCGGGCTCTCGCCACGGCACTGGCGACGCGGGACCATCTACGCGCTGGGCGCGGTCGGGATCGTGCTCACCGCCGTAGCGATCGGCGCGATCCTGCCGGTCACCCGGCCCTTCTTCCTCGCCGACCGCTACGCCACGATCTCCGGCGCGCTGATCGCGTCGATGATCGTCATCCCGCTGCAGACCGTGATCCCCGAAGAACTCGCCTTCCGCGGTGTCCTGCACGGCACCCTCGACCGGGTGCTCGGCGTCCGCGGGCTCTTCGCGGCCGGATCGCTGCTGTTCGGGTTCTGGCACATCGCGTCCTCGCTCGGCCTGACCAGCGGCAACAAGGGCCTGTCCGGCATCGTCGGCGGCGGACTCGCCGGCCAGATCATCGGCATCACCCTCGCCGTCGCCGCGACCGCCGCCGCGGGCGTGGTGTTCACCTGGCTGCGCAGGCGCAGCGGCAGCCTGCTCGCCCCGATCGCCCTGCACTGGTCGCTCAACGGCGCGGGCGCGCTCGCCGCGGCCATCGTCTGGCACACCGCGCTGCGCTGAGTCAGCGTTCGTTCGCGAGGGCTCCGCTCGGGGAGCGGTCGGGCAGCGGCCCATAGGTCGGCCACCAGTTCGGCGTAGTCGGGTATGACGCCGTGCCTGCGCTCCTCCCTGCGTGCGTGGAATACTGGGCCACAATTTCTGACATGACGACATGTCAGAAGCGACGTTCTCGCTGGACCGAAAGGCTTCGCCGATGAAACGCACCCATGCCGGACTGGTCGTCGCGGTGACCGGCGGCGCCGCAGGCATCGGCCGCGAGATCGCCCGGCAGTTCGCCGAGGCGGGTGCTCGCGTCTGCATCGGCGATCTGTCCGGCACGTCGGCGCGCACGACCGCGACGGAACTTCCCGGCACCGTGCACGGCTGCGAACTCGACGTCACCGATGAGCGGTCGTTCCACAATTTCCTCGCCGCGACCGAGGCATTGCTCGGGCCGATCGATGTGCTCGTCAACAATGCGGGAGTGATGTGGGTCGGCGCGTTCGACACCGAACCCGATACCGCGACGGCCCGGATGATCGCGGTGAATCTGCACGGGGTCATCCGCGGGGTGCGGCTGGCCGCGCCGGGGATGCGCACCCGTGGCCGCGGACATATCGTCACCATTGCCTCCGCGGCGTCGCGACTATCACCTCCCGGTGAATCCACTTACGCCGCAACGAAACACGGTGTTCTCGGTTATCTCACCGGTGTGCGGGAAGAACTCCGGGGCACCGGCGTCGAACTGTCGGTGATCATGCCGGGCGTTGTCGACACCGAACTGGCGGCCGGAACGGCAACGGGCGCCGCGAAACTCCTGCAGCCCGCCGATGTCGCGCGGGCGGTGCTCGAGGTGGTCGAACGGCCGCGTTTCGAGGTGTCCATTCCGGGCTATGTCGGCCCGCTGACCCATCTCGCCGGGCTGCTGCCGCAACGGCTCCGCGATATCGTGCTGCGCCGCGCCGTACCCGACCAGGTCGCCGCGGTCGCCGGATCCTCCGTGCGCGGGAAATACGAGAAGCGCACCCTGTCCTGATTTCACCGGCGAAGCCCGCTTGTCGTTGACCGCGGCGCGGACGGCGTTTACGCTCTCTGGCAATCACACATATGTTCGATAGTCCATATGTTCGAGTGACCGGAAGGCGCCAGATGTCCGACGATCGGTCGATGGAGGATGCCGTCAGCTCGCCGAACACCGAGATCACGGCACTCGCACAGCAGGTCGCGACAGCGCGCGGCAAGCTCCCGCTCCAGCACGACACGGCGCTCTACGACGCACTCTCCGACTCCGAGATCCGGGCCGAACGGGAACTCGCCGAATGGATACGCGCGCAACGGCGCAAACAGCGGCGCCGCGCCGTCGCCGACGAACTCGCCGCCGAACAGCGTGACCGGCGCACCGGCAGACTGATCCGCCGGACCGACGAAGCCGACGCGCGCTGGCATCGCAAGGCATTGGCCGCGCGGCGGCGGGTGTCGAGTGCCGATGCCCGGCTCGCCCAGCTGTACCGGCGGGCGGAATGGTCCTCGCGCGCGCTGATCGGCGTCGTCGTCCTCGGCATGGTGTGGGCCGGCGTCAACGTGCAGCACAATCTCGTGCCCAGCGGCGACATGAGCGACCCGCTGTACTGGCTCAGCTTCGGCATCGAGGCGATGATCTCGATCCCGATCATCACCATCATGGTCGCCGCCACCACCGCCGCCCGCTGGGGGCGCGAGCTCGAGCGCGGCAAGGTCCTGGTGTTCGAGCTGGCATTGCTCGGCACCACCGTCGCCCTGAACGCCGGGCCGCACCTGGCCTCCGGATCCTTCGGCCGCGCAGCCGAATACTCGATCGCGCCGGTGATGGTGGGTGTGGTGATCTGGCTGCACGCGTGGGTGTCGGCGCGGTACGCGCTGTTGATCGAGGGTGCTTCGGTGGAGTTGCCGGGGGATGCGAGCTACTCCCCTGCCGAGCGGGTCGTGTCGGAGGCTCGGGCTTCGGTCACAGGGCTCGCCGGAGCCGAGATCGAAGCTGCTCGACGTGTCAGCACGAACAGCATTGCGGGAGTCGGCGGGTCCTCGGCCATGCAACCGTCCGCCTCGACTATGCGGTCCGCCGCACCGCAGGCCGCCGCACCGGAACAGCCTGTGGCGCAGGCCGACCCGGCAGCAGTGGAAACCAAGGCGGCCGACCCCGTCGCGGCAGCGCGTCATATTGGACAGTCCGTGGTCGCCGACGTGCGCACCGAGGTTGTGGTCAGCGAACGTGCCGCGTCGGGCGAAGCAGGCTCGCCCGCAGGTGAATTCGAATCTCAGACCGCTGCTCTTGCAGCGACGGCACCCATCCGCTCGGCAACAGAGGATTTCGCCACCACGGTGCCGACACACGTGCTCGCACCGTCGGCAACCGACGCAGCCGGAACCGAGGCCGAGTCGCGGGCTGTTTCATCGGAACACATTGCAGCACAGGCCAGCACGATGTCTGCCCAGCCGGAGACTGCCGCAGGATGGAGCCAGCCCACCCACGGTGTCCGCCGTCCGTCCACCGACAAGTCGACCGCGCCCGGCACCCTCGAACTGATCCACAAGGCCGCGGCCGATCATCGGCGCAATGGTGTCGACCATGCCCGGGTCAACGGTGCCACCCCGGCCCTGCGGCGAATACCGGTCACCGCCGCCGCGCAGGCGACTGCCGGCGAAGCCACCGGTACCGACCCGGTTCCCGAGGCGACGGCGCACGCCGGCACCGTCGCCCGTGACCGCAACGGCGACACCGCGGCATCCACCGAATCGGTAGTGGTGCACAACGATCCACAGCCCCCGGCCGACGAGCCCGAGCAGCTCACCCTCACCGCCGAACTCGAGCCCGCTCCCGAGCGGCTGGCGCCCACCGGTGCGGGACCGGCCCCGAAACAGCAGCTCCCGGACCTCGATCCGACACCTTCCGCGAAGCAGCACCTCCCGAACGTCGAGTCGGCGCATGCCACGAAGCAGCAGGACCCTGAGCCGACGCCCGCGGCGAAGCAGCAGCTCGCGAACCCCGAGTCTGCGCCTGTCGCGAAGCAGCAGCGCACAATCCGTGAGTCGGCGACTGCTCCGAAACAGCAGCTCACTCGAACTGAGCCGACGCCGGCCACGGAACAGCAGCTCACTCAGCCCGAGCCGACCGCTACCCCGAAGAAGCAGCTCACGAAGGTCGAGGCGGCGAGTGCCGAGGACATGAGTCCCGCAAGTGATCGGGTGCCGGTGCAGTCCCCCGAACCGATCGAGCCGGACGTCGACGACGAGGACGACCTCGCCACCGACGACTACGACTTCGACGACGACACCGAGGTCCGCGCCCTGGCCCGCCAGATCGCC
This sequence comes from Nocardia sp. NPDC057663, assembly GCF_042799895.1. NCBI lineage: Bacteria > Bacillati > Actinomycetota > Actinomycetes > Mycobacteriales > Nocardiaceae > Nocardia > Nocardia sp. NPDC057663. Next base: position 125,965 of record NZ_JBHVHX010000008.1, on the reverse strand, counting down.
CACCGCAGTCCCCTGCGCCTGACCCTCGATCAGATCGAGGAAATCCTCGAGCTCACCGACCAATCCTGGTCGGCTCGCAGCATCGGCGCCGAGGTCGGCGTCTCCGGCAGCACCGTCACCAATATCGTCGAATTCGCGCGCAAGATCCGCCAGCCGTACGCGTTCACCGGCTGACCACCGACCGCGCCCCGGCCCCGGCTCGATCGGGGCCGGGGACGCTTCACCCCGGCGACGGGCCTGCGACCGCCTTCGGCTCTGACCGCATGCCGACCAGGAGGGCGAGCCCGATGCCCGCCACGATCCCGAAGACACCGGCGACCCCGAAACCGGCTCGCGCGCCGCCGATCTCGATCATCGACCCGCCCAGCACACTGCCGAAGGCGCCGCCCAGTGTCATCGCCGCACCATGCCAGCCGATCGCCTCGCCGCGACCGCCCTCGGGCACGATCCGGCTCAGCTGGTCGATCGCCGCGGTGAGCGCAGGGGCACACAGCAATCCGGCGACGAATCCGGTGATGCCGAGCGTCAGCGGCCCGACAGCGATCGCCATCGGCACCGTCACCACGCCGAGCGCGATCAGCAAGACGTCGGCCGGAATCGGCCGGCTCAGCGCACCGTAGAGCAGACCGCCGAGAAATGAACCCAGCCCCCACACCGCCAGGATCACGCCGAGCCAGCGGTCGGCGCCGAAACCGCGCACCGCCGAGACGAAGGTGAGTTCGGAGGCCGACACCACGCAGACCGCCGCCGCCGCGATACCGCACAGGGCGACGAAATCGACACGGAACCAGGTGCGCCGGGCCACCGGTCCGGCTCCGTCCGCCGATTCAGCGGAGCGCAGCTTGGGGTTCCACACCCACAGCAGGATCCCGGCGAGCACCATGCACATCTGATTGCCGAACAGCGCCGCCGTCGTCGACCAGTGCAGCGCGGCCGCCACCCCGAGCACCGGCCCGACCATGAACGCCGCCTCGACCGAGACCGCTTCCAGCGCGAGCGCGGGCTGCCGCTGATCCTCCGCCGTCGCGGCGATGATCGCCAGCCGCACCACGCTGAACACCGGGATGTCGTACAGCCCCGAGAGACCCGCGAGCAGCAGCAGCGGCAGATACCCGACGAACGGCGCGACCGACCAGCACACGGCACCGAGCGCGATCGCGGGCGCGATGGTCGCCCGCAGCCCGAACCGATCCACCAGCCGCCCGCGCCACGGCCCACTCGTCGCGACACACATGGTCACCACCATCGCGAGCGTCCCCGCCTGCAGGAACGACCCGTGCAATGTCTCCACGACATGCACCGCGAGCAGCACCGCCCCGGCGAAGTGCGGCACCCGCACCAACGCCCCGAGCAACAGAATATTGCGCACCGCCCCGATCGACAGCACGTCTCGATAGGCCCGCATCGTCAGAGCGTGACAGCCCGCCGGCCTCCACCGCCACCAATTTTCCCTGGACCGCGGAAGGCCATCCACGAACCCGGCCTTCGTCGCAACCGACTGGGTATGCGGCGATCGCTCTACGTCGACGTGCTGCCGCCGAGCAGCTCTTCCAACTGCATGCGACCTACTCGACCGTCCTCGGAAAGCTCAGAACCGAATTCTTGCGCGGACTCGAGGATCGGCAACTGATCGAACAACTCCAACTCCCGCAGCTGGTACGCGATGTAGTCGGCGTCCGGATCGTCAACTCGCCGCCCTAGCTCGGTCAGCACCGCTTCGAGGCCTTCCTTTCCACCGAATCGGACCAACTGTTCGGCAGCAGCGATTTGCACAGCAATGTCCCCATCGTTCAACGCTCCGACCAGGGACGAGAACACCTCCCGGTCCGGCAACCATCCCCCCAACGCCCGGGCCGCAGCGCATCGCACATCCCATTGCCGCGCCCGAATCCGCATCAGGGCCAGGTTCCTATCCGACCTCTCCACCTGAACACTCCCCATCGTCAGTCCGGATCGTATCCAGGTCGACTGACGACGAAGGCCCGCTTCCCCTGGCACTCAGATCGAGACATGCTCGAATTCATCGTCCAGTGCGGCGCCGGCCTGCAGCATCGGTGCCGAGGTCGGCATCTCCGGCAACCTCGTCACCAACGTCATAGGTTTCGCTCGCACGATCCGTCGGCCAAACGCCTTCACCGGCTGACGCCAGGACCACGTTTATGGCCGCCCGCATATCCGGGCGCCGAATCGGTCCACCCAGATCGAAGGTTTCAGAATCGAGCGCCGCCACTACCCGACCACCAGCCGCTCACCGCCGAAGTCCGCGATGATCTCCATGCGTCCACCGAGCGCTTCGATGTAGGCCGCGAGAGTGCGCAACTCAGCCGCAGTCACCGTAGCCCGCTCGATCGCGGACACTCGCTCCTGTCTGATCCGCATCCGCTTCGCGACCTCCGCCTGAGTCAGCCCCAAACGCTTACGCATCTCGGCGAGCCTCGTCGCCCTGCTCAACTCGACCATCCGCTGGGCGCCCGCCTCTACCTCTTCCCGATCACCTGCGTCCGGAAAGAACTCGGACAGAAAGCTTTCCCGGTCGTAGGAGTGCGTGCTGCTCATGAGCGCTCCTTCTCTTTCATGTACACGTCGTACCGGTACTCGGCCACCGGTATCGCCTGCCGGTACCAAGCCTTCCAGTTACCCGACTTGTCACCGGCCACCAGCAGGACCGCGTTTCGTTCCGGATCGAACACGAAAAAGAATCCTGATCTCGGTCGCACCTGCCGAACCCGGACGGAGCTCCTTGAGGTTGTGCACCGAGGAACCCTTGATCCGGTCGACCAGTGGTCGACCGAGCGCTGGGCCTTCGTCGAGCAGAGCCGTAATGGCCTGTCCAACGAGGAGTGCGGTCTCCTTGTCATCGCGTCGCAGTCGATGTAGCCACTCGCGGACTTCATCGACGATCTCCAGGCGAAAGTTCACCGGGCGATCGCAGATTCATAGTACCTCTACATACTGAAAGGTGCGATGGTCCCATTGGCGTGTCGCTGGTGGTACGACGAAGGCCCGCTTCCACAAGGGAAACGGGCCTTCGTACTGCAACGATCTCGATGGATCGAGGAGGGACCTTACTTGGCCTTCTCCAGGACCTCGACCAGACGCCAGCGCTTGGTGGCCGACAGCGGACGGGTCTCCATCAGCTGAACGCGGTCGCCGACGCCGGCGATCTCGTTCTCGTCATGCGCCTTCACCTTGGAGGTGGTGCGAATGATCTTGCCGTAGAGCTTGTGCCGGTGACGGTCTTCCAGCTCGACGACGATCGTCTTGTTCATCTTGTCCGAGACGACGTAGCCGCTGCGTACCTTGCGGCTGTTGCGCTCTTCCTGGTTCTCGCTCATGCCGCATCTCCCTTGCCAGCGGGTGCCGTGGCCAGGCCGAGCTCGCGCTCACGCATGACCGTGTAGATGCGCGCGATCTCGTGGCGGACGACGCGCAGACGACGGTTGTTGTCGAGCTGACCCGTCGCCATCTGGAAGCGCAGGTTGAAGAGCTCTTCCTTGCTCTCGCGCAGTTTGGCCACGAGCTCTTCTTCGTTGAGCTCGCGGAGCTCTGCGGCCGGTGTTCCGGTAGCCATCAGAACTGCTCCTCCCTGGTCACGATCCTGCACTTCATCGGGAGCTTGTGCATCGCGCGGCGCAGGGCCTCGCGAGCGGTCTCCTCGTTCGGGTAAGACATCTCGAACATGACCCGACCGGGCTTCACGTTCGCGACCCACCACTCCGGCGAACCCTTACCGGAACCCATGCGGGTTTCGGCCGGCTTCTTGGTGAGCGGGCGGTCGGGGTAGATGTTGATCCAGATCTTGCCGCCACGCTTGATGTGGCGGGTCATCGCGATACGCGCCGACTCGATCTGACGGTTGGTGACGTAGGCGGGCTCGAGAGCCTGGATGCCGTACTCACCGAACGCCACCGCGGTGCCGCCCTTGGACATGCCGGAGCGGGACGGGTGGTGCTGCTTGCGGTGCTTGACGCGACGGGGCATCAGCATGCGTCAGCCCTCCTGGTTCTCTGCCGGTGCGTCCGCCACAGCGGTGGCGGCGCGACCGACCTCGGTCGAGGTCGCGGTGGTGCCGGCGGAACCGGAACGACGCGGGCGGCTCGGACGCTCGCGGCGCGGGCGCTCCGGAGCAGCAGCGGCAGCGGTCAGCTCACGACGACCACCGACGATGTCACCCTTGTAGATCCAGACCTTCACGCCGATGCGACCGAAGGTGGTCTTGGCCTCGTAGAGGCCGTAGTCGATGTCCGCGCGCAGCGTGTGCAGCGGGACGCGACCCTCACGGTAGAACTCCGAGCGCGACATTTCGGCGCCACCGAGGCGGCCCGAGCACTGCACGCGGATGCCCTTGACGTTCGGCGAACGCATGGCCGACTGGATGGCCTTACGCATCGCGCGACGGAACGCCACACGGTTGGACAGCTGCTCGGCCACACCTTGGGCAACCAGCTGCGCATCCGACTCGGGGTTCTTGACCTCGAGGATGTTCAGCTGAACCTGCTTCTTGGTGAGCTTCTCCAGCTCGGCGCGGATGCGGTCGGCCTCCGCGCCACGGCGACCGATCACGATGCCGGGACGCGCGGTGTGGATATCCACACGGACGCGATCACGGGTGCGCTCGATCTCGACCTTCGAGATGCCTGCCCGCTCCATGCCGGTGGCGAGGAGCTTGCGGATCTGAACGTCTTCCTTCACGTATTCCGCGTACTGCTTGTCCGCGTACCAACGCGACTTCCAGTCGGTGGTGATACCGAGGCGGAAGCCATGGGGGTTGATTTTCTGTCCCATTTACTTTGCCCCTCCCTTCCGGCGGCTACGAGTGGCAGCGCCGGCGGTGGGCACGCTCTCGACCTCGATGGTGATGTGGCTGGTGCGCTTGCGGATCCGGAACGCGCGGCCCTGGGCCCGCGGCTGGAAACGCTTCATGGTGGCACCCTCGTCGACGAAAGCAGTCGAGATGACCAGGGTGGCCGGGTTGAGGCCGAGGTTGTTCTCGGCGTTCGCCGCGGCACTGGCCACGACCTTGGCAACCGGCTCGCTCGCGGCCTGCGGCGCGAACTTCAGGATCGCCAGGGCATCCTCGACACGCTTGCCGCGGACCAGGTCCACGACGCGACGCGCCTTCATCGGGGTGACCCGCACGTGCTTAGCGGTAGCGCGGGCAGTCGGGTTCTGAACCGTTTCGGTGTTGGTTTCAGTCATCGCCGCTTGCTCTTCCGGTCGTCCTTGACGTGGCTCTTGAACGTCCTGGTCGGCGCGAACTCACCGAGCTTGTGGCCGACCATGTTGTCCGACACGAACACCGGGACATGCTTGCGACCGTCGTGGACGGCGAAAGTGTGGCCGATGAAATCGGGGATGATGGTCGAGCGACGCGACCAGGTCTTGATGACCTGCTTCGTGCCCTTTTCGTTCTGCACGTCCACCTTCGCGAGGAGGTGGTCGTCGACGAACGGGCCCTTCTTGAGGCTGCGTGGCATTTCTTACCTCCTCCTTAGCGCTTCTTGCCGGTCTTGCGGCGGCGAACGATGAGCTTGTCGCTCGGGCGGTTGGGCTTGCGGGTGCGGCCCTCAGGCTGACCCCACGGGGAGACCGGGTGGCGACCACCGGAGGTCTTACCCTCACCACCACCGTGCGGGTGGTCGACCGGGTTCATGACGACACCACGGACGGTAGGACGACGGCCCTTCCAGCGCATACGGCCGGCCTTGCCCCAGTTGATGTTCGACTGCTCGGCGTTGCCGACCTCGCCGACGGTGGCGCGGCAGCGCACGTCGACACGGCGGATTTCACCGGAGGGCATACGCAGGGTCGCGTACGGCCCTTCCTTGCCCAGCAGCTGAATGCTCATGCCTGCGGCACGGGCCATCTTGGCGCCGCCGCCCGGACGCAGCTCCACGTTGTGGATCGTGGTACCGGTCGGGATGTTGCGCAGCGGCAGGTTGTTGCCCGGCTTGATGTCGGCCGTGGGGCCGGACTCGATCGGGCTGCCCTGCTGGATGCCCTTCGGCGCGATGATGTAGCGCTTCTCGCCGTCGGCGAAGTGCAGCAGTGCGATGTTGGCGGTGCGGTTGGGGTCGTACTCGATGTGAGCGACCTTGGCCGGGATGCCGTCCTTGTCCAGTCGACGGAAGTCGATGACACGGTAGGCACGCTTGTGACCGCCACCGCGGTGACGCGTGGTGATGCGACCGTGCGCGTTACGACCACCGGACTTGGTGAGCGGGCGCAGCAGCGACTTCTCCGGCGTCGACCGGGTGATCTCGGCGAAGTCCGAGACGCTGGAGCCACGACGGCCCGGCGTAGTCGGCTTGTATTTACGGATTGCCATGAGTTCTTCTCTACTTTCTGGATCGCCAGCCGCTTACGCGACCGGTCCTCCGAAGATCTCGATGGGCTTGCTGTCGGCCGAGAGGGTCACGAGCGCGCGCTTGGTGTCCTTGCGCTTGCCGTAACCGAAGCGGGTCCGCTTGCGCTTGCCCTGACGGTTGGCGGTGTTGACGCTGGTCACCTTGACGCCGAAAACCTTCTCGACGGCGATCTTGATCTGCGTCTTGTTCGAATCCGGGTGCACCAGGAAGGTGTAGGTGCCTTCCTCGATCAGCCCATAGGACTTCTCCGAGATGACCGGTGCGAGCAGGATGTCGCGGGGGTCGGCGATGGTGCTCACTTGCTCTCCTCCTGGGCCGCCTCGGCGGGACCGTGAACGAACGCGTTCAGGGCCTCGACGCTGAACACCAGTTCGTCGCTGTTGAGGACGTCGTAGGTGTTGAGCTGATCCGGGGCGATCGGCAGCACGTTCTGCAGGTTCGCCACGCTCTTCCACGCGGCGACGTCCTCGCGACCGACCACGACCAGGAACTTCTTGCGGTCCGACAGCTCGGCCAGGAAGTTCTTGGCGGACTTGGTCGACGGGGTCTGACCCGAGACCAGTTCGGTGATCACGTGGATGCGCTCGTTGCGGGCCCGGTCGGACAGGGCGCCACGCAGCGCGGCGGCCTTCATCTTCTTGGGGGTCCGCTGGCTGTAGTCACGCGGCTGCGGGCCGTGGACGGTGCCACCGCCGGCGAACTGCGGCGCACGGGTCGAACCCTGGCGGGCGCGGCCGGTGCCCTTCTGGCGGTACGGCTTCTTGCCACCACCGGAGACCTGACCACGAGTCTTCGTGGCGTGGGTGCCCTGGCGAGCGGCGGCCAGCTGCGCGATGACGACCTGGTGCATCAGCGCGACGTTGGCGGTCACGTCGAAGATCTCCGCGGGGAGTTCGACGGTGCCTTCGGTCTTGCCGCCTGCGGCCTTAACGGTCAGCGTCAGGTTGGCCTTCTTGTCGAGGCTGGTCATGCGTGCGCACCACCCTTCACGGCGCTCTTGACGATCACGACGTTGCCCTTGCGGCCAGGGATGGCACCCTTGACCAGGAGCAGGCCGTTCTCGGCGTCGACCTTGTGAACCGAGAGGTTCTGCGTGGTGACGCGGTCGTTACCCATACGGCCCGACATGCGCATGCCCTTGAACACGCGGCCGGGAGTGGCGCAGCCACCGATGGAACCCGGGCGACGGTGCACAGCCTGCGCACCGTGCGAGGCGCCCTGGCCCTTGAAGCCGTGGCGCTTCATGGTGCCGGCGAAGCCCTTGCCCTTGCTGATACCGGTCACGTCGACGTAGGTGCCCTCTTCGAAGACGTCGGCGGAGAGCTCCTGGCCGACCTCGAAGGTGGAGGCATCCGCGACGCGGATCTCGGTGACGTGGCGGCGCGGGGTGACACCGGCCTTGGCGAACTGGCCGGAAGTCGGCTTGTTCACCTTGCGCGGGTCGATGGCGCCGAAAGCGATCTGCACGGCCGAGTAGCCGTCGCGCTCCACGGTGCGAATCTGGGTGACCACGTTCGGGCCCGCCTTGATGACGGTGACCGGGACGACGCGGTTCTTCTCGTCGAAGACCTGGGTCATGCCGAGCTTGGTGCCCAGGATGCCGGCTGCGGGCCGGTTCTTGTTGTCAGTCATATCTCGAGTCCCCGTCACTGAATGTTGACGTCGACGCTGGCCGGCAGGTCGATGCGCATGAGCGCGTCAACCGTCTTCGGCGTCGGGTCGAGGATGTCGATGAGGCGTTTGTGGGTGCGCATCTCGAAGTGTTCGCGCGAGTCCTTGTACTTGTGCGGCGAACGGATGACGCAGTAGATGTTCTTCTCGGTGGGCAACGGCACAGGCCCGACCACACGGGCGCCAGTGCGGGTCACCGTCTCCACGATCTTGCGCGCAGACGCGTCGATCGCCTCGTGGTCATAGGCCTTGAGCCTGATGCGGATCTTTTGTCCCGCCACGCTAAGTGTCCTTTTCTCCGCTTTCCTTCGTGGTCACAGGAGCTGGCTCCTGCACCACCCTCATTTGCACAGCCCGAACACACGAAAGACGCCAGAACGCCACCGGGCACCGCCCAGTCCTCGCCGCTGTTCATCTGTCATGGTTCTCCGGTCCACGCGGTCGGGCGTGTCGCCCTTTCGCTCATTCTCCAGCCCTGGTCACTTACTCACCACTGGCCGGGAACGTGGTCCCGAACGTATCCACACCACCGAAGCGGCGGGATACAAACTACTGCTCGCCTCACTCCACCTCGCCCGCTCTGAAGAGAGGGCAATCCTGTGCAAGGCAACCCGAACAGTATGCACCATGCCGACGACGCTCTTCAAATCGGGGGTCCTGAGGTATCGATCACGCCCCAGCAGGGCATCTACCTGGACCGCACCGTCGGCTGGACTGTGCCGGACCATGGTAGCTGGCGCGACGCTCGCCCTGGTCGGCGGAGGGTTACACCTTATCTTACTTTTGAGTAAGATAAGGGAATGACACAGGAAACCCCGACGTACCGCGGCTGGAAGAAACTCCCCGACAACCGCATCGGGCACGCGCTGTTCTCGCTCGGCATGGTCGCCCGGGTCCCCTACTTCGGCACGGTGCTGCCGCAGGTGGTGCGGCTCGAGCCCGGCATCTGCGAGGTGACCTCGCCCAAGTGGTTCGGCATCCACAACCATCTGGGCACCTTCCACGCGATCGCGGCCTGCAATCTCGCCGAGGTAGCGATGGGCATGCTCAGCGAGGCCACCGTGCCCACCACCCACCGCTGGATTCCCAAGGCCATGAACGTGCAGTACCTGGCCAAGGCGGAAACCGGTCTGCGCGCGGTCGCGCGGCTGACCGAGATCCCGGATTTCGCGTCGATCACCGAGGGCGTGAATCTGGTCGTCCCCGTGTCGATCTACGACAAGGACGGCATCGAGGTCGTCCATGCCGACATCACCACCTGGGTCACGCCGCGCTGACCTGACCTCGCCGAAGTCGCTGTACCGGTACGGTTGTGGGCGAGACGACAGACGGGGAGGGGGGATTCCGATGTTGGAAGTCGCGCACTTGGTCCGCCGGTTCGGCGACAACGTGGCGGTCGACGATGTGTCGTTCGCGGTGGCGCCCGGGGTGCTGACCGGGTTCGTCGGCGGAAACGGGGCGGGCAAGACCACCACCATGCGAATGATCATGGGGGTCTTGGCCGTTCATTCCGGCGAGGTCAGGTGGGACGGCCGGGCGGTGACCGCGCAGGACCGGCGCTCGTTCGGGTACATGCCCGAGGAGCGCGGGTTGTATCCGAAGCAGCCGGTGGCCGATCAGCTCGTGTATCTGGCGCGGTTGCGTGGGATCGCGGCGAGCGAGGCCAAGGCGCGCACCAGGGAACTGCTCGACCGGTTCGGGTTGGCCGATCGGAGCAAGGACAAGCTCGAGTCGCTGTCGCTGGGTAATCAGCAGCGCGTGCAGATCGCGGCGGCGGTGATCGCGCAGCCGTCGGCCCTGATCCTGGACGAACCATTCTCCGGGCTCGATCCCGTCGCGGTGGATTCGATGGCGGAGTTGTTGCGCGAGTACGCCGAGCTGGGCGTGCCGGTGCTGTTCTCCTCGCATCAGCTGGATCTGGTGGAGCGATTGTGCGATCGGCTGGTGATTCTCGCGGCGGGACGAGTGGTCGGGCAGGGATCGGTCGACGAGCTGCGGTCGGCAGGCGGATCGCGGTATCGGCTGGTGGTCGAGGGTGATCCGGGGTGGTTGCGGGAGTATCCCGGGGCGCGGGCGGTCGAGATCGACGGGGCGCGGGCGCTGTTCGAATTCGACGGTGCCGACACCGACGGGGTGTTGAAGGAGGCGCTGTCGCGGGGATCGGTGCAGGAGTCCGCCGAGGTGCGGCCCACGGTCGCCGAGATCTACCGGGAGGTGACGGCATGAGAGGTCAGCGCCTGGCGGCGGTAGCTCGCGTGACCACGGAAGGCGCCCGATCATGCCGAGAGGTCGCAGCATGAAGGGCGTGTGGCGCATTGTCGCTGCCCGGGAGATCGTGGTGAAGCTGCGTGATCGCAACTTCGTCATCTCCACGGTGGTGACGGTCGTGGCGATCATCGCGTCGCTGGCGGTGAGCGGATTCCTCAGTAGCAGGCCCGACAAGATCGACGTCGCGATCGCGGGGCCGGAGGCCGCGGTGGTGGTCGAGACGGCGAACAGCCTGGCCTCGGCCGCCGACACCGACACCACCTTCACCGGACATACCGTCGCCGACCGCGCCGCTGTCGAACAGCTGGTGCGCGACGACGCGGTCGAGGTTGGCCTCGTTCCCGCCCAGCCCACCGGCTGGCAGCTCATCGGGAAGACCTCGGAGAACGACGACGCCACCACCTACATCACCGCCGCCGCACAGCAGATCGCGTTGCAGCGCAATGCCGCCGAGGCCGGGGTCTCGCTCGAGGAGCTGGCCCGTGGCGCGGCGGTGAGTTATGAGCTGCTCGCACAGGGCGCTGTCGACCCCGGTTTGAGCAAGATCGTGGCGTTCGTTTTCGCGTTCCTGTTCTACCTGGCGTCGGTGCTGTTCGGAATGTCCATCGCGCAGAGTGTGGTGGAGGAGAAGCAGAATCGCATCGTCGAGATCCTCGCCAGCGCAATGCCGCTGCGGCAGTTGCTGATCGGCAAGGTCGCGGGCAATACGGTGCTGGCGTTCATGCAGCTGGCGCTGTTCGTCGGGGCCGGACTGGCCGGCTTGGCGGCCACCGGAAAGGGCGCTCAGCTGGGCCAGATCGCCGGGGCCGCCGGCTGGTTCATCGTCTTCTTCCTCGTGGGATTCCTTGCGCTGGCCAGCCTGTGGGCGGTCGCCGGTTCACTGTCCACCCGCAGCGAAGACCTCCAGTCCACCGCCACTCCCCTGTCGATGCTCATCATGATCGTGCTGTTCGCCGGCATCTTCCTCGACGGCACCGGCCGCGTGATCGCCTCCTACATCCCGATCACCTCCATCGTCGCCATGCCGAGCCGCCTCGCCGAAGGCACCGCCGCCTGGTGGGAACCCTTCCTGGCCCTGGCCCTGATGGCCGTGGCCACCTACGGCATCGTGATCGTCGCCGAAAAGATCTATCGCCGCTCCCTGATGCAAACCCAGGGCCGCCTGACAATGCGCCAGGCCCTGGCCTTGGAGGAATAGCAGGCCGCGCCGGGCACGTCACACTCCGGTTGGTTGCGCGGGGGTGCGGGCAGCGGATTGAATGCGGGCGTGAGCGTTGCGCGGGAATTCGATATCTGTGTGGTCGGGTTGGGGCCGACCGGGCGGGGGTTGGCGCATCGCGCTGCGGTGGCGGGGTTGCGGGTGGCCGCGGTGGATCCGCGGCCGGAGCGGTTGTTTCCGCCGACGTTCTCCTGCTGGGTGGACGAGCTGCCCGCGTGGTTGCCGGCGAGTGCGATCGCGCAGCGGATCGCGGCGCCGACGGTGTGGACGAAGACCGAGCATCGGATCGAGCGGCCGTACTGCGTGCTGTCGAAGGCGGGGTTGCACGAGGCGCTGGCGATCGACGACGCGACGGTGTTCGCCGATCGGGCGATGCGGGTCGAGCAGCATGCGGTGGAGCTCGCGGACGGGACGGTGATCTCGGCGGGCGTGGTCTTCGATACGCGGGGTCTGCCGACGCTGGGCAAGCGCAGGGCCGCCTCCGCGCACGGGATCTTCGTCGACGCGGAGACCGCGGCGCCGATGGTCGCCGACGGCGAGGGCCTGCTGCTGGACTGGCGGCCGGAGAACGGTGCGGGGCCGGACGAGCCGCCGTCGTTCCTGTACGCGGTGCCGCTCGGCGACGGGACGGTGATCTTCGAGGAGACCAGCCTGGGTCTGCGTGGCGGGATGCCGCAGCACGAGCTGCGCAAGCGGACCCTGAGCAGGCTCGCGGCGCACGGCATCCGGCTCACCGGGGACGAGCCGCACGAGGCCGCGCACTATCCCCTCGACCAGCCGCCGCCGAAGAAGGGCACCGCGGTGGCCGTCCCGTTCGGGTCGCGCGGCGGGATGATGCACCCGTGCACCGGCTACTCCGTGGCCGACTCGCTCGCCCTGATCGACACGGCCGTCAGCGCGGTACAGCAGGGCCATGATCCGATCGCGGCGCTGTGGCCGTGGCGGGCGCGCGCGGTGTACTGGATGCGGATGCGCGGGCTGTGGGGGCTCGGCAGACTCACCACCGACCAGTCGATCGCGATGTTCGAGGTGTTCTTCACCGAGTCCGAACGCGGTCAGCGGGCGCTGCTGTCGGCCCACGACGACTACACCGCGCTCGGCGCTGTCCTGTTCAACACGGTCGCCCACACCTGGCCGTTCCGCTGGCGCTACGACCTCGTCGGCTGGACCAACCGCGATCGCTGGCTCGACTACCCGTTCGCGTCCGCGGACGCAGAACGGCACGTGGGCTGACCCACGTGCCGTTCGACGCCGGACGGACCTACGACGACTCGGCCGCCTTCTTGTAGCCGACGATCGCCGGGTAGGCGAAGACCACCACCATGCCGACCGTCCACGCGACCGTCTTCAGCAGCGGTTCGGCGACCGGACCGCCGTAGGACAGACCCTTCATCGCGTCGATCGCGCAGCTCATCGGCTGATTCGCGACGATCGACTGCAGCCAGGTCGGGTAGGCGAAGACCGGGACGAACCCGGAGTTGAAGAACATCAGCAACGTGTTGACGATGCCGATCAGGCTGACCAGCATCACGCCCTCGGTGATGGTCGCCAACGCCGTCACCATGACGGCGAAGCCGAGACCGAACAGCACCGGGATGCAGATCAGCGCGATGTTCGTCAGCGGGTCCTCCATGAACAGGAACCCGAGCGGCACCGCGACCAGCAGCACGATGACCGTGGTGGTCAGGATGCGCAGCGCTTCGGCCAGCAGCCGGCCGGTGAGCAGCGACGCCCGGTTCAGCGGCATCGTGTAGAAGCGGCTGAGCAGCCCGCTGGCCTTGTCGCGTTTGAAGCCGAGCGCACTGACCACCGCGCCGGTCATCGCGGCGATCAGGGTGAGCAGCGCGGCCTGGCCGTAGATGCTCGGTATGCCGGTGGCATCGGTGATCGAGTCACCGAGCACGACCTGGAACATCAGCAGGGTCACCGCGGGATACACGATGGTCTGGATGGTGGTCGACGGGTCGCGCACCCACACCATGAGCAGTCGTTTGCACTGGAGCAGGCTGTGGACGAACCACACCGACACCGAGGTCTCCGGCTTGGCGTCGACCACGGGTAGCGCGGCCGCGGTCTTGGCCGCGGCCACCGGCTGGTCGATCCGCTCGGTCGTATCCACTGTCGTCATGATCGCCTCACACTCGCCCACACCGCCAGTGGGAGGAAGAAAATGCTGACCGCACCGAGCCACACCAGCGACACCCACACGCCGTCCCAGCTGGCTCCGCCCGCGGCCATATCGCTCAGCGACTGGGAGAACTGTGAGATCGGCTGATTGCGGGCGAACCCACGAATCCAGGACGGGAAACTCTGCTCCGGCACGAAGCCGGTGGAGAGCATGCCGAAGATCAGGATCGGCAGCGTGAGCGCCTGGCTCAACGCCTCGGGGTTCTTGGTGAGGCTGCCCAGCGCGTCGGCGCCGAAGGTGAGCACCAGCCCGACCAGCAGCGCGAAGCCACAGAACAGCATGGCCTGACCGAACCCGGCGTCGAAGCGGAAGCCGATCAGATAGCCGTAGCCGATGGTCGCGACCAGCGAGACCACCGAGCGGACCAGACCCGCGCTGATCCGCGACGCCAGCGGCACGATGGTGCCGATCGGCATCGTCTGCAGCCGGGTGCTCAAGCCGGTGAGCGCTTCGAACGCGGCCAGCTGCGCGTTCGACATCATCGTCATCGCCATCGTCTGCAGCACGACGATCGGCATCACGTACTGGGCGTAGTCGATGCCCTGGAACTTCATCACGTACCGCAGCGGCAGGTAGAAGCCCAGCGTCACCACCAGCGGGAAGATCAGCGCGACGATCAGTTCGCCCTTGGTGACCATGGTCCATACGACGCGGCCGGTCAGCGCCCGCCACTGGGCGAAGCTGCTCGGGTGCGCCGCGGGGACCGTGGCGAACAGCTCGTCCGCCCGGAGGGTCGGCACGCTCACTGGTGCCCGCCCGAATGCCCGGTGATCGAGAGGAACACGTCGTCGAGTGACGGCCTGCGCAGCGCGATGTCGGCCAGGTCGATGCCGGCGTTGTCGAGCCTGCGCAGTGCCTCGGCCAGGGTGGCGGCGCCTTCGGGGGCCGGGATGGAGAGTTTGTCCGCGCCGTCGACCTCGGCGGCGACGACGGCGGGGACCAGGTCACCGAGGGCCTGCACGGTCGCCGGGATCTGGCTCGGGTCGAGCGGGACGATCTCGCAGAAGCTGCCGCCGGTGCGCGCCTTGAGCTGGTCGGCGGTGCCTTCGGCGATGACGGTGCCCCGGTCGATGACGATGATGTTGTCGCTGAGCACGTCGGCCTCTTCGAGGTACTGCGTGGTCAGCAGCACCGTGATGCCCTGGTTCTTGAGCGCGGTGACCAGGTCCCACACGCCCTGACGGCTGCGCGGGTCCAGACCGGTGGTCGGCTCGTCGAGGAACACGACCTCGGGCCGCACGACCAGCCCGCAGGCGATGTCGACACGGCGGCGCATACCGCCGGAGTAGTTGCGCACGGCGCGCTTGCCCGCACTGACCAGGTCGAACTCCTCGAGCAAGGTGTCTGCGCGTTTGCGGGCGGCCGATTTGGCCAGGCCCATCAGCCTGCCGAACAGCTCTAGGTTCTCCCGGCCGGAGAGGTTCTCGTCGAGGGCGGCGTACTGGCCGGTCATCATGATCGACCGGCGCACGGCCGCACTGTCGGTGAGCACGTTGTGCCCGGCGACGACCGCGGTGCCCGAGTCGGGGCGCAGCAGCGTCGACAGGATCTTGACCGTGGTGGTCTTCCCGGCGCCGTTGGGTCCGAGGATGCCCAGCACGCTGGCCTTTTCGGCCTGGAAACTGATGCCCTGCAACGCGTGCACATCGCCGAAGGACTTGCGCACATCGGACACCAGCACCGCGGGCTCACCGCCGCGCGACGCGACGCCGCTTGCGGGCGAATCCACTGAGATCGAACTCGGCATCAACTCTCCACCATCAGCCGGGTGCGGCGCCCTGAGCGGACGAGCGCACGCGGAATTTGCTTCCCGGTAAGTGATCCATACCGTTCGGCGCGATGTTACCGGTCCGGCGGTTTTCCCGGTCCGGTCTGCGCCGACCCGGCCGGTGACGTGGCTGCTGTGGTCTTGCTCACGGAGGCAGTGGAAGGGCAGTGTGATGACCTTGTCGGCTCGCCCAGGCACCCATACGCTGACGGTTGGGGAAACACTCGTCTCACCGGCCCGCGCGCGGGCGTGTTCGATCTCGTGAGAGGTGACAATGGGCGACTCAGCACCGGCAGGCGCCGCCGTGCCGACGGGGCGATCCGACGTGCTGACGTCGTTCGACCCGCGCACCGGCGAACAACTCGCGCACTATCCGGTCCACGGGCAGTCCGAGGTCACCCGCGCGGTACGCACGGCTCGCGCGACCCAGAACTGGTGGGGCGAACTGGGATTCGGCGCTCGCAAGCGGCTACTGCTCGACTGGCGCAGCCATATCGCCAGGCACACCGGCGAATTGGTGGAGGTGCTGCGCAACGAGACGGGCAAGCCCGAGGCCGACGCCGCGCTGGAAGTGATGCTGGCGGTGGAGAATCTGGACTGGGCCGCCCGCAATGCCCAGAGCACGCTGGGCCGTAAACGCCTGGCCACCGGCTGGTTCACCCGCAATCAGCATGCCTCCGTCGGCTATCTGCCGGTGGGCGTCGTGGGTGTGCTCGGCGCCTGGAACAACCCGGTCTTCACGCCGATGAGCTCGATCGCCTACGCCATGGCGGCGGGCAACGCGGTGGTGTTCAACCCGCACGAGCTGACCACCGGCGTCGGCACCTGGCTGGCCGGAAGCTGGGCCGCGGTGGTGCCCGATCAGCCGGTGCTGCAAGCGGTCACCGGTGACTCGCGCACCGCGACCGCGCTGTGCAAGGCCAAGGTCGACAAGATCGCCTACGCCGGTCCGGAAGCAGGCGGGCGGGAGGTGATCGCACTGTGCGCGCAGACGCTCACGCCGGTCGTGGTGGAGAACAGCGGCAAGGGCAGCATGATCGTGCACGTCGACGCCGTCCTCGACGCGGCGGCCGAGGCCGCGGTCTTCGGTGCGATGGCCAACGCGGGCCAGAACGCCTCGGGCATCCAGCGCTGTTATGTCGCCGATTCGGTGTTCGACGATTTCCTGGCCAGGGTGGCCGACCGGGCGGCGAAACTGCGGCCGGGCGCCGACAATCGCGCCGCCTACGGCCCGATGATCAATGCCACCCAGGTCGACGTGGTGCGCAAGCAGGTCCGCGACGCCATCGCCCGCGGCGGGCACGCGGTCCTCGGTGGCCTCGATTCCTTCCGCGATCCGTATGTGGAACCGATCGTGCTGGCGGAAGTGCCCGAAGAGAGCATCGCGATCACCGGCGAGGGCATCGGCCCGGTGCTGGTGGTGAACCGCGTCGCCGACCTCGCCGACGCGGTGACCCGGGTGAACGCGGCGGGCAACGGCATCGCGGTCACCGTGTTCACCCGCGATATCCCCAGCGCCGAGTTCATCGCCGAACAGCTGAGAGTCGGTGTGGTGACGGTGAATTCGTCGACCGCCTTCACCGGTATCCCGGCCCTGCCGTTCGGCGGCGTCGGCGAGTACGGGCAGGGCCACAGCCACGGTCAGCAGGGCCTGCGCGAATTCAGCCGCACGATGTCGATCGCGCGCCGGCGCTATCGGGCTCCGGTCCGACTATCGACCTTCGACCGTCATCCCGGCCATCTACACACGGCCAAAGCCCTCTTCCGGCTCCGCCACGGCCGCGGCTAGCTACTCAGTTCCGGTCGGCCGGGCCGCCGAGGAGGACGGCGCCGGTCAGTGCGCCGAGGCGGGCGAGTTGTTCGGGGCGGGAGTCGAAGCGCAGCAGCCTGCCGACGTCGATGATCTGGCCGATCGCGGCGTGCACGCGGAAGCGCGATTCGATCGGGTCGTCGTCGAGCAGGTTGGCCCACTCGAGGATGTTCTGGCGCTGGATGGCCCGCAGCCGGTGCTGTTCGGCCTGCGGGAGGTTGCTGAATTCCGCGTAGTAGACCGGCATGATCTCCGGGGTCGCGAAGGTGAGGCGGGCATAGCGGTCGGCGATGCGGCGGGCGGCGTCGGCGCGGCTCTCGGCCTCGGCCAGCGCCTCGCCGATCGCGACGGCCAGGCGGTCGCCGGTGCGGTGGAAGGCGGCGGCGAGCAGGTCGGCCTTGCTGTCGAAGTGCCGGTAGACGCTGGAGGCGTTGATGCCGACGGCGGCGCCGATCTCCTCGATGCCCGACTCGTGGTAGCCGTTGCGCCCGAAGATCCGGATCGCCTCGGTGAGCAGCTGTTCGCGTTTCGAGGTCACCGGCAGGCCGCGGTTCTGTCTATCCGGTTCGGCCTCGGCCGGTGCGGGCGGCAACTCGGCGCGCACGATCGCCCAGGCCATGTCGCGCTGCACGGCGAGCATCCGTCCGTGCGAGAGGGTGGTGCGGTGCGCGGCGATGCTGGCCAGCGCACTCAGCGCGCCGACCGCGAGCAGGGTGACGTCGTCGGGGCTCGCGTCGGGCCGCATTTCGGCGATCGGCGCGGCGACCATCGCCTCCAGTTCGCGATAGAACGCGCGGATGCGCACCCGGTCCTCGCGCTCGAGGTAGCGGCGTTCCCAGCGGTAGAGGCCGGCCTCGCGGCGGATTTCGATATTGTGCTCGGCGACGGCGGTGAGCAGCGCGTCGAGCCTGGCCTCGGGGCTCAGCGCCGGGTCGTCGGCGGCCTTGGCGACGTCACGCAGGCTCCGCGCGCCTTCCTCGGCGGCGGCGACGAGCAGGGCGTACTTGTTCGCGAAGTGGCGGTACAGGGCGGGACCGGAGATGCCGACCTCGGCCGCGATCTCGTCCACGCCGACCGGGTAGTAGCCGCGTGCGCTGAACGCACGGGCGGCGGCCCGCATGATCTGGATCTTGCGGTCCTTGGGCCTGCGGCGCACGACCCGCGCCGGTGCGGTGGTCGGCTCGCAGGCGCGTTCGGCCTCACTGCGATCGGCGACCATGCACTCACTTTCCGTTCCGCGAACCGGGGCTGTGGACGGCTCCGGCGCCGCCGGTTGGCAGCGCCGGACCAGTCAACCTAAGTTAACCACAATTCGCAAACGTCGAGTGGCAGTCCGGAAAACGGAAACCGCCCCGGCGGTACCGGAGCGGCTTCGTCGAACACGAAGTCCCTACAGGCCGAGGCCGCGAGCCAGGATCGGCCACGACAGCTTCAGCTCGTCCTTCCAATAGCCCCACGAGTGGGTGCCGTTGGGACGGAAGTTGAAGGTCGCCGGGATACCGAGCTCCTCGAGCCGGTTGGCCAGGTTGTTCGTGCAGTAGTTGGTGCCCGCCTCGATGACGCCGCCGATGATGATCTGGTTGGCCAGGCCGTAGGCGCCGGGCAGGGCGTACGGACCATTGAGGGTGTCGTACGGACCGGGCAGGCCGTTGCCGGTGGAGACGTAGAGATCCAGACCGCGCAGGCCTTCGGCGTTCACGTACGGGTCGTTCTTGACCCACTCCTCCGAGCCCTGCGGGCCCCACATGTTCATGGTGTCGCCGCCGCCCCAGGTCTCGACCGTGAGCTTGACGAACTCGGAGCCGACCGGGTCGCTGGTCTGCGCGCACCCGCTGTAGGCGGCGGCCGCCTTGTACAGGCCGGGCTTGGCGATCGGCAGCGCGAGCACGGTGGTGCCCGAGGTGGACAGGCCGGCGATGGCGTTCACGCCGTTGGTGCCCAGCGCGCCGTCGATCAGCGGGGGCAACTCCTCGGTGAAGAAGGTCTTCCACTTGTTGCGGCCGACGACCGGGTCGTCCTTGATCCAGTCGGTGTAGTAGCTCCAGGCGCCGCCGATCGGCTGGATGACGTTGACGTTCTTGTCGCCGAGGAACTCCAGCGCATCGGTCTTGGCGACCCAGGACGCGGTGTCCTCGCCGCCACCGGCACCGTTGAGCAGGTACAGGGTGGGGCGCGGGACGGTGGCGTCGGCGGGGCGCTGCACGTCGACGATGATGTTCTGGTCCATGGCCGCGGAGTACACGTGCAACCGCAGGCTGCGCGAATCCTTGACCTCGGCCTTGACGATCTTGGAGCCGTCCTCGGAAACAGGGTTCGCGAGCAGGGTTTTGGAATCGATGATCGGGTCAGCCGAAGCCGGGCTCGCGCCGATACCGGACATCAGTCCGGCGGCCACTGCTGTCGCCGCGATCATCGCCGCGGCGCGGGAGCCACGACGCCGGGAGTGCCGACGAATCAATTTCGCACCTTCGCTTCGTTTCGAATGGGTTGCACCACGCCAGAACCCTACGGGCTACCAGGGCGCTACAACAGTAGGAATCGTTACAACAGCGCGGTCACATCATGCCTCACCAGCCACACCGATGTCATCGGGCCCCCGTCTCCCGGTCGCCCGCATCGAGCAGCTCCGCCAGGCGCGGGCCGATTTCGGCCAGCGCTTGCGGTGAGGTCATCTGATCATGCACCACCGCGACCGGCCGGTCGCGCACATCGCCGTCGACATACGGCGCCCAATTCCGGGCAGCCGTCTCGTGTCCGAGCGCGCTGAAGTACTCCAGCCTGCCCCGGAACACCGCGGGCCGGTGCTCGGCGATCAGCTCGGCCGAGCGCACCGCGCTGCGGTAGATCCGGCGCACCCGTTCCGGGGTGAGCACGGCCATGTTGGCCGGGATGATCGCGTGCAGCGCGGCCAGCCCGTCCTCGCTGAGCTCGCGCACACCGGCGGCGGGCAGTGCCGCGCTCAGGTCGACGCCGAGTTCGGCGAGCGCGTCGCGGACCGCGGTGTGGAAATCGGGGACGTCGATGTCGGGGTGCGAGTCGAGCATCGCCAGCAGCGAGACCCGCTCCCCCGCCGCCTGCAGTTCGGTGGCGACGGCGTGCGCGAGCACACCGCCCAGCGACCAGCCCATCAGCCGGTACGGACCGTGCGGCTGCTCGGCCCTGATCTCGGCGGCGTAGCGGCGGGCCATCTCCGCGAGCGTGCCGGGCAGGTAACCCGCCTCGCTCAGCGCGGGCGACTGCAGGCCGAAGATCGGCCGCCGGGCCGGGATGTACTGGGCCAGACCGGCGTAGCACCAGGACAGGCCGTACATCGGGTGGACGCAGAACAGCGGGCCGCCCGCTTCGGTGCCGTGCGGCACCCGGTTGCGGATGGGCAGCAGCACGCCGAGGGCGTCGTCGGATTCGAGGTCGTAGTCGCCGCCACCGGACTGGGTGGCATCGACGCGGGCGGCCAGCCCGGCGACCGTGGCATCGGTGAAGAACCACTGCACCCGCACCTCGGCGCCGACCCTGGTGCGCAGCCTGCTGATCGCCTTGGTGGCGACCAGCGAGTTGCCACCGAGCTCGAAGAAGTCGTCGTCGAGGCCGACCTTGCCCGCGCCGAGCACCTCCGCGTACACCTCGGCGACCGCCCGCTGCAGCGGGGTCGTCGGCGGCCGGTAGGGCCGGGTGGTGACCGCGGGCACCGGCAGTGCGTTGCGGTCGAGTTTGCCGCTCGCGTTGAGCGGCAACGACTTCAGCGTCACCAGGGTCGAGGGCACCATGTACGACGGCAGCGCCGCGCGGGCATGGGCGAGCAGCGCCGTCTCGTCGAGACCGTTGCCTTCCGCACCGCTCTCGATCGAGTATCCGGCGGCGGGAGTCGCGGTCTCCGGCTTGTCGGTCTCGACCGGCACCACGTAGCCGACCAGCCGGTCACCGGTCGGTCCGTGGACGAGCGCGACCGCGGCGTGCCGGACCCCCGGATGGTCGCTCAGCACGGCCTCGATCTCGCCGAGCTCGATCCGCTGACCACGCAGCTTCACCTGGAAGTCACTGCGCCCCAGGTACTCCAGCTCCTGCTCGGCGGTCCAGCGGACCACATCGCCGGTGCGGTAGAGCCTGCCGCCGCCGGGATGGGCGACGAACCGCTCGGCGGTCAGCGCCGGCGCGCCGAGGTACCCGCGCGCCAGCTGCACGCCTTCCAGGTACAGCTCGCCCGCGGTGCCGGGCGGTACCGGCCGCAGCTGACGATCGAGCACATGCACCCGGGTGTTGGCGACGGGTATACCGATCGGAATGCTCACGGCGGCAGCGGCTTCGGCCTGCGCCGCGGTGACGACGGTCGCCTCGGCCGGGCCGTACCAGTTGATCAGGTCGACACCGGGCAGCGCCTGCGCGAACCGCCGTGCGGTCGAGGCCGACAGCGCTTCACCGGCGGCGAATACCCGGCGCAGCGCCGGGAATTCGGCTTCGCGCCGGTCGGCGAGGAAAGCGTCGAGCATGGACGGCACGAAATGCACTGTCGTGACGGCACGGTCGGCGAGCACCTGAGCCAGATAGACCGGATCGCGGTGGCCGTCCGGTTCGGCGAGCACCACGGTCGCGCCGGTCTGCAACGGCCACAACAGTTCCCAGGTGGAGATGTCGAAGGTGACCGGTGTCTTGTGCAGCACCACGTCGCCGGGACCGTGCGGGTAGGTGCGCTGCGCCCAGCGGAACTGGGCGACCAGCTGGCGGTGGGTGAGCATGACGCCCTTGGGCGCACCGGTGGAGCCCGATGTGTGGATGACATAGGCCAGGTTGTCCGGCTGCGGCGCAGGCATCGGCGCAGAAACCGCCGCACCCAGGGTGTCGATCTCGACGACGGGAACGGCAGCGGCAGTGGCGAATCCGGTCCCGCCGGTCGTGAGCACGCAGACGGGAGCGGCCGCGGCCAGTACCCGCTCGGTGCGCTCGGCCGGATGATCCGGGTCGACCGGCACATAGGCGGCACCGGCGCGCAGCACCGCGTAGATCGCTGTCACGAGGTCGACGCCGCGCCGCATCGCGACCGCGACCAGCCCCTCGGGACCCGCGCCCTCGGCTCGCAGCGCGGCGGCGAGCGCACGGACCCTGGCGTCGAATTCACCATAGGTGAGCGAGGTTTCGCCGTCGACGAGCGCGATGGCGCCGGGAGTCTTCGTCACCTGCGCGTCGAACAGCGACAGCAGAGTCGCCTCGCCGAGCAGCTCCGGCGCGTCGGTGGCATTGATCCCGGACAGGGTCGCGCGCTCCTCCGCCAGCAGCACGTCGATCTCGGCGATCCGCGCGTGCGGTGCCGCGGTGAAGCGGGCCAGCAGCATCGAGAAGCGTTGCGCCAGTGCGGTCGCGGTGTCCTCGCCGAACACGTCGCGCAGGTATTTCACCGAGACCCGCAGCTGTCCGTCGGCGACGACCTGCACGGTCAGCGGGTAGTGCGTGCCGTTGGTGGCGTCCATCCCGGTGACGGCGGCCGATCCGCTGGCGGCCAGAGCCAGGCCCTCCCGGTCGACCGGGAAGGACTCGAACACGACCAGCGAGTCGAACAGGGCCTCGATACCCGCGATCTCCTGGATCTCACCGAGCCCGAGGTAGTGGTGATCGAGCAGCGCGGCCTGATCGTCCTGCAGCCTGCGCAGCAGTTCGGCGACGGTGTCGCCGGGCCGCACCCGCACCCGCACCGGAATCGCGTTGAGGAACAGGCCGACCATGCGTTCCACGCCGTCGAGCGCGGCGGGCCTGCCGGAGACGGTGGCGCCGAACACGACGTCGTCGCGGTCGACCAGGCGCGCGATGAGCACGCCCCACGCGGCCTGGACCACGGTGTTCACCGTGACACCGAGTCCCACGGCGAGTTCGCTCAGCGCGGCGGTGTCGGCCTGCGACAGCGCGAAGCCGGTTTCGCCCGTCCCCGTGGCGATCTCGCGCCCCTGGTCGACCGGTGCCAGCGGGGTCGGCTCGGCGAGACCGGTGAGCGCGGCCCGCCAGGCCTGGCGCGCGGCCTCGGGATCCTGTTCGACCAGCCAGGCCAGGTAGTCGCGGTAGGGCGCCGGTTTCGGCAGGCGCCGGGTGCGAGCGCCGACCGCGTAGGCGGTGAGCAGTTCCTGTAGCAGCAGCGGGGTCGACCAGCCGTCGATCAGGATGTGGTGGCTGGTGACCAGCAGGTGCGCGGTGTCCGGTGTGCGCACGAGGGTGAAGCGCAGCAGCGGGGCGACGGCCATGTCGAAGTGCGCGGCCACGTCGGCCGCCCTGATCCGCTGGTAGGTCGCGGCGTCGGCGTCGATGACCTGCCACGGCACGTCGATGTCGTCGAGCACCACCTGCAGCGGGGTGCCCGCGGCGTCGGTGGCGAACGCGACGCGCAGGTTGTCGTGGCGGTCGAGCACGGTCTGCGCGGCCCGGTGCAGTCGCTCGGCGTCGACGGCCGGGTCGAGGTCGAGGACGAACTGGGTGATGTAGGGATCGACCGAGTTCTCCGCGAGCAACGCGTGGAACAGCATGCCGGATTGCAGCGGCGTCACCGGCCACACGTCGCTGAGCAGCGGGTAGCGCCGGGCGAGCCGGCCGAGTTCGGTCTGGCCCAGGCGTACCAGCGGGAAGTCCGACGGGGTGAATCCGCCTGCGCCGGGGCGCAATCCGTGTTCGGCGAGGCCGCCGAGCGCGCGGATCCAGTGTTCGGCGAAGGCCTTGACCGCGTCGGCGGTGAGCACCGCGGTGGCGTAGTCGAAGCGGGCGACCATGCCGTCGTCGGTGGCGTCGACGGTGAGGGCCAGCGCCAGGTCGTCGGCGGTGACGTCGGTGTGCACCTTGGCCGGGCGCAGATCGCGGAAGCGCACCGCGAACCGGCCTCGGTCGAGCGCGCGCACGCTGTCGGCGGCCTCGACGTCGAGGTAGCGCAGCAGGCCGAAGCCCGCACCGTGCGCGGGCACCGTCCGGCGCAGTTCCTTGATCTGGGCCAGCGCGATACCGGCGGCCGGACCGCCGACGAGCGCGTCGGCGATGTCGACGCCCTCCAGGCGCAGCGCCAGCGGGTAGTCGGTGGTGAACCCGCCGACGACATTCTCCGCGTCGGGCCTGCCGAGCACGCGCTGGTCGGCGCGCAGCCGGACCACGGTGCCGATCGCCCGCGCGACGGCGGAGTCGGCCGCGGTGGACAGGGCGAGCGCGGTGGCGGTGAGCAGCACCTCGTCGACCGTGGCGCGGTAGGCCTCGGCGACCGTGCTGACAGCGGCGGTGCCCTCGCCGGTAATGCTCAGCGAGACCCGGTTTCGCTGGTGCAGATCGGCGGATTCGGCTGCCCTGGATCGGATCGCGCGATGCCAGTACTCGCGATCGGTGCGAGCGCGGGCCGAGGACGGGTAGTCGGCGAGCCTGCGCACGAGGTCGCCGAGCCCGGCATCGGGTGCGGCGGGCGCCGCGTGGCGGCCGCGGCTCCACGCGGTGGTCAGCTGGTCGACGACGGAACGCCACGACACCTCGTCCAGGACGAGGGCATTGGCGACCACGACCAGGGTGGAGCCGCTCTCGGCGTTGCCGGTGAGCACGAAGTGGATATTGCGGCCCTCGTCCGGATCGAGTGCGGCGGCGGCCGCGGCGACGATGTCGTCGACCGGCAGCGAGGACTCACCGTCGGTGGCGTCGAGCTTGCGGAAGGCGTCGCCGGTCCGCTCCTGCTGCGACGGAATCACCAATACCGGTGTGCCACCGGTGCGGTCGAGCACCGCCCACAGCATCGGATGCTGGTTCATCACCGCGTGGGCGACCTCGGCTACCGCGTCGTCGGAACAATCGGCGGGCACGTCGAGCAGCACGGCACGCGGTTCGACCGCGCTCTCCCCCGCCTCGATCAGCTGCGCCGCCGTGGCGGTCAGCGGCAGGGCGGCGGGCCGCAAGCCCACGTCGAGGGTGACCTCTGCGCGCCCGGCGAGCGCACCGACGGTGCGCGCGTCGAACAGGTCACGCGGGCGCAGCACCACGCCTGCCGCCGCGGCCCGGGAGACCACCTGGATGGCGGTGATGCTGTCGCCGCCGAGGGCGAAGAAGTCGTCGTCGAGGCCGACCCGGTCGTGGCCGAGCACCTCGCCGATCACCCGGGCGACGGCGCGTTCGGCCGCGGTGCGCGGCGGCCGGTACTCGCTGCGCGCGGTGACCGGGTCCGGCAGTGCGCGCCGGTCCAGCTTGCCGACGGGGGTCAGCGGAAGCTCGTCGAGGACGATGATCGCGGCGGGCACCATGTAGTCGGGCAGCACCCGCGCTGCCAGCGCCGTGAGTTCGGCCGGGTCGAGCCGCTCCCCCGGTTCGGCCAGGACATAGGACACCAGCATGGTCGCGCCCGCGCCGTTGTCGCGGCCGAGGGTGGTGACCCAGGAGACGCCGGGTGCGACGGCCAGCACGGCGTCGATCTCGCCCAGTTCGATCCGCAGGCCGCGGATCTTCACCTGGAAGTCGTTGCGGCCCACGAACTCCAGGACATCGCCGTGGCGGCGCACGAGGTCGCCGGTGCGGTAGAGGCGGGCCCCCGCCGTGGAGCCCTCGGCGGCGCCGCCGTCAGGTACGGCCCCGAACGGGTCGGCGACGAAGCGGGCAGCGGTCAGGCCGGCGCGGCGGTGGTAGCCGCGGGCCAGCTGGATGCCGCCCAGGTACAGCTCACCGGTGACGCCCTCGGGGACCGGGCGCAGCCGCTCGTCGAGGACCAGCGCGCGGATGCCGCGGATCGGACCGCCCATGTGCACCGCCGCGCCCGGCTCCAGCGGGTCGCTGATGCAGGTCATGATGGTCGTCTCGGTGGGGCCGTAGCCGTTGTGGAACTTGCGCTCCGGCACGGTGTTCCAGCGCGCCACGAGATCGTCCGGCACGTGCTCGCCGCCGACGACCAATGCCCGCAGCCCCGGCACGCCGGCCGGGTCGAGCGTGGCGACGACCGCGGGCGTGAGAAAGGCGTGCGTCACGTCCTCGGACCGGATCAGCTCGGCGAGCTCGGTACCGCCGACCGATCCGGCCGGAGCCACCACCAGCGTGCCCGCGCCGCCGAGCGCGAGCAGCAGTTCGAGCATGGACGCGTCGAACGACGGCGAGGCGAAAGCCAGTGCGCGCGTATCGGAATCGAGACCGTAGCGCTCCTGCTGCTCGGCGCAGAAGTTGGCCAGGCCGGCATGGGTGACGACGACGCCCTTAGGCAGACCCGTCGAGCCGGAGGTGTAGATCATGTACGCGCCGTTGCCGGTCCGCGGCTGGGCACGCAGCTCGATCTCGCGCAGGCCGACCGAGGCGTATTTCGCGACCTCGGCCATGAATTCCCTGTCGTCGAGCGCGACCCAGCCGCCGTCGCCGGGCAGGATGGGCAGCCCGGTGAGTTCGGCGGAGAGGGTGATGCCGAAGACCGCATCCGAGTCGGCGACCATGTGACTGATCCGCTCGGCCGGGTAGCCGGGATCGATCGGCACGATCAGCGCGCCGGTGCGGGCGATCGCCCAGACCGCGAGCACCGATTCGACCGACCGCCGGATCGCCACGGCGACAGCGACTTCCGGGCCCGCACCGCGGGCGATGAGACCGCGAGCCAGCTGGCTGGCCGCCGCGTCGAGCTGGGTGTAGCTGAAACCGCGACCGTCACCGCGCACGGCGATACCCGACGGGTTGGCGCGCACCGCGGCGTCCATCAGCTGCGACAGCGTGCGTTCCGGTTCGGCGGGCGGGCCGGTGAAGGTGGTCTGCGCGGTGAACTCGGCGTCGTCGAGCAGGTCGACGTCGCCCACCGCGATCTCCGGATCGGCGACTACCTCGGCGAGCACGCGGACGAACCGAGCGCCGAGCGCCTGCACGGTCGCCTCGTCGAACAGGTCTGTGGCGTAGGTGAATTCGGCGTGCATGCCGCCGTGGTCCGGCCGTTCGCGCACGGTGAGCAGCAGGTCGAACTTGGCTTCGGCGGTGCGGGCGTCCAGCGCGCTCACCCCGATGCCGGGCAGTTCGAACGCGACCGGGGCCAGGTTCTCGAACGACAGCGCCACCTGGAACAGCGGATGCCTGCCCGCCGACCTGGCGGGCTGCACGGCCTCGACGACCCGCTCGAACGGGACGTCGGCGTGCGCGAAGGCCCGCAGGTCGGTGTCGCGGGTCTGCCGCAGCAGTGCGGTGAACGGCTCGGCCTCGGCGATCCGGCTGCGCAGCACCAGGGTGTTGACGAACATGCCGACGAGATCGTCGAGCTCACGGGCGCCGCGGCCCGCGATCGGGGTGCCGATCGCGACGTCGTCGGTGCCGCTGGTGCGGGCCAGCAACACCGCGAGCGCGGCCTGCACGACCATGAACACGGTGACGCCCTCGGCGCGAGCCAGCCCGGCCAGGTCCGCGTGCAGCGTCGCGTCGATCTCGACGGTGCTGACGGCGCCGGCGAAGGACTGGACCGGCGGGCGCGGCCGGTCGGCGGGCAGCGCGATCTCCTCGGGCAGCCCGGCGAGTTCCCCGGTCCAGTAGGCCAGCTGCGCGGCGGCCGTCGAGGCCGGATCGGCTTCGTCGCCGAGCGATTCCCGTTGCCACACAGCGTAATCCGCGTACTGCAGCGGCAGCGGCGACCAGGCGGGCGCGGCACCCCCGGTGCGCGCGGTGTAGGCCAGGACCAGGTCACGGGTGAGCGGGCCCATCGAGAAGCCGTCGGCGGCGATGTGATGGGCGACGAACACCAGCACGTGATCGTCGGCGCCCAGCCGCAGCAGCCGCAGCCGCACCGGTGGCGCGGTGGTGACGTCGAATCCGGTAGCGACGGTGCGGCGCACCTCGTCGGCGACCTGGTCAGCGGTGACCGGCACCGGAGTCAAGTCGATACGCACCGCGCCGGGCGCGAGGATCTCCTGCACCGGGCCGTCGCTCGGCGCGCCGCGATCGGCGGGACCGGAACGATCGGCGGGCGCAGAGTGTGACCACGCGGAGCCCGCCGAAGCGGCTTCGCCGAGCACCGGGTAGCGGGTGCGCAGAACCTCGTGCCGGGCGAACAGGTCGCCGACGGCCACGCCGAGGGCGGCGAGGTCGAGGGCGCCGGTGAGGCGGATCGCGGCGGGGATGTTGTAGACGGTGGCGTCGGGATCGAGCTGGTTGAGCAGCCACATCCGCTGCTGTGCCAGCGACAGCGGCAGCCGCTCCGGGCGCGGGCCTGCGACCAGCGGCAGCGCGGAGAATTCGTCGGACCGGTGCACGCGCAGGGCGAGGTCGGTGACTGTCGGCGCCTCGAACAGCAGGCGAACGCCGACCGCGCGATCCAGCGCGGCGCCGATGCGCGCGGCGGCCCTGGTGGCGAGCAGGGAGTTGCCGCCGAGCGCGAAGAAGTCGTCGTCGGCGCCGACCGCGTCGACACCGAGGATCTCGGCGTAGACCCCGGCGACGAGTTGTTCGGTCGGTGTCGCGGGCGCCCGGAACGCCGCGGCCTCGAAGACCGGCGCGGGCAGCGCGGCCCGGTCCAGCTTGCCGTTGACCGTGCGCGGCAGCGCGTCGAGCACGACGAACGCATCCGGCACCAGGTAGGCGGGCAGCCTGTCGCGCAGTGCGGACTTCACCTGCGCCACATCGAGTTCCGTGCCCGCGATGTAGGCGACCAGTCGATCACCGAAGTGCGGATCGGTGCGGGCGAGCACCGCTGCTTGCGTGATCTCGGGCAGGCCGAGCAGGGCGGCTTCGATTTCACCCGGCTCGACCCGGAAACCACGGATCTTCACCTGGAAGTCGGTGCGGCCCAGATAGATCAGCGCACCGTTCCCGTCGCGGGTGACCAGGTCGCCGGTGCGGTACATGCGGGCGCCCGGCTCGAAGGGGTCGGCGAGGAAGCGTTCGGCGGTCAGCGCGGCCTTGCGCAGGTAGCCGCGGGCCAGCTGGACGCCCGCGAGATACAGCTCGCCCCTGACGCCCGGTGCGACCGGGCGCAGGCGCTCGTCGAGGACGTAGACCCGGCAGTTCCATTCGGGGATGCCGATCGGCACGTTCAGCACGTCGGCCGCGGTGACCCGGTGATCGGTGATCGACACGGCGGCCTCGGTCGGGCCGTACAGGTTGTCGATCCTGGTGTCGGGCAGCGCGGCCAGCAGGCGCTGGGCGAGCGGTGCGGGCAGTGCCTCGCCGATGGCGAGAATGCGCCGCAGCGTCGCCTGCTCGCGCCGCGCCTCCCAGTAGCCGGACAGCGCGTCCAGCAGCGAGGGCACCGCGGTCAGCGTGGTCACCCCGGCGTCGGTGATGAGCGCGTCCAGGTAGGCGGGATCGCGGTGCCCGTCGGGGGCGGCGATCACCAGGCGGCCACCGCACACCGCGGCGGACCAGAACTCCCACACCGACAGGTCGAAGGTGGCCGGGGTCTTCAGCAGGAACACGTCGGTGGCGTCGGTACCGAATTCACCACGCAACCAGCGCAACTGGTTGACCACGGCGGCGTGCGGCACGGCGACGCCCTTGGGGCGGCCGGTGGAGCCGGAGGTGAAGATGACGTAGGCCGTGTTCTCCGGGCGCAGCGGCGCGCGACGGTCCGTGTCGGTGACCGGCGCCGGGTCGACGGACTGGAGCACGGGATGATCCACCCGGACCACCGGTGCGGCATCGGTACGGAAACCGTTGCTGAGCACACAGATCGGTGCGGCCGTGCCGAGGATGTAGTCGGTGCGGTCGGCGGGCTGATCCGGATCGATCGGCACGTACGCGCCGCCGGACCGGGTCACCGCGAACATGGCGACGACGAGATCGATCGAGCGCGGCAGTGCGAGCGCGACCAGTGATTCCGGGCCGACGCCCAGCGAGATCAGGTGGCGGGCAAGACGGTTCACCCGCGCCTCGAACTCGGCGTAGGTGAGCTCCAGCCGTCCCTCGGGCAGATCGGCGACCAGCGCGACGGTCTCGGGGCGGGCCAGCGACGGCAGGTCGGCCAGGGTGCCACCGGGGACGGCGAGATCGGTGCTGCCGGTGGTGATCTCGGCGGCGCGTTCGGCGGCGGTCCGCAGGTCGACATCACCGACGACCACGCCGGGCTCGCGCACCACCGCGTCGAGCAGCAGCGTGAGCCGATCGGCGAAGGCCTGCACGGTGGCGGCGTCGAACAGGTCGGTGGCGTAGGTGAAGAAGCCCTCGATGCCGGTCGGTGCACCGTCGGCGTCATAACCGTCGCCGACGATCAGATGCAGATCGAACTGTGAGACAGCCAGTTCCGCGGACACCGGCGCGATGCGCAGACCGGGCAATTCCAGCGCGGCACGGTCGACGTTCTGGAAGGACAGACCCACCTGGAACAGCGGATGTCGTGCTGTCGAGCGCGGCGGATCGAGTACCTCGACGAGCCGCTCGAACGGGACGTCGGCGGCGGCGAACGCGGCCAGGTCGCTCGCGCGCTGAGCGGCAAGGAGATCGGTGAAGGCGGCATTGCCGTCGTAGCGGGTGCGCAGCACGACGGTGTTGACGAACATGCCGATCAGGTCGTCGAGTTCGCGTTCACCACGACCGGCGACCGGGGTGCCGACAGCCACGTCGGCGGCCGAGGCCAGCCGGGCCAGCAGCACGGCGAAGGCGGTGTGCAGCACCATGAACACGGTCGCGCCGCTGTTCTGCGCGATCCGGGCGAGCCCGGCGTGGGTGTCCGCGTCGATCCGCACCGGCACCCGGCTGCCGGACAGCGAGGCCACCGCGGGACGCGGGCGATCGGCGGGCAGTTCCAGTAGATCCGGCAGGCCGGACAATTCGTCGCGCCAGAACGAGATCTGCTTGGCGGCAGCGGAATCGGTGTCGGTTTCGTCGCCGAGGCGGTCCAGCTGCCACAGGGCATAGTCGGCGTACTGCACCGGCAGGGTGGCCCAGCCGGGTGCATGGCCTGCGGTGCGCGCCAGGTAGGCGGTGGTCACGTCACGCACCAGCGGCACCATCGACGACGCGTCGGCGGCGATGTGGTGCACCACGACGGCGAGCACATACTCGGTGGGCGCGTCAGCCTCGACCCCGGTGATGTCGAACAGCCGGACCCGGAGCGGGACCTCGGTGGTCACATCGAACGCGGTCGCCGCGAGCGCGGTGATCTGCTCGGCGAGACCCGCCGCAGTAGCTACTGGCGGGACGACCGAAGACCCCGTGTTGTCACTGTCCGCCAGCTGGTCCCAGGCCGCCGCGACGCGGTGCACCGACACGTCCAAGCCGACCTGCTCGACGGGCAGCACCTGCTGGATCGGGCCGTCACCGGTGTCGGGGTAGATCGTGCGCAGCACTTCGTGCCTGGCCAGTACGTCGCGCAGGGCGGCGCCGAGGGCGACCACGTCCAGGCTGCCGGTCAGGCGTAGCGCGAACGGGAGGTTGTAGGCGGCCGCGCCGTCACCGCCCACGCCCTGGTCGAACCGGTTGAGGAACCACATACGCCGCTGGGCGGGCGAGAGCGGCAGCTCGGCGGGCCGCTCCAGTGTGCCGAGCCCACTGGTGGAGGCGGTGTCGGCGTCGGTGTCGAGCGCGGCGGCGAGGCCGGCGACGGTCGGCGTCTCGAACAGGGTGCGGACGGCGACCCGGCCGCCGGTGGCCGCGCCGAGGCGGGCGACCAGCTTGGTCGCGATCAGCGAATTGCCGCCGAGCGCGAAGAAATCGTCGTCCGCGCCGATATCGGTGCGGCCCAGCACTTCTCCGAACAGTGCCGCGACCAGCCGCTCCTGCTCGGTGCTCGGGGCGCGGAAGGCACGGGCGGTGAAGTGTGGCGCGGGCAGCGCCTTGCGATCGAGCTTGCCGCTGGCGTTGAGCGGCAACGCGTCGAGCACGGTGACAGCGGCCGGAACCATATAGGCGGGCAGGATTTTCGAGGCGAAGGCCTGGAGCCGGTCCGGCTCCGCCGCGTGGCCGGGGCTCGACACGACATAGGCGACCAGCTGGTCACCGAGTTCGGTCGCGGCCACCAAAGCCACTGCCTGGCTGACGGATTCGTGCGCGAGCAGCGCGGTCTCGATCTCGCCGAGCTCGATCCGCTGACCACGGAACTTCACCTGGAAGTCGATGCGGCCCAGGTAGTCCAGGCGATGCGGCGCGGTCGTGGTGGGAGGGCGCCACACCACGAGATCGCCGGTGCGGTACATGCGCTTGCCCGTGTCGAACGGGTCGGCGACGAAGCGGTCGGCGGTCAGGCCAGGCCGCGCGACATAGCCGCGCGCGAGCTGATCACCCGCGAGATAGAGCTCACCCGCGATACCGGGCGGCACGGGTCGCAGCCGCGAATCCAGCACGTAGACACGGGTATTCCACTGCGGCAGGCCGATCGGCACCGTGCGCTCGCCCGCACGTGCGGGCCAGTAGGTCACCGACACCGCAGCCTCGGTGGGGCCGTACAGGTTGTGCAGGCGGGCCGAGCTGACAGCGGCCATCGCGTCGACGGTCTCCGGCGGCAGTGCCTCGCCGATGACGAACACCTCGCGCAGCGACGGCATCGAGCCCGGCACCACGTCGCCACCGGTGGGCGCGGAGGCAGCAGCGGAGCGTGACGCAGCGCCATCGGCAGCGGTGCTGTTCGACGCCGCCTGGGCGGCGAACACCGTGAGCATCGACGGCACGAAATCGGTGACGGTGACGCTGTGCCGATCGATCAGATCGATCAGATAGGCCGGATCACGATGCCCGTCCGGGGTGGCGAGCACCAGCGTCGCGCCGACCCGCAGCGGCATGAAATAGCCCCACAGCGACACATCGAAGGTGGTCGCGGTCTTCTGCAGGTACACATCACCCAGGGCCAGCGGGTATTTCGCCAGCATCCACACCAGCTGGTTGTGGATGGCGGCGTGCGAGATCGCGACGCCCTTGGGCTTGCCGGTGGAGCCGGAGGTGAAGATGACGTAGGCCGGGTGGTCGGCGCGCAGGGGCGTGCGCAGCTCCGCCGAACGCACCGGGTCGACGGGCACACCACGGGTGTCGAGCTCGTCGAGCAGCAGCAGCTCGGTCCCCGCGGGCACCGCCATCACGTCGGTGCTCAGGACGGCGGCCGGGCGGGCGGTGTCGAGGATGTAGGCGATGCGCTCGGCCGGATGATCCGGGTCGAGCGGCACGTACGCGCCGCCCGCGGTGAGCACCGCGTACATGGCGACGACGAGTTCCGGCGAGCGCCGGATCGCCAGGCCGACAAGCCCTTCCGGACCGACGCCCGCCTGGATCAGCAGCCGGGCCAGCGCGTTGACGCGTTCGTCGAACTGCCGATAGGTCAGTTCGGAGCCCTCGTAGACGAGCGCGGTGGCGCCCGGATGTGCCTGGACCGCACGGCGATACGCGTCCAGCATCCGTTCCGGCGCCATCGCGTGGCCGGTCCCGTTCCAGGCGACCAGGGTCTGTTCGCGCTCGGCCGGGGTGAGCAGGCCGATGTCGGCGATCGCCACATCGGCGTCGGCGGCGACCACGTCGAGCAGGTGGGTGAAGCGACTGGCCAGTGTCTCGATCGAGTCGGCGTCGAACAGATCGGTGGCGTAGTTGAAGGACGCGGCCATCGGCTCGGTCGGGTCGGCGCCGGGAACAATGGTCAGCTGGAGGTCGAAACGTGCTACCACACCGTCGAATTCGACGGGGGCCGCGTCCAGGCCGGGCAGCCGCAGATTCGGCAGATCCAGGTTCTGGAAGAACAGCGCGACCTGGAACAGCGGGTGGTGGGCCTGCGAACGGACCGGGTCGAGCAGTTCGACGAGACGCTCGAACGGCAGGTCGGCATTGCCGAAGGCGGCCAGGTCGGCGCGCTTGGTCTCGCGCAGCAGCTCGGCGAAGCTCGCCCGCTGGTCGATGCGCGAGCGCAGCACCAGGGTGTTGACGAACATGCCGATCAGGTCGTCGAGTTCGCGCGCGCCGCGCCCGGCGACGGGGGTGCCGATGGCGATGTCGTCGGTGTGCGCGAGCCTGCCGAGCAGCACCGCGAAGGCGGCGTGCACGACCATGAACTCCGAGGCGCCGCTGCGCTGGGCCAGCGCGGCGATCGCGGCGTGTACCGAGGCCGGGATCTGGAAGCCGAATTCGGCACCGCGGCCGGTGAATACCGGCGGGCGCGGGCGATCGGTGGGCAGGTCGAGCCGGTCGGGCAGCCCGGCCAGTGCCTCGCGCCAGTGCGCGATCTGGGCGGCGGCGACCGAATCGGGGTCGTCCTCGGCGCCGAGCAGTTCGCGATGCCAGAGCGTGTAGTCGGTGTACTGCACCGGCAGCGGCTGCCAGCTCGGCCGCGACCGGTTGCGGCGCGCGAGGTAGGCGCCGAGCAGGTCACGCAGCAGCGGCGCGACGGAGGCGCCGTCGGCGGTGATGTGGTGCAGCGCCACCGCGAGCACGTGGTCACGCGGGCCGAGTTCGGCCAGCGCCACCCGCAGCGGCACGCCCGCGGCGACGTCGAAGCCGGTGGCGGCGAATTCGCCCAGCCACAGCGGCAATTCGTCCTCGGTGAGCGAGTCGACCAGCACATCGGGCACCGCGTCGGCGATCGGCAGCACCACCTGGTGGCCGACACCGTCGGCGACCGGGCCGTCGGGCGCTCCGCCGTCGTAGACCGGGTAGTAGGTGCGCAGGGATTCGTGCCGGTGCACCAGGTCGGTC
This sequence comes from Nocardia sp. NPDC057663, assembly GCF_042799895.1. Taxonomy (NCBI): domain Bacteria; kingdom Bacillati; phylum Actinomycetota; class Actinomycetes; order Mycobacteriales; family Nocardiaceae; genus Nocardia; species Nocardia sp. NPDC057663. The sequence continues at coordinate 91,135 of NZ_JBHVHX010000008.1, read as the reverse complement.
AGCGCGGCGTGCAGGGCGCGCGCGTCGAACGGACCGGCCAGCCGCAGCGCGAACGGGATGGTCTCGGCGGTGGAGTTCGGATCGAACTGGTTGAGGAACCACATCCGCCGCTGCGCGGGCGAGAGCGGGATCAGCTCGGGTCGCTCACGGCGCGTCAGCGGGGCGTGGCCGCCCGCGCCCTTGAGCGGTTCGAGCAGCCGGGCCAAGTCCGCGACCGTCGGGCTCTCGAAGACATGGCCCGCGGGCACCCGCGCCGACAGCTCGGCGCCGAGCCTGGCCGCGGCCTGGGTGGCCAGCAGTGAATTGCCGCCGAGTGCGAAGAAGTCGTCGTCGGCGCCGACCGGGCGTTCCGGCGCGAGCAGCTCGGTGAAGATGTGCGCGACCAGTTCCTCCATCGCCCCCGAGGGCGCGCGGAACTCCTTGGCGCGCAAAGTCGGCGCGGGCAGCGCGGCCCGGTCGAGCTTGCCGACGGGGGTCAGCGGGATGGTGTCGAGCACGGTCAGCGCGGTCGGCACCATGTGCGCGGGCAGGCCCGCCTTGGCGTGCGTGAGCAGCTGGTCCAGGTCGATCGTCGCGCCTGGCATCGCGTGCACGTAGGCGGCGAGAATCGTGGTGCCGTTGTCGAGTTCGTGGCCGACGGTGACGGCGAAGTCGACGCTGTCGTGCGCGGTGAGCACGGTGTCGATCTCGCCGAGCTCGATCCGGAAACCACGGACCTTCACCTGGAAGTCGTTGCGGCCGACGAACTCGACCGCGCCGTCGGGACGCCTGCGCACCAGGTCGCCCGTGCGGTACATGCGTCCACCGGCGGGATCGAACGGGTCGGTGACGAAACGGGATGCCGTCAGCGCCGGTCGCCCGTGATAGCCGCGGGCCAGCTCGTTGCCCGCGATGTACAGCTCGCCGATCATCCCGTCCGGCACCCGGACCAGGCGTTCGTCGAGCACGTATTCGGTGACCCCGCGCAGCGGCGGGCCGAAGTTCACGGCCGCGCCCGGCGCCAGCGCGGCGCTGATGTTGGTCATGATGGTGGTCTCGGTCGGCCCATAGCCGTTGTGGAAATGCCGTGTGCCCGAGGGCAATTCGGTGGCCCAGCGGCGGACCATGGCGGGCGGGACGTCCTCGCCGCCGCTGGCGATCACGACCAGGTCGTCCAGCCCGGCCGGGTCCACCGAGGCGAGCGCGGCGGCGGTGATGAACATGTGCGTCACCGACTCGCGGCGCAGCACCTCGGCGAGCTCGGGCCCGCCGAAGATCCCGGCGGGCGCGATCACCATGGTCGCCGCGGCGCCGACCGCCATCAGCAGTTCGAGCACGGCGCCGTCGAATGAGGGCGAGGCGAAGTGCAAGGTCCGCGAGGTGTGCTCGATGCCGTAGAGCGCGCGCTGTTCAGCGCAGAATCCGGCCAGGCCCGTGTGGGTCACCACGACGCCCTTGGGCAGGCCGGTGGAGCCCGAGGTGTAGGTGATGTAGGCCGGGTGGGTCAGCCGCAGCGGGCGCACCCGGTCGGCGAAGGTCACCGGGTCGCCGGGCTGCTCCTCGGCGGCGCGGCGCACGGCCGGATCGTCGAGGCACAGCCAGTCGACGGTGCCGGGCAGCCGGTCCAGCGCGGCGCCGACCGCGAGACCGAGCACCGCGCCGGAATCGGCGAGCATGTGCGTGACGCGGGCGGGCGGATAGTTCGGGTCGACCGGCAGGAACGCGGCACCGGCCTTGGTGACCGCCCACATGGCGAGCACCGACTCCGGCGAGCGCGGGATACCGACGGCGACGATGTCCTCGGGACCGACACCGCGCGCGATCAGCAGCCGGGCCAGCCGGTTGGCACGTTCGTCGAGCTCGGCGTAGGTCCAGCGCACCGGTGCGGACACGCCGTCGTCCCAGGACAGCGCGAGGCCACCCGGGTTGGATTCCACGGCGACGGACAGCAGTTGCGGCAGCGACTTTCCGCGCTGCCGGGCCCGGGCGCCGGACGCCCTGCTGGCCCGGGTCACGCCCGCTCCCTCCGATCGACGGAGTCGACTAGCCGTTGCCCGGTCATGCGCACCTGCACCTATCCATCCATCCCGACCGCCGCACGCCGCTGGTGCGGCTGCCCGGCGTTGCCGATCATTTCACTCAGGGCGACGATCGTCGCACCGGCGCCGTCGCCCGGCGCGGCCACCGCCACCGCCGACTCGGTGAACACATGGCTCACCTCGTCCTCGCCGCCGTCGTCCGGCGCCATCACCAGCGTCGCGCCGCCAATTCCGGTCGCGACGATCTCCAGCACACCGGCCACCGAATCCGGCCGCCCCGCTGCCCTCGTCCGTGAATCGAAGCTGAGCCCGGTGCGCTGGGCCACCCGCTCGGCGGCCCCGGCCAGCTCGTCGTAGCTCAGCGTGCGGCCACCGCCGACGAAGGCGACATCGTCACCGCGCAGCGCGCGGGTACGGTGCGCGTAGCCGATCGGGCGCGGTGACTCCGCGGCCAGCTCCGCCTTCAGCGCGGGGTCGGCCAGGTCGTACCAGTCCAGGCCGTCGGGCGCGTCGAGGATATCGATCGTCAGGCCCAGCTTCACCTCGAGCCGGCCGGGCAGCTCGGCGTCCATCGCCACCAGCGGTACCACCGCGGCACCGGCCTTGAGCACCGCCCAGGTGGCGATCGCCGCGTCCACCCCGCGATCGAGGCGCACCGCCACACCGGTGCCGGGGCCTGCCCCGCGGGCGATCAGCGAGCGCGCCAATTGGGAAGAGCGGGCATCGAACTGGTGATAGGCGAGTTCGGTATCGCCCAGATCGATGGCGGGGGCGTCGGGGTCCTCCTCCACCGCGGCGCCCAGTTCCTGGGCCAGCGCGGCGCCGTTGGCCGACGGTGCGGGGGCATAGGCCGCCGCGGTCAGTTCGCGTTCACGTTCCCCGGCGTCGCGCAGATCGATGTCACCGATGCGGACCGTGGGGTCGGCGGCGACCGCGGTGACGATCTCGGTGAGTCCGCGCGCGAACGCCGCGACGGTGTGCTCGTCGAACAGGTCGGTGGCGTAGGTGAAGACGATGCCGAGCACATCGGTTTCGCCCGTCTCGGTCAGCCGCGGCTCCACATTGACCTGCAGGTCGAACTTGGCGGGCCGCGCGGCCAGATCCAGCGCCTCGATGGTGAGCCCGGGCAGCCGCAGCACCGGTGCCTCGGTGTTGTGGAAGGACAGCACCACCTGGAACAGCGGGTTGTGCGAGACGGTGCCGGTGGGCGCCACCTCCTCGACGATCCGCTCGAACGGCAGGTCGGCGTTGGCGAACGCGGCCAGATCGACCTCGCGGGCCGTGCTGACCAGCTCGTCGAAGCCGCGCAGTGGCGATACCTGGGTGCGCAGGGTCAGCGTGTTGACGAACATGCCGACCAGATCGTCGAGCTCGGGTTCGCCGCGGCCCGCGATCGGGGTGCCGATCGCGATGTCGGTACTGCCGGAGACGCGGGCGAGCAGCACGGCCAGCGCCGCGTGCACGACCATGAACAGCGACGCGTTGTGGCTGCGCGCGATCTCGGCCAGCCGGGCGTGCACGTCGGCCGGCAGCGTGGTGCTCACATCGGCGCCGCGGAGCGAGGCGTGCGGCGGGCGCGGGTGGTCGTGCGGCAGTTCGACGGTGCCCGCCTGCCCGGCCAGCGTGTGCCGCCAGAAGTCGAGTTGGCGTGCGGCGGTGGAGTTCTCGTCGGTCTCCTCACCCAGCACCTCGCGCTGCCAGAGCGCGTAGTCGGCGTACTGCACCGGCAGCGGCGCCCAGCTCGGCGAGCGGCCTTCGACCCTGGCCCGGTAGGCGATCACCAGATCGCGGGCCAGCGGCGCCAGCGAGGCGCCGTCGGCGATGATGTGCTGCACCACCACGGCGAGCACATGCTCTTCCTCGGCCAGCGGATCGTCGTCGGGGACCGTGAACAGCGCGGCCCGCAACGGAATTCGCTCCGAAACATCGAAACCGCCTGCGAGCAGCCACATCACGCGATCGCGCGGGTCGTCGCACTCCTCGATCGGCAGCCCGGTCGGCAGGACCGCGCTGACCGGCAGGATCTCCTGGTACGGCACCCCGTCGGGGCCCGCGGGGAACCGGGTGCGCAGTGCCTCGTGCCGTTCCAGCACGTCGGCGACCGCGTAGCGCAGCGCCGAGGTGTCCAGCGCACCGCGCAGGCGCAGTGCCAGCGGGATGTTGTAGGCCGGGGAATCCGGGTCGATCCGGTTGAGCAGCCACATCCGCTGCTGGGCGGGCGAGAGCGGGATGACGCCACGGTCCTGCGCCGGGGTCAGCGGTGGCCGCGGTGCGGCCACCGCGCCGGGCCGCACCCGCGCGGCCAGCGCGGCGACGGTCGGCGCCTCGAACAGGTCGCGGACCACCAGATCGGTGCCGAGCGCCTGGTCGATGCGGGCGATGGCCCTGGTGGCCAGCAGCGAGTTGCCGCCGCGGTCGAAGAAGTTGTCGTCCAGGCCGACCTCGGCCACCCCGAGCAGCGTCGCGAAGACCTCGGCGACGCTCAGTTCGATCGGCGTGGTCGGCGCGCGGAAGGCGGTGGCCGCGGTGAACTCGGGCGCGGGCAGGGCGGTCCGGTCGAGCTTGCCGTTGGCGGTCAGCGGCAGGCTCGCGATCACCACGACCGCGTCGGGAACCATGTAGCCGGTGAGGAATTCGGCGACCTCGGCGCGCACGGCGACCGGGTCCAGTGCCGCGCCGTCGACCGGGACGACGTAGCCGATCAGCCGGTCACCCGCGTGCTCGTCGGCGCGGACGACGACGGCGGCCTGGCCGACGCCGGGCACACCGAGCAGGGCGGCCTCGATCTCGCCGGGCTCGATCCGGAACCCGCGCAGCTGGACCTGCTGGTCGCCGCGACCGCCGTATTCCAGGGCGGGCGTGCCACGGAAACCGATCCAGCGGCCGAGGTCACCGGAGCGGTACCGGCGGGAGCCGGGCGGTCCGAACGGGTCGGCGACGAAGCGGGTCGCGGTGAGACCCGGCTTGCCCAGGTAGCCGCGGGAGAGCTGACCGCCGGCGATGTAGAGCTCACCGGCGACGCCGAACGGCACCGGCCGCAGCCGGTCGTCGAGCACGGCCACCGACAGGCCGGGCAGCGCGCGACCGATCAGGCTGCTCGGCAGTTCCGCGGCGCCCGCGTCCATCGTCAGATGCGAGACGTGCACGGTGGTCTCGGTGATGCCGTACATGTTCACCAGTTGCGGTGCGGCGGCATCGGTTCCGTAGCGCGCGTACCAGCGGCTGAGCTTGCGCGGATCGAGCGCCTCGCCGCCGAAGACGACGTAGCGCAGCGGCAGCGGCGCCGCGCCGGCGGCCTGGGCGGCCCGGTCGGCCTCGTCGAGCTGGGCGAACGCGGTGGGGGTCTGGCTCAGCACGGTCACCTGTTCGCGGGCCAGCAGCTCCCTGAACTGGATCGGCGAGCGCGAGGTGACATGGTCGACCACGACCACCGACGCACCGCCGGCGAGCGCGCACCACAGTTCCCAGATGGAGAAGTCGAAGGCGAAGGAGTGGAACACCGTCCACACGTCGTCTTCGTCGAAGGTGAACAGCAGCTGGGTGTTGGCGAACAGCTCGAGCACATTGCGGTGGGTGACGCCGACGCCCTTGGGCAGGCCGGTGGACCCGGAGGTGTAGATGACGTAGGCCAGGTGATCCGGGCGCAGCGTCGCGCGCCGCTCGGCCGGGCGCAGCGGTTCGGTGGAGTAGCCGAGGTCCTCGTCGAGCAGCACCACGGGCAGGTCGGCGGGCACCAGGTTCCGCTCGATCGAAGTCGTGAGCAGCACAGTGGGTTTCGCGTCGGCGAGGACGTATTCCAGGCGCTGCGCGGGATATCCGGAGTCGATCGGCAGGTACCCGGCGCCCGAGAGCAGCACGGCGAGCAGCGCGACCGGCAGTTCCTCGGTGCGCGGAACGGCAACGGCCACCAGGGTTTCCGGGCCGGCGCCATAGGCGATCAGCGTGCGGGCCAGCGCCGAGGCGCGGCCGAGCAGATCGGCGAAGGTGAGCGAGCGCTCCCCCGCCCGCACCGCGATCGCGTCCGGTCGCTGCTGTGCCTGCGCGCAGATCAGGTCGGCCAGGGTGACTTCCGGCACCGCGATGCCCGGCGAATCACCTTCGCGCAGCACCAGTTCGCGTTCACCGGGGGCGAGCACATCGATATCGCCGACCGGCACCGACGGATCGGCGACCACCGCCGCCAGCACCCGCGACCAGCGGTCGGCGAAATCGGCGACGGTGGCACGGTCGAACAGGTCGGTGGCGTAGACGAACGCGGCCGCCATGCCCTGCGGCGCTCCGTCGGCGCCGATCTGCTCGGCCAGCTCCACCTGCAGGTCGAACTTCGCCAGCGGCACCGTGAAATCGGCGGCGGACACGGCGAGACCGGGCAGCGCCAGATCGCTGCGGGCCAGGTTCTGGAAGGTCAGCATCACCTGGAACAGCGGATGTCGCGCGGTCGAGCGCACCGGCTCCAGCAGGTCGACGAGGCGCTCGAACGGCACGTCGGCGTGGCCGAAGGCCGCGAGGTCGCCCGCCCTGACATCGCGGAGCAGGTCGATGAAGCTCGCCGCCGGATGGACCTCGGTGCGCAGCACGAGGGTGTTGACGAACATGCCGATCAGCTCGTCGAGCGCCTGCTCGCCGCGCCCGGCGACCGGGGTGCCGACCGCGATGTCGCGGGTGCCCGACAGCCTGGCCAGCAGCAGTGCCAGCGCGGTGTGCACGACCATGAACAGCGTCGCGTTGTGCTCACGGGCCAGCGCGGCCAGCCCGGCGTGTACCGAGGCGGGCACCTGGACGCTCAGCGTGCCGCCTGCCCGGCTGGCGACGGCGGGGCGCGGCCGGTCGGTGGGCAGTTCCAGCTGCTCGGGCAGGCCGGACAGGGCCCGGCGCCAGAACGCGACCTGCGCGGCGAGCAGCGACTGCGGGTCGTTCTCATCGCCGAGCAGCTCGCGTTGCCACAGCGAGTAGTCGACGTACTGCACCGGCAGCGGTGGCCAGTGCGGCGCGCCACCGCCACGGCGTTCGGCGTAGGCGGTCAGCAGGTCCCTGGTCAGCGGCGCGAAGGAGAAACCGTCGGCGGCGATGTGGTGCACCACGCACACCACGACGTGCTCGGTCTCCGACAACTCGAGCACCCGGACGCGCACCGGCGGGGCGGCGGTCACGTCGAAGCCGGTCAGCGCGGCGGCGGCGATGGCGCCGCCCAGCTCGGCCTCGGTCACCTCGACGACGTCGAACTCCGGTGCCGCCGCCGGATCACCGGGGGCGAGCACCACCTGATGGCCTTCACCGTCGAGCACCAGGCTGGGCCACTCGGAGACGGCACCGTCCGACACCGGATAGACGGTGCGCAGCACCTCGTGCCGGGTGACCAGGTCGGCGACGGCCGCGCGCAGGGCGGGCAGGTCGAGCCGGCCGGACAGGCGCACCGCGACGGGGATGTTGTCGACCGCCGAGGCCGGATCGAAGCGGTTGAGGAACCACATCCGCTGCTGGGCGTACGACAGCGGGACCAGCGCGGGTCGCGGCCGCGGGGTCAGCGCGAGCATGCGCGCCGAAACGCGCTGCTGCTCGGCCTTGTTCGCCAGGGCGGCGACGGTCGGCGCCTCGAAGACCGCCTGGACCGGGACCCGCACGTCGAGCGCGGCGCCGATCCGGGCGACGGCCTGCGCGGCGAGCAGCGAGTCGCCGCCCAGTTCGAAGAAGTCGTCGTCGGCGCCGACGCGGCCGGAACCGCCGCGCAGCAACAGCGCCGCGAACACATCGGCGACCACCTGTTCGGCCGGGGTGGCCGGGGCGCGGAACCCGCGCGCGGTGAACACCGGCGTCGGCAGCGCGGCCCGATCGAGCTTGCCCACCGAGGTCAGCGGCAGCGCGTCGAGCTCCATGATGACGGCCGGAATCATGTACGCCGGGAGCGATCCGGCCAGGAATTCCGCCAGTGCCCCGGTGTCGACCGAGCGCCCGACCCGGGGCAGCACATAGGACACCAGCGCGGTCGCGCCCGACGGCATCGTCTTGCCCAGGGTCACCGCGTAGTCGAGGTCGGGATGCGCGGTGAGCGCGTTGTCTATCTCGCCGAGCTCGATCCGGAAGCCGCGCACCTTCACCTGGAAGTCGGTGCGGCCCAGGTATTCCAGCGTCCCGTCGGTTTCGAGCCTGCGCACCAGGTCACCGGTGCGGTAGAGCCTGCCGGTGCTGAACGGCGAGGCGACGAAGCGTTCCGCGGTGAGCCCCGGCCTGCCCAGGTACCCCTGCGCCAGCGCGGGACCGGACAGGTAGAGCTCGCCGACGACACCGGCGGGCACCGGCCGCAACCGGGCATCGAGGACGTAGAGACCCATGCCCGGCACCGCGCTGCCGATGGTGATCGGCGCGTGCGGGTGCAGCGGCCCGGTGCTGGTGGCGAGGATCGTCGCCTCGGTCGGCCCGTAGCCGTTGTGGAAGGCGCGGCCGTTGGTGGCCCAGCGGCCGACCAATTCCGGACCGAACCGGTCACCGGCGACGACGACCGTGCGCAGATCGGGCAGACCCGCCGGGTCGACCGACTCGAGCGCGCCCGGCGTGATCAGCAGGTGCGTGATGCGTTCGCGGCGCAGCAGATCCGAGAGTTCGAAACCGCCGAAGATCCGCGGCGGCGAGATGACCAGGGTGGCGCCGGTCGCGAAGGCCAGCAGCAGTTCCAGCACCGACACGTCGAAGTTCGGCGAGCAAACGTGCAGCACCCGCGAATCCGGTTCCACGCCATAGTGTTCGCGCTCGGCGGCGATCAGCGCGGCGAGGCCGGCGTTGGTGACGACGACGCCCTTGGGCTTGCCGGTGGAGCCGGAGGTGTAGATGACGTAGGCGGGATGTCGATCGTCGATCTGCCTGACCCGGTCGGCGTAGCTCACCGCGTGCGCGGGCCGCACGGCGATGCGCTCGGCGACCACCGGATCGTCGAGTTCGATCCAGTAGAGGACGGTGCCGAGGGTGGCCCGATGCGTCGCGGTGGTCAGGCCGAGCACCGCGCCGGAGTCGGCGACAATGTGCGCGATCCGGTCGCTCGGATAGGCCGGGTCGACCGGCACGTAGGCGGCGCCCGCCTTGGCGACGGCCCAGACCGCGAGGACGGACTCGATGGACCGCGCGATCGCGATCGCGACGACATCGCCCGCGCCGACGCCACGGTCGATGAGTTCACGTGCCAGGCGTGAGGATTCCTCGTCGAGTTCCCGGTAGGTGAGCTGTCGCTCCTCGCCCGGCATCCCGGTCGGGTTGTAGCGGACAGCTATCGACTCGGCCGCGGATTCGACCGCGGCCGTAAGCAACTGACCGAACAGCGGTGTGCCGGTAGTACGTCGACGACCGGCACCACGGCCCGTGCGGCGGGGGGTTTCCACAGACCAATACACCTCTCGCGTCCGGCAGCCGAGTCGGACACAGCATAGTCATACCTAACCACTCTCGCCGACCCTCGCCGAGGTGTGCTCCACGACACACCGAACTCTCAGCAACAGAATCGTAAACTGCCTCGAGCCTGTTACGTGGAGCTATCGATTTACCGGCCGGAAAAGGCGATGACCTGCGCTGTTGCCGGACCGACTGTGGCCACGGCCACCGGGCCGAGCATCTGCTGATGACTGGCGTCGACCGGGTGATCGGCGATGACCCCGCTGATATACGGCCGCCACCGGGAGGCGCCACCAGGGGCGTTCCCCGTCGTCCGCAGCGCGGTGAAGTAGGTGAGATCGCCCACGAATCGGGCAGGCGTCAGCTGGGTGATCAGACCGATCGTGTGCAGCGCGCCCCGGTACATGCCGACGAACCGCGGCAGCGAGATCGGCGTCGACCCGGCCAGCGCCGCGTGCAGCGCGGCGAGGGCGTCCTCGCCCAGCGCGGACAGCCGGTCGGCGGCGGGAAGCTGCTGATCGGGAATGCCGAGTTCACGGAACGCGTCGCGCAACTCGGCGCCGAAATGGGCCAGGTCGGCGCCGGGCACGCTGTCCAGCATGGTCAGCGAGGCTACGGTCTCCCCCGCCGCCTGGAGCCTGGTGGCCACCGCCTGCGCGAGGACGCCACCCAGCGACCAGCCGAGCAGGTGATACGGCCCCTGCGGCTGGGCGGCCCTGATCTCGGCGAGGTAGCGGTCGATCAGGTCGTCCACGGTGGCGGGCCGGAAGTCCGGGTCGGTCAACGCGGGCGACTGGATGCCGATGATCGGGCGGTCCTCGGGCAGGTGCGGGGCCAAGCCCGCGTAGGCCCAGGCCAGACCGGCGACCGGGTGGATGCAGAACAGAGGTTCCCCGCTGCCGCCGCGGCGGATGGGCAGGGTCACCGCGAGTGCCGCGTCGAGGTCGCCGCCGAGGCCCGCCGGACCGGCCGCGAGCCGGTCGGCCAGCCCCGACACGGTCGGGTCGGCGAAGAAAGCGGCCACGGTGAGCTCGGTGCCGGTGCGCTCGCGCAACCGGTGCACCACCCGGGTCGCCAGCAGCGAGTTGCCGCCGAGGGAGAAGAAGTCGTCGTCGAGGCCGGGGCGGTCGACACCGAGCACCTCGGTGAACACCTCGGCCACGGCGAGCGCGTTCTCGCCCACCGGTTCCCGGTAGTGGCGCGGTTCGAGCACCGGCGCGGGGAGCGCGGCGCGGTCGAGTTTGCCGTTCGCGTTCAGCGGCAGCCGGTCGAGGACGACGAACGCCGCGGGCACCATGTACGACGGAAGCACCTGCGCCACCGCGGCTTTGGCGCCGGCCGCGGTCAGCTCGGTCTCGGGTGCGGGCACCACGTAGGCGACCAGCCGGTCCCCGAGCTGGGGATCGGACTGGGCGAGCACCGCGGCCTGGGCGACCTGCGGTGCGGCCAGCAGCGCGGCCTCGATCTCGCCGAGCTCGATGCGGAAACCGCGGATCTTCACCTGGAAGTCGGTACGGCCGCGATACTCCAGCTCACCGTCGGCGGTCCACGCCACCAGGTCACCGGTGCGGTACATCCGGGCTCCGCCCGCGGCACCAGGGTGCGGCTGAGTCCGTCCGTCATCAGTAACGGCGACCGAGCCGGCGCGGAGACCATCGGCAGACCCGTCAGCTGCGGCGAACGGGTTGGCGACGAACCGGTCGGCGGTCAGGTCGGGGCGGCCGTAGTAGCCGCGGGCGAGTTGTGCGCCTGCGAGATACAGCTCGCCCGACACACCCACCGGGACCGGGCGCAGGCGCGCGTCGAGGACGTAGACCTGACTGTTCCATTCGGGAGCGCCGATCGGCACTGTCGTGCGGTCGGCCGTCGTCACGCGGTGGTCGGTGATCGAGACGGCGGCCTCGGTCGGGCCGTACAGGTTGTGCAGCGCGGCGGAATTCGTCCCGAGGAAGCGTTGCGCGGTCGCGGCGGGCAATGCCTCGCCGATCGCCAGCACCCGGCGCAGCGTGGGCGGCAGCGTGCCGCCGGATTCGGTGAGCAGGGCGTCGAGCATCGAGGGGACGACATGCAGGGTCGTCACCGCGCGATCGGCCATGACACCGAGCAGGTATGCCGGATCACGATGCCCGTCGGGCGCGGCGATCACCAGCGTGCCGCCGCACACCGCGGCCGACCAGAACTCCCAGACCGACAGATCGAAGGTAGCTGCCGTCTTGAGCAGCACCGAATCGTCCCGGCCGAGCCCGAAAGCCGCTGTCTTCCACAGCAACTGGTTGATGATCGCACCGTGCGAGACGGCGACGCCCTTCGGCTTGCCCGTCGATCCCGACGTGAAGATCACATACGCCGTGTTCTCCGGTCGCAGCACGCCACGCCGCTCGTTTGCCGCGATCGGCGCACCCGACAGCGCCGAGAGGTCGAGGGTGTCGAGGACAACCACCGGCGCCGAGCCTGAATCGACTCCCGAACGCGCGGTAACTGGTTCGTGGACCGGGGCTGTGTCGACACCGGCCACCTGCGCCGAACCTGATGCGAATCCCGCACGCGCGGTAGCTGGTTCGTGAACCTGGGCGTATGCGCCCTCGATCGACGACGCGGAGTAGGTGAATCCCGAACCCGCCGTAGTCAATACACAGACAGGGGCGGCAGTGTCGAGTACGTGCCCGATCCGATCGGCGGGTTGCGTCGGGTCGATCGGTACGTAGGCGGCACCGGTCTGCGCTACCGCGTACATGGCGACGACGAGATCGGTGGATCGCGGGATCGCCAGTGCGACCCGGTCTTCCACGCCCACGCCCTGCGCGATCAGGTGCCGGGCGAGGCGATGCACCCGCGCGGCGAAGTCGCGGTAGGTCAGCTGGGTGCCGTCGTGGTCGACCAGCGCGAACCCGTCGGGGTGCCCGGCGGCGGTCTCGGCGAACAGCGAGGCCAGGGTGGCGGGCGGGCACGGATGCCCGGTGGCGTTCCAGCCGTGCAGGATTCGCTCCCGCTCGGCGGTCGAAAGCAGTTCCAGCTCGTCTACGGGACGCTGTGGTGTGGCGGCGACCGCGGTCAGCACCCGAGCGAACCGGTCCGCGTAATCGCGGGCGGTCGACTCGTCGAAAAGGTCTGTGGCGTAGGTGAACACGCCGCTGATGCCCTGCGCGACACCGTCGGCGTCGTAGGTGTCGGCGACGACCGCGTGCAGATCGAACTGCGAGACAGCCAGATCCACGTCGACACCCTCGACCGCGAGTTCACCGAGTTCGAGCCCGGTGCGGGTCAGGTTCTGGAAGGACAGCCCGACCTGGAACAGCGGATGCCGCGCGGTCGAGCGGGCCGGGTTGATCGCCTCGACGAGGCGTTCGAACGGCAGGTCGGCGTTGGCGAACACCTGCAGGTCGGTATCGCGCTGGCGGGCGAGCAGCTCGGTGAACGGTTCACCCGGCCGCAGCGTGGTGCGGAAGACCAGGGTGTTGACGAACATGCCGATCAGGTCGTCGAGGGCGGCCTCGCCGCGACCCGCGATGGGGGTGCCGATCGCGAGATCACCGGTGCCAGAAAGCCGGGCCAGCGTCACCGCCAGCGCGGTGTGCACCACCATGAACAGGGTGGCGCCCTGGGCGCGGGCCAGGGCCAGCAGCGCGCGGTGGGTGTCGGCGTCGATCTCGATCGGCACCCGGCCGCCCGCGAAGGACTGCACGACGGGGCGCGGGCGGTCGGCGGGCAGGTCGAGCTGATCGGGCAGGCCCGCCAGCGCGTCCCGCCAGTAGGCCAGCTGGGCCGAGGCCAGCGACGCCGGATCGTCCTCGCTGCCGAGCAGAGCCCGCTGCCAGAGCGCGTAGTCGGCGTACTGCACGGCCGGCGGCGCCCAGTCCGGTGCGGAGCCCGCCGAGCGTGCCGCGTAGGCGAGCATGAGGTCCCTGGTCAGCGGGGTCAGCGAGGAGCCGTCACCGGCGATGTGGTGCACGACGACGGCGAGCACCGACTCGTCGGGGCCGAGTTCGAACAGCGCGACCCGCAGCGGCACCTGGCTGCGCACATCGAACCCGGACGAGCCGAGCGCGTGCATGGCGGCACCCAGCTCGTCGGCGCCGATCCGGCGCACCTCGAGCTGTGGCGTCGCCGCCGATTCGGGCAGGACCTGCTGGATCGGGCCGTCGTCGGTCTCGGGGTAGATGGTGCGCAGGGTCTCGTGCCGGGCGACGAGGTCGCTCACCGCCGCCCGCAGCGCGTCCACCTCGATCGCGCCGCTGAGCCGCACCGCCATCGGGATGTTGTAGGCGACCGACTCCGGGTCGAACTGGTTGAGGAACCACATCCGCTGCTGGGCCAGCGACAGCGGAATCCGCTCCGGCCGCTCTCCGGCGACCAGCGCGGGACGCGCACCGGCGCCGGCGGATTCGCCGAGCCGCTGCGCCAGCGCCTCCACTGTCGGCGCCTCGAACAGCAGGCGGACCGGGAAGTCGGTGTCGAGCGCGGCGCCGAGACGGGCGGCGATCTGGGTGGCCAGCAGCGAGTTGCCGCCGAGCGCGAAGAAGTCGTCGTCGAGACCGAGCTGCGTATCGGCGCCGAGGTCGAGGACCTGGGCGAACGTGCCCGCGACGATCTGCTCCACCGGCGTTGCGGGCGCGCGGAATTCGGCGTGCTCGAGCACCGGCGCGGGCAGCGCCCGCCGGTCCAGCTTGCCCACCGGGGTCAGCGGGATGGTGTCGAGTTCCATCAGCACGGTCGGCACCATGTGCGCGGGCAGGCTGCGCTCGGCGAACGCGGTGAGCGCGGCGGTGTCGACGGTCGCGCCGAGCGCGGCGTGCACGTAGGACACCAGAATCGTTGCGCCGCTGTCGAGTTCGTGCCCAACCGTGGCGGCGAAGTCCAGGCTCTCGTGTGCCGAGAGCACCGCGTCGATCTCACCGAGTTCGATCCGGAAACCACGGATCTTCACCTGGAAATCGTTGCGGCCCACGTATTCCAGCGCACCGTCGGCGGTCCAGCGGACCAGGTCGCCGGTGCGGTAGAGCCGGGAACCCGCCGGGTCGAACGGATTCGGGACGAACCGCGACGCCGTGAGCCCGGGCCGCGCGTGATAGCCGCGGGTCAGCTGGGCGCCGGTGATGTAGAGCTCGCCGGTGACGCCGGGCGGGACGGGGCCGAGCCGGTCGTCGAGGACGTATTCGGCGACGCCGCGCAGCGGACCGCCGATGGTCAGCGGGTCACCGGGCTTCAGCGGCACACTGATATTCGTGACGATGGTGGTCTCGGTCGGTCCGTAGACATTGTGGAACTCGCGCAGCGTTCCATCGGCCAGCGGAATCACCCAGCGCCGCAACAGGTCCGGCGGGCACGCCTCGCCGCCGACGGCCACCACGCGGAAGTCGTCGAGTCCGGCCGGGTCGATCGAAGCCAGCGCGGCGGGGGTGATGAACGCGTGGCTCACCCGTTCCCGGCGCAGCAGCGCGGCCAGATCGTCGCCGCCGTAGACACTCGGGTCGACGATCACCATGGTCGCGCCCGCACCCACCGCGAGCAGCAGCTCCAGCAGCGAGGCGTCGAACGACGGCGAGGCGAAATGCAGGGTGCGCGAGTTGGTTTCGACGCCGTAGTGCAGGCGCTGTTCCGCACAGAATCCGGCCAGCCCGGCCTGGGTCACCGCGACGCCCTTGGGCAGACCGGTGGAGCCGGAGGTGTAGATGACGTAGGCCAGGTCCTCGGCACGGATCTGGCGCAGCCGGTCGTCATTGGTGACGGGATCGCCGGAGACCTCGTCGAGCCGGGGCACGATCGCGTCGTCGTCGAGGGCGAGCCACTCCACCTGCGTGGGCAGCCGATCGGCGACTGCGGCGATGGTCAGCCCGAACACCGCCCCGGAGTCGGAGACCATGTGCGCCACCCGATCCGGCGGATAGTTCGGGTCCACCGGCACGAAACCGGCGCCCGTCTTGGCGACCGCCCACACCGCGAGCACCGACTCGATCGACCGCGGGATACCGATGGCGACCAGGTCACCCGCGCCGATACCGCGGGCGATCAGCAGCCGCGCGATCCGGCTGGAACGCTCGTCGAGCTCGGCGTAGCCGAGACTGCCGAGGGTGTGCCCGGCATCGGCGAGCACCACGGCGACACCGTCGGGATTGGTCTCCACCGCAGTAGCCAGCAGCTGCGGCAGCGCGGTCACCCTGGCGCGCCGAGTCCGCACCGGCCGCGTCCGTACAGGTCTAGTCATCGCGATTCCACCTCACCCATCACCGAAACTCGTTGCCCCGCTGCCCCGGTCAGATTCAGGCCACCGGGGTACGCAGGTCCCCCAGCACCAGCACGACCTCGGCCGGGCCGGTGTTGCCCGGCGCGGCGTCGGCGATCAGCGCCTGCAGATCGTCGAGACCGGCGGTGTCGACCGCCTCGATACCGGCCCGATCGCCGAACAGGTGGCTCACCCATTCCTCGGCGAGCACCGTCGACAAGCCGTCCTCGGCATCGGGCACCAGCACCATCGACGCGCCCGCCACGCCGGCCGCCACCGGCTCGACGAGCACGGCGAAGCTGTCCGCCGCGCCGTTGCCGAAGGTCCGCGACTCGAAGGTCAGCTCGGTGCCGGTACGCACCTGCGCACCCGCCGTGGCGAGTTCGTCGTAGCTGCGGACGCCGTCGGCGCCGGCGAACGCCGGGTCGCCGCCGCGCAGGGCCCTGGTGCGGTCGGCGTAGGTCACCGGACGGGCCGACTGCGTCGACAGTTCCGTCCGGATCGGCGGATCGTCGAGGACGACCCACTCGAAGTCGCCCTCGGGAGCGGTGCCCGCGGTGATGCCGATCTTGGCCGCGGGTTCGACGGGCAGCGCGCCCGACATCGGCAGCACCGCGGCGCCCGCCTTGAGCACCGCCCAGACCGCCACCGCCCAGTCGATCCCACGCGGAAGATCAACGGCCACACCGGCACCCGGGCCGAACCCACGGCCGATCAGCAGCCGGGCCAGTCGCGAGGAGCGGTGGTCGAGCTGTTCGTAGGTCAGCGAGTCCTCGCCCCAGACCAGCGCGGGGCCGTCCGGATCGTCTTCCGCCGCCGCGGTGAAGGCCTGCGCCAGCGTGGTGCCGCCCGACGGGCTGGTCGGCGCGGGCGCCTGCGCGGCACCGGCGAGCAACCGAGCCCGTTCCTGCTCGTCC
Source organism: Nocardia sp. NPDC057663 (assembly GCF_042799895.1). Lineage (NCBI taxonomy): Bacteria > Bacillati > Actinomycetota > Actinomycetes > Mycobacteriales > Nocardiaceae > Nocardia > Nocardia sp. NPDC057663. The sequence goes on along the minus strand of NZ_JBHVHX010000008.1, from coordinate 74,603 downwards.
AGGATGTCGATGTCGCCGACGCGGATCTGCGGGTCGGCGGCGACCGCGGCCAGGATGCGGGCGAAGCGCTCGCCGATGGTGCGCACCGTCGACTCGTCGAACAGGTCGGTGGCGTAGTTGAACAGGGTGACCAGCTCGTCCGGCGTGCCCTCGGCGGTGAACCGGGGTTCGACGTCGACCTGCAGGTCGAACTTGGCCGCCACCGCGGTTTCGAGCGCAGTCACGGTGAGGCCGGGCAGTTCGAGCGCGGCCGCCTCGTTGTTGCTGAAGGTCAGCGCCACCTGGAACAGCGGGTTGTGCGCGCTGCCCTTACCCGGCGCGACCACCTCGACGACCCGCTCGAACGGCAGATCGGCATGGGCGAAGGCACCGAGATCGGTCTCGCGGGCCAGATCGACGGCCTCGTCGAACGACCCGGCCGGATCCACGACCGTGCGTAGGGTCAGCGTGTTGACGAACATGCCGACCAGCTCGTCGAGCGCCCGCTCACCGCGCCCGGCGACGGCGGTGCCGATGGCGATGTCGGAGGTGCCCGACAGCCGGGCCAGCAGCACGGCCAGCGCCGCGTGCACGACCATGAACAACGACGACTTGTGCTCGCGCGCAATATGGTTCAGCTGCGCGTGCACCTCGGCGGGCAGTCGCAGCTCGGTGGTCGCGCCGCGCAGGGTCGGCACCGCGGGGCGCGGCCGGTCCTGCGGCAGCTCGAGCAGCGGCGGGACGCCTGCCAGCTGGGTCTGCCAGTAGTCGAGCTGCGCGGCGGCGACCGAGCCGGGCTCGTCGTCCGCGCCGACGACCGCGCGCTGCCACAGCGCGAAGTCCGCGTACTGCACCGCGAGCGGCGTCCAGGCCGGGGGCTGCTGCCCGGCGCGCGACACGTAGGCCGTCATCAGGTCACGGGCCAGCGGCGCCAGCGACGCGCCGTCGGCGGAGATGTGGTGCACCACGAAGACCAGCAGCCAGTCGGCGGTCGAGCCGTCGGTGAGCAGCCGCGCCCGCACCGGCACTTCGCGCGTCACGTCGAAGCCGGCGGCAGCCAGTTCGGCAGCCCTGGACAGCACGTCGGTGGTGGTTTCGACCTCGAGACCGCTCGGCAGCACGTCGGCCACCGCCACGATCTCCTGGACCGGTGCTTCCTCGAGCGATACCGGGAAGCGGGTTCGCAGCGATTCGTGCCTGCCGAGGACATCGGTCACGGCAGCGTCGAGCGCGGTCACATCGAGCGCGCCGGTCAGCCGGATGGCGAACGGGATGTTGTAGGAGCCCGAGGCCGGGTCGAGCTGGTTGAGCACCCACATGCGCTGCTGGGCCAGCGACAGCGAAATCCGCTCCGGCCGCTCCCCCGCGACCAGCGCGGGACGTGCCGCAGCCCCGCCCGCCGCGCCGACACGCGCGGCCAGCGCGGCCACCGTCGGCGCTTCGAACAGATCGCGAATGGTGACGTCCGCGTCGAGCGCCTCGTTGATCCTGGCGATCGCGCGGGTGGCCATCAGCGAGTTGCCGCCGAGGGCGAAGTAGTCGTCGTCGGCGCCGACGCGGGCCATCCCGAGCAGCTCGGCGTAGACGCCGGCCACGATCTCCTCGGTCGGAGTGGCGGGCGCGCGGAACTCGCCCGCGGTGAAGGTCGGCGCGGGCAGCGCCTTGCGGTCGAGCTTGCCGCTGGGGTTGAGCGGGAACGCCTCCAGCGCGACCAGCGCGGCCGGAATCATGTAGGCGGGCAACGACTCACCGATGGCGGCGAGCAACGGCGCCTGCTCGATCCGCTCCCCCGGCTTGGGCACCACGTAGGCGACCAGCTGTTCACCGGCGGGCGAATCGGCCACGATCGCGACGGCCTGGCTCACGGCGGGCTGGGCGAGCAGCGCGGTCTCGATCTCGCCGAGCTCGATGCGCTGGCCGCGGAACTTCACCTGGAAGTCGGTGCGGCCCAGGTATTCCAGGACGTGGGTGTCGGCGGTCGGCGTGCGCCACACCACCAGGTCACCGGTGCGGTACATCCGCGCACCCGGCGCGAAGGGGTTGGCCACGAAGCGATCCGAGGTCAGGTCGGGCCGGGCGACATACCCGCGCGCGAGCTGATCGCCCGCCAGGTACAGCTCGCCGACGACACCGGAGGGCACCGGACGCAACCGCGAATCCAGCACGTACACCTGGGTGTTCCACTGCGGCACACCGATCGGCACCGAGCCACGGTCGGTCTCGCCCGCGGGCCAGTAGGTCACCGACACGGCGGCCTCGGTCGGGCCGTAGAGGTTGTGCACCTGCGCCGGCGAGACCGCGCGCAGCGCATCGACCGTCTCCGGCGGCAGCGCCTCACCGATGGCGAACACGTCGCGCAGGGTGGGGATGGCGCCCGGGGTGGTGTGCGCGGCGAACACGGTCAGCATCGACGGCACGAAGTCGGTCATCGTGACGCCCTGCGCCGCAATGGTTTCGGCGATGTAGGCCGGGTCGCGGTGCCCGTCGTGGGTGGCGACGACCAGCTTCGCGCCGCTGCGCAGCGGCATGAAGTAACCCCACAGCGACACGTCGAACGTGGTCGCGGTCTTCTGCAGGTACACATCGCCGGGGCCCAGCGGGTACTCGGCGAGCATCCACGCGATCTGGTTGTCGATCGCCTGATGCGACACCGCGACACCCTTCGGGCGGCCGGTGGAACCCGAGGTGAAGATGACGTAGGCCGGGTGCTGCGGCAGCACCGGACGGATCAGCTCGGCCGCACTCAGCGGCTCACCCGGGAAGCCGTCCAGCGCAACGGTATCCATCGTGATCACCGGCGTAGCGGCGGGCACCTCGACCGCGTCGGCGGTCGTGGTGAGCACGCACACCGGCTGCGCGGTATCGAGGATGTGCGCGATCCGCTCGGCCGGATGATCCGGGTCGAGCGGCACATAGGCACCGCCCGCGGTGACGATCGCGTACATACCGACAACCAGGTCCAGCGACCGGCGCACGGCCAGGCCGACCAGCGACTCCGCACCGACCCCGCGCTGCACCAGCAGCCGGGCCAGCCGGTTCACCCGCTCGTCGAACTCGCGGTAGGTCAGCTCGGCGCCCTCATAGGACAGCGCGACCGCGTCGGGATGCGCGGCGACCGCGGCACGGTAGCCGTCGAGCAGCAGCGCGGGCGCGAGCTCGTGCCGGGTGTCGTTCCACTGCTCCAGGATTCGCGTGCGCTCGACCGGCTCCAGCAGCTCGATCGCACCGACCGGGCGGGCCGGATCGGCCACCACCTCCGACAGCAGCCGCACCAGACGGTCGGCGAAACCGGCGACGGTGGCCTCGTCGAACAGATCGGTGGCGTAGGTGAACGCCGCCGACACCCCGCTCGCCACGCCGTCGGTCTCCAGCGGAACCAGGGTGAGTTCGAGATCGAACTTCGCGAACGGCACGGCCAGATCGACGCCGGAGACGGTCAGACCCGGCAGTTGCAGCTCGGTGCCCGCCAGGTTCTGGAAGGTGAGCATCACCTGGAACAGCGGGTGCCTGGCCATCGACCTGGCGGGGTCGAGCAGCTCGACCAGCCGCTCGAACGGCACATCGGCATGGCCGAAGGCGGCCACGTCGGTGCCGCGGACCGTGCCGAGCAGCTCGTCGAAGCTGCGCGCGGGGTCCACCTCGGTGCGCAGCACCAGGGTGTTGACGAACATGCCGATGACGTCGTCGAGCACCGCCTCGCCGCGGCCCGCGACGGGGGTGCCGACGGCGATGTCGGTGGTGCCCGACAGGCGGGCCAGCAGCACGGCCAGCGCCGCGTGCACCACCATGAACAGCGTCGAATTGTGTTCGCGGGACAGCCGATCCAGCGCGGCGTGCACGTCGGCGTCGATCCGGAAGTCGTAGCTCGCGCCGCGGTTGGTCATCGCCGCGGGGCGCGGGCGGTCGGCGGGCAGGTCCAATTGCTCCGGCAGCCCGGACAATTCGTCACGCCAGAAGGAGATCTGCTGCGCCAGCAGCGAATCCGGGTCGGATTCGGCACCCAGCGTGGCCCGCTGCCAGAGGGTGAAGTCGGCGTACTGCACCGGCAGCTGGTGCCAGTGCGGCGCGCTGCCGCGCAGCCGGTCGGAGTAGGCGGCGATCAGGTCGCGGGTCAGCGGCGCCATCGAGAAACCGTCGGCGGCGATGTGGTGCACCACGCACAGCAGCACGTGTTCCTCGGCGCCGAGGCGGAACAGCCGCACCCGCACCGGCGGCGCGAGCGCGACATCGAACCCGGCCACGGCCTGCTCGGCGATCAGCTGCGGCAGCTGCTCCGCCGTCGCGTCGACCACCTCGACCGGCGGCACCGCGCGCGGATCGCTCACCGGCAGCACCAGCTGCACGGCGTCGCCGTCGACCTCCGGGTAGATGGTGCGCAACACCTCGTGGCGGGCGACCAGGTCGGCCACCGCGGCACGCATCGCGGCCACATCCAGTTCGCCGGACAGCCGGACCGGCAGCGGAATGTTGTTGGCGCCGCTGGCCGGATCGAAACGGTTCAGGAACCACATCCGCTGCTGCGCGTACGACAGCGGGATCTGCTCGGGACGGGCCTGCGCGGTCAGCGGGTTGCCGGTGCCCGCGCCCACATGCGATTCGACCCGGGCGGCCAGCGCCGACACCGTCGACGCCTCGAACACCAGCTGCACGGGCACTCTGGCGTCGAGCGCGGTACCGATCCTGGCCACGGCCTGGGCGGCCAGCAGCGAGTTGCCGCCGAGCTCGAAGAAATCGTCGTCGGCGCCGACCCGGTGCTTGTCGTCCTCGCCGGGCATCAGCAGCGCGGCGAACACCTGCGCGATGATCTCCTCGATCGGCGTGCTCGGCGCGCGGAACTCGCGGGCGGTGAAGGTGGGCTCCGGCAATGCTTTTCGATCGAGCTTGCCGACCGGCGTCAGCGGGATCTCGTCGAGCAGCATGATCGCCGCGGGCACCATGTACGCGGGCAGCAGGCCCGAGAGGTGGTGGGCGAGGTCGGCCGGGGTCACCGCGGCGCCCGCGCGGGGCAGCACGTAGGCGACCAGCGAGGTCACGCCGTTGGTCAGCGTGCGGCCGAGGGTGGCCGCGAAGTCGACGTCGGCGTGCGTGGTGAGCGCGTTGTCGATCTCGCCGAGCTCGATGCGCAGGCCGCGGATCTTGACCTGGAAGTCCGAGCGCCCGAGGTACTCGAACGCACCGGAGGTGTTGCGGCGCACCAGGTCACCGGTGCGGTACAGCCGTCCGCCCGGCGCGCCCGCGTCGGCGCCGAACGGGTTGGCCACAAAGCGTTCCGCGGTCAGTGCCGGGCGGTCGAGATAGCCCTGCGCCAGCGCGGGACCGGCCAGGTACAGCTCGCCGACCACGCCCGCGGGAACCGGGCGCAGGCGCGCGTCGAGCACGAACGCCGCGACGCCGGGAATCACCGAACCCAGCGTCACCGGCTCGCCCGCGGTCATCTCGCCGGTGGTCACCATGACGGTGGCCTCGGTGGGGCCGTAGGCGTTGAACACCGAACGGTCGGCCCTCGCCCAGCGATCCACCAGTTCGGGGCCGAGCTTGTCACCACCAGTGACGACCACGCGCACGCTGTCGACCCGGGTGGAGTCCACCGACTCCAGCGCGCCGGGCGTGATCAGCAGGTGCGAGACCTGTTCACGGCGAACGAGATCGGCCAGTTCCTCGCCACCGAACACGGTCGGCGGGACGACCACCAGGGTCGCGCCCGCGGTGAAGGTGAACAGCATCTCCATCAGGGAGAAGTCGAAGCTGGGCGAGCTCAGGTGGGTCACCCGCGACTCCGCGGTGACCTGGTACTGCCTGCCCACCGCGGCCATCGTCGACAGGCCCGCCTGGGTCACCGCCACGCCCTTGGGCAGACCGGTGGAACCGGAGGTGTAGATGACATAGGCCGGGTGACGCTCGTCGAGCGTGCGCACCCGGTCGCTGTAGGAGATGGCGTGCGCCGGCTGCGCGGCGACGGCCGCCACCACCGCGGGGTCGTCGAGTTCGAGCCAGGTCGTCGAGTGGCCGAGCCCCGGCCGGTGCGCCGCGGTGGTCACACCCAGCACGGCGTGCGAGTCGGTGACGATATGAGCGATGCGCTCGGCCGGGTAGGCCGGGTCGATCGGCACGTAGGCCGCGCCGGACTTCGCCACCGCCCAGACGCTGAGCACCGATTCGATCGAGCGGGTGATCGCGACGGCGACGATGTCGCCGGGGCCGACGCCGCGGGCGATCAGTTCCCTGGCCAGGCGCGATGACTCCTCGTCGAGCGCGCGGTAGGTGAGTTCGCGCTGGTCGGCGGGGTCGCCGGTGGGGTTGAACTGGATGGCGATCGCGTCGGCTGCCGATTCGACAGCCCCGGTCAGTAACTGCCCGAATGTCGGACTGCTCGACCGGCGACGGCGGTTACCGCGGGCAGAACGGCGGGCAGTTTCCATTCGGGTTCATTCACCTCTCATCGAGCCTGGACGCGCGAACGGCCGCCCCGTGCAGATCGAGCCATCATATCGAGCGCTACATACCGTCCGAATGTCGCGCCGACAGCCCATGATTCCCGGGCCCCCGGTACTACGGGCCTCGAGGAGTATCGGCGCAGCGGCAAGCGGTGTTGCCGGATCACACAGCAAAGTGACGGGGCTCATAGCGAACCACCGTCACTTGGCTTTCGCGGACGAATCCGCACTCGAATACTCAGTGCGAGGAGGGGCCCCACTCCATCGGAACACCCTTGGACGCGAGGTACGGCAGGGGATCCATCTTGCCGCCGCCCTGATCCCAGATCTCGAGGTGCAGGTGCGGACCGGTGGACTGGCCGCGGTTGCCGACGGTCGCGATGACGTCGCCCGCGTTCACCCGCTGGCCCTGGCTGACGAGCATCTCGTTGACGTGGCCGTAGACGGCGGTGGTGCCGTCGTCCTGGAGCACCCGGACCCACAGGCCGAAGCCCGAGGCCGGGCCCGCCTCGATCACGGTGCCGCTGGACACGGAGTGGATCGGGGCGCCGAGCGTGTCGGCGAAATCCAGGCCGTAGTGCATGGCGCCCCAGCGGGCGCCGTAGCCGGAGCTGATCGGGCCGGCGACCGGGCGGGCGGCCTGCGGCGGCGCGACCTGGTGCTGGATGCCCTGGATGATGTCCTCGACCTGGGCGAGCGGGCCTGCGATCTCGGGCGGTAGGTTGCCGATGCCGAACGGCGCGGCGACGGGGGCGGCGATCGGCGCGGCGACCAGGCTGACCTCGGCGGCCTCGGCGGGCGCGGCGACCTGCTTGGCGGCGACCAGGCTGACCTCGGCGGCTTCGCGAGCGGAATCGGAGACGACGGATTCCTCGACGTCGTCGTTGTGCGTCGGCAGCAGCGGGGCCGCGTAGGAGATCGCCGGGGCGATCGAGGCGGCGGTGCCGACCAGGGCGCCCGCGGCGACCGCGGCGCTGGCGGCGACCCGCACCCGATCGGTACGCGACGGCTCGGCGCGGTGCCGGCTCGGACGCCCGGCGCCTCCGTCACCCAGCAGGGTCTTGACGGAGATGGATTCGGGGCCCACACGGTGCTGCGACAAAGTTTCGTCCTAGCGTCCGACAACAAGGAATACGAAACCGGCTTCCGACCGGCCCGGAATCCGCCTGGGCGGTTCCCGCTACCGAACTGTGTGTAACGGTTCGGCATCCGTTGTGACGGGAACTCTACTCTGTCGTGACCATTCCGCAACCTTCGATCTAGAACTCGCAGGTGGGAGACATGTCACACAGTAACGATCCCGTTGCCGAGCGGGTCACACACGCCGCCACGGCTCCGCGTTCGGGCGCCGACGGGACAGACTCGGGACATGGTGATCGAGAGTTTGCGTGTCCCCATCGTCGCCGCGCCCATGGCAGGCGGCCCGTCCACCCCGGAGTTGGTGGTCGCCGTCTCGGACGCGGGCGGGTTAGGTCAATTGGCCGCCGGCTACCTCTCCGCGGACGCGATGGCCGACCAGATCGCGGCGACCAGGGCCGCGACCACCGCCCCGTTCGGCATGAACCTGTTCGCGCCCGGCCCGGTCGCCGAGCCGGCGAGCTACGCCGCCTACCTCGCCGAGCTGGGCGCCGATTTCCCGCTCGGTAGCCCCAAACACGACACCGACGGCTGGGCCGACAAGCTCGATCTGCTGGTGGCCGACCCGGTCGCGGTGGTGTCGACGACCTTCGGCTGTCCCACCGCCGTCGAGGTCGACCGGCTGCACGCGGTCGGCACGGAGGTGTGGGTGACGGTCACCTCGCCCGCCGAGGCGCTGATCGCGATCGACGCCGGGGCCGACGCCCTCATCGCGCAGGGCGCCGAGGCGGGCGGGCACCGGGCGAGCTTCCTCGACGATCCGGCCGACGACATCGTCGACCCGCCCGGCCTGCTGACCCTGATCCAGCTGCTCACCGCCGTCACCGATCGCCCGATCATCGCCGCGGGCGGCATCGCCACCGGCGCCGCTCTGGCAGGCGTGCTCGCCGCGGGCGCGGCCGCCGCGCAGCTCGGCACCGCGCTGCTGCGCTGCCCGGAGGCCGGGACGAACGCCGTGCACCGCGGCGCGGTCGGGTCGGCGGAACCGACCATGCTGACACGCGCGTTCACCGGACGACGTGCGCGCGGAATCCGCAACCGTTTTCTCACCGAGCACACCGCGACCGCCCCCGCCGCCTACCCCGAAATTCATTACGCCACCGCGCCGTTGCGTGCCGCGGGCCGCTCCGCCGGCAACCCCGACGATGTGAATCTGTGGGCGGGGCAAGCGCATTCGCTGACCACCGAGCTACCGGTAGGCGAACTGATCGAAGGCCTGTACGCCGACGCGAAAAGCGCACTCCGGAAAGCGCTTTCAGAGTGAATCCAGTGTTGTTGACAACGAATTTCGTTTAGACTCGAAGGGCATCGCACCCCGCCGACCACCACCAAGCAGGAGGAGAGCGCCATGTCCCTCGATGTTCCCGCAGCACTGCTCGAGCGCGCCGAACAGGGCGATATCGATGACGCAGAATTCGTCGAATGCGTCCGCACATCACTGCCGTACGCCTGGGAAGTGGTGAGCCGGGTAGCCGGTGACCTGCGGGCAGGCACCGAGGAATACGCCGACAACCGGGTGCCGCCGCCGGACGAGGTGGCCCGCGGACAGCTCCTGCGCGCCCTGGCCTCCGACGCCATCCGCGGCGGGCTGGAACGGCACTTCGGCGTGAAACTCGCGTTCCAGAACTGCCACCGGGTCGCGGCCTTCCCGCTCTCGGCGGTCGGCGGCGAGACCTACACCCGCTACATCAGCCCGCGGGCCCAGCTCCTCAACCAGAGCCCGGAACTCCGGAACTGCTGAGCACCAGCGTTTCTCCTCGACAATTGAATATCGACAACTGCATCACACAACAGGATCCGACAACAGAACCAGACAACTGAATGAAAACGGCGGGCGTGGAAGCAATTCCACGCCCGCCGTCGTTATCCGCCGGAATCAGCCCAGCGTCGTCACTTCCAGCTCGCCCTCGGCGTACTGGGCGCGCAGGCGCTTCTTGTCGAACTTGCCGACGCTGGTCTTGGGCACCTCGGCGATGAAGGTCCAGCGCTCCGGCAGCTGCCACTTGGCAAACTTGTCGGCCAGGAAGTCACGCAGCTCGGCGGCCTCGGTGGCGGCGCCTTCGGTCAGCACGATGGCGACCAGCGGGCGCTCGTCCCATTTTTCGTCCGGCACACCGATCACGGCGGCCTCGGCGACCGACGGGTGGCCCATCACGGCGTTCTCCAGGTCCACCGAGGAGATCCACTCGCCACCGGACTTGATGACGTCCTTGGAGCGGTCGACCAGGGTGAGGTAGCCGTCGGTGCTGATCTTGCCGACGTCGCCGGTGCGCAGCCAGCCGTCGTCGAACTTGTCCGGGTCGATCTCGGCGCCGGTCGGCGAGTAGTAGGAGCCGGTGATCCAGGCGCCGCGGACCTCGAGCTCGCCGAGCGACTCGCCGTCGTTGGGGACGACCTTGCCGTCGTCACCGACGAGCCGGGCCTCGACATTGGCCGGGAAGCGGCCCTGGGTGTAGCGGTAGGCCCAGGCCTCCTCGCCCTCGGCACCGGCGGGCGCGTGCGCGACGCTGCCCAGCGGGGAGGTCTCGGTCATCCCCCACGCGTGCAGGATGCGCACGCCGTGCTTCTCCTCGAACGCGCGCATCATCGACGGTGGCACCGCGGAGCCACCGACGACGGCGGTGCGCAGGTGCGAGATGTCCTGCGGCTGCGCGGCCAGACCCGCGAGCACGCCGCCCCAGATGGTCGGCACGGCGGCGGCGAAGGTCGGCTTCTCGGCGGCCATCATCTCCAGCAGCGGGCCCGGCTGCAGGAAGCGGTCCGGCATCAGGATGTTCGCGCCCGACATCAGCGCCGCGTACGGCAGGCCCCACGCGTTGGCGTGGAACAGCGGCACGATCGCGAGCACGTAGTCCGAGCCCTGGAAACCCATGCCGTTGGGCTGATTCACCTGCATGGCGTGCAGCCAGTTGGAGCGATGCGAGTAGACGACGCCCTTCGGGTCGCCGGTGGTGCCGGAGGTGTAACACATTGCGGCAGCGGATCGCTCGTCGACGACCGGGAAGTCGAAGTCGGCGGACTGGCTGTCGAGCAGCTCGCGGTAGGAGTGCACCGTCACGCCCTCGGGCGCGGTCAGCGCGGACGCGTCACCGTTGACGACGATCACATGCTTGACCGTCTTCAGGTTCGGCAGGTACTGCGCGAACAGCGGCACCAGCGTGCCGTCGACGAGGACGACCTGGTCCTCGGCGTGGTTGGCGACGAAGACCAGCTGCTCCGGGAACAGCCGGATGTTGAGCGCGTGCAGGACCGAGCCCATCGCGGGCACCGCGATGTAGGCCACCATGTGCTCGTTGTTGTTCCACATGAAGGTGCCGACGCGGTCACCCTCTGCGATGCCGAGTCCGCGCAGCGCGTTGGCCAACCGGGCGGCGTCGGCGCCGAGCTCGCGGTAGGTCATGGTGCGCACCCCGTCGCCGGTCCAGGTGGACACGGTCGAATTGCCCTGGAAGGTGGCGGCATAGTTGAGCAGCTTGGCCAGCGACAGCTGGTCGTCCTGCATGGTGCTCAGCATCGATAACTCCTTCGGTCCCGGCGCGGCATGAGCCACGTCACACCGGATGCTACCGAAAAGAGACAAAGCGGCAATTGTTTCTCAGTGCAACTTTTCCTGGTGAACAGCGTGTTCAGCGTCAGCCCTCTTGCGGCCGATGCGGCGGCTCGGCGCCGGGCCCGCGATGGTGCGCGGGCACACCGGGCCCCGCGTGCTCGGCATTCTGTACGGCGTCGACGACCAGCCTGCGGACGTGGTCGTTCTCCAGGCTGTAGTAGATCGTGGTGCCCTCGCGGCGGGTCCGCACCAGCCGTGCCATCCGCAGCTTGGCCAGATGCTGCGACACCGACGGCCCCGGCTTGCCGACCGCGGTGGCCAATTCGTTCACCGACAATTCACGGTCGGCCAGCGCCCACAGCACCTGGACCCGGGTCGAGTCGGCCAGCATGCGGAACACCTCGACCACCAGGCCGACCTGGTCTTCGGCCAGTGGTGCGCGCGCTGGTCGGCTATCTGCGTCCATGCGCGGATAATAAGGCACCGCGCCGACATGGCTCGGTCAGCGCAAGGCGAGGTCGGCCAGCGCGGTCCAGTCGGCCAGCACCTGTTTGCGGCGGACCCGGTCACGGCCGACCATCTCGTCGAGGGTCGCGCCGCGGACCAGGTTGATGGTGAGCCAGAAGGCGCTCTCCAGCCGTTCGCGCGCGATGCCGGCGTCGATCAGCCCGGCACAGCGGTCGAGCAGTTCGACAGTCAGATCGTGCTGGACGCGCAGCATCTCGCGGCGCAGCGGCGGATCGTTGGCGATGCCGACGTAGAGCTCCACCGAGGCGCGGCCGAGCTGGCCCGCGAACGTCGCGGTGACCAGTTCCACCAGCACCGCGCCCGCCGACGTGCCCTTGGGCAGGGTTCTGGCCTTGCGCTGCATAGCTTCTCGCTGACGCTCGGTGAGGTGACCGATTGTCTGGGCGAACAGTTCACCGCGGGTGTGGAACTGGTGCAGTTGCGCGCCGCGGGTGACCCCGGCCCTGGCCGTGATGTCGGCGATCGACGCGCCCGCGTAGCCGGCCTCGGCCAGGCTCTCGATCGCGGCGTCGAGCAGCAGCGTCCGCGTTCGCAGACTCTTCTCCTGATGCTTGTTCGGTGGCAGCGCGGGCATCGACCCAGTATAGGCCTAGAAAATTCCGTGCTGCCTTGCACGCAATTCAGTGCTGGACGTACTGTGTCGAGCATGGCTGTTGACCGGATGCTGCCCACCGACGAGGCGCGCGAGCTGATCGAACTGACCCGCGACATCGCCGACAAGGTGCTCGAGCCGCGGGTCGCCGAGAGCGAGAAGACCGGCGTCTTCCCCGATGGCGTCTTCCCCGCACTCGGCGCGGCCGGGCTGCTGAGCCTGCCGTACCCGGAGGAGTTCGGCGGCGGCGCGCAGCCCTACGAGGTGTACCTGCAGGTGCTGGAGGAACTGGCGAGCCGCTGGGCCGCCGTCGCGGTCGCGGTGAGTGTGCACGGCCTGTCCTGCCATCCACTGTTCACCTACGGCACCGACGAGCAGAAGCAGCGGTGGCTGTCGGGCATGCTGTCCGGCGAAACCATCGGCGCCTACAGCCTTTCCGAGGCGCACGCCGGATCCGACGCGGCCGCGTTGCGCTGCCGGGCCACCCCCGTCGACGGCGGCTACCAGCTCAACGGCACCAAGGCGTGGATCACCAACGGCGGCCGCGCCGACTTCTACACCCTGTTCGCCCGCACCGGCGAGGGCTCGCGCGGCATCTCCTGCTTCCTGGTCCCCGCCGACACCGCGGGCCTGAGCTTCGGCAAGCCCGAGGAGAAGATGGGCCTGCGCGGCATCCCCACCACCACCGCCGCCTACGACGACGCCTTCCTGCCCACCGAGCGCCGCATCGGCGACGAGGGACAGGGCCTGTCGATCGCGTTCAGCGCGCTGGACGCGGGCCGCCTCGGCATCGCCGCCGTCGCCACCGGTGTCGCGCAGCGCGCGCTCGACGAGGCCGTCGCCTACGCCAAGGAGCGAGAGGCGTTCGGCCGCAAGATCATCGACCACCAGGGCCTTGGCTTCGTGCTCGCCGACATGGCCGCCGCGGTCGACACCGCCCGCGCCACCTACCTCGACGCCGCCCGCCGCCGCGATGCCGGACTGCCCTATTCGCGGCAGGCCAGTGTCGCCAAGCTGGTCGCCACCGATGCCGCGATGAAGGTGACCACCGACGCCGTGCAGGTCTTCGGCGGCTACGGCTACACCCAGGACTTCCCGGTCGAGCGCTACATGCGCGAGGCCAAGGTCATGCAGATCTTCGAGGGCACCAATCAGATCCAGCGCCTGGTCATCGCCCGCCATCTCGCCGGGTGAGCTATCCCGCAACTCGCTGATCAAGCAGCCTCAGCCCGCCAGGGCAACCGGCCAGTAAACTGGACGGCGTCTCGAGACCTCAGGCGAAAGAGGTGCGCGATGCTGTGGTGGCTGATAGCGATTGTCGTCGTGTGCGTGGTGGCGCTGCTGTATCTGCGCGCCGAGCAGAACAAGCGGAACGCGCGTGAACTCGAAGAAGCCCAGGCCGATGCCAGGGTGACGATCGAACGGCTCGGCGGTCAGGTGTACCACCTGTCGCCGCGCAACGAAGCGGCCAGGCAGGCCCTGGCCGACGCGTCCGAACGCTACAACGCCGCGGGCGGTCAGATGGACAGGGCGAACTCGCCCGTCCACGCCCGTTTGGCCAAGCAGACGGCGGTGGAGGGGCTCTACTACATCCGCGCGGCACGCACCGCGATGCAGATGGACCCGGGCCCGCCGGTGCCCACCCTCGACGGTCAGGACATCGCGGGACACGTCGACGAGCTGCGGGTCGTCGAGCACAACGGCCGCCGCATCACCGCCTCCCCCGCCCCGTCTCCGGGCACGCCTAATTACCACCCCGGTGGTCGCGTGGCCGGACGACCGGTTCCCGCGGGGTGGTATTCGGAGCCGTGGTGGAAGCCCGCGCTGATAGCCGGCGCCTGGGGCGCCGGTGCGGCTCTGTTGTTCACGTCGTTGTTCGCCGGGATGTCCGGAGTCGGCTACGACGCCCAGGCGTTCGAGGACGGCACCGGTGAGGCGGCGCTCGACCACGGGGACCAGGGCGAGATCGGCCAGGATCCGGGGTACGACCCGGGTCAGGATTCAGGGGGCTGGGGCAACTCCGACAGTGGGTTCGAGGGTGGGCACGACGGGTTCGACAGCGGCGGCGGATTCGACGCCTTCTGATCCGGCCCGTAACGGATGCTCGGTGGGGAGCGACCTGCTCTGCGCTCGGCGAGCAGCCATGGATCACCTCGCGCAGCGACTCCGCCGCATCCGGGTCGGCGTGCCGATCCGGTCCGGAACATTTCTGGTCGTAGGCGGTGCCATCGGCGCCCAGTTGCCCGGCACCCGGCTGCCGGACCCTCCGTAGTCCGGCACTCCGTTACCCGGCACTTCGCCACCCGGAGGCCTGCTGCCGGGTCCCTTGCTGCCGGACCCCCTGCTGCGTGGACCGCAGCCGGACCCACTCCTGCCGAGTCCCTTGCAGCCGGACCCCCTGCTGCGTGGACCGCAGCCGGACCAACTCCTGCCGAGTCCCTTGCAGCTGGACGCCCTGCTGCGTGGACTGCAGCCGGACCAACTCCTGCCGGGCCCCAATCTGCGCGGCTCCCCGCAGCCGGACATCCGGCTGCGCGGTGGCTCGCTGCTGGATCCCATCCCGCGTAACGGCCGGCAGCTGCCGGACCCCACCCTGCTGTCCGGCGCCCTGGTGTGCGGCGGCCTGCTGCCGGGCGGCCTCGTGTGCGGAGGAACCCTGATCGGCGGCGCCGGATGATCGGTGCGGACAGGCCCGCGAGCACCACGCCCAGGATGATCAGCGGCAGTAACAGGATCGGGCGGACCCCGGACTCCGCGATCAGCAGAGCCGGCACCGCGCTCTCGGCTGCCGGGCCCGCGACAGCGGGGATCGCGAGGTCGACGGATTCGACGGCAGGCAATGCGATAGCGGTCGATGCGGCATCGAGGTGCCGCGGGCCCGCGTCGAGCGGCGCTGCCGGCGGCGAGATGTCCGGCGAGTCGACCGGCACCGTGGCCGGGCCGAACACTGTGGCCAGGCCGGTGAGCCCGGCCAGCACGCCCGCGCCGAGATCGCCGGGCAACAACTGCTGAACACTGGGCACGACCACCCCCAACGCCTCATCGACCAACCGGCGATCGGGGGCAGGTAGGGCGGGCCCGCGCGGATTCAGGCCGATCCGCTCCAGCATCGGACCGAGATCGACCAGTGACAGGATCGGCTCGACCGGTGGCAGGGGAAGCGACGGCTCCTGCACTGGCGCTGTGTATTCCGAATACGGGTCGGCGGTAATCGGCGCATCGAACTCCGCAGGCGCGTCGAACTGCGTAGGCGCGTCGACCGGCAACACCGGGTCGACGACACCCGGCACCACGAACAGAGCGTGATCGACCGGGATGGCGTCATCCGCGGCGGCAACGCCCGCCACCGACAGCATCGCGAACATCAGGCCCGCCAGCACACCACCGCAAACGTACCGGGCTCTGCGCATCGCACTCCTTTCCTTCTCGTAGTTGCCAGCGGACAGCCCACATCGCCAACCCGATGGGACATCAGTCCGATCGTCAGCTCGGCATCCGGCATTCAGCCAGCTCCGCGGCACCGCGCCGGACCTGCTTGGACGTGGGCAGGCCCTGCGCGACGACGCGGACGCGCGGATTCTCGTTCTCGATCTGCTGCGCCGAAGCGGCGAGCAGATCCCTCGCGACGGCCCGTAGCCGTTCGGTGTCGGCGAGATCGACCGCGGCCATCTCGGTGGCACGTGACGAATCCGCCTGCTGGAGCCGGTCGAAGAGACCGATCAATTCGCCCTGTGCGGTAAGCCATTCGTCGCGGAACAGGTTCGGGATCGGCAATCGATGCGCGGAATCGCGCGCACTCCCGGCCGCGGCGGCACGGGTACCGAGAATCGTCGCCGCCGTATCGCGGTACTGCACCGGGGTGAGCGCACCGGAATCGCGTTCGGCAGCTTCGAGATCGGCGCGATACCGGGTCTGTAAGGAGCAAACGGATCGGTAGAACGCCAGCATGGTCTCCTGCGTGTCCGCGCTCGCGCCGTCGAGCTCGGCGGTGCGCGCGGCGGGCTCCCGATCGGCGCCGTGTCGTTGCGACAGCGTCGAATCCGGATCGACCAACCCACCGTCGACCGAGCACGCCAACGCCCCGAGACACGCCGCCGCGGCCAGCACGAGCACCACGGACCGACACGAGCAGAACCCCACAACCATGACCACGTACTCCTCGGGAGAAGGCAGAAAGTCATTGCGTGAACGAATGCCCGAAGAGGCGGGCGGAAGCCACCCGGAACGCTAGGACACCGCACCCACACCCCATGGGCCCACACCCGTTTCAGATCAGCGTGTCGCCCCAGCCGCCGCAGAATGCCTGTAGTGCTGGAGCAACCCCCGCCGTCCAGGCCCGCGCGATCCACCGCCCGCACACGAGGTCCCCAGGATGACTACGCTACGGACGGCGCACGCTATACTCAGCACGGTCGAACCGGGCCATGTATAGCCGGTTCCGGTAGCCGACCGGCCCCGCCTTCGTAGCTCAGGGGATAGAGCACCGCTCTCCTAAAGCGGGTGTCGCAGGTTCGAATCCTGCCGAGGGCACATTATCGACGCTGGTTCACAGCGTTTTTTGCTCCGCCCTAAGATCGGCGGCGAACTCGATTCCGTTCGGTCTCCGCCTCCACCCGTCGCCGAATCTCCTCGACCGTGCGATCGGGCGGTACCTGAGTCGGCCAGAACACGACGCCGACCAGGACGGCCAACGGCAGGCCGATCGCGATGACGAACCCGAGCGTGGTCACCCGTCCGCCCTCGCGCCGGTCAGGTCCTCCGGTTGCTCGTGCCCGTCGCGCTGTTCGGCGGCGGTCAGCCACGCGGCCAGGTTGTCTAGCGGCCCATGGCAGACGACCCGGAACGGGCTGTACAGCTCCCACCCGTACGGCGGTTCCGGTGCGCGGCGGATCGCCAAAGACCGCATTGCGGCCCGCTCGGTCAGCTCATCGAGCCGAGGTTTGATTGCGTCGCTCATCGGTCCCCCTGTGGTCGTTCGGTGAATGCGCCCACCGCCGGAGAGCTTTCGCCATCGTCTGCGCAGCTCACCGCGCCCGATGTGCCGAGGATCGCCCCCGGGCATCGGCCCGGCGGTGGGGCTGAAATCAACGCTAGGCGTGCGTTATTGGTGGTCACAGGCCTACGGTGTTGACAGAGTGTTCACAGCTCACCGAGCCGAAGGATCACCGCGATGGAACCGGGCGCACAGCTGAGAGCCGCGCGTGAGGCGGCCGGGGTAGGGCTGCGCGAAATCGCCCGGATGACGCACTACTCGCCCGCGTATCTGTCGCTCATCGAGTCTGGCAAGCGTCCGGTACCGGCCGAGGTCGCCGCCGCCTACACCGCCGCACTCGGCGAACCGGTCGACGGGGAACGCGCCGGGGCCGAATGGATACAACGGGTAGCCGCGTCCGATGTCGGCGGGGATACCTTGGACCGGCTGGAGATGGCCGTGGATGACCTGGCGTCGGCCTACTCCACCACCGCGCCCGCCGATCTGCTGGTCGGTATTCGTCAGCATCTCGGCTACACCGCGCGCTTGCTGGACGGGAAGATGACACTGGTCCAGCACCGCCGCCTTCTGGTCACTGCCGGGTGGCTCTCGCTGCTGGCCGGAACGTGCCACATCGACCTGGACGAACTCCCGGCCGCCGCTACCCGTCTGCGCGCTGCCCGCGACATCGCCGAAGAGTCCGAGCACCCAGGGATATCGGCCTGGACGCTGGAGACACGGGCCTGGCAGCACCTCATCAATCGGGAGTTCGCCGAAGCGGCCGAGTTGTCACAGGCGGCGCGCGATATCGCCCCGGCCGACAGCTCGGTCTACATCCAAGCGACCGCGCAGCAGGGCCGCGCGCTGGCACGAATCGGGGACAGCGCGGGTACATACGGAGCCCTGCGCAACGTCGCGCGTCTGGTGTCCGGTCTGCGCACCCCCGACCGGCCGGAGCATCACTTTCGCTACGACCCGTCGAAGGCCGATACCTACGTCGCCACCACGTTGTCCTGGCTCGGCGACCCGGCGGCCGAGGTCTACGCGCGCAATGTCGTGGCCGACCTCCAGCGCGCGGCATGCGTCCGACCGCGCCGGGTCGCGATGGCGAACCTGGACCTGGGCCTCGCGCTGGTCGCCGCCGGCAAACCCGATGAGGCTGCGAATGTAGCGCTGGGCGTGGTCACCAGCGGCCGATTGGTCCCGTCGCACTACTGGCGGGTTTCGGAGATCGTGGGCGGGATAGCGCAGCGGGATCGACACGGCGCGGCCACCGTGCGCGAAGCGTTCCACGACACCTATCTGGCATGAGGTTCGATTCTTCAAGGGCACCATTTCACCGTTCAGCTGCGATTTCGACCTAAACGCGCAGGTCAAACGGCTGTCCGACAGTGGCGCTCTTCGGGGCTGGGCAGCGCTATATCTGCTGTTGGGGACGTCGGCCCTGATGACGGTTCCCGGAAAACAAGTATGGGGCTACTCGTTCACCGGGCCGGTGCGGCGGCTCAAAATGGGAGTCACTGCCAGCATCACGTTCCTTCGTTCCGCAGGGAGGCAACATGGTCGCACCATTGGCGCGTCGGAAAGCCAGACGCGACCGCGGGGTTGACGATGTGGCTCGTGGGCTCATCGCGACTCAACACCGCACGCTGTTCGTGGGCTGTGTGATCAGATGTCGCGCGTCTTCCTGAGTCATTCGTGTCGGGACAATCGCCACGCGATTGCGTTGAAGCGCTGGCTCGAGCAGGCAGAGCCGGGGTTGGCCGGCGAGATTTACCTCGATCTGGATCCCGAGACCGGTATCCGTACGGGAAAGCTGTGGACGGAAGCACTGTGGCAGGTGAACGCGCGCTGCGAGGCGGTGATTTGCCTGCTGTCGAGCAGCTGGGCGACCTCTGCGGAGTGTCACGCCGAATATCGCCAGGCTGAGGGCATGCACAAACCGATCTTCTGTGCACGGATCGAAGCGTTCCACGAAAAGGACGTGACCCGCGCGTGGCAGAGCTGCGACCTGTTCGGGGACGGCCCTGCGGCAGAGGTCGTCGTCGACGGTGACGAGCAGCCGGTGCGCCTGCAGGTCGACGGGTTGCATCGGCTGCTGGCGGGGCTGCGGGCGGTGGGGATCGGCGCCGACAGCTTCGCGTGGCCGCCGCCCGACGACCCGGACCGCTCGCCGTATCGGGGTTGGCAACCGCTCGAATCGGTCGATGCCGCAGTCTATTTCGGACGGGACTCGCAGATCGTGCGTGCGCTGGACGAACTTCGTGAGATGCGTGTCGCGGGCCGCGAGCGGATGTTCGTCATCCTCGGGCCGTCGGGGGTTGGGAAGTCGTCGTTTCTGCGGGCCGGCCTGTTGCCCCGCCTGCGCCGCGACGACCGACGGTTCTTGACGATGACCGTGGTGCGCCCGCAACGTCATACGCTGACCGGTGAGACCGGTCTGGCCCGCTCGATCCATGACCTCCGCAAGGAGGTCGGTCTGGTCGAGCCGAGCCTGGGGGAGATCAAGAGCGCGATCTCCGACGACGGCATGGTCCGGGCCTGGCTGGCCGAGGCGGCCGTGGCCGCGCGTAACCGGTTGTTGGATGCGCCGGTGTCCGCGACGCCGCCGACACTGGTACTGCCGCTCGACCAGGCCGAGGAATTGTTCGGTGCCGACGCGGGGGAAGAGGGGCCGGCGTTTCTGGAGCTGCTCGGGCGGCTGTCGAGCGACGACGATTCGACCGGGCCGGACATGATCGTGGTCGCCACGATTCGCTCGGATCGGTATGAGCCGCTGCAGACCGCGCCGCAGTTGTCGGCCGTGCAGAGTCACCTGTTCGACCGATTGAAGGCGATGCCGCAGGCTCAGTTCACAGAGGTCATCTGCGGGCCCGCCCGGCGTGCAGCGGAGTCTGGATCCAGGTTCGACCTGGCTCCGGAGCTCGTCGACCGACTCGCCCAGGATGCGTCCGGCGGTGCCGACACGTTGCCGCTATTGGCACTGACCCTGTCGCGGCTCTATGAGGACTATGCCGGCGGCGAGGATGCCGTCACCGTCGACCGCTATGAGGCGATGGGCGGCATGCGCCGAGTTGTGCAGAACGAAATCGACAACCTGCTGTCGGCGGATCCGGCAGAGCGCTCCGAGCAGCTCGACCGATTGCATGACGCCTTCATCCCCTGGCTGGCGACGGTGAATTCGGACACCGATCGACCGATGCGCCGTATCGCGCAATGGGCCGACCTGCCCGAGCACAGTCACGCGCTGTTGAACGCTTTCGTCGGTCGGCGGCTGCTGGTCAAGGGAGAGCGCGACGGCCGGATCGTCGTCGAGGCGGCTTTGGAGAGTCTGCTGCACCAGTGGGACGAGCTGGCGGGCTGGTTACGGGCCGAAGCGTCGGACCTGCGTGACGCCGACGCGGTCGAGCGGGCTGTCGTCGCGTGGGAGCGGTGCGGCCGCCACGACGACTGGCTGCTCGACGGTGCGCGGCTGGTCCGGGCCGAAACATTAAGTGCACAGCCGGGATTCGGGGCGCGCCTCGACCCCGCCCGCGAGTTCCTGCTCGCGTCGCGCCGTCGCACAAATCGCAAACTGGAAGAGGACAAACTGGAGGCGGAAGCGCACGCACGCACGCTGCGGCGGCGTTCACAGGTACTGGCGGCGCTGCTCGCCGTGATTGTCCTGGTTGCGGCCGTCGCCGTCATCAGCCTCAACCGAGCACGATCCGCCGAGCAGCAGGCCCGCCAACAAGCCCAGGAGGCGATCGCGGCCAAGCTCGTCGGGCAGTCACGCGCGATGCTCGGCGGCACCCGGTTGGGCGGTGACCGGCGCGCGATACAGCAAATGCTCGCAGCCGAGACCTTGGCACCCGGATCGGATCCGGATGCCCTACTGAACACGTTGATCGATACGCGGCGTTTGATGAAGATCATCACGGCACCATCGGATATCAACGGCATCGCGATCAGTCCCGATGGCCGCCAGATCCTTTCGGCCGGCGACGACGGCCTCATCCGCAGGTGGGATCTCGAATCCGGTGACCCTGTAGGAGATCCGCTGACGGGGCACCCGGAAAAGGCTACGAGCGTCGGCTACAGCAGAGACGGGCGCTGGATCGCCTCGGCCGCAGAGGACAAGTCCGTGCGCATTTGGGACGCGAACACCGGCGCGGTTGTGCACGTGCTGACGGGTAGCGGCGACCCCATGTCAAGTTTGGCGTTGAGCCCCGATGGCGCCCTGCTCGCCAGGGGGAACCGTGATGGCACGGCCCAGCTGTGGAAGGTCGCAACGGGTGAGCAGATGGGCGAGCCGATCCGCGGACACGACGGCTGGGTATCGGCGGTCGCATTCAGCCCGGACGGGTCCCGGCTGGCCACGGGCGGAGTAGACGGGGTGATGCGACTGTGGCATGTCGACAGTCGGCAGCCGGTGGACCCGCCGCTGCCCTCGCATAAGGGCTCGGTCATCGATGTGGACTTCAGCCCCGACGGCCGGCGCATCGCGTCGATAAGCTATCTGATCGGCAGCGACCCGAACGGTGCGGCGCCCGCAGCCGACGGAGCCCGTACGCCCCTCACGGACGTGGCGCAGCTGCGCATCACCGACGCCGACTCGGGCAGGCCAGTCGTTGACGGGCTGACCGAATTCGGTTATGGGGCTTACGAATTGGCGTTCAGCCCGGACGGGCGGCGCGTCGCTATCGGGGGCTCCGACGGCAAGATCCGCGTGCGCGACGCCGACACCGGGGTGGCGGTCGGGCCACCCCTGGCCGGTCACACGCAGCCGGTCGGCCAGCTGGCCTACAGCGGCGACGGCACCCGGATCATCAGCACCGGCGACAACACGATCCACGTGTGGGCAGCCGAGCCCTCCCGATGGGTCGGGACACGACTGCCAGGCCTCGCCCTTGTCGGGGCCGTGGCGGTCAGTCCTGACGGGCGCATCGCCGCGACACCTGACGTGGACAACCAATCCGACATCGCGTTGTGGCGGATCGACACCGGCGAGCTCATACGCACGATTTCGACCGGCCACGTCGGGCAGGTCTCCGCCCTGGCCTGGCGACCGGATGGGCAGGCCATCGCCTCCGCCGACGGCATCGCCAATACGGTCCACATCTGGGATGCGCAGACGGGTGAGCCCGACGGCAGCCACCTGACCGGACCCACCAAGACGATCCGAGGGCTGTTCTTCAGCCCGGACGGGCGTCGTCTCGCTTCCCTCGTCCTCGACTCCTACCCCTGGCTTTGGGACACGTCGACCAGCCCAGCCCGGACCACGGCGCTGCGCGGCGATGAAGACTTCGTCTCCAGCGTCGGATTCAGCGCCGACGGGCACCGGCTGATCACCGTGGCGCCGGCGCATTTCGCCCCCGGCGACCCCCGCAGGGTTGAGGAGACCGGCAATGTCTTCGACTCACCCGATATGACGCCCTCCGCTGTCCGGGTTTGGGACACCGACACCGGGGACCCCGCCGGCCCACCCTTCATCGGCCAGGGTGGCCGTCTCTCCGACCTCCTGGAACGGGACGACGGAGCCCCGATCGCCGGCGCCGCGATCAGCCCGGACGGCCAACACATACTGGTCAGCACGACCAAGGCGCTGCGCCTGCACGATGTGGCTACCGGGCAGTCGGTCGGCGAACCGTGGATCGACACCGAGGGCGGGACCCGTATCGGTGCAGTCGCGTTCAGCCCCGACGGCACCTACGTCGTTTCCGCCGACACAAGCACATCGGGACTGCAGCTGCGCGAAGTCCAGACCGGTCGGCCGGTCGGTAATCCGATGGTCGGCCACACAGATGTCGTGTTCAGTCTGACTTTCACCGCCGATGGAAGCCACATCGTGTCCCGCGGAGCGGACGGATGGATGCTGTGGCCTGGCCCCGGCATGTGGAGCGAGGAACTCTGCGACAAACTCACCGCCAACATGACCCGAGCCGAATGGGACGAGTGGGTGTCGCCGACCATCGAGTACCGACCCCCCTGCCCCATGCTGGACGAGCCCGACTGATCCGCTGACGGCCCTGATCACGAGCATGCTCTTGCGCCCGACTGCGGTAGCCGAAGTGGCCGAACAGAATTCCGCCGACGGGACGTGCGCTATAGCCGACGAGCCGGATCACGAAGGACAGGGTCGCGGGCGTCGGTCCCGCCGGCGCCTTCGACCAGCCGATCGTCGAGGCCGGGCGGGAGCGAATCCAGGTGACGCTCACAGCCGATCCCGGTCGAGACCTCGAATGCGAGGTCTACGTGTGGGACCCGGAAGGCATGTGGTTCGTCGACCGTCGATCCGTGACGGTTTCCGGCGGCGATCCGACGTTGGTGTGACCGCACATCGCCGACCGCGACACACTAGTGGTGACCGGACGGTACGACCTCGTCACCCATGAGGTGTTCGCGGCCCCACGCTTCCAAGGGGAGCAGGGCGCTGTTGAGTAGTTCGCCCAGCGGCGTCAGGGAGTACTCGACACGGGGCGGCACCTCGTTGTACACCGCGCGATGGACGATCCCGTCGGCCTCCAATTCGCGCAGTTGCGTGGTGAGGACCTTCTCGGTGACGCCCTTCACCTGACGGCGCAATTCGCCGAAGCGGTGGGGCCGTTCACTCAGCGGCCACAGGATCATCATCTTCCACTTGCCGTTGAGTACCGACAGTGTCGCGTCGAGCCCGCATGCGTACGCGCCCGGCCTGCGTGTGATCGGCACGACTGTCCCTTCCCTCTGCCTGTTCGCTATCCCGGAAGTGCGTACCCACTTCCCTGTGCGTACTTGTTCGACCCCGGATACCACGCCAACACTAACCAGCATGTCCGACAACACGATTGAAGCGCTCACCATCCTCGGTCTCGGCGACATGGGCTCGGCACTCGCCCGCTCGTGGCTCGCCGCCGGATACGCCGTCACGGTGTGGAATCGCAGTGCCCGGCGGGCCCCGGAAGGGGCGGCGGTCGCCGCCACCGCCGCTGAAGCCGTCACCGCCAACACTCTCGTCGTGGTGTGTCTCCTCGACGACGCGTCGGTTCGCGCGACCCTCGATGGCATCGATCTGACCGGTCGCGACGTCGTCAACCTGACCACCAGCACCCCCGCCGAGGCTCGTGCGCTGTCCGAGTGGATCACCGCACGCGGCGGATGTTTCCTGGACGGCGGGATCATGGCCGTCCCGTCCATGATCGGAGTCCCCGACTCGGGTGCCTACGTCTTCTACAGCGGTTCGGCGGAGCTGCACAAGACCCATGCCGACGCTTTGGCTGTCCCCGCCGGCGTCACCTACGTCGGCACGGACGCCGGGTTCGCCGCCC
Organism: Nocardia sp. NPDC057663; assembly: GCF_042799895.1. Lineage (NCBI taxonomy): Bacteria > Bacillati > Actinomycetota > Actinomycetes > Mycobacteriales > Nocardiaceae > Nocardia > Nocardia sp. NPDC057663. The sequence continues at coordinate 50,125 of NZ_JBHVHX010000008.1, read as the reverse complement.
TGTACGACATCGCCCTTCTCAGCGCGATGTGGGGCATGTTCGCAGGCGCCGCACACGCGTTCGCGCTCATCGGTGGCGAAGACATCTCACCGGTAGAGTTCGCACCCCTGATGATCGCCTACCAGCAAGCGATGGCCGGGTACGCCTACGGCACCGCCGCGCAGCTGGCGAGCGGCGACTACACCCAGGGCGTCGAGTCGAACCTGGCGATGATGACCACGACGAACGCAACGCTGCGGCGAGCCGCCGCAGAACAGGGCGTCAGCCCCGAACTCCTCGAACCCTTCATGGCACTGATGGAACGCCGGGTCGCCGAGGGCGGCGGGAACGAGTCGAACACCGGCGTCGTGGACCTCCTGCGCCGGTAACGGAACCAGTTGCCGGTTGCCGAAAATCGCGCACCTCAGCCGGTGATCACCGAGGTGAGCAGCACCTCGAGTTCTTCGATGACATCGTCGAGCGCCGTTGTGGATCGGTTGACCCGGCACAGGATCACCGCGCCTTCGATGGCGGCGATCGCCATGGTGGCCAGCCGGGCGGCGCGCTCGGGTTCGACACCGTCGGCTTCGATCGCGGTGACGAGGGCGACGCGCCACCGGTGAATGATGTCCGCGACCGCCGGTTGCAGGTGCCGGTCATCGGGCGAGCTGCCGACCGCTACCGAGACGACCGGGCAGCCTGCCGCGAAGTCGGACTGCTCGAGCAGTGCGGTCCAGAACTGGCCGAAGCGCCGCAACGCCGCGACCGAGCCCTGGGCCACAGCTTTGTCGATGATGGCGCTGATGGCATCACCGGCCAGGGCGAGCGACTCGGTCATGATCTCGGCGCGCCCACCGCGGAAGTGGTGGTAGACCGATCCGCGCGGTGCGCCACTGCGGGCCAGCACGGCGTCGATGGTCACCCCGGCCGAGCCGCGTTCACGCAGGAGCTCGACGGCGCTGTAGAGCATCTTCTGCCGGGTGTCGGTGCGGGCTCCCACGTGCTGGTGCTCCTTCCGGGTTTCAGCTCAGCTTTGTTATGTTACCTGCCATAATAATATGCTATGTTGCCTAGCATATTAGGCTGGAAAGGGTGCGACATGGCCGAGCCGAAGGCGACTGCGTGCGTATTGTGCGAATGCAACTGCGGGATCACGGTCGACGTGGAGGGGCGCCGGCTGGCGAAGATCCGCGGCGACAAGGCGCATCCGGCGTCGGAGGGCTACACCTGCGAGAAGGCGATGCGCCTCGACCTTTACCAGAACGGCCCGCACCGCATCACCAAGCCGCTCAAACGCCTGCCTGACGGCACCTATCGGGAGATCGACTGGCACACGGCGATCGATGAGATCGCCGCGAAACTTTCCGCCGTCAAAGCAGAACACGGCGGCGACAAGATCTTTTTCTACGGCGGTGGCGGCCAGGGTAATCACCTCGGCTCGGCCAACGCGCTCGCGCTGCGTGGGGCGCTGGGCTCGGTGTATCACTCCAACGCGTTGGCGCAGGAGAAGACCGGGGAGATCTGGGTAGACGGCCGCCTCTACGGCGGTCACACCAAAGGCGACTTCGAGCACGCCGAGGTGCTGGTATTCGTCGGCAAGAACCCCTGGCAGTCGCACAGCTTTCCGCGGGCCAGACCGACACTCAAGCAGGTGGCCGCCGACCCGAACCGGTCGATGATCGTCATCGATCCGCGGGTCAGCGAAACCGCGGCGATGGCCGAGCACCACTTGCAGGTGCTACCGGGGCGCGATGCCTGGCTGATGGCCGCGCTGGTCGCGGTGATCGTGCAGGAAGACCTGGTCGACGCCGACTTCATCGCCGCGCACACCACCGGCTACGACGAGGTCCACGCGGCGTTCCTGGCATGTGACGTCACGGATTTCGCGATGATCAGCGGTGTCAACGAAGGCGAGATCCGGGCGGCAGCGCGCCGGATCGCGACCGCATCGAGCGTGTGCGTCTACGAGGATCTCGGAATCCAGCAGGCGCCCAACAGTACTCTGGTGTCGTACCTGAACAAGCTCCTGTGGATCGTCACCGGCAACTTCGGCAGACCCGGCACCATGTATCTGCACTCTTCGTTCGCGCTCCTGGCCGGCGGTTCCGGGTCCGGATCGCCGCGCAAGAAGCCGGGCGCACTGGCACGCGCACAGCAGCGGCTGATGGCGCGGACCGTCACCGCGGCGGCCACCGCGATCAGCGCGACATTGCCCGCGCTCGCACGGGTGACCCCGCTGCGCGCGAGCGTGGAAGCCGGGGCCTCGGCCCTGCTCGACGCGATGGTTCCCTTGGCGGGTGGCATGCTCGGCGGCGGCGCGGGTAATGGCGGTGGGCGGACCTCACCGGTCACTGGCGCCAAGATCATCGGCGGCCTGATCCCGTGCAACTCGATAGCCGACGAGATCCTCACCGACCACCCGAACCGCTTCCGCGCGATGTGGATCGACTCGTCGAACCCGGCGCACTCCCTCGCCGATTCCCCTCGGTTCCGTACCGCGATGCGTGCACTGGACTTGTCCGTCGTGATCGATGTGGCGTTTACCGAAACCGCGCGCGAAGCCGACTATGTGCTGCCCGCGGCCAGCCAGTACGAGAAGCCCGAAGCGACGTTCTTCAACTTCGAATTCCCCCGTAATGTCTTCCATTTGCGCAAACCGGTCATGGAAGCGCTGGGCGGCACGCTGCCGGAGCCCGAGATCTACGCGCGGCTGCTGCGACGCATGAACGTGGTCGACGACGCCACCATCGCCCGCCTCCGACGCGCGGCGCAGACCGGACGCGACACCTTCGGCGCCACCTTCCTGGCCACTGTCGCCGTCGACCCCGCCCTCGGAAAGATCGCTCCCTACCTGTTGTACGAGACGCTCGGTACGACACTGGACCCACGTCTGCGGGGCGCCGCGGTGCTGTGGGGCGTCAGCCAGATGTGTGCGATATCGAACCAGAAAGCCGTTGCCCGAGCGGGCTTCACCGGTACCGGTCTGACTCCGGGCAACCGGCTGTTCGACGCGATCATCGAATCCCCGACCGGCGTGGTATTCACCGACGACACGTGGGATGACGTGTGGCACTACGTCAAGCGCAAGGATCGCCGCTTCACCATCGCCATCGCCAGCCTGCTCGACCAGGTACGCGAGCTGCCCACCGCCCGCGCGGAGTGGACGACCCCGGAGTTCCCGCTGGTCCTGGCCGCCGGTGAGCGGCGCTCGTTCACCGCCAACACGATCTTCCGCAACCCCGACTGGCGCCGCCGCGACCGCGACGGCCGCCTCCGGATCAGCGCCGAGGATGCCACCGCCTTGCGGTTGACCGACGGCGGCCCGGCGCGCCTGGTCACCGCGAACGGATCCGCCACCGTCATCATCGAGGTCAGCGACATGATGCGGGCAGGAAACATCGCACTGCCCAACGGACTCGGCCTCGACTACCCCACCGGTGACGGCACCACGACCAGTGCCGGGGTCTCCCCCAACGAACTGACCTGCCTCGAACTCAAGGACGACTTCGCGGGCACCCCCTGGCACAAACACGTCCCGGCCCGACTCGAAGCGCTCGAAAGCGCCTCGACCGCATGACCTACGTGATCGCCGAAGCACTCGCCGCAGGTCACGGCCATGACAGCTACGCCCGGCTCACAAATGGCACGAAACACGGGACGTAACATTCGGCCGAGCTCGCCCGAAGATCAACCTGACACCGGAGGAGTTTCCATATGAAACAAGCATTTGTGGCCGCCGCACGAGTCGCGGCCGCCGGTTTTTCGGGTATTGCCGCTGTTGCGATCATCGGCTCCGGCTCCGCGCAGGCGGCGCCGCAGGATTGCGTTGTCCAGCGGGATCTTTTCGGCGCGTCGGCGACCTGCCAACCCGACGTCGGGAGAAGCAACTACGTGCTGAAGGTCGAGTGCGTCGGCCTCTACGCCAACGGGCCGTTCCCGCTCTACAGCGTCGGTCCCTATTCGTCCCTCAGCTACCCCTTCGCACCGGAGGGCCAGCGCATCAGCGCCGGCTGCACGGGGATGGGTCCCGGTGTCGTCGCCGTGGCCACCAACGCGTACGTGATCTATTACGGCTAGGCGGGTTTCGCGGCCCTCGGCGTAGCGGGGGCTCAGAACTTGCCCGTGTGGTGTTCGGTTCGGTGGCCGAGCCGAACACCGAACTCGGTGACGAACTCGTCGGTCAGTGGCGGCCAGCCCCAGAAGTCGAAGGCGAGGGCGCCGAGGGCGAAACCATCAGCCCAGCGCCATTCGGTGATCGGGCTCGTCACGGCACAGGAAACACAGGTCGCCGAGCCCGCACCGGTTTCTTTCCAGGCATCGATCGCGTCCGAGAACGGTTGCCACACAGTGGCATCGGCTTCCCACCGCTGCGGGTAGTCGATGATCACGGTGGTGGCCGCGCACCGTGGGCACTCGGCCGAGGACGGTTCGATCATGCCCCGCCCTGAATAATGGGCGTCCCTGCCGACAATGACAGCGACCGGACCGGAAATCCAGTCCGCACCCCATTCGTGGGTGATCTGAGACCGAGCAGGCCCCGGCACATACCCTTCGTCGACCTGGAGGCTGTACATCGTGTCGCCGGACATCTCCCGCAGCAGCCATCCCCGCGACACCATCCAGTCCACCATGCGCTCGGCCAGCGTGCCCGCATCCGCGGACGTCACCTCGAGGTCGACGATGCGTTCGAAATAGTCACCCACCCGCCGCATCCTGCCACCGGTGTCCGACAGCCGTGCCGCGATCGCCGTTGACGTGGCATCACAGCAAGACGAGCTCGTAGGACGTACTCCGCCCGCCGGATTCGGAACGCCGGAGCGCGCCGATCTCGATCAGTTCGTTGATGTCGCGCAACGCGGTGTCCTGGGACGACTTGGTAATGATCGCCCATTTGCGCGTCGTCAGCTTCCCGTCGAATCCGTCCAGCAGACGATGGAGCACGGTGATCTGCCGGGCATTCATGGCCGCCTGATCCCAGCGCCGCCAGAACCTCGCCTTCTGCAGCACGGTGTCGACATTCTCATCGGCCGAGGCGATAGCGCGCCGCATCGTCTCGAGGAACCACCCCAGCCATTCGGTCACATCCAGTGTGCCCTTCTGGGTGCGTTCGAGAATGTCGTAGTAGGCCTTGCGATCTCGCTGGATCTGCGCGGAGACGCTGTAGAAGCGCCGTGTGCTGCGATCGGCGCGGGCGAGTGCCAGATCGCCGAGAGCTCTTGCGATGCGGCCATTTCCGTCGTCGAACGGATGGATGGTCACGAACCACAGATGTGCCAGACCGGCTTTGACGATAGCCGGCTCCGGTGACCCCTCATCGAACCACTCGATGAACCGGCGCATTTCGGTGTCGAGCCGGGGCGCGGGCGGCGCCTCGAAATGGACTCGCTGTCGTCCGTAGGGCCCGGAGATCACCTCCATCGGCCCGGTCTCGTCGGTGCGCCACCCGCCGATCCGCACGCGGGTGATGCCAGAGTAGCCGGTCGGGAACAAGCCCGCGTGCCACCCGAACAGCCGTTCGCCGGTGACCGGTTGGTCGTGGTGGACGGTGGCGTCGAGAATCATGTCGACGACCCCGTCGACCCGCCGGTCGGCCGGGACCGTCGCCCCGATGTCGACCCCGAGACGCCGCGCGATCGACGAGCGGACCGACGCCACATCGAGCAGTTCGCCCTCGATCTCGCTGGTCTTCACCACGTCGGCGGTGAGTGCGGCGAGTCCGGCCTGGTCCTGAATCTCGTCCGGGGTATCGGTGAGCCTGCCGAGCAGTTTGCCCTGCGCGTGCGCGACATCCGCGACGGGTCCGGCCAGGCGCGCGACGTCGTACCGCAGGGCGGGCCAGTCGGGGTCCTCCCAGATGTACTTCCGCGGACGATCGGCCATGCGGTGATTCTACGCCCTATTCGCCGCATAATCTGCGGCGAATAGGGCTCTCTGCTCCGCATTCTGGTGCGATGTTCTCGTGTTCGGGGTTGGTGCGTCAGCCGGCTCGGTAGGGTCGGCGGGAATTGGCATGAGCGGGAAGGTGGAGTCGGTGGGTATCAAGCAGCGGGCCGCGGTGCAGATGAGTGCGGAGGAGATCGCGCAGTTCCTCGACCGCAGCCGGGTGCTCACGCTGGCCACGCTCAACGGGGACGGGAAGCCGCATCTGACGGCGATGTGGTTCGGGCACATCGACGGCGTCATCTACTTCGAGACCAAGTCGAAGTCGCAGAAGGCGGTCAATCTGCGCCGCGATCCCACCATCACCTGCATGGCCGAGGCCGGCGACACCTACGACCAGCTGCGCGGGGTGTCGATCGAGGGCATCGCCCACCTGATCGAGGACACCGAGGACGAGGAGTATTGGAAGGCAGGCATCGACATCTACGAGCGCTACGTCGGCCCTTACAGCCCCGAGGTCAGGCCGTTCGTCGAGACCATGATGCACAATCGCGTCGTCGTGCGGGTCGAGCCGACGCGCGTCCGCTCCTGGGACCACCGCAAACTCGGGCTGCCCGCCATGCCGCTGTCCGGCAGCACCGCGGAGGCCCCTGCGCCCTGACCCGGCGTCACCTGGTGAGCAGTTCGCGCAGTGCCGCTGCGCCGTCGAGAAGGGCGAGCGAGCGGGACGTGATCGCGACGTCCCTGATGGCCAGCGCCTCTCGTACCTGCGCGGAGTGCTGCCGGAATTCGGGAATTACCTCGCGCACCTGTGTGATTCGGTAGCCGGCCCGGCGTAGCTGATGGACGATCCGGGCATCGCGGACCTGCTCGGGCGAGTACCGGCGAGCACCACCAGACACAGGTGAACGGCCGGGAACGACCAAACCCTCTGCGTCCCAATGCCGCAACGTCGAGGTACGCACACCCAGTGCGGTGGCGAGCTCGGCGATGCTCATCGCATCGGAACCGCGTACCTCCGTGATCGGTTCTGTGGCAATGGCTTCGGCGGCCTGTCTGGCCAGCTCGAGGTCGACGCGTTCGGTGTGCAGGCCCGCATGCGCCGCGTCGAGCATCGCCAGCGCTCGCGCCTGATCACCCGCGTGCACGGTCCGGATGATCCGCTTCGCCTCGACCGGGCCGACTCCTGCCGCGAGGGCCCGATAGGCCAGTGCCGACCGCACATGGATCTCCCGGTAGAACCGGTGCCCGCCCGGCGAACGGTCCGCGGAGGGCAGCACACCGTCGCGTTCGAGATTGCGCACCTGCTGGACCGAATACCCCGCACGCCGGGCGACGTCGACCGTGCGACCGGCCGGCGAGTTGAGGTTTACCACCAAGAACTCCTCGTCATCGGTGGAAAAGTCCACACAAGCACTTGAATGAGACGCTCGAACCATGACGATAGACGACATCATCGACTACGTGACCGGTCTCGGCGGCGTCCTGCACCTGCGCCCGGACTCGGGCGGCGAATGGCCGGAGATCAGCTGGGGCGACTCGTTCTTCTACTACGCCCCCGACGGCGTCGTCCCAACCACGACCCAGCCCTTCGCCACCATCGTGACGAAGGACTACCCGGACGATCGGAGTTCCCGACTCGACCGGCCCGGCACCTTCCGGCTCAATATCGCCGCAGGCCGGGAGAACTTCATCGAGTGGACAGGTCACGCACCCGGCCGTGGCCCTGACGAGGCGGACTCGAGCATCACCGACACCGTGATCGCCCACCCCGTCTACGGCTCGGCCGGCTGGCTGGCCGTCGTCGATCCCGGCGAACGGACGGATGCCGTCGTCCATGATCTCCTGCGTACGGCCCACGACCGTGCCCGCACCCGTTTCGAAAGGCCGACACGATGAGAACTGAGCCGAGCGCGATTTCTACCGTGATTTCCACCTGATGCGCGAGCGGCTGCCTGCTCCTACGATCGGGCTCGACGATCCGAGCACCGGGGGAAGCGGGACAACCATGCGGTCGATGAAGGCGCTCATGCTGGTGACCGATCTCGGGTTCATCGCGTATTGGCTGATCACCGCGCTGCACCTGATCCCCGCGGAACACCTGTTCCGTGACTACACCAATCCGATTCTGGTGCAATGGAACTGGTCGTTCCTGCCGCTGGACCTGGCCATCTCCGCCACCGGCCTGACCAGTCTCCGGCTGCTGCGCGGCGGTTCACCACAGTGGCGCCCGCTGGCGATCATCTCGCTGACCCTCACGAGCGTCTCCGGCCTGCAGGCGATCTCGTTCTGGGTCTTCGCCCGCGACTTCGATCCGGCCTGGTGGATCCCCAACCTGTTCCTGCTGATCTATCCGCTGTGCTATCTGCCGCGTCTGGTCGCGGCGCCGGGACAGCTTCGCTAGGTTGGCGCTACCTCGCCGGTGGGTGCTCGGGCAGGTCGGCTGCCGCGGCGGCGACGGTGGGGTAGATCCCGATCGGGATGTCGCCCGCTTCGGCCGAGCCGAGGGCCTCGCCGAACTGAGCCACCGAGCGGGCGATGCGGAAGTCGATACGCTGGTGCGCCAGGGTATTACGCAGGTCGAGCAGCATTTCGGCGGCGGTGACGTCGAGGGCGGGCGAGGTTTCGGCGTCGAGGACGACCAGGCGGGTGGCGTCGGTGCACAGCTCGCCGATGCGGGTCTTCACGTAGTCGGCGTTGGCGAAGAACAGGGCGGATTCGACCCGGACCACCAGCAGATCGGGACGCGGGGTGAGGTCGGGGTGGCGGGCCGTATCCACCCACACAGAGCCCTCTTTCGCCAGCGCGGCGATGTGCGGCTGGGACGCTCGGTAGACCAGCAGCAGCACCGAGACGCCGACACCGATGAGCAGGCCGGGCAGCGTGTCGAACAGCAGCACACCGAACATGGCTGCCATGGCGGCGAGGAAGTCGGCGCGGGCCGCGCGGCCGTAGATGCTGCCGAGCAGCTGGGTCCAGACCCGGTAGAGGCGGCGCAGGGCAGTGATGTCGACGAGCTCGATCACCGCGGCGATCACCACCGCGGCCAGCGTCGCCTCGGGCAGTTTCTCGAACAGTCCGGTGAGGAACAGCAGGGTGAGCACGGTGAGCGCTGCGACCACGAGCCCGCTGAGCTGGGTCTTCGCGCCAGCGCCCCCGTTGACTGCGGTCTTGGAGAGACTGCCGTTCACCACCATGCCCGAACCGAGACCCGACCCCAGATTGGCGGCGCCGAGACCGAACAGCTCCCGATTGGCGTCGATCGAGTAACCCGCCTTGGCCGCATAGGTTTTCGCCGCACCGAGCCCCTCCGCGAAACCGATCAGCAGCACACCGATCGCCGGACCGAGCAGGTCGAGATAGTCGTCGAAGTCGACGCCGGACGGCAGGCCGAGCGCGGGCAGACCCGCATCGATGTGCCCGACGATCTCGACGCCCTTGTCGTCGAGCCCGAACAGCTGCACCACGACGATGCCGAGCAGCACGGCCAGCAGCGAACCGGGCACGAGCGGCAGCCAGCGCTTTACGCCGAGCACGACCGCGAGACTGAGCACGCCGATCAGCAGGGTGCGCCACTGGGTGTCGCCGAGAGCGCAGAGCACACCCCAGGCCTGTTCGAAGAAGTTGCCGTCGTGCTTGGGCACGCCGAACAGCTTGGGTACCTGGCCGATGATGATGGTCAGGGCGAGGCCGACGATGAAGCCCTTCAGCACCGGCTCGGAGATGAACGAGGCGATGAAACCGAGTCTCAGCAGCCCGGCCAGCAGGCCGACGATGCCGGTCGCGATGGCCAGCGCCGTCGACAGCGCGATGTAGTGGCCGCCGTCGGCGCCTGCCAGCGGGGTGATGATCGCGGCCGACAGCGCCGCGGTCGCCGACATCGGGCCGACGACGAGGTGCCGCGAACTCCCGGCCAGGGCATACAGAACCAGCGCGGGGACGGCCGCGTAGAGACCGGCCACCGGCGGCACGCCCGCGATCGACGCGTAGGCCAGCGCTTCGGGCACCAGCACCGCCCACACCGTGAGCCCGGCCACGACGTCGGGCCGCAGCCACACGCGCTGGTAGCCGTGCAGTGATTCGAAGACCGGCAGCGATCCCATGACGAGCCCCCTATTGTCAGAGTCCGCCGAGGCCCTTACCTGCCACGACCGCGCCCATGACCAGCAGCACGATCGCCATCACCGCGTGGTTGTTGTCCTGCAACCACTGCCGGGCGCTGTCGAGGATGGGGCCCAGCTTGTCAGCGGCCAGCGTGTACCCGAGGATCACCGCGAGCACCGTCACCGAGGCGAGCAGGGTGAACACCACGATCGCCACGAGGTCACCGCCCGCGCTCAGCCCGGCGGAACCGATGACCACACCGGCGGACAGGCACAGCAGCAGGTTCTTCGGATTCACCCCGGACAGCAGCGCGCCGAGACCCGCGGCCTTGACCACGGTGAGGCTGTCGATCGCCTGCATCCAGGCCGGCACCGAGGTGTCCGACCTGGCGTGCCACTGTTCGGCCGCGAGCACGACGAGCAGCACACCGAGCACGATCTTCAGCCACGACGCCACCGCCGAGGGCTCCTTCTCACCCGAACCGCCCAGCGACCCGGCGAGCAACGTCACCACCGCGGTCACGAGCAGAATCCCGCCGACCCAGCCTGCCGCGAACCCCTTCGCCGCGCCGCCCGCGTTCTTGGACAAGATCATGAGAATGGCGGCGACGATGGGGATCGGCGAGATCGCCACACCCACCGCCAGCGGAAGCAGATCACCGATGACTGGGCCCATGCGGTCACGCTAGGCCGGCCAGGTGGCACCGCGCGTCACACATTCCGGGTGAGATCTGCTCACCGTGCGGCGGTGATCAATTCGAACAGCGCGGTGATGCTCTGGTCGCCGCGGCCCTCGTCGACGGCGCGGCGCAGCAGGTCGTGCATGGTGGTGTGCCAGGACAGGTCGACCCCCGATTCGGCGGCCAGTTGCACGTCGTCGACGAGGGCGGTGTGGAACAGGTCGACGCTCGAGCCGAGCCGGGTGTAGTCCTTGGTGTCGATCTCCGCGGCCAGGATCGGCAGCAGCGACTCGATCATCTGCAGCCATTTCACCGAATACGGGACCATGGTCCGCGCGGGCAGGCCACGCGAGGCCAGGATCGCCGCGCCGTCGAGGAAGCCGAGCAGCGCGGGCAGCAGGGTGGCGCCGACGGCGGATTCGTAGAGGGCGGCGAGATCCGGTTCGGCGCCGAGGAATTCGAGGTCACCGCCGAGCGTGCGCAGGGTGTCGGCATGCTGGTCGAAGACCTCGCGGTCGCCGCCGAAGTACAGCAGCGTGTCCGGATTGCCGACGGCCGATGGCACGTTCTTGATCGCCCCGCCGAGGAAGCGGGCACCCGCGCAGTGCACCCAGTGCGCGAATTCCCTTGCCTGGATCGGTATTCCACTGTTGAGTGTGATCACGTCGCGGCCTGCGATGACATCGGCGGCAGGCGCCAGGCTCTCGCGCGTGGCGGCGAAGGTGGTCAGGCAGGTGATGATCAGCGAACCCGCCTCGACGGCGTCGGCGATGTCGCGGTGGGCCGTCGCGCCCGCGGCGGCCGGCGCCGTGGTTCGCTCGAAGCTGCGGTTCCACACGTGGGTCGGGTATCCGGCGGCGAGGAAGGCCTGCGCGAGGGCGCTGCCCATCGATCCGGTGCCGAGCACGGTCACCGACGGTCGTTGCGCTGAGGTCATCTGCGGCTCCGATCACTGCGCGGCGATCGGGTGACCGTCGCGGTGATCCGAGTGTCGGCGCGCCGCGCGCGGGCCGACAAGTACGCACTTTCCCGGCCAGTTCCTCACCTTCAGGTAATCCATCAGGTCAGGGCGATGCTCACCGGAGGGCTGTGCCGGGCGTCACGCGGCGCCGGCGGCCGGGCTGTCGGTACCGCCGAGCCGCAGGGCCGGAATTTGTGATGGTTTGCAACTTCTGGTCGGGCTGACCTGCGACGCGAGCGCGCGTCGTAGAGTTTCGCTTATGCCGGATGCCGAGATGACCGAGTTGGTGCAGCGCAGCGTGGAGGAGGCGTTGCTCGACGGGCCGCGGCGCTACACGCGAACGCAGGTCGCCGAGCAGTCCGGTGTGCCCGAGGCGGAGTCGCGGCGGTTGTGGACGGCGCTGGGGTTCCCGGCGAACGAGGACGACGAGGTCGACTACACCCAGATCGACATCACCGCGGTCACCAATTTCCGCAGCATGAAAGTCGTTGCCGCCTCCGATATCCGGCAGCAGGCCGCCGCGGCGCGCACGATCGGCCAGGGCATGGCCCGGCTGGCCGAATGGCAGGCCGACCTGGTGCTGGCCGAGATCAAGGCGCGGTCCGCCGCGGCCGATCCGGCGATCCCGCTCGACGAACGGGTCAAGGCGGCCACCGAATCCACGATGGCGAGCATCGAGCAGTTGCAGGCGTATGTGTGGCGCAGGCACCTGGCGGCGGCGGTCGCCCGGTCGATCGACGACGCCGAGGCGGGCTCGGACTCGCTGCGGACGCTGGCCGTCGGATTCGCCGACATGGTCGGCTTCACCCGGCTCACCCGGCACCTGCATCCCGACGAATTGTCCACGCTGCTGGAGGCATTCGAGTCGACCACCACCTCGGCGATCACCGACAACGGCGGCTGGGTGATCAAGAACGTCGGCGACGAGGTGATGTTCGCCGCCGAGTCCGCGGCGGACGCGGCGCGGATCTCGCTGGCCATCCAGGAGTCGACGATGCTGGTCGGCGGCACCCCGGAACTGCGGGTGGCCTTCGCCTACGGCGAGGTGCTGCAACGCTTCGGCGACCTGTACGGCTCGGTGGTCAATATCGCCGCGCGGCTCACCGGCGTGGCCAGGCCGGGCAACATCCTCATCGACGACGCCGCCGCCGACGCGCTGGACGGCCACCCCGAATTCGCCATCCGGCACCTGCGCAGCGTGCGGGTGCGTGGCTTCAACCGGCTGCGCCCGCACCGGCTGCGCCCGGCCTCCTAGCAGGCGGTCGGCACACCGTTATCTAGGGTGTCGACGTGGAGATGGACTGGCAGAGCGTGCGCGAGCAGTACACCGTGTTCGCCGACGACGCCGTGCTCGCGCTGAACAAGCCGGCCGGGATCTCGGTGACCGGTGAGCGGCACGACACCGACCTGGTCGAGCTGGCACAGGCGGCGGGCACCCAGCTGTACCCGGTGCACCGGATCGACAAGGTCACCTCGGGGCTGGTCCTGCTGGCCACCGACCTGGCCGCGCACGGGCAGCTGACCAGGCAGTTCACCAAGCAGACCGCCCGCAAGGCCTATCTGGCGATCGTGTCGGGCACCGACCTGCCCGAGCGCGGCGAGATCGATCTGCCGCTCAGCGTCGGCCGCAAGAACCGGGTGCGGATCGCGGCGCCGCGCGAGGCGATCCGGCGCGCGGGCGACCGCTGGTTCGTCGAGGACGCCGACCTGCTGCCCGCGAAGAACTATCCCTCGCTGACCCGATTCGCCACCGTCGCCCGGCACGGCGAGCACGCGCTGCTCGCCATCGCGCCGGTCACCGGCCGTCGCCACCAGATCCGGGTGCAACTGGCCTGGATCGGCCACCCGATCCTGGGCGACCCGCTGTTCGACCGCACCGCCACCTTCCCCCGCACCCACCTGCACTCCTGGCAGCTGCGCCTCGACGCGGACTGGCTGACTCCGCCGGTCCTGGACCTGCGGGCCACACCCGGCGCCGACTTCTGGACACCGCTGGCCGCCGACTCGGACACAGCGGCCCAGCTGCTGCACACCGCGGCCGAGCGACTGGCCGACTTCGCCGGCTGAGCCCCAGCGGACCGACTCGGCCGCAGCGGCCCAGCCGTCACACACCGCGGCAGGCCGGACCGGCCGCGCTCGCCGCCCGAGATCCAGCGGGGAACCGCGGCGGTCCAGCTGCGACACACCACGGCCGCCCTCGCCGTCTGCCTCAGCCGGAGGAAGCGACCGGCCGCCCATACCGCCGGGGTGGCCGACTCCGCCGACCGTCACGAGCTGACGCGCCGGTCCTCCTGCGCGACGGTCGCGATGACCCGTCGGCGACGGCTCGGCATCAGCAGGGTCGGGTGGTCCACGCTCCAGGCGGCGCCCGAGCAGATGAGGTCTTTGACGCGAGCGCCGAGCCGGCCGGTCAGCACGGTGGAGGTCGGCTGATCGTCGAAGGTCACCTTCTGGAGGATGCCGTCGCGGCGGCCGAGGCTGATGCACTGCGAGGCATAGCCGATCTGCTCGTCGGGGACCGGTCGCCCGGTCAGGCGCGCGGCGATCGCGTCGCCGGCCCGCCAGGCCATCGGGCTGCCGGTCGCGCACGCCATCCGCAGCGGCACGCCGCCGGGTCCGTCGGCGAGGGCGGCGTCGCCCACGGCGTACACATCGGGGTGCGAGACCGAGCGCATGGTGGCGTCGACGACGATCCGGCCGGTGTCCGACACCGTCAGCGTGGTGGCCGCGGCGATGGGGTGCACCGCGAAGCCCGCGGTCCACACGGTCAGCGCGGCCGGAATCTCCGTGGTGCCCGCGACCACGGCGGTCGCGGTGACGCGGGTGATGTCGGCGTGGTCGTGCACGGTGATGCCGAGCCGGTCGATCGCCTTGTGCAGGTGCTGCTGTGCCTTCTCGCTCAGCCAGGCGCCGACACCGCCGCGGGCAGCGATCGACACGGCCAGATCCGGCCGGGCCTCGGCGATCTCGGTCGCGGCTTCGATGCCGGTCAGGCCACCGCCGACGACCACCACCGACGCGCCCGGCGACAGCTCGCCCAGCCGGGCCCGCAGCCGCAGCGCGGCCTGCTTTCCGGCGAGGCTGTGGGCGTGCTCGGCGACGCCGGGGACGCCGTGATCGGTGCCGGTGCTGCCCAGCGCGTAGACGAGGGTGTCGTAGTCGATGGTCTCGCCGTCGGCGAGGGCGACCTGCTTGCGCTCGGCGTCGACCGCGGTGACCCGGTCGATCACGACTTGCACGCCGGTGCCCGCGTAGACCTCACGCAGCGGGCGCTTGCGCAGTTCCTGGCCCGTGGCGAGCTGGTGCATCCGCACCCGTTCGACGAAATCGGGGTCGGCGTTGACGAGGGTGATCGCGACGTCATCGCGATGCAGGCGCTTCGCCAGACGGCCGGCGGCGATGGCTCCGGCGTATCCGGCTCCGAGGACGACAATGCGGTGCTTCATGGCTCGCTCCTATCGGGATGGACTCCCCTCCTGAACCGGACAGGCGCGCGATCCCTGACATCACCGGAGTGTGATGTGAGTCACCATTCGAAATCGAGCGGGGTGTGCGGGCCCTCGGCCGTCCACTGCCGGGTGATCCGAGCCAGCTTCTCCGGGTTGACCTGGATCTGGACACCGGCGATGCCATCGGGCGTGATGTCGAGGCCGACGACGGCGATGACCTGGTCGCCGACCATCGCCAGCGCGCCGGGACCGCCGTTGACCACGCAGGCGTAGAACACCGGAGTGCCACCGACGTAGGCGCGCTTGGCCCGCGTCGGGCGGAACACGTGGCTGAGGTAGCGGGCGATGTCGAACGCGCCGAGGACCGGGGTCTTGCGGGCCGGGATCCGGCCGCCACCGTCGGCGATGCCGACCGCGTCATCGACGAGCAGCCGGACCAGCGGGTCGGTGTCACCGCTGAGGACCGCCGCGAGGAATTCCTCGACGATCCGCTCCGCCGCGGCCGCGTCCACCGTGACGCGGGAGCGCCCGCCGACATGCTGTTTGGCCCGCCGGTAGATCTGCTGACAGTTCGATTCGCCGATGTCGAGCATCTCGGCGATCTCGCGATGCTGATACCCGAACGCCTCGCGCAACACGTACACCACGCGCTCGTTGGGCGAGAGCCGCTCCATCACGGCGAGCATCGCGAGCGAGACGGATTCGCGCTGCTCGACGGTGTCGGCCGGGCCGAGCATGCGGTCACCGGCCAGGACGGGCTCCGGAAGCCACTGTCCCACGTAGGTTTCCCGCCGCGCCCTGGCCGAGGTGAGCTGGTTGAGGCAGATGTTGGTGAGCACCTTCGTCAGCCACGCCACCGGCGTCTCGATCCGGTCCCGGTCGGCCGCGTGCCAGCGCAGGTAGGTGTCCTGCACCGCGTCCTCGGCGTCACCGGCCGAGCCGAGCAGCCGGTAGGCGATCGCCTCGAGGCGGCCACGGGAGGCCTCGAACACATCGGCCTGGTCGGTACTGAGGGTCATCTCCCTATGGTCGGCCATGCGCATGCGGGGATGCCACCCGGCAACCGCATCGCGCGGTCCACATCCAGGTCGACCCCGAGAAACGATCGCATCACCCGGCAGTGGTCAACGGCAGCCCCGGCGCGCCGACGCCGGTCGGCGACCAGGCCATTGCCGCCTCGGCCTCGGTGCGACCCCCGGGGGTCGTTCAGCGAGGTTGCCAGTCCGGCGAACGGCCGAGGACGCGCAGGATGCGGTCCAGCGTCGCCGACTCGTCCGGCATCTCGAGTGCGGGGGCGAAGGCGGCGCCGGGGCGCTGACGTGACGCGCCGGTCGGGACAGCTTCGGCGATGCGCAGCGCGGTCGGGGCCACATCAGAGTCGAGATCGATCGTGCGGCCGACGGATCGGGCGACGTCCCAGGCGTGCACGACGCTGTCGATGAGGTGGAAGCCGAGCGCGGTCGCGGCGGGGAACCGGCCCGGCGGGATCTCCGGCAGGGCAAGGGTGCGGGTGAGCGCGCCGGGTTCGGCGAAGGCGGCGACGATCTCGTCGGCCGAGCGCAGGAAGTCGCCGACCGGGTCGGCCGCCCGGCGCACCTCCCACACCGCCGGGTCACCCTCGCCACGCACCGCGGCGGCGAACCCACGGTTCTGCGTGCCCATGTGTTCCAGCAGGGCGCGCAGATCCCACCCCGCGCAGGGTGTTTCGACAGTGAGGGGGGCAGTGGCGGCCGACTCGACCGCGTCGACGCTCAGCCGGACAGCGCGCTGGTGCCGGGCGAGGAGCAGCTGATCCTCCGAAATAATATGCATAAGTAGATCGTATGTATCTGCTTATGATCTGCCAAGACAATCTCCCCGGTAGATTCCGACCATGCCGAAAGCGACCCGCCCCGACCTGGCGGCCATGCTCGTGCCGCTCGGCCGCGCGCTGACGGAGGCGGAACGGCCCGTCCTGGACCGGCACGGACTCACCATGTGGGCCTATGTGGTGCTGCTCGGGCTCGGCGAACAGCCCGTCTACACCCAGGCCGCGCTCGCCAAGGCGGTCCGCGCGGACAAGACCCGGATCATCCCCGTCCTCGACGACCTGCAGCGCCGCGGCCTGATCCGGCGCGAACCCGATCCGGCCGACCGGCGCGTCAACCTGGTCCAGCTGACCCCCGCCGGGGCGGGCCTGCGCGACCGCGCCCAGCACGACATCCAGGCCCAGGAACAGCGGCTGCTCGCCGACCTCCCTGCCGAAGATCGGCGCACCTTCCTGCGGGTACTACAAACGCTGTCCGAACGCAGCGGAAGGCCGATCTCCGACACGTGATCGATGACACAGACCACCGATGAGGTTTCGGTCCGTGGCACGCCTCATGAAGACGGATAAGCCCAGGTCATCTAGCCTTGAGAGGTGCCGATGACTCATACCGGCACACTCTGACGCAACGGAGCGATCCCAGAGAAGAAAGCGACTGCCGATGATCCTGGCGGCTCAGCTCAGCGATACCCACTTCGACCTCACCCCGCGCAACACCGAACGCGTGGAACGAGTGATGGCCTACCTGGCCGACCTTCCCCGCAGGCCCGATGTCATCCTCGTGACCGGCGACATCACCGATTCCGGCAAACCGGAACAGTACGCCGAAGCCCGTCTGGCCCTGCAGGCCGACATCCCCGTCTATCTGCTGCCGGGCAACCACGACGACCGCGTCGCTTTCCGCACCGATCTCCTGGGCGAACCCGCCTCGACCGCTCCGATCAACAGCGTCCACCGCGTCGGACCACTCACCGTGATCATGCTCGACTCCAGCATCCCCGGCGAATCCAGCGGCCTGCTGGCCGAGGAGACCTACGACTGGCTCCGCGCCACGCTGGCCGACGCGCCGCCCGACGGCCCGATCCTGCTGGCCCTGCATCATCCGCCGAAGCCCGTCGCCAGCCCGATCGTCGACGTCATCGCCCTGGCCGACCCCGGCCGCCTCGCCGCCGTCGTCGCGGGTGATCACCGCATCCTCGGCGTCCTCACCGGCCATGCCCACTCCCCTATCGCGACGATGTTCGCGGGAAAGCCCATGATCAGCTGTCCCAGCACCGCCTGCGTGCTCGGCGGCTCCTGGGAGGTGACCCTGCCCCACAAGGTCATGGACTACGCCCCCGATCCCGCGATCGCGCTGCACGTCATCGACGAAACACACACCCTCACAACCCATTTCCGCACCGTCGCGATGGGCGGCTGGCTGGCCGAGCCGCCGGCCTGACAGAAGGTCACAGCCCGGCCACATACACCCCTGGCAGACTGGTCGGGTGAAAGACAAGCCCGCGGACCTGCCCCGCGGACCCCTACGCCCCATCGAACTGGCCACCGGCGCCGTCATGGCCGGCCTGACCGTCGGTCTCATCACCGTCGGCTCCCTGGTTCCGATGGCCGCGGCCCTGCAACTGGTCGCGGCCGTGCCGCTGGGCCTGCTGGCGCACCGCTATCGGCTGCGCGCCCTGGTCACCGCCACCATCGCCGCCGGACTGGTCACCTTCGTCGCGGCGGGCCTCATGCCTGCGCTCGGTGTTTTCGGCGCCGCCACTCTCGCGGGCATCATCGGCATCGTGAAGCGCCGTGGCGGCGGCCTGCCCGCCGTGCTGGCGCTGGCAGTGGTGGCGGCCGTGGGCTGGGGGCTGTTCTCGGTGGGCATGCTGCTGGTCTTCGCACGCACAAGGCAGCTGTTCTTCGACGCGATCAGCAATACCGCCAAGGGCATCCAGGACCTGGCGGCCAGGCAGGCCGCACTCGAACCGCTGGGCCGGGCCGCCGCCGAGGCCACCGATGCGGTGTTGCGCTGGTGGTGGCTCTACCTCGGCGGTTCGGTCGCCCTCGGCGTGCTGGTGAGCACCATCGTGTCCTGGTATGTGCTCGGTTCGGTGCTGGACCGCCTGGCCTGGCTGCCCGGCAGCGACCGCCTCGACGCGCCCGACGACGACCGCCCGGTCGGCCCGCTCCCAGTCACCCTGCACGGCGCGGGCTACCGCTACGCGGGCGCCACCGCCGACGCGCTCTCCGGTATCGATCTGACGATCCATCCGGCCGAGTTCGTCGCCGTGGTCGGCCACAACGGCTCGGGCAAGTCGACGTTGACGCGGGTACTGGCGGGCAGGCCGCCGACGACGGGCGCGGTCAGCAGGCCCGGTTCGGCCGGGCTCGGCGAACTGGGCGGCACCGCGCTGGTGCTGCAACGGCCCGAGAGCCAGACGCTGGGCGTCTCGGTGGCCGACGATGTCGTGTGGGGACTGTCGGCCGAGCTGGCCGCCGAGGTCGATGTCGACGCGCTGCTGGCCGAGGTCGGCCTCGACGGCATGGGCAGGCGGGAGACCGCCACCCTGTCGGGCGGCCAGCAGCAGCGCCTCGCCGTGGCCGCCGCGCTGGCCCGTCGTCCCGCCCTGCTCATCGCCGACGAGGCGACCTCGATGATCGATCCCGACGGCCGCCGCGACCTCGTCGCCCTGCTGGCCGAACTGCCGCACAGGCACGGCACCGCGGTCGTCCTGGTGACCCATCACGAAGCCGACGCCGTGGCCGCCGACCGGGTGATCCACCTGGCGAACGGCCGCATGGTCGACCACCTCGCCAGCTGGCCGCGGCCCGCGGGCGACCAGCGCCGCAGCCCGATGGGCGCGCCCATCCTCGAACTGGCCGACGTGCGCCACACCTACAACCGCGGCACACCGTGGGAGGCGCCCGCCCTGCACGGCGTCGATCTGTCGGTGCGCCAGGGTGAGGCCCTGTTGATCGTCGGCGGCAACGGTTCGGGCAAGTCGACGCTGGCCTGGATCATCGCCGGGCTCATCGCGCCGAGCTCGGGACGCTGCGAGCTGCGCGGCGATCCGGTCGACAAGCAGATCGGCCGGGTGGCCCTGGCCTTCCAGCACTCCCGGCTGCAGTTGCAGAAGCAGACCGTCGGCGCCGAGATCGCCGACTGGGGCGGGCGCGCGACCGGCTCCGGCGCGGTCGGCCGGGCGCTGGACGCGGTCGGGCTGGATCGCCGCCTCGCCGCCCGTTCGGTCGAGGAACTCAGCGGCGGGCAGGCCAAGCGGGTGGTGCTCGCGGCGATGGTGGCGAGTCATCCCCAGGTCGTCGTGCTCGACGAGCCACTGGCCGGACTCGATCCGCAGGGCCGCGCCGAGATCGTGGAACTGCTTGCCCGGCTGCGGGATTCGGGGCAGACATTGATCGTCATCTCGCACGATGTCGCCGATGTGGCCGCGGTGTGCGACCGCACGGTGCATCTGGACGCGGGCGTCGTCGTCGAGACCGCGGGCGCGCGGCGGCCGGTCGGCGCGCACCCGGCGCCGATGCTGCCAGGCCGCGCGGAAACCGTCTGGCGACTAGGCAATCCGCCGCACAACGAACCGGGAAGCGGGGTCGTGCGATGAACGAGCGCAGCGAGCGGCAAACCAACACAGCCACCTCGGTGGTCATGCCGGAGCCGAGCGGCAGCGAGGTGCAGGCATGAGCACCGTATTGCTGCGTGAGGTCCCCGTCGACAGTGTCGTGCACCGGCTGTGGGCGGGCACCAAGATGATCGCCGCCTTCCTGATCAGCCTGCTGCTGATGTTCCTGCCGATGTGGCCGGTGCTAGGGGTGATCGTGGCGTTCCTGGTGGCGATCTGGGTGCTGGCCCGGCTTCCGCTGGGCGCCCTGCCCCGATTGCCGTGGTGGTTCTGGGGATTGATGCTGCTCGGCGGTCTGATCAACGCACCGATCGGGCTGAAGGCCGTGCTCGGGTACACGCAGGTCCTGGTGTTCGGCCTGGTGCTGGTGGCCGCCTCGTTCCTGATCGCGTACACCACGCCGATGGGCGAGGTGGCGCCCGCGCTGGCGAAACTCGGTGCGCCGCTGCGCAAGCTGCGCCTGCCGGTGGACGAGTGGGCGGTGGTCGTCGCGCTGACACTGCGCGGGCTGCCGCTGCTGCTCGACGAGATCCGGGTGCTGCGCGCGGCGCGCAAACTGCGGCCCAAGGACAACCTGCTGCACCGCGCCGCCGACAACAATCCGCTCATCGACATCCTCACCGCGTGCATGGCCGTATCGACCAGGCGCGCGGGCGAACTCGGCGAGGCGATCACCGCGCGCGGCGGCACCGGCATGCTCACCGCGCATCCCAGCTCACCGACCAGGCGCGACGCGATCGCGCTCGGTGTCGTGGTGGCGGTGTGCGCGGGCGCGATCGCGCTGAACGCCGTGCTCTGAACTCCGGCGCGCGGCCTCCCTCGCGCCGGGCGGTGGGCGGGCGATACTGGCTGGCGTGACCGACAGCGAACGCGCGGTACCCGGCTGGCGACAGCCCACCGAGGGCGAATCCCGGTTGTCCGCCACCGCCGCGATCCTGGGGATCGTGGTGGTCCAGGTGCTGTTACCCAGCGAGTTACTGCCTTCGCCGGTGTGGCTGCTGCCGATCCTGGAACTGGGTGTGCTGGTGGTGCTGGTCATCGCCAACCCCAGCCGGATGGATCGCGAGGAACCGTGGATCCGCGGCCTGAGCCTGGTGCTGGCCGGGTTGATCAGCGTCGCCACGGCGGTGTCGGCGCTGCTGCTGTTGCAGGCCATCTTCTCGGGTCAGTCCGACCAGGGCGCCGGGACGCTGCTCGGTAGCGGGATGTTGATCTGGGCGACCAATGTCATCGCGTTCTCGCTCTGGTACTGGGAGTTCGACCGCGGCGGTCCGGCCGCCCGCGCCAACGGCCGGGAACCTGTACCGGACTTCATCTTTCCGCAGATGCAGGATCCCGAGCTCGCGGGCAAGGACTGGCGCCCGGAATATCTCGACTACCTCTACCTGGCCTTCACCAACGCGGCCTCGTTCGCTCCCGCCGACGTACTGCCCCTGTCGCGCTGGTGCAAGATGATGATGATGGTGCAATCCATCACTTCCTTGGTCATCGGCGGCATGATCATCGCGCGCGCGATCAACATCATCCGGTAGTCGGTGCCCACAGTTCGCCATAGCGAAAACCGATGAAAAATCTGTGGTTTAAAATTGAAATTCACTGTTCCGCAACCGTCGAGCGCGCTATCGTTCAAGTCGAAATCGAGCTGGACAACCGCTTCACGCGCCGTCGCTAGCTTCTCGGGGGAGCCACGATCTCGGCGCCTTTCGTTTGGGCACGTCACTTGATGAACCAGATGGGAAACGTTCACATGATCATCCGCAAGATCGCCGCCGCGGCCATTCCGGTCCTAGCGGTAGCGCTGGTGGGCACGGGCGTGGCAAGCGCCGATCCGGTTACGCCGGACGTCGAATACCGCACCGAACTCATCGGCAACACTGTCATCACCACCCTCACCCACGGCACCTTCGCCCTCAACGGCGGCACCGTCGACATTCGCGACGAGGCGGGTGCGACCGTGGTCTCACTGCCGCTCTCGGTGCGAGACGGCAGCATGGAATACCCACTGCCGCACACGGTTCGCGAAGACAACCGGGTGCTCGAGCTGACCGCGGTCAAGGACGTCGCCGCGGCCAGGCCCAACCTGACGCCCGTCGCCTCGCCCGCGGAAAACTATGCGGCACAGGCTAATTTCGCGTCCACCTTCGGTCTCGCCACCGCCATCGGCAGTTTCGTCGGCATGGCGATCGGCGCCGTCATCGGCCTCGTCGTCGGCGCGGCGGCAGGCGGCGTCGGCGCACTCCCCGGCCTGATCACCGGCGCCTCCGTCGGTGGCATCATCGGCACCATCGTCGTGGGTGGGCCCACCCTCGTCGTGGCGGGCATGGACCTGATCAACACGCTGATGGCGCCGCCCGGCACCACCCAGTGGGCACAGACCAAATAGTCTGCGTAACAACCTGATTGCCGGTCGCATCGACGCCTACACTGGCGTCGGTGCGACAAGGCAACGGACTCGACATACCCGACGACCTCGGCGATCTGTGCGCGCCCGACCGGATGGCGCTGATCGTCTACGACATGCAGGTCGGCGTGCTCGGCCAGCTACCCGACGGCCAGGAGGTCGTGGAACGGGTGGTGCGCGTGGTCGAAGCGGCCCGCAGCGCGGGCTATCCGGTGATCTTCCTGCGGCACTTCTTCCCGCCGCGCCGCCTCTCCGGCGTGTACGCGATGCGCCTGCTGATGGGCTGGCAGCAGGCGGAATCCATCGACGACGTGCAGTTCATCCTCCAGCGTGATACCCCGGCCTTCGAGCTGGTGCCGGAGCTGGTGCCGCGCGAGGACGAGCTGGTCCTGGACAAGATGACGATGTCGGCGTTCGAGGGCACCCCGCTGGCCGCGCTGCTGCGCGATCTGAAGATCGGCGCCTACGCCATCGCGGGCGTGGCATTGGAGATCGGGATCGTCCCGACCGTGGCGCATTCCACCGACCTGGGTTTCGTGCCCGTGGTGATCGGCGACGCCTGCGGCGGTCGCGACAAAGAGGCGATGGCGCGGGCCTACGACGAGTTCGCGTTCCAAGGCAACGCGCTGGTCACCGATGTCGCGACGATCACCGGCCTGATGGCCGGGAACTGACTGCGCGGCAAACTCTCAGCGCGCTGATCCGGCGGGCCGGTGCCGACCGGCCCGCCGGGGCAACTCAAGCCTGATCGCGGATGGCCTTCTTGGCTGCTTCCTGGGCGGAGTCGACCTGGCCTGCGAACTTGCCACCGGTCTTCTCGTCGACCACGTCACCGGCCTTCTCGATGACACCGTCGACCTTGTCCGCATGCTGGGCAGCCAGGTCCATCGCCTTACCCGCCAGGTTCTTGAAATCCACCGTGCACTCCTCGCTGATTCCGAACTCCAGTCTCGAGCGCGCCAGCGCTCCACAACGCGATCACCCTAGCAACACCACAGCTTTCGCGGGAGAGCATCAATCGCGGGAACGCGTCACACCGCCCCACACGGGATGCCACAGCCGCCCGGTGTCGGTCCACGCCTGGAAGCGCACGGTCCCGGTGAGTTGCGGGGTGACCCACTCGGCGTCGCGGCACTCGTCGGCGGTCATCTCGTTGACGAACGGCGAACTCGCTCGGTGCAGACGGTGCAGCTCGGCCGCGATGCGCCGCGCCTGCTCGGTGTCGAACCCGGTGCCGACGCGCCCGACGTAGACGAGCCCGTTCTCGTGCGGTATCCCGAGCAGCAGCGACTTGAACTCCCGCTTGTCGCTGCGCCGCCAGCCGCCGACCACGACTTCCCGCGACCGCCAGTTGCGCTGCTTGAGCCAGGTCTGGCCGCGCTTGCCCGGCTGATACACCGAGTCGACCCGCTTGGCGACGACCCCCTCCTGCCCCTGCTCGCTGCTGGCCCGCATGGCCTCGGCGCCCGAACCGTCCAGCAGCTCAGCGACATTCATCGACGGCGCGAGCCTGCCGAGCGCCTCCAGGACCGACCGCCGGTCGCTGTACTTCTTGCGCAGCAGGGACGTGCCGTCGAGGTAGAGCACGTCGAAGGCCACGAACACCGCCCGTGCCGAATCGGCTTGCAGCGCAGAGATATCCGAGAGCCCGTTCGCGTCGAGCACCACCGCTTCGCCGTCGAGCACCACCCGGTGCCCGGCCAGTTCGGTGCCGAGCGCGGCCAGCCGCGGGTACCGGGTGGTCACGGTGTTGCCCGCCCGGCTGCGGACGGTGACGGTGCCGTCGTCGATCTCGACGATCACCCGGAAGCCGTCCCACTTGGTTTCGAAGGCCCACTCCCCCGCTGCCAGTGCATCCACCGCACCGGCGGTGGCGAGCATCGGCGCGAGACCACGCGGGAGATCGTGGGAGCCGCTGTCCACCACCGGTTCTCGCCGGTTCTGGTCGCGCATGTAGTGCATCAGCCACTGGTCGCCGTTGGTCTGGATGAACGCGTAGCGGCCGTGCAGGCGCTCGCCGTCGAGTTCCACGATCACCTCGTCGTCGCGCCATTTCTCGGTGACGTAGGTGCCCGAGTCCCAGATCGTCGTCTCGCCCGCGCCGTACTCGCCCTTCGGGATGGAGCCGTGGAAGTGCAGGTATTCGAGCGGATGGTCCTCGGTGCGCACGGCGAGGCGATTGTTTCTCGGCTCGGTGGGCGGCCCCTTGGGCACCGCCCAGGACGCGAGCACACCGTCGCGTTCTAGCCGCACGTCCCAGTGCAATCGGCGGGCGTGGTGTTCCTGGACGACGAAGCGGTCACCGGGGCCGGGTTCGGGTGCGGTGGCAGGCACCGGTTCGGGGGTGCGCGCGGGGTCGCGCATGCTGCGGTACTTGGTCAGCGCGTCGGGACCGACCGGCAGCGGCGGGTCCAGTTCGGCCAGCAGGTCGCCGTCGGCCTGCCGGCGGGCGAGGACCTCGTCGAAACGTAACTGGCGCAATGATTTCGCGTCCTCGATCTCGGCCCAGCTGCGCGGCGCGGCGGCATTGGGCTCGGTGCGACCGCGCAGCGAGTACGGGGCGATGGTGGTCTTGGCCGCGTTGTTCTGGCTCCAGTCCAGGAACACCTTGCCCGCGCGGGCCGACTTCGCCATCGTCGCAGTCACCAGATCCGGGTGCAGCTGTTCGAGATTGGCGGCCACCTGTTTGGCGACGGTGGACGCGCCGCGCGAGCTCACCGTCCGGTCCAGCGGCACGTAGACGTGAATTCCCTTGCTGCCGCTGGTCACCGGGAAGGCCTGCATGCCGATGCCGGCGACCATGTCGCGCACGGCCAGCGCGACCCGCGCGCATTCGGCCAGCCCCGCGCCGGGGCCCGGATCGAGATCGAAGACGATCCTGGTCGCCGGGCCGCGCTGATCGCCGTCGAATCGCCATTGCGGCACATGGACTTCCAGCGCCGCCTGCTGGCCGAGCCAGGCCATGCCCGCCTCGGAATCGATCAGCGGGTAGACCACCTTGCGGCTGGAATGCTCGATCGCGCGGCGCTGGATCCACGCGGGCGCGTGCTCGGGCAGGTTCTTCTCGAAGAAGTCGGGGTGATCCATCCCATTGGGCCACCGTTTCCTGGTGACCGGCCGCCCCGCGACGTGCGGCAGAATCGCCTCGGCGATCGCCGAATAGTAGGCGATCACTTCGCCTTTGGTCGTCCCGGTCGCCGGGTACAGCACCTTGTCGAGGTTGCTGAGCTCAACCTCGATGCCGGGCTCACCCGGCGGACCCCGGAACTCCCGGCGGACCATCGACGCGGTTCAGCGGCGGGGACCGACGTGACCCGGCCCCCGCGCACCGAATCAGGCCTGCGGCCCCGGATCGGTCGGCACGGCGCCGCCGGCAGTGGTGCCGGGAGGAGTAGTGCCGGGGTCGGTCTTCGGCGGGGTGGTGCCGGGAGTGGCGCCGGGTGCGGTATTCGGCGGGGTGGTGGTGCCGGACGCAGGGCCCTGACCGGTGCCGGGCTGCGGCGGAACGACCTTCTTGGCCGCGTCCTTGCCCTTCTCGATCTTGTCGCTGTACTTGCCGCCGGTCTTCTCATCGATGAACGTCCCGGCCTTGTCGACCGCTTCGTTGATCTTGTCGGCGTTCTGCTCGACCGCCTCCTTGCCCTTACCGAGCAAGCCCTTCAAGGTATCCACGAGACTCATCTACCGATGTTCCTTTCCCGTTTGGCGCGATCGCCCGTCGCTACGCGAAGCCGAAAGGGTTCACTCCACATCCTCCCACCACGAAACCCGTGGTGGGAGGTCATTCGGAACCACCCGCTCGCCCGGCTTGGGCACTACGGTGCGGGTACCCGCTTCGGCCGCGGCGGACACCAGCCGGTGCACCGGCTCCGACCATCCGTGGAAGGCGAGATTGAAGGTGGCCCAGTGGATCGGCACCAGCAGGCCGTAGCCCGCGTCGCCCAGGCACAGGTCGGCGTGGGCGCGCACCGCTTCCTCGGGATTCATGTGCACGTCGGTCCAGCGCTCGTCGTAGGCACCGATCGGCAGCAGCGTCAGATCGAAGGGGCCGAGGACGGCGCCCGCCTGCGAGAAGGCCTTCGTGTAGCCGGTGTCGCCGCCGAAATACACCCGCTTGGTGGGTCCGGACAGTGCCCAGGATGCCCACAGTGTGGTGTTGCGGACCAGGCCGCGGCCGGAGAAATGCCTGGCCTCGGCGCAGGTGATGGTGAGCCCGCGGTCCTCGGCGTCGTGGCCGAGCGACACCGAGCCGCCCCAGTCGAGTTCGATGATCCGGTACTCGGGCACACCCCAGTGCCGCAGGTGCGCGCCGATGCCGGTCGGCACGACGAACGGCGCGAGCTGCGCGCGGACCAGTTCGTCGATGGTGGCCTTGTCGAGGTGGTCGTAGTGATCGTGGGAGATGATCACCGCGTCGACGGCGGGCAGCGAGGACAGTTCGCCGGGCACCGGATGCAGCCGGGCCGGACCCACCAGCGGGGACGGCGAGACGCGCTCGCTCCACACCGGGTCGGCCAGCACGCGGTAGCCGTCGAGTTCGACGAGCGCGCTCGCGTGCCCGTACCAGGTCACCGCCAGCGGCGCGGCCTCCTCCGGCACCACGGGGGTCACCAGCGGCACCGGGCGCGACGGCCTGCCGACCCGGCCCTTGGTGAGTCCCGACCAGAACAGCGACGGCGCGGCGCCCGCAGCGAGCATGCTGCTCGGCTCGGTGTTGTGGAAGCGGCCGTCCCGGAACGACGACTTGCCGAGCGCGGTCGGCTCGATGGCCGTCGGTCCGGCGCCCATCGCGGTGGGCAGTCCCCACACCGCACGCGCCACCCAGGCGAGCCCGAGCGTGCTCGCCACCGACCCCGCAACACGTGCGAGCCCCATCAGCGGCCCACGAACTTCGCTGCGCGCTTCTCCTGCCGAGCCATGCGGCCCTCCTTTGCGTCGTCGCTGGTCCACGCCGCTTCCAGTGCGGCAAGCTGCTGGGCGCTGGCCGGGTCGCGGGTGCCGTCGTCGTTGAGCATCAGCTTCATCGCCCGCAGCGAGAGCGGGGCCAGCGCGGCGATCGACTTCGCCCAGTCCTGCGCGTCGGCGAGGGTGCCGAGCTTGTTGGCGAAGCCGAAGCCGTAGGCATCGGTGGCCGTGACCGGGTCGGCCGCGAGCAGGATGGTGCGGGCCGGGCCGCCGCCGATCAGCGAGACCAGCCGCGACACCGTCCAGCGGTCGACCGAGATGCCGAGTTTGGCGGCCGGGATCGCGATGTAGGCGTCGGGCTCGAGCACCCGCAGGTCCGAGGCCAGCGCCAGTTGCACGCCGGCGCCGAGCGCGCCGCCGTTGATCGCCGAGATCACCGGGACCGGCAGGGCTTCGATCGTGTGCAGCATGTCGAGCAGGCCCGACAGGAACGACTCGGAGTACACGCCGGACAGGTCCGCGCCCGCGCTGAAGATCGGGCCGCGGCCGGTGAGCACGATGACCCGCGCGCCCTGGTCCACCGCGTCGAGCATCGCGGCACGCAACTGCCCGACCAGGTCCTCGTTGAGCGCGTTGCGCCGTTGTTCGCGCTGCATTTCGATGGTGATCACGTCACCATCGCGGGTCACGCCGAGCATTCATCCTCCCCAGAAGTACCGGACACCTTTGGTGCCATAACTCTGCCACAGGCCACCGTCGACGCCCGGTAAGGCGATACCATCGGCGGCTGTGGCGACCGACTTCGACATCCTGGTGATCGGTGCGGGCCAGGCCGGGCTGTCGGCCGGTTACCACCTGCGCCGCCGCGGTTTGGTCCCCGAACGCGACTTCCTCATCGTCGACCACGCGCCCGGCCCCGGCGGCGCCTGGCAGTTCCGCTGGCCCTCGCTGACGCTGACCACCGTGAACCGGGTGCACGATCTGCCCGGGATGTCGTTCGCCGAGACACTGCCGCCCGGCTCGGAATCCGCACCGGCGGCCACCGCGGTGCCGCACTATTACGAACTCTACGAAAAGCGCTTCGACCTGCGGGTCCACCGGCAGGTGACGGTGCAGGTCGTCTGCGATCGGACCGCCGACGGACAGACCTGCGCCGGTCGTGGCGAGGTGCTGCAGGTCGAGACCGAGGGCGCGGGCACCCTGCGCACGCGCGGGTTGATCAACGGCACCGGCACCTGGGAGCACCCGTTCATCCCGGTGTATCCCGGCGCGGGCACCTTCGCGGGACGCCAGCTGCACACCCGCGACTACCGCACGGCCGCGGAGTTCGCCGGCAAACATGTGGTCATCGTCGGCGGCGGGATCTCGGCGGTGCAATTGCTCGACGAGATCTCGCAGGTGACGTCCACCACATGGGTCACCAGGAGCGAGCCGGTGTTCCGGTCGCTGCCCTTCCGCGCGGACGACGGCCGCGCTGCGGTTGCCATCGTCGAGGACCGGGTGCGCCGCGGTCTGCCGCCCGGATCGGTGGTCTCGGTGACCGGCCTCCCGCTGGACGATCGTCTGCTCGCCGCCCGTGACCGGGGCGCGCTGGACCGGCAGCCGATGTTCGAGCGGATCGAGCCGACGGGCGTGCGCTGGGCGGACGGGCGGTTCCAGGACGCCGATGTCATCCTGTGGGCCACCGGCTTCCGCAGCGCACTGGACCATCTCGCGCCGTTGCGGCTGCGCGGACCGGGCGGTGGGATCACCATGACCGGCCGGCTGGCCACCCAGGTGGCGGTCGACCCACGCATCCATCTGATCGGCTACGGACCATCGGCCAGCACCATCGGCGCGAACCGGGCGGGCCGGGCAGCGGCCGCCGAATTGACCGGCTACCTGGGGATCAGTCCAGACCGAGGCTGAAGGTGGCCGGGTCGCCGCCGACCCTGGTGCTCGTGTCGAGGTCGTCGATCGCCGCCATCGCCTGCGCGTCCAGCTCGAAGGAGAACACGTCGAAATTCTCCGCGATCCGCGACGGCGTGACCGACTTGGGGATGACGATATTGCCCAGCTGCAGATGCCACCGGATGATGACCTGCGCGGGCGTGCGGTCGAGTTCCTTGGCGAGGGTGACGATGGTCGGGTTCTCCAGCAGCGTGCCCTGACCGAGCGGACTCCACGCCTCGGTGGCGATCGCATGGTTGTCGTCGTACTGGCGCAGTTCGCGCTGGGCCAGGGTGGGATGCAGTTCGATCTGGTTCACCGCCGGGGTCTCGCCCGCCTCGGCGATCAGGGTCTCCAGGTCGATCGCCCGGAAGTTGGAGACGCCGATCGAGCCGATCCGGCCCTGCGACTTGAGCGCCTGGAAGGCGCGGAAGGTGTCGACGTAGCGGCCGGCCGACGGTACCGGCCAGTGGATCAGGTACAGGTCGAGATAGTCCAGGCCCAGCCGCCGCATGCTCGCGTCGAAGGCACGCAGCGTGCTGTCGAAGCCCTGCTCGGCGTTCCACAACTTGGTGGTCACGTAGATCTCGTCGCGGGGGATCCCCGAGGCACGGATCGCGCGGCCTACGCCTTCCTCGTTTCCGTAGGCCGCGGCCGTGTCGATGCTGCGATAGCCGACATTCAGCGCCTCGGCCACCACCGACGTGACGTCGTCCTCCGGCACCTGGAAGACACCGAAGCCGAGCTGCGGAATGACGTTCCCGTCGTTGAGCACGATGGTGGGCACGCGGCTGCTAGCGCTACGGAAGGTCACCCGTTCGACGGTAGAAGTGGTTCGCCGTAGCGTCAACGACGCTCCGCTGCGTGTTTCCCCAGCCGCGGGTTCGGGTGGAAACCGGGGCGCAGGTCAGGAGACTGCCCCGATCCGGCGGTACCGCGCCTGGCGCAGCGCCCGCAGGTCCGCCGTCGGCTGTACGCGCAGGGCTGCCAGCTCCTCGGTGACCGCGAGGACCATCCTTCGGGCGAACGCGACCGGTTCGTCGGCGGCGTCGGGGTGCTCGTCGACGATCCGGTCCACCACGCCGTCCGCCTGCAGATCGACCGCTCTGATCCCTTGCGCGGCAGCAAGTTCCGCCGCATGCGCGGTGTCGCGGAAGACGATCGCGCTCGCCCCCTCCGGCGGCAGTGGAGCCAGCCAGCCGTGTTCGGCGGCGAGTACGCGGTCGGCGGGCAGCAGTGCGAGCGCGCCGCCACCGGTGCCCTGACCGAGCAGGATCGAGACGGTCGGGGTGACCAGGGTGACCAGGTCGGCCAGGCAGCGGGCGATCTCGGGGGCCAGTCCGCGTTCCTCGGCTTCCTTGGACAGTGCGGCGCCGACGGTGTCGATCACCAGGACCAGCGGCAGGCGCAGCTCGCGGGCCAGCGCCATCGCGCGCCGCGCCTCCCGCAGCGCGGCCGGGCCCATGGTGTGCTCGCCTTCCTGGCCCGACCGGTCGTGGCCGAAGATCACGCAGGGCTGGCCGCCGAAACGGGCGAGGGCGAGCACCACGGTGCGGTCGGATTCGCCCTGGCCGGTGCCGCTGAGCGGAACCCGTTGTGTCACATGGCGCAGCAGGTCGCGAATGCCGGGGCGGCCGGGGCGGCGGGTGCTGAGTACCGAATCCCAGGCGGTCGCGGCGGGATTCGTGGCCGCTGCCAGCTTGCGAACGGGCGCAGCCCAACCCGGCTCCGCCGAGACCGGAAGGACGACACCGCTCGCGACACTCAAGGCCCGGTGCGCGATCCGGCGGAACACCTCGACAGTCACCACGCCGTCGATCACACCGTTGCGGTACAGGTTCTCCGCCGTCTGCACGCCGGTCGGAAAAGGCTTGCCGTACAGGGCCTCATAGACGCGCGGGCCGAGGAAGCCGATGAGTGCGCCGGGCTCGGCGAAGGTGATGTGGCCCAGCGAACCCCACGACGCGAACACCCCGCCCATGGTGGGATTACGCAGGTACACCAGATAGGGGTGCCCCGCCGCCTTGTGCACCGCGACCGCGCCGGCGATCTTCACCATCTGCACGAAAGCGACTGTGCCCTCCTGCATTCTGGTGCCGCCGGAGGTCGGTGACGCGATGAGCGGTAGCCCGAGTTCGGTGGCCCGCTCCACCGCCGACACGATCCGCTCGGCCGCCGCGACCCCGATCGACCCGGCCAGAAACGCGAATTCACAGGCGATCACGGCGACCCGGCGGCCGCGCAGCAGCCCCTCCCCCGTCAGCACCGACTCGTCGGTGCCCGCACGGCGCGCCGCGGCGACGAGCTCCTGGCGATACCGCGGGGTTACCCCGGGTTCGATCGGTGGGCGGTCCCAGCTCTGGAACGAATCGGGATCGAGCAGCTGCGCGATCAGGTCATCCGCCGACATGTGCACGCGCAGAGCCTAGCGGGCCGCCGACCGCGCCGAGGGTCACGACATCGCAGCGGAACACCGGATGAGCCGGGCCGCACGCACCCGCCCAGACCCCGACCCGAGTCGACGGGCAGAAAACGACCCCACCGACATCACCGTCGTTCAGGCAGAATGTCGCTGTGGGCTTCCGCAATCCGACGACCCAGGAGGACCGGGCGCTGGTTCAGCGATGGGTCGTCAGCGATTTCGATCGTCCGGGCCGCTACATGAAGCTGCTTGGCCTGAATCCGTTGCGCGACAGGCCCGACCGCGACCGACTCGAGGCAGGCCTCGCCCGGGATGCCCGCGAGATCACCGACGCGGATCTGCGCAAGCTCCTGGAATTGGATTGGCGGCCACGGCTTACCGCGGCATGGCTCATCGCGCTCGACGGCCGCACCCGATTCCGGGATGAGCTGGCCGAGCTGTTGATCGCCGACGAAGTCGTCCATGCGGGTTATGGATACTGCTTCGCGTTCACCTGCTTCGGAACAGCCACGGATGCCGACGTCCTGGTCGAGTACCTGAACGGGGATATTCCCGGAGTGCATCGGCACAGCCGGACACCGGCGGTGCACGCACTGCTCACCATCGACAGTCGGCTGGGTACCGCGCACGCGGCACGCTTCCTCGAGGGCTTCGGGTACCGGCAGCCACCGAGTGCCGCCGAGCACCTGATCGATCCGCTCTGCGCGCTCGCCGAACGGATCAGGGCGGAGTGGTACTGAGTGGGAACGAATGCGGGGCTGCTGCCTTCATCGCGGCAGCCCCGTCTCCGGCTCAGTAGCCCTGCATGACCTTGCGCAGGGCGTACTCGGTCAAGGAGACCAGGGCCTGCTTGGCGGGTTCACGGCGGCGGGCGTCGATCGACATGATCGGCACGTCGGCGGGGACCGCGAGGGCCTGGCGGATGTCCTCGAGGGGGTACTTCGGTGCGTCGTCGAACTCGTTGAGCGCCACCAGGAACGGCAGACCGCGAGCTTCGAAGTAGTCGACCGCGGCGAAGCTGTCTTCCAGCCTGCGGGTGTCGACCAGCACTACGGCGCCGATGGCGCCCTTGATCAGGTCGTCCCACATGAACCAGAACCGGTACTGGCCGGGCGTGCCGAACAGGTACAGGACCAGGTCGTCGGCGAGGCTGATCCGGCCGAAGTCCATCGCCACCGTGGTGGTCGACTTCATCGGAATGCCGGTCAGGTTGTCGATTCCGGTACTGGCGTTGGTCACCAATGCCTCGGTGCGCAGCGGAACGATCTCCGACACTGCACCGACCAACGTGGTCTTACCGACACCGAAGCCACCGGCGACAACGATCTTCGCCGAAGTCGGCTTGCTCGTGCGGGTGTCGACCTGCGCCGTCGAATCAAATACGCCGGAGTCCACTGAGAACCCTTTCGA
The DNA here is from genome assembly GCF_042799895.1 of Nocardia sp. NPDC057663. NCBI lineage: Bacteria > Bacillati > Actinomycetota > Actinomycetes > Mycobacteriales > Nocardiaceae > Nocardia > Nocardia sp. NPDC057663. The sequence continues at coordinate 16,576 of NZ_JBHVHX010000008.1, read as the reverse complement.
TCAGCTCGCGACGTTCATCGTCGCTGGAATCGTCTTTCAAAGTCGCCGAGACCCGGACATGACCGGCCTCGATGAGATCGGCCACAAGTACCCGCGCTACACCGATCGGGATACCCAATTGGGCAGCTATCTCGGCAACGGACGGCGATTGCCTGCACAACTCCACGATGGACGTTTCGAGGTTGTTCAGTTCGAACTGCCGCTCCATGGCGACCGGATGCGATGCAACGAGCGCCTCCAACGCCAACTCGACCGCCGGCCTGGTGCGGCCGGCAGTCAAGGAGTACGGGCGGACGAGGCTGGGCTCGGCGCTCCCCATGCGGTGATCGTCTATGTCCATCCCACCATCAGGAACCCATCGTGACGCGTGGCGTGGCCTGGACGGTCTGGCCCACACGCTCGACCAATAGAGCCATTTCGTAGCCCACCTGACCGATGTCACACGAGGTGTTGGTCAGGACGGCGAGATACGAGCCGTCGCCCACTGCCATGAGCAGTAGGTAACCGTGCTCCATCTCGACGACGGACTGCAGTACCGTACCGCCTTCGAACAGATTCGACACGCCGACGGAAAGGCTTGCCAGTCCGGCGGTCACGGCGGACAACTGCTCCGCGCGATCGACCGGAAGCTGTGCACTCGCGGCCATCAGCAGGCCGTCAGCCGAGACCAGGACGGCATGGGCTACGCCAGGAACCTCGTTGGCGAAGTTCGAAACCAGCCAATCCAGCTGACGGTTCGTACCACCTAGATCGGGGTTCATCGGTCTCCTTTATCTCCGGTTAGGTTCATTGCCTTCATTGCGCGGCCATCCCGGACGCCCTGCTGGTGACGACTCAAGCTGGACCTGATCGTTTCGGGATCACGTTGCGGGGTGCTGTCGGCCTTGCCGGTCACACCACCAGGCACGAGCCTGCCGCCCGGGCTGCGCTGAGGCAAGCCCGCAGCGGTACGAACCTCGGGCTGAGCCTCGCTGGCCCGGCGCGCGGCCTGCCATCCTTCGTCACCCGGAGATTCGAAGGCGGCGGCCATCTGGGACCGGTCGGAATTCTCGTCCGTGAGCCACGCCGACATCATCTCCGCGAAGATCGGCGTTCCGCCCATGACGGAATCGCCTTCCGGTGCCGGCTGCAACCTGGTCTGGAAGAACGACGCAGCCTTGACCGGGTTCGACCGGTAACTGTGCCGACCCGGATCGCGCCCTGCCGACGCAGCGTTCTCCGGTCCCGCAGGATCCCGATCCCGTTGCGGCAGCGCCACTCCCGGCCCGGCGTTCGCCTGCGGTACCACAGTAGCGCCGGGATCGCGCTGGGGCAGCGCATTCGGCGCAGCCGGACGCTGCGGCAGCCCGTTCGGCGCTTCCCGCTGCGGCAGACCGGCCGCGGGAGCACGCTGCGGCAAGCCGTTTTCGCCGGAATCCCGCTGCGGCGCAGGGGCACCACGCTGCGGCAGGCCGTTGGCCGGACGCTGCTGCTGGCCGGCGGCCGGATCACGCTGCGGCAGACCGTTCGGCTGGGCACCACGCTGCGGCAGGCCGTTGGCCGGATCGCGTTGCGGCAGACCACCGGTCGGCTCACGCTGCGGCAGACCGTTCGACTGATCGCGTTGCGGCAGACCACCGGTCGGCTCACGCTGCGGCAGACCACTGGACGGATCGCGCTGGGGTAGGCCACCGGTCTGCTCACGCTGGGGCAGGCCGTTCGACTGATCACGCTGCGGCAGACCACCGGTCTGGTCGCGGTGCGGCAGACGCGGCGCCGGATCACGCTGCGGCAGCCCGTTGGACGGGGAGCGCTGTGGCAGCCCGGACGCCGGATCCCGCGTCACGGGACCGGAATCACGCTGCGGCGCACCGTTGCCCGCGGGGTCGCGCTGGGGCAATCCGGTCGACGGATCACGCTGCGGCAGACCACCGGTCGGCTCACGCTGCGGGAGACCACTGGACGGATCGCGCTGGGGTAGGCCACCGGTCTGGTCCCGCTGGGGCAGGCCGCCGGCCGGACGCTGCGGCAGACCACCGGCCGACGGATCACGCTGCGGCGCGCCGTTGGCACCCGGCGACCGCTGCGGCAGACCACCGGCGGTGGTGTCGCGCTTCGGCGGCGCGGCGTCACGCGGCGGCTGGGCCTGATCGCGCGACGGAGCGCCGTTCGCACCCGGCGACCGCTGCGGCAGGCCACCGGCCAACGACTGCGCGGCACCGGCGGGCTTGGGATCGCCCGGCTGACCCGGCGCGGGCGGCGCGCCCTGCGGACGCTGCGGCCCACCGGGTCCACCCGGCGTGACATTGCGCTTGGGCAGGCTGGCCGCGGCGAGCTTGCCGCGCTGCGGCGCGTTGCCCTGACCGGGCGCGGCCGGACGCAGGGTCGGCGACGACTGCTCGGCGGCGTCCTGCTGCACGCCCTGGGCCATCGAAGTGCCCGGCTGACGCTGCGGCAGCCCACCGGCACCGGCCGCGAGCGGACCGCTGCCCGGGTCGACGGTGACCATCACGTTGCCACCCGGGGTACGGGTGATCGCGCGGGTCTGCATCGTGCTCGGCTGGTTCTGCGGGTTCGGGCGCACCTGCTGCGGCGCCTGCTGCTGCGGTGCCTGCTGCGGTATCACGGGGCCACCGGCACCCGAGACGATCAGGCCGACCGGCACGTGCACGGTGACGGTGACGCCCGGATCGCGCGCGGTGTCGAAGGTCGGACGCAGCCGCACGGTCAGCCCGTGCCGCTCGGCGAGCCTGCCGACCACGAACAGACCCATGTGGCGGGCGGTGTCGGGGCCGGGCTCGGCGGTCTGCTCGAGCCTGCGGTTGATCTCCGACATCTCCTGGGGCGGCATACCGATACCGCGGTCGGCGACCTCGATCAGCATGCCCTGATCGTGGGCCTGGGCGAAGGTGAACTTGACGTCGGTCTCCGGCGGGGAGGCGCGCAGCGCGTTGTCGAGCAGCTCGGCGAACAGGTGCGCCATATCGGAGGCGGCCGGTTCGACCAGCGAGCCACGCGGGGTCGCGCCGAGCTTGACCCGCTCGTAGTCCTCGACCTCGGAGATCGCGGCACGCAGCACGTCGGCGATCTCGACCGGGGCCGACTTGGTCCGGCGCTGCTTGGTGCCGGCAAGGATCAGCAGGTTGTCACCGTTACGGCGCATGCGCGCCGCGAGGTGGTCGAGGCGGAAGAGGTTCTCGAGCAGGCGCGGGTCCTTCTCGTCGTACTCCATCGCCTCGATGAGCGTGAGCTGATGGTCGACGAGCGACTTGGAGCGCCGGGCCAGGGTCTCGAACATGTCGTTGACCTGCGAACGCATCTGCGCCTGATCACTCGCCAGGCGCAGCGCCTGGCCGTGGATGTCGTCGACGGCGCGGGCGAGCTGACCGATTTCCTCGTCGGAGCGCACCGGCATCGGCTCGAGCGGCACGTCCTCGGGCGCGGCGCCGTTACGGAGCTGGGCGACCTCGTGCGGCAGATCGGACTCGGCGACGCGCAGCGCGGCCAGGCGCAGGCGGTGCAGCGGCACGATCATCGAGCGGGCGACGAACACGGCGAGCAGCAGCGCGGCCAGGATCGTCGCGATGACGACGCCGGTGTAGGACCAGGCGCCGGTCGCCGCGGTGGAGGACAGCTCGTCCATCGCGGACTCGATGGCCTTGGTCGCCGAGTCGACGACACCCTCGTAGCCGAGGAGGCTGGTGACGAGCGAGGTACGCATGTCGCCGACGGGGAGCTTGCCCGCCGCCACCTCGGGACTGCTGACCATGTTCTGCCGGACGTCGGCCTGCGCCTTGAGGTCGGCGATCACCCGATCGCCGTCGGGGAAGCGGTTGGCGAGCACGTCGAGCAGGTGACGCTCGGTGGCGACGCCGGTGATGAAGTCCTGCGAACCCTGCGGCAGACCGCGCAGCATCTCGGAGAGGCCGGCGAGCTGGTCGACGAGGATCGAACGGGTGTTGAGCGAGTCGACCAGGCGCAGCTTGGCCTGGTCCATGACCGGGTCGCTCACCTGCGCGATGGTGGTCTCGACGATGTCGACGCTGTCTTTACGCATCTGCTCGACCGAGGCCAGCGCGGGCTCGGCCGACGAGGTGAGCGCCTTGCCCTGCCCACGCACGTTCTTGGCCTGCGAGATCATCCGCTGCAGCGCCTCGTGCGCCCGCGGGATATCGGCCAGCCTGCCGAGCGTCGACTCGGCGGTGGCGATCGCGGCGTCGAGGTCGGCGAGGTCCTTGTCGGTGACCAGGGTGACCCCCGGCCCCGCGGGGACCAGCTGACTACCCGACACCCGCGCCGAAGTAGCACTCAGCGAGGTGACCGACGGAATCGAGTCGACCTGCTCATTGATGCTCGACAACCGGTTGGCTTCCGAGAACTCCGAGGTAATTCTCGACACGCCGAGCCCGACCGCGACCGCGAGCGGCACGGCCAGCACGGCCGTAACCTTCCAACGCAGGTCCCAGTTGCCGAGCGCCCAGCGCTTGCTGCCGGACCTAGCGGCGTCACGCATCTCCCACTCACTTTCCAAACTGGCCTCGTACCTTGTGCCATCAGCGAGCCTCCACAGGCACGATGGTGGCTCACCCAGAGTGACTGGCCGAGAACTGCGGCTGGCCGAGAAATTGCGTCTACGACTGCCCGAATAAGTGACAACAGATTCTAACGGATCAATAACTTCTTGGCTGACTCCCGGTAGAGGTCCGCGCGATGACCTGCCCGTTCCAGGCAAAACCAAAGGTCGCGGCACCCCCTCGGGTGTCGCGTGAAGTCTGCCACAATCATCAGGATCTATCGAGCGGGCATCGAAGCGAGGCTAGGGAGTCACGGGGTTGGACACCGAACACGAGTACCGGCCGGTCTATCAGACCAGCCTGGTCGACCCAGCCGACTTCTGGTCCGCCGCAGCTCAGGCCATCGAGTGGGATACGCCGCCGCAGCAGATCGTCGACGCCGCCGACAAGCGCGCGGCCCGCTGGTTCCCCGACGCCCGGCTCAACACCTGCGTCAACGCGCTGGACCGGCACGTGCGGGCGGGCACCGTCGCCGAAGGTGGGCACGCCGATCAGGCCGCCCTCATATATGTCTCCGCTATGACGGACACCACCACCGTCTTCACCTACGCCGAACTGCTCGACGAGGTCGCGCGATTCGCCGGCGCCATGCGCGATCTCGGTGTCGTCGCCGGTGATCGGGTCGTGATCTACCTGCCGATGATCCCCGAGGCCGTGATCGCGATGCTGGCCTGCGCCCGCATCGGCGCCGTGCACTCGGTGGTGTTCGGCGGGTTCGCCGCGCCCGAGCTGGCCGCCCGCATCGACGACGCCGAACCGGTCCTGGTGGTCACCGCCTCGGGTGGGATGGAACCCAACCGCCGCATCGAGTACCCGCCGATCGTGCTGCAGGCGCTGGACCTGGCGCAGACGGCGTCGGTGCGCACGGTGATCGTCAAGCAGCGCCCGCAGTTCCCGACCATCGAGTTCCCGGCCGCGCAGCCCGCCACCGATGTGCTGCCGTCCTCGGAGCAGACCGTCGCCGCCCGCTGGGTCGACTGGGACGCCACCGTCGCCGACGTGACGCCGGCCGAGCCGGTCTCGGTCGCCGCGACCGATCCGCTCTACATCCTCTACACCTCGGGGACCACCGGGAAGCCCAAGGGCGTGGTGCGCGACAACGGCGGGCACGCGGTCGCGCTGGCCTGGTCGATGCGCAACATCTACGACGTCGGCCCAGGTCAGGTGTTCTGGGCGGCCTCCGATGTGGGCTGGGTCGTCGGCCACTCCTACATCGTCTACGCGCCGCTGCTTGTCGGCGCGACGACCGTGCTCTACGAGGGCAAACCGGTCGGCACCCCCGACGCGGGCGCGTTCTGGAAGATCATCGACGAGCACGATGTGCGGGTGCTGTTCACCGCGCCGACGGCGTTGCGCGCGATCCGCCGCGCCGACCCCGAGGCGACCGCGGCCCACCGCCACGACCTGTCCCGGCTGCGCGCGCTGTTCTGCGCGGGCGAGCGCCTCGATCCGGCCACCTTCGAGTGGGCGACCGACACGCTGCTGGCCGGGCACCCCGATACCCCGGTCGTCGACCACTGGTGGCAGACCGAGACCGGCTGGCCGATCTGCGCCGACCTGCTCGGCCTGCAGGAACTGCCGGTCAAGCCCGGTTCGTCCTGCGTGCCGGTGCCCGGTTACCGGCTGCGGGTCCTCGACGCGAACGGCAACCCGGTGGCGACCGGCGTCGAGGGCAACATCGTCATCGGGCTGCCGCTGCCGCCCGGCGCGCTGACCGGCCTGTGGCGCGATCGCGAGCGGTTCATCCGCTCGTACCTGTCGGCCTTCCCCGGCCACTACCTGACCGGTGACTCCGGCTACTTCGACGAGGACGGCTACCTCTACGTCCTCGGCCGCAGCGACGACGTGATCAACATGGCCGGGCATCGCCTGTCGGCGGGCAGCATCGAGGCCGCGATCGCGGGCCACGACGCCATCGCCGAATGCGCCGTGATCGGCGTCCCCGACGAGCTCAAGGGCCATCTGCCGCTCGCGTATGTGGTGCTCAAGCAGGGCGTCGAGGTCGATCCCGAGCAGCTGCGGACCGAGCTGGCCGAGCGGGTGCGCGAGCAGATCGGCGCCATCGCCACCCTGCACAGCGCGATCATCGTCTCCGGCCTGCCCAAGACCCGCTCGGGCAAGATCCTGCGCAAGACGATCCGCCAGCTCACCGCGGGCGAACACGTCGAGACCCCGGCCACCATCGAGGACCCGGCCGTGCTCACCGCCCTGGCCGACCGCATCCTCGCCAATCCCCCGCTCGGCGCACCGCAGGCGGCGGAGGACTCGCCGACGCCCGATCTCGACGGCGACCCGGTGGCACCGACGACCTGACCACGGCGGTCGGCGGCGGTCGGCGCCCATAGGATTGCACCGTGACCGATCGTGCTGCCGCTACTGTCCTGGTCGTCGACGACGACGAGGATGTCCTCGCCTCGGTCGAACGCGGCCTGCGACTGTCCGGGTTCCAGGTGCTGGTGGCCCGCGACGGCGCCGCGGCGCTGCGGGCCGTGTCCGAGCGCGCGCCCGACGCCGTGGTCCTCGACATGAACATGCCCGTGCTCGACGGCGCCGGCGTGGTGACGGCGCTGCGCGCGATGGGCAACGAGGTGCCGATCTGCGTGCTCAGCGCCCGTGCCTCGGTCGACGACAGGATCGCGGGCCTCGAGTCCGGCGCCGACGACTACCTGGTGAAACCGTTCGAGCTGGCCGAACTGGTGGCCAGGATCCGCGCACTGCTACGCAGGCGCACCGACGTGCCGGAGCCCGCCGCACCCGGCGCGATCGCAGTCGGCCCGCTGCAGATCGACGTGGCCGGATACCGAGCGCTGTTGCACGGCAAGGAAATCGAGCTCACCAAACGGGAATTCGAATTGTTGTCGACCCTGGCCAGGAATGCGGGTGTGGTGTTGACGCGGGAACGGCTGCTGGAATTGGTGTGGGGTTACGATTTCATAGCCGATACGAATGTCGTCGACGTGTTCGTCGGATACTTGCGACGCAAACTCGAAATAGATGACACACCAAGGATTTTGCACACCATTCGCGGTGTCGGGTTCGTGCTCCGGGAACCGAAATGACCGAGGCCCCGCCGAAAAGCCGTCGGAGACAATCGTTTTCGCTGCGAACCAGAGTCGCGGGCGCGGCCGCGGCGGGTGCCGTCATCATCGTCACAATCGCCGCATTCGTGGGTTTCCAAGCGATCGAACGCAACAATGTGACCCAGACCGACCAGCAGCTCGAGATCGCCTCGCGGATCGTGCTGATCGAGCCGGTGCTGGCGACCGGCTTCGTCAACCTGACCGGCTTGCAGACCACCATGGCGCTCACCGTGCGCGACAACGGCCAGGTGACCGCGTCCAGCTCCACCCAGCTGCCCGATCTGCCGCCGGGCTCGCAGACCGTCGAGGTGAACGACCAGCCGTACCGGGTGCTCACCACCACAGAGAACCAGCCCGCCGGACGCACTGTCTCCCTTGCTATCCCGACCACCGAGTCGGCCAAGGCCACCGCCGAACAGCAGCGCTGGGTGCTCGCGGGCGCCGCGATCGCGGTGACGGCGGCAGCGGCGCTGGGCTGGCTGCTCGCCGGGCGCGCCGTCGGCCCGATCGTGAAGCTGACCAAGCAGGTCTCGGCGCGCAGCGCCTTCGGTGACCCGGACAACCCGGCCCAGCCGGTCGACGGTTCCGGTGTCGACGAGGCGGTGAAGCTGGCCGACGCGGTCAACACGATGCTGGCCCGCGTCGACGAGGCGCAGGCCGAGACGGCCGCCGCGCTGGAGACCGCCCGCGACTTCGCCGCTGTCTCCGCCCACGAGCTGCGCACCCCGCTGACCGCGATCCGCACCGACCTCGAGGTCCTGCGCACCCTCGACCTCACCGACGAGCAGCGCCGCGAGATCCTCGACGACCTCGCCCGCAACGAGACCAGGGTCGAGACCACCCTCACCGCACTGGAACGCCTGGCCCGCGGCGATCTCACCGCCGAAGCCGATCACGTCCCCACCGATGTCGCGGATCTGTGCGACCAGGCCGCCCACGACGCCATGCGCCACAATCCGGGCCTGTCGGTGCGGATCGACACCGACGCCGAGCTCGTCACCCGCGGGCTGCCCGCCGGCCTTCGCCTGGCCGTCGACAACGCGCTGACCAACTCCGTGAAACACGGCGGCGCCACCCACGCCGTCGTCTCGGCGCATCGCACCCCCGGCGATCACATCGTCATCGCCGTCGACGACAACGGCACCGGCGTACCCGTCGCCGAGCGCGACGCGGTCTTCGCCCGCTTCGCCCGCGGCACCAATGCCACCAAGGGCGGCTCCGGGCTCGGCCTGGCGCTGGTGGCCCAGCAGGCGCAGCTGCACGGCGGGCAGGCCTATTTCGAGGACAGCCCGCTCGGCGGCGCGCGCCTGGTGCTCGACCTGCCGGTCCGCAGCACACCGTAGACAGCGAAAAGCCCCGCACCCGTGTGACACGGATGCGGGGCCGAATTCACTTGCGCGGCAAACGTTCAGCCATCGACCGGCGGAACGCGCTGCCTACCGGAGCCCGGCAGGGATCAGGGCAGAACCTGCGGGATCGCCTCCGGGATGACCAGACCGATGACCGCGCCGATCACCGCACCGGTGATCGCCATGGAGATTCCCGAGGAGAGCAGGCAGAAGAAGTAGCCGACGATAATCGCCGCCAGGGCGGGAATGCAGAGGATCGCCGCGGACAGCGCGCCGACCGTGGCACCGGCGGCCGCACCGTTCTGGGCCGGGTCGTGGTTGGCCTTCGACGGGTCGGTGGCGATGTTCTTCAGCTCGGTGCTGGTGTCGGCGGACAGCTGCGGGGCCATCGACAGGGTCTTGCCGTCCTCGGAGACCACCGAGGCGATCGCGATGGCGTTGCCGTCGACGGTGTTGAGCTTCAGCGGGACCTCGCCCACGGTGACGCCCGCGGCGGACACCACGGTGACGGCGTCGGGGGTGACGACGAACCGGGCGTTGTCGACGGTCGCGGAGATGGTGCGCAGGTCCGGCGAGACGGCGGTGCGGAAGTCGACGCCGTCAGCGGCACCGGCACTGGACAGGCCGGTGGCGATCTGCGCCTGGCGCTCGGTGTCGACGTCAGCGGCGGCGGTGCCCGCGGTGACCAGCGAGGTGGCCACGGCCAGCGGCAGCGCCGCGACGAGCGCCCGACGGCCGACGCGAGTGATGTTGCGGTGGAACATGTTCGATGTCTCCCTCCCGATGCCCCCGGCGAATCCCCGAACCCCCCGGACGAATCGAAAAAATTCTCGATGTCGATTGACTCGAGATTTGTACCGGACAGATCGGGGCGATGGAAGCCACTGTGACGCAAGACATATCAGCACCGGGTTTCGCAGTCCCGGTGACCGGGAAAAGCCGCCTCGGCAACACCTGACGGCACACCGGCAGCTAATCCACGCGGCCTTCCTCACCGAACTCTCAGACATCTCCCACAACCGGGCGCGAACTCGCCCGATACCGTCGGCGCCGTGATCGGAAAACGTGCTCGTGTGGCCTGTCTCGTCGCTGCTGTCGCGCTGGCGGGTGGTGGAATCGCCGCGTGCGCGGGCGGCGGCGACACACCGACCGGATTCGCGTTGGTCAATGCCGATACCGGGCCGACCGGGGACCGTGTCGCCGCGGCCGTGCGGGACGCGGGCGGCTACGAGTGGACGGTCGCGAAACCGGGTGAGATCGACCCGGCCGACTACGCCGCGGTGATCACCCTGCCCGCGGACCTCACCTCCTCGATGGCCACGCTGGCCTCGCCGGAACCCAAGCGCGCCAAGGTCATCGTCACCGCGCACGACGGTGCGGACGAGGGCACGGTGAACGGCGCCGTCGCCGCCGTGACCCACCGGATCGGCGCCTCCGGTGTCGACGCCGCGCTCGCCGCGGTATCACAGGCCCGCAATCAGATGACCTCGGTGCAGTTCACCGCGCAACTGCTGAGCGCAGGCGTGAACGCGGCCGCCGACGGCGCCGACCAGTTCAGTGGCGGCGCGCAGGAGATGCTCGGCTTCCTCGACTTCGCGAAACAGGGTGCGGGAGAGCTCACCTCAGCCATCGAGCTGCTGAATCAGACGGTGGACGGCGCGTCGAAGCAGGCGAACCAGCTCGCCGACGCGCTCGGCGCGACCGGCGTCACCATCGCCGGCGTGGAACGCAGCGCCACCGCCCTCGGTACCGGCCTCGACCAGATCCTGCCGCTGCTGCGCGCCCTGCCGTTCGCGAATGATCCCCAGCTTGCCGACATCATCACCAAACTCGAAGCGCTACGCGGCATCTCGAGTCAGGCGGGCACCCAGCTGACCGGCCTGGCCGAATTGACCGGCGCCGCCGTCGACCCGAACACCGACCTCGGCACCCTGCTGCGCACCGTCGTCACCCGCCTCGACAGCGCCCGCGACCAGCTCGCCCAGGGTGCCGAACTCGCCAAGGGCCTGCCCGCTCTCGCCGAACAGGGCGGCGCCCAGATCACCTCCGCGATCGAACAGATGACCACCGGCGTCGACGCCCTCCAGAACATCGTCGGCAACCTGAACACCCAGACCGGCAAGGCCATCGACGCCCTCCCCGCCCGCGGCACCGCCCAGAACTCCGCCCTCGCCCTCGCCCTCACCGACCCGGTCGAGGTCGTCCGGGAGTAGGACCGCCGAAGACAACTGTGGCCGGGTTCCGATCGGAACCCGGCCACAGTGTGTTGTTCGGTAGGTCAGTTCGCGTCGAGCAGGTCGATCACGAAGACCAGGGTCTTGCCGGACAGGTTATGGCCTGAGCCGGCGGGGCCGTAGGCGAGCTCCGGCGGGATGGTCAGCTGGCGGCGGCCGCCGACCTTCATGCCGGGGATGCCATCCTGCCAGCCCTGGATCAGGCCGCGCAGCGGGAAGGTGATGGATTCGCCACGGTCCCACGAAGAGTCGAACTGCTCGCCGGTCTCGAACTCGACGCCGACGTAGTGCACCTCGACGGTGCCACCGGGCACCGCTTCCTTGCCTTCGCCCTCGATGAGGTCCTTCTTCACGAGCGTGGTGGGCGCGGGGCCCGCCTGGAATTCGATCTCCGGCTTGGTCATTCGGCTATCCCCTTCGATAGTTTCAGTTCGGGCTAACGGCCAGCGATGTCGCGGTAGTCACGCTCACCGTAGCCGGTGTAGATCTGGCGCGGGCGGCCGATCTTGAGCGGCTCGGAGTGCATCTCCCGCCAGTGCGCGATCCAGCCGGGCAGGCGGCCCATGGCGAACAGCACGGTGAACATGCGGGTCGGGAAGCCCATGGCCCGGTAGATGACGCCGGTGTAGAAGTCGACGTTCGGGTACAGGCGACGCGAGACGAAGTAGTCGTCGGTGAGGGCGACCTCTTCGAGCTGCTTGGCGATGTCGAGCAGCTGGTCGTCGCCACCGATCTTCGACAGGATCTTGTCGGCGGCCTGCTTGACCAGGGTGGCGCGCGGGTCGTAGTTGCGGTAGACGCGGTGCCCGAAGCCCATGAGCTTCACGCCGTCTTCCTTGTTCTTGACCTTGCGGATGAATTCCTTGACGTCGCCGCCGTTGGCCTTGATCTCGTCGAGCATCTCGAGCACGGCCTGGTTGGCGCCGCCGTGCAGCGGGCCCCACAGCGCGTTGATGCCACCGGACACCGAGGTGAACAGGTTGGCGTCGGAGGAGCCGACGAGGCGCACGGTCGAGGTGGAGCAGTTCTGCTCGTGGTCGGCGTGCAGGATCAGCAGCATGTCGAGCGCGGCGGCGATCTCGGGGTCGACCTCGTAGGGCTCGGCCGGGAAGCCGAAGGTCATCCGCAGGAAGTTCTCGACCAGGCTCAGCGAGTTGTCCGGGTAGAGGAACGGCTGGCCGACCGACTTCTTGTACGAGTAGGCCGCGATGGTGGGCAGCTTGGCCAGCAGGCGGATGGTGGACAGCTCGACCTGCTCGGGGTCGCGCGGGTCCAGCGAGTCCTGGTAGTACGCCGACAGCGCGTTCACCGCGGACGACAGCACCGGCATCGGGTGCGCGTTGCGCGGGAAGCCGTCGAAGAACCGCTTCAGGTCCTCGTGCAGCAGGGTGTGGCGGCGGATGCGATCGGTGAAGTCGTCGAGCTGGGCCTGGGTCGGCAGCTCGCCGTAGATGAGCAGGTAGCTGACCTCGATGAAGGTCGAGCGGCCCGCCAGCTGGTCGATCGGGTAGCCGCGGTAACGCAGGATGCCCGCTTCACCGTCGATGTAGGTGATGGCCGACTTGGTCGACGCGGTGTTCATGAAACCGGGGTCATAGGTGACGTAGCCGGTGCTGGCCAGCAGCTTGCCCAAGTCGAGTCCGTCGTTGCCCTCTGCGGCCTTGGTGACCGAAATCGGGAACTCGCCACCGGGGTACTGCAGTACCGCCTTGGCGTCTTCGGCGACGTTGGTGATGTTCTCAGCGGGCACGGAAGGATCCCTCTCAGGCTAGAACCGTAGGCACCGATGCGGTCGGCACGCGGTGCACTTGCGCTAACGCTAGCTGTTGTTCGGAGCAGACAAGCAATCAGGGTTGTCCTGCGCTGTTCTCACACCGGGGCCGATCGACGGTGAGGTCTGCGGGTATCCGGCGACCTGCGCCGAACCCGTCGCGACCCGCCCGCGGCGGCCGCGGGAGGGCACGTCCGGCGCGGGCCCGCGATGAACCTGTATTCCCTTCTCGCACAGCTCATTTGGCCAACGATTCCGCATGCGCCTGGGTCACCCGGTAACGCACGAAGGCGGGGAAGGCCAGCGCGGCCAGCGCCACCCCGATCACCACCAGGACACCGCCACCCGCGGCAGCTACAGCGGTACCCAGGCTCGCTGCGGCGAAACCGTGGGCAACATCACCGATCCGCGGCCCACCTGCGACAACCACGATGAACACGCCCTGGAGCCTGCCGCGCATCTCGTCGGTGGAGACGTTGAGCAACATCGCCGTGCGCAGCGCCGCCGAGATCATGTCGACCGCGCCGCCCAGCGCCAGGAACGCCACCGCGATCCACAGCCACACCCCGAGCCCGAACAGGTGCCCGGCCAGGCCGACCGCGACGCCGAACCCCACCATCGCCACGCCCCACACCGCGATGCACACGATCACCGCCAGGCCCTGCCTGCGGATGCGCGGCACCCAGCCGGAGAAGACACCGCCGAGCACCGCGCCCGCCGAGATCGCCGCGAACAGCAGGCCCAGCGCGACGCCGCCCTCGGCCGGATCGTGGAAGGTCTCGTGCGCGATCTGCGGGAACAGCGCGCGCGGCATGCCGAACACCATGGCGATGATGTCGACGACGAAGGAGGCGAGCAGGATCCGCTGCCCGGTGAGGTAGCGGAAACCGTCGACGACGGCGCGCAGCCCGGCCCGGCGCTGATCACCGGTCGGCGGGAACGCGGGCAGTTTCCACACCGCCCACACCGTCGCGAGCAGGGCGATCGCGTCGATCAGATACAGCGTCGGCAAGCCGAGCACCGGGATGAGCAGACCCGCCAGCACCGGGCCCGCGATCATGCCGACGTTCTGCACGGTCATGCTCAGCGAGCTGGCCGCGGCGATCTGCTCGGGTGGCAGCAGCCGCGCGATGGCCGCGCTGCGGGTGGGCTGGTTGACCGCGAAGAACGCCTGCTGGGCGGCGAACAGGCCGAGCACCAGCCACACATTGGTCATCCCGAGCGCGGCCTGCACCCAGAACGCCACCGCGGTCGCGCCGGTGCCCGCCGTGGTGATGATCAGCAGCGTGCGCCGGTCCATGACGTCGGCCAGCGCGCCACCCCACAGCCCGAACACGACCAGCGGAATCAGGCCGAACAGGCCGGCCAGGCCGACATAGCCGGAACTACCGGTGATCTGGAAGATCTGCTGCGGAACCGCGACGACCGAGAGCTGCGCACCGATGACGGTGACGATGTTGGTGGTCCAGAGCCTGCGATAGTCGGGATTACGCAGGGGTTCGGTATCGGCGAGCAGCTTCACTCGCCGCAGATTAACCATCACCGCGCGATCGGAGAATGGATGCGCGCGGTGAGATACCCCACCAATCGTTAGGGCTGCAAACGTTCGACGGTTGTGCCTGCGCCGTCGATCCGCACGACGATCCGGTTGTGCAGCCTGCCCCGCCTGCCCTGCCAGAACTCCACCTCGTCGGGCCGCAGCAGGTAGCCGCCCCAGAACGGCGGCACCGGGATGTCGGCGACGTCGGCGAAGCGGGCCGTGGTCTCGGCCAGCGCCCGGTCCAGCTCGGCGCGCGAGGCCGCGGGCCGCGACTGCTGCGAGGCCCAGGCCCCGAGCCGCGCGTCGCGCGGCCGGGCCTGCCAGTAGGCCGCGGTCACCTCGGCGGATACCCGCTCGGTCACCCCGCGCACATGGACCTGACGGGCGAGCGCGGGCCAGACGAAGGATGCCGCCGCGTACGGGTCGGCGGCGAGCTGGTTGCCCTTGGCCGAGTCGTAGTTCGTATAGAAGGTGACGCCGTCGGGCGAGAGTCCCTTGCACAGGACGGTGCGGGCGACCGGGCGCGGAGCCGGACCCGTCAGCGAGACGGTGGCCAGCACCATCGCATTGGGTTCGGCGACGCCGAGACCGCGCGCCTGCTCGATCCAGCGGCGCAGCAACGGTTCCCAGCCGCCCGCCACCCAGGTCTCGTCGAGGTCGGCTTCCTCGGGCATCGACAGCGGGTCGCCGTAGTCGACGCGCATCGCGGCGAGGTCGGCCGCGGTCGCGGGTTCCTGGTCACGCATGAGCACAGACGGTACGCCGGGGCGAGGGCCGCGGAAGGGTCCAGGTCACGCCAGGGGCGACGCTACTACCCGGTATCCCCAGGGCTATGGTTCAGAAATATCGGCATGCCCCTGCAAGGAGAGTCACCATGACTGCCAGCTCGGTACCACAGGATTTCGTCAGCGGATTGGAAGGCGTGGTGGCCTTCACCACCGACATCGCCGAGCCGGACAAGGACGGTGGCGCACTCCGATATCGCGGCGTCGACATCGAGGACCTGGTCGCCAACCGGGTCACCTTCGGTGACGTGTGGGCCCTGCTGGTCGACGGTCAGTTCGGCCACGGCCTCCCGCCCGCCGAGCCCTTCCCGCTGCCGGTGCACACCGGTGACGTGCGTGTCGACGTGCAGGCCGGTCTGGCCATGCTCGCCCCGATCTGGGGCTACGAGCCGCTGCTCGACATCGACGACGAGACCGCCCGCGAGAACCTGGCCCGCGCCTCGGTGATGGCACTGTCCTACGTCGCGCAGTCCGCGCGCGGCATCTATCAGCCCGCCGTTCCGCAGCGCAAGATCGACGAGTGCACCACCGTCACCGAGCGGTTCATGACCCGCTGGAAGGGTGACCCGGACCCGCGCCACACCGAGGCGATCGACGCCTACTGGGTATCGGCCGCCGAGCACGGCATGAACGCCTCCACCTTCACCGCCCGCGTCATCGCCTCCACCGGCGCCGATGTGGCGGCCTCGCTGTCCGGCGCGATCGGCGCCATGTCCGGCCCGCTGCACGGCGGCGCGCCGGCCCGCGTGCTGCCGATGATCGAAGCGGTCGAGCAGACCGGTGACGCGCGGGCACTGGTCAAGGGCATCCTGGACCGCAAGGAGAAGCTGATGGGCTTCGGGCACCGGGTCTACCGGGCCGAGGACCCGCGCGCCCGCGTGCTGCGCGCCACCGCCAAGCGCCTCGACGCCCCGCGCTACGAGGTCGCCGCCGCGCTCGAGCAGGCCGCGCTGGCCGAGCTGCGTGAGCGCCGTCCGGACCGGGCGATCGAGACCAATGTCGAGTTCTGGGCCGCGGTGATCCTGGACTTCGCCGAGGTCCCCGCGCACATGATGCCCGCCATGTTCACCTGCGGCCGGACCGCGGGCTGGTGCGCGCACATCCTGGAGCAGAAGCAGCTGGGCAAGCTCGTGCGCCCCGCCGCCATCTACACCGGTCCGGGCCCGCGCACGCCCGAAGAGGTCGCGGGTTGGTCCGCCATCGCGCGGGACTGATCTCCCCGAGCTTCTGACCGGGCGCCGGTCGGCACACACTGTGCCGACCC